>NZ_JAKGBZ010000024.1 GCF_021556475.1 Acidiphilium iwatense | reverse complement strand
CTGTCCGCACCATGGCATCGCCGACCTTGCTGACCCCGCCGTCGATGTCGGTTTCGCCGGATTGGTATTTCTTCGGTGTTAATCCGAAATACGCGCCAACCATCCGGGATTTGCAGAACCGCTCGGGTTCGTCGACCGCGGAGCGATAGGTGATCGCGACGAGGGCGCCGACCCCGGGCGCACTCATCAACCGCCGGCAGACATGGTCTGCCCGTGCGATCTTCAGCATCGCGCGGTGCAGGCGGGTGAACTCACTCCATAGCGTAGCCCTGGCCTGCAGCATTGCGCCGATCACCGTCTCGAGCATGGCATGCCCGTCAGCAAGCTCCCGGATACGAACTTCAAAACGCCCGCGACTGACCTCGCCAACTTTTAGACCGAAGCCACGCAGGATACCGCGAATGCTGAGCTCCACATCCAACAGCTTGGCTTGCAGCAGCTTGCGTCCGACAAGCAGGGCGCGCACTTCCTGAGCGCCGGCCGACTTGGCATGCACTGGCCGATACCACCCCATGCGAAGCAGCTGAGCGATCCCGCGCGCATCTTTCCGATCGGTCTTCACCGTCATCGCCGACAGCGCCGCCTTCACATGCCGCGTCTCCAGCAGCACCACCTCGAAGCCGGCATCCACCAGCCCCTCACGCAGCCATTGCGATAGCGGACCCGCCTCAAGACCAATCCGGGTCAGCGGCAAGCCGATCCCGCCGACAAGTCGGCAAAGCGCTTCAGGCTCACTCGCCACCTTCGCCTCGCGAACGATCTTCCCCTTGCCATCCACCACGCACACGCTGCTCTCTTTCAGCGAGACGTCAATTCCAACATAATACTCCATGGCTGTTCCTCGATGATGCTTGGGGCCGACCCATTCGGACCCCCGTTCAACACACCATCACTCTGGGGGACAGCCACCACGCCGCCTATAGCTCGGCCACAGGCCCATTACGGCATCTATAAGAGCCACATTGATTGATCTCACAGCGTCGCAGCTTCGGCCGTTCAGCTATGGCGGGACTGAACGCGATGACGGCTTTCGAGCGGTCGTCGACCAAATGATCGGGCATCGCCACATGGTGTTTGCTACGCCGGTTTATTGGTATGCCATGAGCGGACCGATGAAGATGTTCTTCGATCGACTTTCGGACCTGCTGAAAGACTCCGAATCTCGATTGATTGGCCGCGCCGGTGGGTAAATTCGAGGTGATAGGGCGCGTGCGGCGCACCGAGCACCACGCCGTCGAAGCCGTCATGATCCACGAACCGGCCAATCTCGGCGAAGCCAAGCCCGTCGCGATAGAAACGCGTCACCTGTTCCAACCGGTCGGTCGGACGGGCCACGCGCAAAATCGGCAGCAAGCCTGTCCCACGGTTTTCAACGCCCAGAAATTCGGTCATTCTGCCCCGCAACGAAGCGGAGGATGCCATGGACTATGAGATGATCGCAACCGAAACCCAGGGTCGGGTCGGCCTGATCCTGCTGAACCGACCCAAAGCGCTGAACGCCCTGTGCGACCAGTTGATGACCGAACTGGGCGACGCCCTGCGTGGTTACGACAACGATACGGCAATCGGCGCGATCGTGGTCACCGGCAGCGAGCGCGCCTTCGCCGCCGGGGCCGATATCAAGGAAATGCAGAACCGCACCCACCCCGCAACGGCACTCGACGATTTCATCGGCAAGACCTGGGAGGTGGTGACCACGATCCGCAAGCCGGTCATCGCCGCGGTGGCCGGCTACGCGCTCGGCGGCGGCTGCGAACTCGCGATGATGTGCGATATCGTTCTTGCCGCCGACACCGCGAAATTCGGCCAGCCGGAGATCAATCTCGGCGTCATCCCCGGTGCGGGTGGCACCCAGCGGCTGACGCGGGCGGTGGGAAAATCCAAGGCGATGGAAATGATCCTCACCGGACGGATGATGGACGCGGCCGAAGCCGAGCGCGCCAATCTGGTCGCCCGCGTGGTTCCTGCCGCCGATCTGATCGCCGAGGCGGTGAAGCTTGGCGAAACCATCGCCGGAATGTCGCCGGTCGCGACCGCGATCGCGAAGCGCGCGGTCAACCGCGCCTATGAAACCACGCTGGCCGAAGGTGTCGGCTACGAACGGGCCACTTTTCTCTCGCTGTTCGGCACCCCGCACCAGCGCGAGGGAATGAGCGCCTTCATCGAGAAGCGCAAACCAGAATTCTCCTGATCGAATGGCTTATACCATGTCTCGCTGATCGCGACCCATGGTATTCGCTCTTTATGTTCGCGCGCGCCGCCCGCCAACCCGCGCGCATACCAAATCTCATGAGTCGAGATTCATAAGATTTGGTATTAACTCAGCAAATGGACCGAAAATAGCCGCTCGGCGTCGGTCCAGCTTCGCGCAACGTGCCATCCCGCCCTTGTGGCGAGACCGGCAAAGCGTTCGATGCTGAACTTGTAGCTGTTCTCGGTATGGATCGTCTCGCCGGCACGGAACCGGATGGTCCGCCCCGCCACACGCACGCTCTGCGCCACAAGGCTTTCCAGGTGCATCTCGATCCGCTTCGCCGTGTCGTTCCAGACCGCGCGATGGGCGAACAGGTCGAGATCGAAATCGGCATCCGCCTCGCGATTGAGCCGGGTGAGCATGTTCAGGTTGAATGCCGCCGTCACCCCCGCCGCATCGTCGTAGGCCGGAACCAGAATATCGGGGGATTTTTCGAGATCGACGCCGATCAGCAGCGAAGCGCATACGCCCAGCGTCGTGCGCACCTGGCGCAGGAATGCGATCGCGTCGGGAGGATCGAGATTGCCGATGGTCGAGCCTGGAAAAAATCCGAGTTTCGGCATTGCTCCGATCGCAGCGGGCAATTTCACCGGGGCCAGGAAATCGGCCGCGATCGGATGCAGCGCGACCGCGCGATGCGACCAGCGCAGACGCGATTTCAGCGCGGTCAATGCCTGATGGGCGATATCGATCGGCACATAGGCATCGACATCGAGTGCGGCGAACAGGATCGCGGCCTTCGCCTCGTCGCTCGCGCCGTATTCGACGAGCGCCGCACCCGGCGGCACCAGTGCCGCGAGATCGCCGGCAATGTCGCGCAGAATGCCAAGCTCCGTGCGCGTCGGGTAGTATTCCGGCAATTCGGTGATCGCGCCGAACAGCGTGCAACCGGCGTCGTCATAGAAGAATTTCGGCGGCAGCGATTTGCGCGGGGCGGTCAGCCCGTTCAGCGCCTCGGCCACGAAATCGCTGCGCGCCGGCGCTAGCGCGCCGCTTCCCTCCGGCATCGCTCAACAATCCTGTGCGAGGCGCAGGCCGGAAAACTGCCAGCGTTTGTCGGGATGGTAGAAATTGCGATAGCTCGGTCGCGCATGGCCCGGCGGGGTCGCCACCGAGGAGCCGCGCAGCACCATCTGATTGATCATGAATTTTCCATTATATTCGCCGATCGCGCCGGGAACCGGGCGAAACCCCGGATAAGGCGCATAGGCGCTCGCGGTCCATTGCCAAACCGTGTCCGTCATTTCGGAGAGACGCGCATCGCCGCTCGCGGCTTCCCATTCTGCCTCGGTCGGCAGCCGCGCCCAGGCCCAGCGGGCGAACGCATCGGCTTCATACCAGGAGATATGCGCAACTGGTGCCTCGGGATCGAGCCGCCGCAATCCTTCGGGACCAAACTCGAACCACACCCCGTCCCGCTTGCGCCAATGCAACGGGGCGCACCAGCGTTGTTCCTGCGCCTCGGCCCAGCCATCCGACATCCACAGCGTTGCCGTGCGGTAGCCGCCATCGGTCATGAAATCGAGCCAGTCGCGGTTGCGCACCAGGCGGTTCGCCAGACGATAGGGTTCGAGATGAACACGGTGGCGCGGTGTCTCGTTATCGAAATGAAAACCCGCGCCGGGGTGGCCGATTTCGACCAACCCGCCATCGAATGCGACGAACCGCGCCTCGCCGCGCATCGGTGCCGGGCGGGCGAAATGCGGCACCGCCGCCGGCAGCAGCTTGTTCTGCGCGAACGCGTGGGTGATGTCGGTGAGCAGCAATTCCTGGTGTTGCTGTTCGTGCTGCAGGCCGAGTTCGATCAGATGTGCGAGATTGTTGCGCTGTTGACCGATCAGCCGCCCCATCGCGGCATCGACATGGGCGCGATACGCGGTGACGTGGTCGCAGGACGGCCGGGTAATCAGACCCCGCTGCGGGCGCGGCTGCCGGTCGCCGATCGTTTCGTAATAGGAATTGAACAGGAACTGAAAATCCGCATCGAAGATCCGGTACTCAGGCAGGTGCGGCACGAGAACGAACTGCTCGAAGAACCACGTCGTATGGGCGCGGTGCCATTTGACCGGACTCGCGTCGGGCATCGACTGGATGCACTGATCCTCGGCGGACAATGCCGAGGCCAGATATTCCGTATGGTTGCGAACGGCGGCAAACCGCGAGGTATCCACCGAGCCTGAAAATGCGTCCATTCGGAGTTCCTCCCGCCGATCTGTCGCAAATGGGGAGCGCTCCTCGTCATTGGTAGAGTTTTCCTCGGTTTTTTGCAGTCGCCCGCAAATTCAATAAAATTTCAAGCAAATCCAGGAATTTAGCTGGTCATACGGCCGGGACGCCTTTCGATGTCGAATACTCGAAATGCAGCGCCTCGCCGGGATGCACGATCGGGTGGATCGCGTGCGCCGCCATCGCCGCCTCGGAAAACCCCTGAAGGATCAGCTTGAGCTTGCCGGGATAGTGCGCGACGTCACCGATCGCAAAGATGCCGCGCGTGCTGGTCTCGCAGGTCGAGGGCGTCACCATCACATGATGCATCGCAAGATCGAGCCCCCATTGGGAGATCGGCCCCAGATCGGTCGCGAGGCCGAAAAACGCAAGAAGAATATCGGCGTCCAGGTTTCGGGTTTTCCCGTCGAGATCGGCCACTTCGACCGCGCGGAGCACCCCCGCCTCGCCATGCAGCGCGTGGAGCTGGTAGGGAATCACGAGGTCGATTTCGCGGCGTCCGGCGGCGCCGGCGAGTTGGGCGGCGGTTTCGGGGGCCGCGCGGAATTTTGCCCGCCGATGCACCACGGCGACGCTGGCGGCGATATCCTTGAGTGAAAGCGCCCAATCGACGGCGGAATCGCCGCCGCCGGCGATCACCACGCGCTTGCCGCGCAGCGTATCGCGCCGGCGGACATAATATTGCACGGCGCCGGTGGCCTCATAGGAGGCAAGATTGTCGAGCGGTGGCCGGTTCGGCCCGAAGGCGCCAGCGCCGGCGGCGATGACGATGGCCTTGGCACGAACCGTGTCGCCCTGGTCGGTGGCGATGATGAAATCCCCCGCTTCGCCGGAGATTGCGGTCACCAAGCGGCCGAGCAGGCGGGGAGCCGCGAAGGGAGCGGCCTGCGCTTCCAGCTTTTCGATCAGCCCGGCCGCGTCGATCGCCGGATGCGCCGGGATGTCGTAGATCGGTTTCTCGGGATAGAGGGCCGCGCATTGGCCGCCCACCTCGCCAAGCGCGTCGATCACCACGGACGAGAGTTTCAACATTCCGCATTCGAACACGGCGAACAGCCCGACCGGGCCGGCGCCGATAATGGCCACATCGGCCGTCATCGTCTCTGCCATGCGCCCTGCCTAACCGAAATCGGGTGACGGT
Organism: Acidiphilium iwatense; assembly: GCF_021556475.1. Lineage (GTDB taxonomy): Bacteria > Pseudomonadota > Alphaproteobacteria > Acetobacterales > Acetobacteraceae > Acidiphilium > Acidiphilium iwatense. The sequence continues at coordinate 47,631 of NZ_JAKGBZ010000024.1, read as the reverse complement.
CAATCTTTGCCGGCGCCGGCCGGTTCGGGCAGGATCGGCCGCATGGCGATTCGCACGATTTTGCTCCATAGCGAGGCTGAGACAGTCGCCCTCGCGCGCGAACTGGCCGCGCGCGCTACGGCGGGCGACGCTGTCTTGCTCACGGGGCCGCTGGGTGCCGGGAAATCCACCCTGGCCCGCGCTTTCATCCGCGCCCGCGCCGGCGATCCCGCGCTCGATGTGCCGAGCCCGAGCTTCACCCTGGTGCAGAGCTACGATCTCGACCCGCCGATCGCGCATTTCGACCTCTGGCGGCTCGGCGGCCCGGACGAGGTCGCCGAACTCGGCTTCGAGACGGCGCTGGCGGGGATCGCTCTGGTCGAATGGCCGGAAAAATTGGGGCCTCTCGCGCCCCGCGACGCGCTGACCATCACCCTCGCCTGGGGCAACGGCGAAATCCGCCATGCGACGCTCGATGGCCCCGAACGGCTCGTCGCGGGCGCTACATGACCCCGAATATCGCCGCATTCCCGCTGGCTGCGCAGTTTCTGCCCGCCCTCGCCCATGCCTGGCTCGATAGCGCCGCCGCCGAGGGACGCGATCCGGCCGACGGGCTGCTGATCCTGCCGACCCGCCGTGCCGCCCGTGCCGCCGCCGCCGGGTTTCTTGCCGCCCATGGCAAGCCGCTAATCCTGCCGCGCATCACCGCCATCGGCGCTCCCGACGAAGCTTCCCTCGGCATCGCCGGCGGGCTCGATCTGCCGCCGGCGATTCCGCCCGAGGAACGGCGGGCAATTCTGGCACGGCTGATCCTCGGCATGGCCGGGCGGGACGGCGCGCCGACCCGGCTTGCCGAAGCGCTGACCCTTGCCGACGACCTTGCACTCCTGATCGACGCGGCGGAACAGGCGGAAATCGATCTCGCCGAAACCCTGCCCGGCATCGTCGCCCCCGATCTCGCCGAACACTGGCAGCGCACGCTGGATTTCCTCGGCATCGTCACCCGCGCCTGGCCGGAGATTCTCGCCGCGCGCGGCGCGGTCGATCCGGCGCGGCGGCTGCGCCTGCTGCTCGATACGCAGGTGACCTTCTGGCGCGACAATCCGCCGGCACAACAAGTCTGGCTCGCCGGCATCGCCGCAGGATCTCCTGCGGTCGCCCGGCTTGCCCGCGTGGTCGCCGGGCTCGACCAGGGCAGGGTGATCCTGGCCGGATTCGACCCGGATTTGTCCGATGCGGCCTGGGACGCGCTGGATTCATCTCCCACCCATCCGCAAGCCGGGCTGCGCCGTCTGCTCACCGCCATGGGCGCGCGGCGCGAGGAGGTCGCATCATGGCCGGCAAAAAACGCCGCCAGCCGGCCCAACCGGATTGCCCTGCTGCGCCGGGCTTTCCTGCCCCCGGCGGCGCTCGCCGAATGGCAGACGCAATTCGTCGAGCTGGTCGAGGGGATGTTCCGGCTCGACGCCGCCGACGAACAGGACGAGGCGCGCGCCATCGCGCTCGCGCTGCGCGACGCGTTGGAAACACCGAGCCGCGATGCCGCCCTGGTCACGCCGGATCGCGGGCTGGCGGTGCAGGTGTCGGCGGAACTGGCACGCCTTGGCATCCGGGCGGAAGACAGCGCCGGCGAACCACTCGCCGAAACCCCGCCGGCGATTCTGCTTCGGCTGCTCGCCACGGCGCAGGCCGCGCAATACGCGCCGGTTCCATTGCTCGCTTTGCTGAAGCACCCGCTCGCCGCCGCCGGACGCAGCCCGGCGGTTTGCCGCGGATTTGCCCGCCGGCTCGATATCCTGCTCCGCAAGCATTTGCCCGGACCCGGATTCTCCGCCCTGCGCTACGCCGCAGAAGCCGAAAAGGATGCGGAACTCGCCGCGTTCATCGCCGCGCTGCAGACGCTGCTGCGGCCGCTGATCGACGCCGGCGGAGTGATGACGGCATCGCCCGCCGCGCTGATCGGAGCACTGATTGAAGCCGCCGAAGCGCTGACGAGTACCGACGAGGCGCCGGATGGCGCGAAACTCTGGGCCGGGGAGGCAGGAAGCACCCTGTCGGACCATCTCGCGCGGCAACTCGCGTCTCTCGATGGTCTGCCCGATATCGCCCCGAGCGAATTGCCCGCACTGTTCGATACGATCCTGGGGAATGCCAGGCTGCGCCGGACCCGCGCGCGCGATGCCAATCCCCGCGTCGCGATCTGGGGCATCATGGAAGCGCGGTTGCAGACCGTGGATACGCTGATCCTCGGCGGGATGGTCGAAGGCGTATTCCCGGCCGAGCCCGATCCGGGCCCCTGGCTGTCGCGCCCGATGCGTAAAGCCGCCGGGCTGCCCGACGATGCGGGGTTGATCGGCGAGGCCGCGCATGACGTGACCAGCCTGATCGCCACCTGCGATACGGTGATCCTCTCGGCGCCGCGCCGGCGCGGGCGGGCACCCGCCGTGCCCTCGCGCTTCCTCGCCCGGATCGAGCTTGTGCTCCGCGGCGCCGGGCGAAGTCTCGCCCGTCATCCCGCAGCAAGCTGGTCCGCGCAATTGGACCAGCCGGCGGCCCGCATCATCCGGCCGCGCCCGGCGCCGCGCCCGCCAGCCGAAGTCCGACCGATGCGCTACTCGATTTCCGAGATCACCACCCTGCTCGCCGATCCCTATGCGATCCATGCCAGCCGGATCATGCGGCTGACCCCGCTCAACCCGCTCGACGCCGAAACCGATACCAGGCTGTTCGGCACCATCGTTCATGAAGGCTTGAGGCAGGCGGCGACCGATCCGGTCTGGGCCGCGGCGCCGGATGCGGAGCAGAAGCTTGCCGCCGCGTTCGGCCGCGAACTGGGCAAGCAGCGGCTGCGCCGCGCGCTGGAGGCGTTCTGGCGGGTCAGGCTGGAGCGCATCGCCGGATGGATCGCGGCGATCGAACGGGACCGGCTCGCGGCGCACGGTCCGGCCGAGACGATCGCGACCGAAATTCCCGGATGCTGGGAATTCGATGGTTTTTTACTCCGTGGCCGGGCCGACCGGATCGAGCGCCGGGCGGACGGCATCGCGATCATCGACTACAAGACCGGCAGCCCGCCCGACGACCGGGCCATCGAAACCGGCGGCGCGCCTCAACTCCCGCTCGAAGCGGTGATCGCCGAAGCCGGCGGGTTCGGCGCATCCTGCCGCGGCACGGTGACGGAACTCGTCTACTGGAAACTGTCCGGCGGGGCGACCGAAGGCGAAACCCGCGCCATCCTGAAGGGTGACGCCGACCGGCTGCGCGCCGTGATCGACGCCGCGCGCAGCGAAATCCCCCTTCTGCTCGCGCGCTACGCCGATCCGGCAACGCCGTTTCTCGATGCGCCGCATCCCGGACGGCAAACTCATGATCGCCCCTTCGCCGGCATTTCCCGCCGCGCTGAGTGGGAGGACAGCGCGTGAGCCGCGCGGTCCAGGCCGCTGAAGCCGCCCAGCGTGCGGCCTCCGATCCACGTGTTTCGGCATTCGTCGGTGCCTCGGCGGGGTCGGGCAAGACCAAGCTGCTGACCGACCGGCTGCTCCGCCTGATGCTGTCCGGCGCCAGCCCGGCGCGCATCCTGTGCCTCACTTTCACCCGCGCGGCGGCGGCGGAAATGGCGATCCGGCTGCGCGACCGGCTCGGGCGCTGGGCGACCTTGGATAGCCTGACGCTCGATGCCGACCTCGAAAGCCTGGACGTGGTTACCACCGAGGCGAGTCGAAGCCGCGCCCGCTCGCTGTTCGGCGTGGTGCTCGACCTGCCGGGCGGGATGCGAATCGACACGATCCACGCTTTCTGCCAGTCGCTGCTGCGCCGGTTTCCGCTGGAAGCCGGCATATCGCCGCATTTCGCCGTCTCCGACGACTCGGAAGCCGCCGAGCGGCGACGCTCGGCGCGCGAATCCGTCCTCGGTGACCGGATGGATGCCTCCCATGCCGCGCTGCGCCTGCTCGCGGGGGAAATCTCCGAGCTGCAATTCGCCGAATTGACCGACCGGCTCCTCACCGATTCGCGTGCGCTGCTCACCCGCCTGCTCGACCGGCATCAGGATGCGGCGGCGATCGAGGCGATGCAGCGTGCCGCCCTCGATGCTCCCGAATCGGACGAAACCGAGTTGTGGGACGCGGCGGTCGCCCCACCGGACGAAATCTCGCTCGGCACCTGCCTGCGCCGGATTGCCACCGATAGTTCACCAAAAGCCCAGGAGCGCGCGCTGTTACTCCTCGATTGGCTTGCGAAGGATGCGGCGGGGCGCCTTGCCGCGTGGGAGGGCTGGCGCGACGGTTTCCTGACCGGCAAGGGCGAGGCTCGGGCGAAATCGGCCTTCGTGAGCAAGGCGCTCGACCAATCCGCCCCCGCTCTGGCCGAAACCATCGCCGCCGAACAGGCGCGGATCATCGCCCATGACGATCGGCTGGCGGCGCGCGACCTCGCGCGGCTCTCCGCCGCGCTGACCGGGCTTCTGCTGCCGATCCGCGCCGCCGAGGCCGGAGCGAAACTCCGCGACTCCCGCTTCGATTACGGCGATCTGATCGCCCGCGCCGCGCGGCTTCTGTTCGATCCCGGCGCCGCCTGGGTGCTCTATAAGCTGGACGGCGGGATCGATCACATATTGCTCGACGAGGTGCAGGATATCGCCCCCGCGCAATGGGGCGTGATCGACGCGATCGCCCAGGAGTTCTTCGCCGGAGAGGGGGTAAAAAATAATGCCGATCGCACGATCTTTGCGGTCGGCGACCGGAAACAGTCGATCTACTCCTTCCAGGGCGCCGATCTCGCCAGTTTCGACGCCTGGCGGAGCAAAATCGGCCGGCAGGTGCGCAACGCCGGGGCACTCTGGCACGAAGGCACGCTCGCGACCTCGTTCCGCTCCACCGCGCCCGTCCTCGCTTTGGCCGATCAGGTCTTCGCGACTGGCGAAGCGCGCGACGGCGTGGTTCTGCCGGGCGAATCGCTGATCCACGGGGTGAGTCGCGCGGGACAGGCCGGATCGGCGACACTCTGGCCGCTCGCCCCGGCCGACCCCGACCCCGAATTGCAGCCCTGGGCCGTCACCGACGATTACGCCCGCCAAGCCTCGGCGCGGCGGCGCCTCGCCGATGGCCTGGCCACCTGGATCAAGCGGCGGATCGAGACGAAAATGCCGCTTCTGTCGCGCGGCCGGGCGCTGACGGCGGGCGATATCCTGATCCTGGTGAGAACCCGGAACGAATTCGGCCCGGCGCTGACCCGCGCCCTGAAGGATGCCGGGGTTCCGGTCGCCGGGCTCGACCGCATGGTGCTGACCGAAAACCGCGCGGTCGCGGACCTGATCGCCCTCGCCCAGGCGCTGCTTCTGCCGGAAGACGATGTCGCGGTCGCGACGGTTCTGGCCAGCCCGCTCGGCGGCTTGTCGGACGATGATGTGATGGACCTCGCCATGTCCAGGCGCGGCAGCCTGCGCGATGCGCTGTTCGCCCGCGCGGCGGAGCGCCCGGTCTTCGCGGAAGCACGCGATCTGTTCGCCGCCGCGCAGGCACGGACGGATTTCGTTTCGCCTTACCGCCTGTTCGCCGAGGTGCTCGGGCCTTTGGGCGGACGGGCAAAACTCCTTGCCCGCCTCGGGCCGGAATCCGCCGAACCGATCGACGAGTTGCTGGCGACCGCGCTGGAGTATGGCCGGCGCGAACCCGCCAGCCTGCAAGGCTTCCTCGCGGCACTTGATGCCGCCGCCGCCGAAATCAAGCGTGAAGCCGAGGCTTCTGGCGATTCGGTGCGGCTGATGACCGTACACGGTGCGAAGGGGCTGCAGGCGCCTTTGGTCATTCTCCCGGATACCACGGGGATTCCCAAGCAAGGCAACACGCTGCACTGGATGGCAGTACCCCAGGACAATCTGCGCGTGCCGATATTCTGCCCGCGCGCCGGTCTGCGCAGTCAGGCAGTCGCGGATGCGGCTGCCGAGGCGCGAAGCGCGATGCTGGAGGAATATAATCGTCTGCTCTATGTCGCCCTGACCAGAGCCGAGGACCATCTGATCGTCTGCGGCGCCTCACCGAAGAACGGACCGCCGGCATCCTGCTGGTATGAGAAGATCCGCGCCGGGTTCGACCGGCTGAACGATGTTGTGGAAACCGGCATCGCCCTGCCCTGGGCTGAACACGCACGCGTCGCCGCCAGCGCGCAGACCGCCGCGCCGGACCGGACCGGGCGGCGCGTCACCGTCACCGCGGCCGATCCGCCGCCCTGGCTCGATGCCGGCTCCGGTTGGCGCGCCGCCCCGCCACCCTTGCCTTCCGGCCGGATCGACCGGCTGGTGCCGAGCCGCAGTGCCGAAGGCGAGGCATCCGGCCTTGCCAGCGCCTCGCCGCGCGCGGCGATGACCGCATCAGGCCGGGCGGCGGCGCTGGCGCGCGGCCGCCTGATCCATGCGCTGCTGCAGCATCTGCCCGATCTGCCCGAGCATCGCCGGCTCGGCGCCGCCCAGACCTATCTGCGCCAGAAGGCCCATGGCCTGAGCATCGGCGCCCAAGACGATATCGCCGCCTGCGTGATGCACGTGCTTGGCCATCCAGAACTGGCATCGCTATTCGGCCCCGATTCGCGCGCCGAGGCGCCGATCGCCGGCATCGTGAACGGCGTGGAAATCGGCGGCCTGATCGACCGGCTCGTGCTTCTGCCCGATCGCATCCTGATCGCCGACTACAAGACCGACCGCGCACCGCCTACCGCCCCCGAGGCGATTCCGTCGGCCTATCTCGCCCAGTTGGCCGCCTATGGCTCGGTGCTGCGGGCGATCCATCCCGACAAACCCGTTTCCACCCTGCTCATCTGGACCGCCACCGGCGCGGTCATGCCGGTGCCGGAGCCGCTGCTCATCCGCCATGCACCGCAACCGCACCAGCCATCATCGGCTTGATCCCATGGCGGCGACGCGCCATTCTGTGAAACAATTCTACAGGAGTCCCGCTCATGAGCGCTGTATCAAAACCCGTCTCCGACGCCGAATTCTCGATTTCGGTGCTGGAATCGAAGGAGCCCGTTCTGGTCGATTTCTGGGCCGAATGGTGCGGCCCCTGCCGCGTCATCGCTCCGGCCCTCGAAGAACTCGGTGGCGAATATGCCGGCAAACTTTCGATCGCCAAGGTGAATATCGACGAAAACCCGATGACGCCGACCAAGTTCGGCGTGCGCGGCATCCCGACCCTGATCCTGTTCAAGGACGGCAAGCCGGCGGCAACCCATGTCGGCGCGGCGCCGAAAAGTGTCCTGAAAGCCTGGATCGACAAGAACCTTGGCGATACAGCTCAAACCGCCAAGGCGGTTTGAGGGGCTGATGCCGCAGACCGACGAGGCGGAAACCCCGCCCGATGCGACGCCGATGATCCGCGCCATCGCCATGCCCGCCGACGCCAATGCCAATGGCGATATTTTCGGCGGCTGGCTGATGGCGCAGATGGACCTCGGCGGCAGCAACCTCGCGGGCCGCATCGCCCATGGCCGGATCGCGACCGTCGCGGTCGACGCGATGAGCTTCATCCGCCCGGTGAAAATCGGCGATGAAGTCAGCGTCTATGCCGATCTGGTGTCGGTGGGGCGCACCTCGATCCGCGTCAATGTCGAGGCGTGGCGGCGGGCGCGGGATTCGGCGAGCGAACGGCGCGTCACCAAAGCGGTGTTCACCTTCGTCGCGATCGACAGCGAAGGGCGGCCGCGCCCGATCGCGGCAGGTTCAGCCGATCTCCGATAGCGGGCGCGCAATGTCTTCCAGCGGCACGCGCGCGGCATCGACGCCGATGACGGCTTCGATGCACGCAGCAGCAGCCATCAGCCCACCGCCGAGCAGATAGCCGTAGAACACGTTGACTCGTGCGCCGCTGCCAATCAGCGCGCCGAACAGGATCGGGCCGATAATACCGCCCAGCGCCGTACCGAACGCATAGAAAATCGCGATCGCGATGGCACGGATTTCCAGTGGGAAACTTTCGCTAACCGTGAGATAGGCGGAACTCGCCGCCGCCGAGGCGAAAAAGAAAATCACCGTCCAGGCCGCGGTCTGCCCCGACGCGCCCAGCGTACCGAGCATGAACAAATACCCCGTCAGAGCCATCAAGATTCCAGAAATCGCATAGGTTCCGGCAATCATCGCGCGCCGGCCGAGCGAATCGAAGAATCGGCCCAGCAGAAGCGGCCCCGCGAAATTGCCGAGCGCGAAGGGCAGGATGTACAGCCCGACGCGGCCGCTCGGCACGCGATAGAATTTCGTCAGCACCAGCGCATAGGTGAAGAAAATCGCATTGTAGCAGAATGCCTGCGCGGTCATCAGCGAAATGCCGAGCATGGCCCTCTGGCGATAGCGCGTGAACAGGGCGTGCAACCCGACGCCGAACCAGGATGTTACATCGGTCCGAAGCCGGATTGTTTTCAACCTGGATTCGGGAGGGGCAGTGCTTACGCGCCGCTCGATTTCGGCCATGATCCGCTCCGCCGCTTCCGGGTCGCCATGGGTCATCAGCCAGCGTGGACTTTCGGGAATGAATCGGCGCAGCAGCAACGCGATACCGGCAATCGCGCCGCCGATGATGAAGGCGAGCCGCCAGCCATGGTCGGCTGCGACGATATGCGGATCGAGCGCCGCCAGCGCGCCAAGCGCACCAATTGCAGCACCGATCCAGTAGCTGCCGTTGATCACCAGATCGGTAAAGCCGCGCCGCCGTGCCGGGATCAGTTCCTGAATGGTCGCATTGATCGCCGAATACTCGCCGCCGATGCCGGTTCCGGTGACGAACCGGAACACCAGAAGCGACACAAAATTCCAGGACAATCCCGAAGCGATCGTTGCCAGGAGATAGACGAGCAAGGTGACGGTGAACAGACGCTTGCGGCCCAGGCGATCGGTCAGCCAGCCGAAAAACAACGCCCCGAGCACCGCGCCCGCCACATAGGCGCTGCCCAGTGCGCCGACATCGGCACTGGATAGATGCATCTCCGGCGCCTTCGCGATCGCGCCGGAAAGCGAGCCCACCATGGTGACTTCGAGTCCGTCGAGAATCCAGGTGACGCCAAGCGCCGTGACCACCAGCCAGTGAAACCGCGCCCAAGGCAATCGGTCGAGCCGGGCCGGAATATCCGTCACGACCGACGGCGTCGCCACCACGGGTTACAGATGCGGGCCAAGCAGCGAAAGATCGGCCTTCCCGAGCCGGTCCTTCGCCGTCTGCAATTGGTGCCAGTAGGGATATTGCAAGGGCGGCGCGCTCACCTTGTTCAGCTTTGCGCGTTCCGCCTCTGTCAGTTCCAGGCTTGCCGCGTTCAGATTATCGGCAAGCTGTTTTTCGTTGCGCGCTCCGATGATCACCGACGTCACCGCCGGGCGTCCCAGCAGCCACGCCAAGGCGATCTGCGCGCCGCTGACACCGCGTGCGTCGGCAATCTCCACCAGCGCATCGACGATAGTCCATAATCTGGCTTCGTCATGGATCGGCGGTTCATCCCACCCCGCCAGTTGCCGCGAGCCTTCCGGCGCTTTTCGATCGCGCCGATGCTTGCCCGACAGCAGCCCGCCGGCGAGCGGACTCCACACCAATACGCCAAGCCCCTGATCGATCGACAGTGGAATCAATTCGTTCTCCGCTTCGCGCGCCTGCAACGTGTAATGGATCTGCTGACTGACAAACCGCTGCCGATGCGCCGCACCCGCGACCCACAGCGCCTTCATCACATGCCAGGCGGAATAATTCGAACACCCCACGTAACGCACCTTGCCGTGGCGAATCAGCGTGTCCAACGCCTCAATCGTCTCTTCCAGTGGGGTCAACCCATCCCATTCATGCACCTGGTACAGGTCGATCACGTCCCGGCGCAGGCGTTTCAAGCTCGCCTCGCATCCGGCGACGATGTGGTGGCGCGACAGGCCGGCATCGTTCGGCCCGTCGCCCATCGGAAACCGCACCTTGGTCGCGATCAGTACGTCGGATTTGCGCTTGCCGCCCAAAACCTCGCCGACGATTTCCTCGGAGCCGCCCGTCGAATAGATATCCGCCGTATCGATCAGGTTGACCCCGGCATCGAAACACATATCGATCTGCCGGCGCGCCTCGCCGACCCCGACATTGCCGACCATCCCGAACACGCCCTTGCCGCCCATCGTCATGGTGCCGAGCGTCAGCGCCGAGACTTTCAGGCCGGACCGGCCGAGCAAACGATAATCCATGAATTCCCCCCGTGGCTGAATGACAGTCGAACCGGGTTCATGTCGTATCGCGAAACGCTTTGCTCAAGGGCAGTTTTGAGCTGCTCCGATTCGGCAAGATCGACCCTATGACAGTTTCGAGAAACTTCCTTGAAGATTCCATGAAACTTCACGATTGCCCGGTGCTGAACGATTGCTTGCCATCCGTTCATCTGGTTTCTCCCGCCCGCCCGTTACGCGCCGTTACGCGCATCGATCTGGTCAACAAAGGAGAGCGGTCGTGGCCCCCAGCCGACACGTCAACATCAAGACAAACACCACACGCAAGACACTCATGGCGTTCCTGCTATCCGGCACGGCTTTCGCTCCGATTCTCGTCCACGCCCAGGCGGTGAACGCTGGCGAGGTGAGTGCTTCCGGCGCCGCCGCCCTACCCGGCACCACAAAGGCGCCGCCCCAGAAGAAAATTTTCAAATCCGGCACGACCCGGCGGGTTCTCGGCCGTGCGATCATGGACGCCGCCGGGCCGGTGGCAGGTGCCGCGCAAATCCTCTCCTACTCGCCCGGCGTGAATATTTCAGGCTACGGCAATAGCGGTGCATCGAAATACACCATCACGCTTGACGGCGTGCAACAAGGCTGGGGCGGTTACGGCGGCTTCACCGGCAACGGCGCGATTGGCGTGACCCTGGACGGCGTGCCGATCGTCGATCCTTCGACCGATCTTTGGCAATCGAACACGATTCCGCAAACCGGAATGATCCAGAGCACGACCGTCACCTACGGGCCGGGCAACCCGGTCGATCGCTGGTACAACAATATCGGTGGCGGGGTAGAGTTCACGCCGGCGCAACCGACGACAAAACCGGGCGGCGACATCACGCTGACCTATGGCAGCTACGGCCAGAAGAACATCGAGTTCGATCTGCGAACCGGCATTTATCACGGCTGGTCCACCGTGATCGCGGGTGGCGTCGGCGACGGCGACAGCTTCCGCACCGCCGCCGACGGATTTCGCAGCCCAGCCGAAAATTACTCGATCTATCTGAAAACCATCAAGCATTTCTCCGCCGGCAATATCCAGTTCGGCGGTTATTTCGCGCGCAGCGCGGGCTATCGCGTGCCGGTGATCCCCACCACGCCGCAGGCGGGCGTTACCATCACCGGCAATCCGGGACAGGCGGGTTCCACACTCTACAGTCAGAAGACCTCGGGCTATTACAGCGCGCTGCCATTCAATACCTATGAGAAATTCGACACCAATGCACTCTGGATGGTCTACGGCAAGGAGAATATCCATCTCGATGACTCGACCACCCTGCATAATCTGACCTGGTATGAGAATATCAGTCGGGTTCATTCGAGAATCACGGATCTCTACAACGCAGGACCGCAACAGGACGAATACAACAACCCTTATACTAATATATTCGGCGACAAGGTCTGGTTAACCGCGAAACTTCCATTCAATACGTTGAATTTCGGCGGTTACTATATTCATGACACCTACAACTCGCGCAACAATTTCTACAATCCGGCTGACGGCGGCAACAAACACATCGTGAACATCAAAGGCAAGATCCGTTCTTCCTATTTCAACCAGGACGATTTTGCTTTGTTCGTTCAGGATGATATCCACCCGATCAGCGCTCTGCACATTACTCCCGGCATCCGTTTCGTCAGCTTCCAGACCAGCTATTCGAACTCCTCGCTTCAGGATTTCGGCTTTGCTCCAGGAGTCATTCTGTCGACCCATTGCCCGCTCACCAGCGCATCCACCAAGGGCAACACGACGGATCAGGGCGCCAGTTGCGGTGCTCACGAAAGCCGCAATGGCGTCGAGCCGTCGCTTTCGGTCAATCTGCGGGTTCTGCCCTGGATGTCGGTCTATGGCAGCTACGAGGAAGCGTTGCGTACTCCTGCGCTCGGCGGCGGCGGCGGATTGTTCCAGTCGATCGATCCGAACTCGTATCACCTCGAACTCGGCCAGGAATTCCAGGCTGGCGCGAAATTCCACATCGATAACGCCGGATTCCTGCACCATTTCCTGGCAGGCGTGAGCTATTTCCACCTCCGCTACGCCAAGCAGGCGCTGAAATTCACGCTGGCCAACGGCAACACGATTTCCGCCAACGGCACCTCGCTCTATCAGGGCGCCAATTTGTTCTTCGACGACAATCCGATCTACGCCCTGCATGTCTTCGGCAACGCCTCGATCGTGCATGCAACCTATACCAACTACGTGACCGGCGCCGGCTCCGCCAAGCCCGGCACCAGCTACAATGGACGCAAGGTGCCCTATGTGCCGCAAACCAACCTGAATATCGGCGCCTATTACGAGTATCTGTTCGGTAGCACGCTGATTCAGCCGCGCGCCTGGTATCAGTTCACCGGCACTCAAAACCTGTTCAACAACATGACCGGCGCACCGAGTCGCCAGACCATGCCGGGATACGGCACCTTCAACCTGTCGCTCAAGGTGGCGATGCCGCTGACACTACCCTATGCCGGCAGGAAATCGGTCGATTTCAAGTTGACTGCTTTGAACGTCACCAACAACCGCTACAATCAGTATGAATATATTTCGTCCGGCGGTTATTTCGGGACCGCGAATGGTGGCTATCTGCTTGCCTATCCCGGCGCGCCGTTCACGATTTACGGCAGTATCGGGATGCATTTCTGATATCGTTGCAAACCCAAACCGTCATCGATCCTTCACACTATCGCGGCGCGGCGTCGGCTAAGGCTGCGCCGCGCCTGTAACCGCCGGAGACAGCGATTATGACTCTCGCCTATATCATCCATCTCGCCAATTATTCCGACGGCGTTCTCTATATCCTCGCGATCCTGTTCCTGCTCGCAACCGCGGTCATGCTCGATCGGGTCTGGTATTTGCGCCGGGCGATTCTGCGCGGCAATGCCCTGGTCCGGCGTATGGCCGGCATGGGCAGCCTGTCGCCGGGCGATCTTGAGCAGATGCGCGATTTCGCCGGCAGGCAACCCGAGGCCGTGCTGCTCGATACCGCCTTGCATCACGTGGCCGACGCCGATGCCGAGGCCATGGGCAACCGGATGGACGAGGCGATCATGCTGGTCGCCCCCCGACTCGACCAGCGCCTCTGGGTGCTCGACACCATCGTCACCTTGGCGCCCTTGCTCGGGCTGTTCGGCACCATCATCGGCATGTTCCATGCCTTCTCGGTTCTCGCCAGACCCGGCCATGCGTCCGCCGAAGTCACCGGCGGCGTCGCGGACGCTCTCGTCGCGACCGCTTTCGGCATCCTGATCGCGATGCTCGGCCTCGCCGCCTTCAACATGCTCTCCAACCAGGTGCGGTTGATCCTTCATCAGCTCGACACCATCAAAACCATGGTGCTCAACCGCACCGATGGCGCTCCCATCGTGCCGATGATGCGCGCGCGCACCGGCATCAAAGCCGTCGCTGAATAGAGGATTTGCTGTGAAACTCCGCTATTTCGAAGTCAAGAAGGCACGCGTCGAGATCATTCCCATGATCGACGTCATGCTATTCCTGCTGGTTTTCTTCATCATCGTCACCCTGCAGATGATTCCGGATGCCGGTGTTTCCCTGCAATTGCCGACATCGAGTCAGACCCATCGCCTGAAGCACCCGAAATTCACGGTGAATATCCTGAGGGACGGCACCGTGAAAGTGAAAGACAAGGTGTTTACCCCCGATCAGCTCACATCCCTGTTTCAGTCGGACGGCGACACGGTAAAGACCCAGGTGACCATCGCGGCCTCGAAGCATGTCGCGTTCCAGCATTTCGTCACCGTGATGGATGCCGCGCGCAGAGCCGGTGTCACCGATATCGGCATCGCCGCCAAGCCGACGGCTGAATAATGTCGGCTGTGATCGGAACAAACCGTGCTTCGCCCATCATGCAGGAGTGCGACCTGTTCGGCCGTGCTCTGGGCGTGGCGCTGGTCCTTGAAATTATCGCCGTGATCGGTTTTGTCCATTTCACAAATCAAGCCGGTCCGGTCGCCAATCACCGACCGCGCATCATGAAGATCCAAATGATCGCGCCGCCGCCGAAACCGAAGCCACTGCCCAAGCCGCCGAAACCAATACCGCCGCCACCCCTGCCGCTCGCACCGCCGAAGCCGCTCCCGCCGCCGCCTAAGCCAATCCCAAAACCGCGACCAATTCCGCACCCGGTGAAACCGATACCGCATATCGCGGTACCGAAACCGCAACCGCCCCCGCCGCCACCGCAGCCCGTCGTCTCGGCGGCACAGCAGGAAAACGCGACCGAGCGCTACGCAGCCCTGGTCCATCAATCGGTCCAGAACGATCTCCGTGTGCCGCAGCTCGTCGAAATGATGCATTTGCGCGGGATAACGACCGTCGCGATCGACATCGCCCCCAGCGGTGCGCTGCTCGGCGTGTCGGTCATCCGCTCGTCCGGTGCGCCACCAATCGACAAGGCTGCGCTGGCATCGGTGCGGGCGACCCGATTCCCGCCCTTCTCACCGAAAATGCCGCATCATCCCATCACCTTCACCTTGCAGGTCAAGCTGCGCGCCGGCTGAACCGCAAACGCTGCATCGAATGCCGCACCGATCAGGATCAAGGCGGGCGATGTGAGATCCTCCGCCGCGATCCCATCGGCAAGATCGATCAGCCGCCCGTTTCGGTACCGTTCGTCGGGACGGCTGATATTGGTCACGATCACGCCGGGCGTCGCCGGGTCGAGTCCGGCGTCGATCAGTCGTTCCGCAATCGCCCGTGCGTGCCGGGCCCCCATGTAAAACGCAAAACTCGAACGCATCCGCGCCAAAGCCGGCCAATCCTGCTCCGGCAAACTTCCGTCGCTGCCATGGCCGGTGATGAATATCACGCTTCGGGCCACATCGCGCGATGTCAGCGACGCCTGGATCGATGATGCGGCGGCGCTTGCCGCGGTAATGCCGGGAATTACCACGACCGCGATACCCGCCGCACGCAGCGCCGCGATTTCCTCGCTGGCTCGGCCGAAAATCATCGGATCGCCGCCCTTCAGTCGCAATACCCGCGCGCCGTTCATCGCCTCCGCGATCAGCGATGCGTTGATTTCGTGCTGCTTCATGGCATGATGGCCGCATCTTTTGCCGACATTCACCAGCCTAGCGGTCGGGGCCAGTGCAAGAATCCGCTGCTCGACCAGCGCATCGTGCAAAATCACCTCGGCGGCCTCGATGGCGCGCAGCGCCTTCACCGTCAGCAATTCAGGATCGCCCGGCCCGGCTCCGGCAAGAACGACGGGATGAATCTCGCGGTCAACCTGCTGCGAGAATCGGTTCATGGTGCAAAAATCCTTTGAGTTCGGAAATGCAGGAACCGCAGCCGGTTCCTGCCTTCGTCGCCGCACCGATCGCGTCGATCGTCGCAAGCCCCCGCACCTTGATTGCGGCACGTATCATCGGTTCGGTCACCTGATGACAGACACAAACGATCCCGCCTCTCGGCGCGGCGCTGCTCGCTCCGCGTCCAGCCAGCAGAACCGCCGGATCGGGCTCGACCCATCGTCGCGCAAACAGCTTTTCCAGAGAATCGGCCGACGGCAGCGCCGCTCGATCGGAAGCGACATGCAGCACGAATACCAAGACCCCGCCCCTCATCACCGCGAGACGAAATACGCCGCGCCGCGCATCCGTATAGTCGAGCATTTCGACCGTTTCTGGAAGTTCCAGAAGAGAACTGGCCAAGGACCGGCAAGTCGTATCCTCGCGCAAAGGCAAGAATCCAGTGAAGCCGAACTGAACCAGTCCTCCCACGCGCGGCGTGCGCGACCACACCGCATGGTCGTTTACCTTGGATCGCACCGAAAGCACCGTGCGCGCAAGCGCCACGCCATGCCACTGGGCCACGATACGCCTCATCGTTACTTTGCCATGCTTGAAGGCTGGTTCACCGGAAATCGGATCTCGCTCGGCGCCCGCCAGCATATTGACCGTGCTTGCGCTGCCATGCGCCTCGGTCCAGTGCATTGCCATGAAGATCGAACCCGAGGCCTGGTCCGCTCCGATCATGGCCGGCAGAATCAATTGTCCCCGTTCGTTGCCGATCGCGGCCAGATCGCCGGTCGCGATGCCCAACCGCGCGGCGTCGGCCGGTGCAATGGTCGCGGCCGCCGCCTCGCGATGCGCCATGAGCTCCGGCACGCGCCCAGTGCGGGTCATGGTGTGCCACTGGTCGCGCAACCGCCCCGTATTCAGCGTGAATTTTTTCTCCTCATCTACCGCTCCATGCTCGGCTGAGACAGCTACAAACCGCGCCCTGCCATCGGCCGTCGGGAACCTGCCGTCGCCGAACAGACGCGGCTCCGCCCGGCCGACGGGCCATTGAATTGGCCGCATCACGTCATAATCCTCATCGGGCATCGCCGCGAGCGGACCCAGATCGAACACTCGCGCACCATCGTTCTCGAAAGTTGACAAAGCGGCATGTTCTCGGAAAATCGACGCCGTGCTGGAGTATGCGAAAGCTTCACCAAATCCCATGCGGCACGCAACTTCCTTGAACATCCACCAATCCGGTTTGGCCTCACCCGGTGCTGGACGGAATGCGCGCTGGCGTGAGATCATGCGCTCGGAATTGGTGACAGTACCATCCTTCTCCGACCAGCCGGCGGCCGGCAGAACCACATCGGCACGCGACGATGTCGCCGTCGGCCAGCAATCGGCAACAACGACGAAGGGGCAACGTTCGAGAGCTTCGCGAACAAGCGCGCTGCGCGGCAAAGATTCGGCCGGATTGGTGCCGGCAATCCACAATGCCTTGATCCGTCCGTCATGCACCGCATCGAACAAATCGATCGCCTTGAGGCCCGGCTTGCGAGCGAGATGCGGCGCATTCCAGAACCGCGCCAGAATATCCCGATGCGCGGAATCGTCGAAGGAAAGATGGGCGGCGAGTTGAGTCGCGAGACCGCCCACTTCGCGTCCGCCCATCGCGTTCGGCTGTCCTGTAAGCGAAAACGGCCCCGCACCCGGCTTGCCGATCCGTCCGGTAGCGAGATGCAGGTTCAAAATCGCATTTACGGTGTCGGTTCCGATGACCGATTGATTGACACCTTGGAAAAACGCCGTGACGAGCCGCGGCGTGCCGGCGATCATGTCGGCAAATTGGTCAAACAACTCGGCGTCGATACCAGGATCGGCCTGGTGCGCCATTGCCAAGGCGGCGTCGAACCCAGCCGTATGCCGGGCAATGAAATCGTAGTCGAGTGCGCCTTTTGCCGCACATTTGGCAAATAGCGCGGCGAATAACGCAAGATCGCCACCAGGTGCGATTTGAATGTGCAGATCGGCGAGATCGGCCGTCGCACTCCGGCGTGGGTCGATCGCGACGATCCGTGTCCCCCGTGATTCACGCGCCCGCAACGCGCGCTGGAACAACACAGGATGACACCACGCCGCGTTTGATCCAACAAACAAAATCAAATCGGCTTCGTCGAAATCCTCATAAATGCCCGGCACCAGATCCTCGCCAAATGCCCTGATCTGAGCCGCCACCGGCGAAGCCATACACAGGCGCGAGTTGGTATCGATATTGCCGGAGCCGATGAATCCCTTCATCAGCTTGTTAGCGATATAATAATCCTCGGTCAGGAATTGTCCCGACACATAGAACGCAACCGAATCCGGTCCACGCTCGGCAATCGCCTCGCCAAATCGCTTTGCCACGACATCGAGCGCTTCGGGCCAACTCGCTTGTTGTCCACCGATCATCGGAGCGACCAGCCGGTCCCGGTCATCCAGGGTCAACCCAAGCGTCGTGCCCTTTACGCACAGCTTGCCACGATTCGCCGGATGATCGGGATCGCCAACAATCCCATCCCGTCCGGCAACAACCCCGCATCCGACCCCACAATACGGGCAGGTCGTGTTCATCAGGCCGCGATCGGTCCAGCAATGCCGAGCAGAATCCGTCCCGCTTCAATGCGAAGCGGAAACCGCGCGACACAAGGGGCATCCTCGTCCGAAGCAGAACCCGTTTCCAGCGAAATCACCCAGTTATGAAGCGGGCATGTCACGCCATGGCCATGCACGATGCCTTGACTCAATGGTCCGCCGCGATGAGGGCAGCGATCGCGCAATGCGAATATAGCGTTATCGCCGGTACGAAAAATCGCGACCGGCCCATGTGCCGTTGACACCGTGCGCGCGCCGCGCGCCGGAATCTCGTCCACCGCCGCGATATCGACAAAAACCGGATCGACCATCATGCCATCCATCAGACCAGCTCCGCGACATCGACATAGCTTGGCGGCGTCGGGCCGGCGGAACGCTCTTCCCATGGATCGACCTGTGCGAATTGCTGGGCATGATGGAAGCGCTCGGCCAGAGCGGCGCGTCCTTCGGCATCCTCGACAATGCGCGACTTCACGTAATCGATGCCGACCCGCTCGATCCAATGCGCCGTCCGCTCCAAATATAGCGCTTCCTCCCGATAGACCTGAAGAAAGGCAGCGCAGTATTCAAGAACCTCATCCGCCATCGTCACCTTGCACAGCAGCTCGGCACCGCGCAGCTTGATTCCGCCATTGCCGCCGACCAGCAGATCCCAACCCGCCTCGGTTGCGATCACGCCGAAATCCTTGATCGAGGATTCCGCGCAATTGCGCGGACAACCCGACACCGCCATTTTGACCTTGTGCGGATGCCACGAGCCCCAGGACATCTTCTCCAGCGCGATTCCCATCGCCGTCGAATTCTGTGTCCCGAACCGGCACCATTCCGACCCCACGCAGGTTTTCACGGTACGCAGCGCCTTGCCATAAGCATGACCGGACACCAGGCCCGCCGCATTCAGATCGCGCCATACCGCAGGCAGATCCTCGCGCCTCACTCCTAGCATGTCGATGCGCTGGCCGCCGGTTATCTTGACTTCTGGAATGTCGAATTTTTCGACCACATCGGCGATCGCGCGCAATTCCCGCGCATTGGTCACTCCGCCCCACATGCGCGGCACAACCGAAAACGTTCCGTCTTTCTGGATATTCGCGTGCATTCGTTCGTTGACGAAGCGTGACTGCGCATCATCGACATATTCACCCGGCCATGCGCAGAGCAGGTAAAAATTCAGTGCCGGCCGACAGGAATGGCAACCATCCGGTGTCTTCCATTCCAGCGCCTGCATCACGGCCGAAATCGATTTGAGATCACCCCCCAGGATACGTCGCCGCACTTCGTCATGCGACAGATCGGTGCACGTGCACATCGATTTTACCATGACCGGCGCGTAGGCATTGCCGATTGTCGCCTTAAGAAGCGCCTCGACCTGCATCGTGCATGAACCGCAGGACGACGAGGCCTTGGTACGTGCACGAACGGCTTCCAGCGTCGTGAGGCCGAATTCGGAAATCGCCGAGACGATCTTGCCTTTTGCGATCCCGTTGCAACCGCAAATCTCGGCATGATCCGGCAGCGCCAGAACCACCTCCGCCGGGCCGGCCGCCCCATCCAGTGCAGGGCCGAAAATCACGCTGTCCCGAAACGTTTCGATATCCGTTTCGTCTTTCATCAACTGAAAGTGCCACCCGGAATCGCGCGCATCGCCAAACGCCACGATGCCGACGATCCGATTTTCCCGCAACACCAGTCGCTTGTAGATGCCACGCGACGCATCGCGCAGAACGATATCGTCGGTCGTCGCATCGCCCATGAAGGCGCCGGCCGAGACCATATCGATCCCCGAAACCTTCAGCCGCGCGATGCTCACGGTCGGGCAAAATCCCGGCCCCTGATTACCCGTCATGGCATTCGCGGCAATCTTGGCCATTTCCCAGATCGGCGCGACCAGCCCGAACACCTCGCCGTCATGCTCGACGCATTCGCCGATCGCGAAAATCTCTGGATCGGAGGTCCTCATCCAGTCATCGACAATCACTCCGCGGTTACACGTAAGGCCGACGGCGCGTGCCAACCCTGCGTTAGGACGAATTCCGACCGCCATCACCACAAGATCCGCCTCGATTTCCGTGCCATCCTTCAGCCGCACTGCCCGCACTTGTTCGTCCCCCACAAAGGCGGCGGTTTCGGTCGCGGTCAGAATGGTCATACCCCGCGCGGTCAGCGCGCGTTCCAATAGATGCGCCGCGGAGGCATCGAGCTGGCGTTCCATCAATGTCGGCATGAGATGGATTACGGTGACATCGGCGCCACGCAGATTAAGCCCGTGCGCTGCCTCAAGACCCAGCAATCCGCCACCGATCACCACGGCCTTGCAGCCGGGCTTGGCCACCGCGAGCATGTCCTCGACATCCGCGACAGTCCGAAACGTCTGCACGCCGTCGAGTTCCGCACCCTGGATCGGCAAGACGAACGGATTCGATCCGGTCGCGAGAAGCGCGATGTCGTAGGGCACGTCGTTGCCGTGAGCGCCTCGCACGATGCGCTTCTTGCGGTCGATCCAATCGACATGTTCGCCGGCGATCAACCGAATGTTATTCGCTTCATACCAATCATAATCGTTGAGCACGATGTCGGTGAAATTCTTGTCGCCGGCCAGAAGCGGCGACAGCATGATCCGGTCGTAATTCGGCTGCGGCTCGCCACTGAACACCGTGATATCGAAATATCCCGGTGCGGCCGAAAGAATTTCTTCGACGGTTCGCATTCCCGCCATGCCGTTGCCGATCACGACAAGGCGCGGACGCGACATTTTGAAGCCATCCATATTATCGCTCCTTGTCAAATGCGAACCGGCGCGCCATCGACGACATCCCCGGAAGCGAAATCGGCACGCCAGCGGCGTTTGACCGCGATCAGTCCGGCAAAGGCAACCAGGGCAAGACCTGCAAAGATCAGGAAACCAGCCTGATACGAGCCCGTGAACTGTTTCGAATAACCAAGGCTCGATGCGAGATAGAACCCGCCAACACCGCCCGCCATGCCAACCAGCCCGGTCATCACGCCGATTTCCCGGCCAAACCGGATCGGCACAAGCTGAAACACCGCGCCATTGCCCATGCCGAGCGCCAGCATCGCGATGACGAAGGTACCAAGGGTGAGTGCCGTCGTCGGCAGGCCGATGCTCACCAATGCAAGTGCCGACGCTGCAACGAGATAGAATACCGAAAGCGCGCGGATGCCGCCGAATCGATCGGCAATGAAGCCACCCACCGGACGGAACATTGAGCCCGCAAACACACAGGCGGCCGTCGCATAGCCGGCGGCAACGGGCGCTAACCCATACTGGGTGTGGAAATAAATCGCGAGCGACGCAGCCAGCCCTACGAAACCGCCAAAGGTCACGCTGTAGAACAGCATGAACAGCCAGGTGTCCCTGAGTGCCAGCACGCGCAAATAGGCGGCGATGCTCTGCGGCGCCGGATGGTTCGGGCTGTCCTTGGCGAGCAGTATGAACGCCACGAGCACCAGCATCATCACCAGCGCCGCAAGACCGAACACGTTGGTAAAGCCGAGGGCGAGCCCAAGAGCAGGTGCGAATAACGCGGCCAGAACCGTGCCGGAATTGCCCGCTCCGGCGATACCCAGCGCTGTGCCCTGATGCTCCTTCGGATACCAGCGCGAAGCCAGCGGCAAGGCGATCGCGAAGGACGCGCCTGCAAGACCGAGCACGATGCCGAGCAACTGCACCGCGCGAAAATCGGGGATGCCGAGGTGCCACGCTGCAAGCAGTCCTACGATCACCAAAACCTGGGCGACGATTCCGGTACGCTTCGCGCCGAACCGATCCACCGCCAGACCATTGACAATCCGCAGCAAAGCGCCGGCGAGAACCGGCGTCGCTACCATCAACCCTTTATGCGCGGGGTCGAGATGCAGCGCCTTACCGATCTGCACGCCGAGCGGTCCGAGCAACACCCAGACCATGAAGCTCATGTCGAAATACAGAAACGCCGCGAACAAGGTGGGCAAGTGCCCCGATTTCAGAAAGGATTTATTCTGGGGCACAGCCATGGTCGCTCTCCTGCGGATATGTCGATCCGCGAAGCGGCCTTCCTTGGCACGCAATTTCAAAACGGAGCCGGAGGCCCAACCATCCTATCGCGACCACCCTTGGCCACCATAGGGGCACTGCATATGCATGTGCAGTGCAGCAAGAACAATGCCAACATAAAAAATAGCTTATTTTCGAGCCTGTTCTACGAACATTAATTTAAATATCCTAAAAATTACTCATATTTTGCTTAAAAATAGATCGTTTGATGGAAAATTGACAACTCTGCCGCATCCGGTCGTTCGAGCCAGCAGTCTTTCGCGAGAAATGCCGATGCGGGTTTTTGTGCGTTCATGCCAAATCCTCTCCCGCCTCGCGCAATAGCGCGCGGGCGACCTCCGGCAACCGCATCTGACGCTCCATGGCGCGTCTTTGCAGAAACCGATGCGCGACAGGTTCGGCCATGCCATCGCGCCGCATCAGCAACCGCTTTGCCGCGTCCACTCGGCGCCGATCGGCCAACTCCGCCTCTGCCGCGGCAAGCCGTGCCTCGCGCGTTCTGGCATAGCGGAACAGGGCGATGGCGCTGCGCAAAACCGGCCTGATATCGGCGATCACCGCCGCGTTGACGTGGTACGACACAACGCCGGCGGTAATCGCCGCCTCCATGAAGGCGGGATCATCCTCGTCGACGAACAGCGTGACCGGCACGCCGCTCGCCGTTACTTTGCGCACTTGCTCGGGGCTGCCGCGATCCGGCCGTGCCATGTCCACGATCACCAGATCCGGCCGTTCCGTGTTCACGATGTCGGCGAGGGTGGAGGCCGGCGGTGCTATTCTGACACGCCCGACGCCCATCTGTTCGAGCCTTACGGCCAACGCCGCGGCACGCACTGAATCGGTCTCGGCGATCAGGATGTCCACGTTGCGGCGCTGGCCCCGTCTTGTCTTGCAGGATGCTGCAATGCAAGATGGCTGCCAACGCAGCCACACCATCAGTCGAGAAACAATTTCCCCGGATTGAGAATGCCGCGCGGATCGAGTGCCGCTTTGATCACGCGCATCATCTCGAGGGCCGAAGCACCGTGCTCGCGGAGCAGGAATTCGCGCTTGCCGATGCCCACGCCGTGCTCACCGCTCGCCGCCCCGCCGAGGTCGAGCGCCTGTGCCACGATCTCACGGTCCAGCGCCCAGGCACGCTCGGCACCCTCCTTCGTGTCGGGATACAGGATCAGCACGTGGAAATTGCCGTCGCCGACATGACCGACGATGCAGGCATGGAGGCCCGATTGCGCCACCGAGTCACGGGCCTGTTCGATCGCCTCGGCAAGCCGCGAAATCGGCACGATGGTATCCGTCGAGAATGCGCCGTGCCCCGGATAGGCCGCGCGCGCCGCCCAGTAGGCGTCGTGCCGGGCCTGCCAGAGCTTGGTCCGCGCCTCGGTTTCGGTCGCGAAGGCAAAGCCCGAGCCGCCATGCTCGGCGGCGATCGCTTCGGCCATCGCGGCCTGCTCGGCAACGCCCTGTGCGGTGCCATGGAACTCGAACAGAAGCGTGGGCTGCGCCGCCATGCCGTCGAGCTTGGAATAGGCGATCGAGGCCGCCATCTGGGCCGCGTCGGCGAATTCGATGCGGGCGACCGGAATGCCGGCCTGCATGATCTCGATCACGGTTTCGACCGCGCCGCGCTCGGTGGCGAACCGGCACACCGCCGCGCCGATCGCCTCGGGAATGCCGTACAGGCGAAACTGGATTTCGGTGATGACGCCGAGCGTGCCTTCCGACCCGATCAGCAGGCGGGTCAGATCGTAGCCGGTCGCCGATTTGCGCACCCGCCCGCCGGTATCCACGATGGTGCCGTCGGCCAGCACCGCGCGCAGGCCGAGCACGTTTTCGCGGATCGTGCCGTAGCGCACCGCATTGGTGCCGGAGGCGCGGGTCGCGCACATGCCGCCGATGGTGCAATCCGCCCCAGGATCGACCGGGAAGAACAGCCCATGGTCGCGGAGAAAAAGATTGAGCTGCTTGCGGGTGACGCCCGCTTCGACCCTGGCGTCGAGATCGGCGTCGTTCACCGCTAGAACGCGGTTCATCCGGGTGAGATCGAGGCTGATCCCGCCCGCGACCGGCGTGACATGCCCTTCCAGCGAGGTTCCGGCGCCGAACGGCGTCACCGTCATGCGATGGGCGTGACACAGCGCCAGCAGCCGCGACACCTCCTCGGTCGATTCGGGAAACGCCACGGCATCGGGCAGATGCGTGGCCGGATTCGCCTCGCCATGCGCATGGGTTTCACGGATCGACGCGTTGAGGCTCAGCCGGTCGCCGAAAATCCCACGCGCGGCTTCGACGATATGCTCCATTTCCATGCGGAAACCCTACGCCGGCCGGCACCGAATGACCAGAAGCTCAACCCATCCGCCAGATCGCCAGACGCGCCGGGCCATGGATGCGCTCGGCGAGAATCGCGATGTCATTGGGGATCGGATCGGCGCGGCCGAATTCGGCGGCGATCAGCGCATCCGGCGCGATCCAGCCGGCTTTCCCCAACGCATCGAGCGCGCGCGGAATAAGTCCGGCGCCATAAGGTGGATCGAGCAGCACAAGATCGTGCGGCATGGCCGCGCGCGGCGGGGCGAGCGCATCGGCCGCAACCAGATCGGCCTGATCTCCCACCCGGCACGCGTCGATATTGCGCCGGATCGCCACGCACGCCGCGCGATCCGCCTCGATGAACGTCGCCCGCGCCGCGCCGCGCGACAATGCCTCCAGTCCTAGAGCACCGGAACCGGCGAACACGTCGAGCACCGTGCGACCGACGATCGCGTGCTCGGCCCAGCGTGCGTGCGCCAGAATATCGAACAAGGCCTGACGCACCCGCGCCGAACTCGGCCGTGTCGCAAGCCCTTCCGGCGTCGCTAAAACGCGCCCGCGCAGCACGCCCGCGATAATGCGGGGCGCGGCCATTATTTATCCTTCGGCAATTGATCGCGCAGCACCTTGCCGGTGATTTCGGCAACCCCGCCGCGCGGCAGGTTGCCGAGCTGGAACGGGCCGTAGGCCACCCGGATCAGCCGCGTCGTCTCCAACCCCAACGCCGCCATCACCTTCCTGATTTCCCGGTTCTTGCCCTCGGCAATACTAACAGACAACCAAGCGTTAGCCCCCTTCGCAGAATCGACCTCGGCGGCGATCGGGCCGTAGCGCACGCCATCGACCGTGATGCCCTGCTTCAGCGATACCAGCCGGTCGGAATCGACCATGCCATAAACCCGCACCCGATAGCGGCGCAGCCAGCCGGTGGTCGGCAATTCGAGCCGCCGAGCCAGCGTCCCGTCATTGGTGAGCAGAAGCAGGCCCTCGCTGTTCAAATCGAGCCGGCCCACGCTGACCACCCGCGGCATGTCCGGCGGCAGTTTCTCGAACACGGTGGGTCGGCCCTGCGGATCGCGATGGGTGGTCAGCAGCCCATCCGGCTTGTGATAACGCCATAGCCGCGTGCGTGCGGCCTCGGCCACCATTGCCCCATCCACCATCACGACATCGCCCGCGACAACGAACGTCGCCGGATGCTCGACTTTTGCGCCGTTCAGCACCACGCGCCCCTCGCCGATCATCCGCTCGGCATCCCGACGGCTCGCGATCCCGGCCCGCGCCAGATATTTGGCGATCCGCTCGCCGTCCTGCCCGCTCATCGCACCGCCTCGACGAACGCCGCGAACAACCGCGCATCGCCGGGATCGATCAGAAATTCGGGATGCCATTGCACGCCGATGCAGAATCGGTGCGACGGCGATTCGACCCCCTCGATCACCCCGTCCGGCGCGGTAGCGTTGACGATCAGCGTCGGTCCGGTATCGCGCACCGCCTGGTGGTGCGAGGAGTTCACTCGCATCGTCGCACGCCCGACGATTGCGGCAAGACTTGTGCCGGGCACGATCGAAACCGCGTGCCCCGCCTCATTCCGCGGATTTGGCTGCTCATGCGCCAAGGCGCCCGGCATTGCGTCGGGAATATGCTGGATCAGCGAGCCGCCCAGAGCCACCGCCAGCAATTGCTCGCCACCACAAATGCCCAGCACCGGCATGTCGCGCATCAGCGCCCCGCGCAGCAATGCCATTTCCGCCTCGGTGCGGCCCTTCTTGAGCGACACCGTGTCATGGCGCGTGCCGTCGCCGTACAAGGCGGGATCGACATCGAATGCCCCGCCGGTCACCACCAGCCCATCGAGCGTTTCCAGATAGGCATCCGCCAGTTCCGCGCGATGCGGCAGCGCCACCGGCACGCCCCCGGCTTCGGCGATGGCGTCGGCGTAATTGCGGCGGATCGCATACCAGGGGAATTTGGAATAGCCGCCCGGCTCCTCGGCATCGAGGGTCAGGCCGATCAGTGGGCGCTTGCTCATGGCGCGAGCTAGACCTGCAACCCCCGCCAAGGCAAGAGAGGCGCATGACGCCGATGCAGCGCGCCCTGAACGAAGCCCGCAAGGCCGCCGAGTGCGGCGAAGTACCGGTGGGCGCGGTCGTGACCGATGGCGCAGGCGCCGTGCTTGCCACCGCCAGCAATGCGGTAGAGGCACGACACGACGCCACCGCCCACGCCGAACTGCTCGCCCTGCGCGCCGCCGCCGCCCGGCGGGGCGAAAAATATCTTGTCGATTGCACGCTGACCGTCACGCTGGAGCCCTGCCCGCTCTGCGCCGCCGCCATCGCCCTGTTTCGTATCAAGCGGCTGGTCTTCGGCGCCTACGATCCGAAATCGGGCGGCGTCGAGCATGGACCGCGTGTATTCGATCACGCTACCTGCCACCATAGGCCGGAGGTAATCGGCGGGGTCGATGAGCGCGAAAGCGCCGCGATTCTGCGCGATTTCTTCGAAAACCGTCGCGACCCGGCAAATTCTGCCGGGCGTTAACCGAATCCTTACCCGTGTCGGTCATTCTTGCCGTGCGACAAAATCGTCGCGACAGCAGGATGACCCCATGCCGCTTACCGCCCCGTCAGCCGGTTCCCGCTCGAAATGAACAGGCTGCTCGAAAATCTCCGTGCTTTGGGGCCGGTCAAGCTGGGCGCGATGGGTGTTGTCGCCGCAGCGGTTCTGGGCCTGATGGCCATGCTCATGCTCGGCGGCGGCCCTGGCGCGAACGCAACGCTCTATTCCGGCCTCGGACTCAAGGACGCGGCGAACATCGCGGCCACCCTGAAATCCGCCCATATCCGATATCGGGTCGGCGAGCAGGGCCATAGCATCCTGGTCGCCCAGCCCGAACTGGACGCCGCGAGGCTGCTGCTCGCCCGGCACGATCTGCCGGCCGGCACCTCCCAGGGTTTCGCCATTTTCGACCATCAGAATCCGCTGACCGGATCGGATTTTCTCGATCAGATCGACGAAACCCGCGCGATCGACGGCGAACTCGAACGCACCATCGAGCTGATCCAGGGAATTCGCGCCGCCAGGGTGCAGGTGGTGCTGCCGAGGCGCGAGGATTTCAGCCTGCGCACCGAGCCGGCACGCGCGAGCGTGATGCTGTCGCTCGCCGGCGCGGCGCCGATCGACCGGGAAAGCGTCGACGCCATCCTCAACCTCGTCGCCTCGGCGGTGCCGGAGCTGAAACCCGGCAACATCTCGATCGCCGATAATCGCGGCGAATTGCTGGCCCAGGCCGGACGCGGCGACAGCGCGATGCTGAATGCGCGGGATGCCGCGATCAAGCGCGCGACCGAGCACCATCTGTCCGACGCCGTCCGCTCGATGCTCGACGCCGCCATCGGGCCCAATCAGGTGCGCGTGGTCACCTCCGTCTCGATGGATTTCGACCGGACCGCCCAGACATCGACCGTCTATGATCCGAACGGCCAAGTCGTCCGCAGCCAGCGGCAAAGCCGCACCAAATCCTCGCGCACGACCAGCCGCAA
This sequence comes from Acidiphilium iwatense, assembly GCF_021556475.1. Taxonomy (GTDB): domain Bacteria; phylum Pseudomonadota; class Alphaproteobacteria; order Acetobacterales; family Acetobacteraceae; genus Acidiphilium; species Acidiphilium iwatense. The sequence goes on along the minus strand of NZ_JAKGBZ010000024.1, from coordinate 19,652 downwards.
CGATACGGTCTCGGTCGCCAACAACCTGCCCGGCGCCTCCACCGGCAAGGCGAACCCGAAGCGGCTCGAAACCCGCTCGCATTCGAACCAGACGACGAATTACGAAATCAGCCAGACGGTGAAGCGCATCGTCCACGCGACGCCGCAGATCACCCGAATCAGTGTCGCCGTTCTGCTCGACGGCACCCAATCGCGCGGCAAAAACGGCAAACCGGTCTGGCAGCCGCGCTCGGCCAGGGCGATCGCGCGAATCAAAAAACTTGTCGAAACGGCCATCGGATATGACAAGACACGCGGCGACGTGGTGGATATCCAGTCGATGCACTTCGTCAACCCGGACGCGATCCTAAGCGCGCCCAAAACCTCGTTGATCGGCCGCTTCATGAACAGCGGGCTGCTGGTGCCGCTGCTGCGCATCGTGATTACCGGCCTTGTCGGACTCGCCGCTTTGTTTTTCGTCTTCCGCCCGATCGTCAGCCGCCTCACCACACCGGGCAATACCATGATCGGGACCATGGATGGCGAGGCCGGCGCCAGTGCGATCGGAGCCGATTCTCGTGACGCCATCGCCGGGCCCGGTGCCGAAACGGACCATAGCCCGATCCGTGCGATCGCCGATCTGGTCGACCGGAATCCCGAGGCAACTCTTGCCGTGATCCGCGGCTGGCTGAGCCATGAAGGTGCACGGTGAGCGATAGCATCGATCACCTGCACGGTGCCGTGCGAACCGCGATCCTGATGCTCGCCCTCGGCGAGGACCAGGGCGGCAAACTACTCGCTTTGCTGAAGGACGACGAGATCCGCGAGGTTTCACGCGCTATGGCCAGTCTCGGCACGGTGCGCCCCGAGACCGTCGAACAGCTCTGCGCCGATTTCGCTGTCCGCCTCAACCGGACCGGCTCGGTCGCCGGTTCGGCGGAGGCCGCAGAGCGACTGGTCCGCAAAACCATTCCCGCCGAGCGCGCAAGCCAGCTTCTCGAAGATCTCCATGGTCCGTCAGGCAAAACGATCTGGGACAAGCTCGGCAAAGTCAACGAATCCGTCCTTTGCGACTATCTGCTGCAGGAACATCCACAAACCGCGGCACTTGTCCTGTCGCGCGTCGGCGCCGAGCACGCCGCACGGGTGATCGCGCGCTTCCCGGAATCCCTGGCGCTCGACATCGTCGAGCGCATGCTCGTGATGGAGGGTATCCAACGCGAAGCGATCGACGATGTCGAGCGGACCCTCAAAGCCGACTTCATGGCCAATCTTGCCTCAAGCTCGCAACGCGACCCGCACCAGAAATTGGCCGAGATTTTCAACGCCTTCGATCGTGGCGTCGAGGCGCGGCTGATCGCGGGGCTGGAGACACGAAATCAGGATGCCGCAAGCCGCATCAAATCGCTGATGTTCACCTTCGACGATCTCACCCGCCTCGCGCCACAGGATGTCCAGATCCTGCTGCGCGCGGTCGAGAAGGAAAAACTGCCGCTCGCACTGAAGGGCGCCTCGGACAAAATCCGTGACCTGTTCCTCTGCAACCTCTCGGAACGCGCCGGCAAAATGCTGCGCGACGATATCGACGCACTCGGACCGGTCCGGCTGCGCGATGTCGATGCCGCGCAGCTTGCCATTGTGGCAACCGCCAAGGAACTCGCCGCACAGGGTGAAATCGAAATCGGTTCAGGAAAGGACGACGAATTTGTTATCTGACACATCATTGACGCCAGATGGGACGGTATCGGTTGGAGCGGCACCGTCCGGGCTGACCGCGGTGCCGTTCAGCCAACCTGCCGCGCGTCCTTCCGATGCCGAGCCGCAAACCTCGCGACCGCCGCGCGATCTTGAAGCGGTCTATGATATTCCCGTTCTGGTCAGCGCCGTGCTCGGCCGTTCCACCATGCAGGTCAGCCAGTTGCTGAAGCTCGGACGCGGCGCCGTCGTCGAACTCGACCGCAAGGTCGGCGACCCGATCGACGTTTTCGTCAACAACCGGCTGGTTGCCCGCGGCGAGGTCGTGATGATCGACGATACCAGGCTCGGCATCACAATGACCGAAATCGTGAAATCGGACCGGAACGGCTGACCATAGCGATGCGCATCCTCATCATCGGTTCGCTCTCGGGGGAACTCGGCGTCGCCGCCCGCATCGCGGTGGCGCGCGGCGCGATCCTCGACCATGCCGAAACGATCGAAACGGCACTGCGTTTGCTGCGCCAGGCAGCCGTCATCGACCTGATCATTTGCGATGTCGCCCACGACATTCCCGCGCTGATGGCTCAACTCGCCACCGAGCGATTCACCATCGCCGTGGTCGCGGCGGGTGCCCAGAATGACGAAAAAGGCGCGCTCGCGGCAATTCGCGCCGGGGCCCGCGAATATCTGCCTCTCCCGCCGGACGCCGAGCTGATCGCCGCCATTCTGGCCGCCGTCTCGGCGGAGCAGCCTTCGCAAATCGTCGCCTGCGATGCCGCGATGCGCGTGTTGCTCGCGAAAGCCGAGCAGGTCGCGCAATCGAACGCCACCATGCTGATCACTGGCGAAAGCGGCACCGGCAAGGAAGTGCTGGCGCGGTTCATCCATGCGCGGTCACGGCGCGCGCGCGGTCCCTTCGTCGCATTGAACTGCGCGGCAATCCCCGAAACGCTTCTGGAATCCGAGCTGTTCGGCCACGAAAAGGGTGCGTTCTCAGGTGCTCTCGCAAGGCGTCAGGGCAAGTTCGAGGCGGCTCATCGCGGCACGCTTCTGCTCGACGAAATCGCCGAGATGGATGCCAAACTTCAGGCCAAACTCCTGCGCGCGCTCCAGGAACGCACGATCGATCGGCTGGGCGGCGATCATCCGGTTCCGGTGGACGTGCGGATTCTCGCCGCGACCAATCGCGATCTCGCGGCAAGCATCGATGCCGGGCAGTTTCGCGAAGATCTGTTCTTCCGCCTCAACGTCGTCGCCCTGCATATTCCGCCGCTCCGCCACCGCAGAGACGATATCGCTCCCCTCGCCCAGCACTTCGTCGATCATTACGCCGCACTCAACGATGCCGGACCGAAGCGCCTGACCGAAGCCGCACTCGCCCGACTCGCCGAACATCCGTGGCGCGGCAATGTGCGCGAGCTGGAAAACGCCATGCATCGCGCGGTGCTGCTCACCGGGAATGACCGCATCGGGATCGCCGACATCGAATTTCAGGGTTCCGGCTCGGCAAACTCCTCGCTCTCCAAAGACGCGGTTCAAACCAACCCCGCATCAGGGATCGTGTCCCTCGTCGGCCGACGCGTCGAGGACGTCGAACAGGCACTGATCATCGAGACCCTCAACCATTGCCTCGGCAACCGTACCCACGCGGCGACCATCCTCGGCATTTCGATCCGCGCCCTGCGCAACAAGCTGCGCGATTATGCCGCCCACGGCGCGATCATCCCGGCGCCGCATAATGGCGTGGCGGCGTGAACGCGATGAACCCGTGGCAGGACATCAGCCGGCGGCTCAAGAATTTCCAGCCCGGAACCGATATCGGGCTCGCGATCGGGGTGGTGTTCATCATCACCGTGCTCATCGTTCCGCTGCCGCCGTTCATGCTGGATGCCGGATTGGCGCTGTCCTTCACCATCGGCATTCTCGTGCTGATGGTGTCGCTGTTCATCCGCCGGCCGATCGACTTCACCAGTTTTCCGAGCGTCCTGCTGCTGACGACCCTGCTCCGGCTGTCGCTCGACGTCGCGGCGACCCGCCAGATCCTGTCGCACGGCAACGAGGGAACCGACGCCGCCGGCCATGTCATCGCGGCGTTCGGCGGCTTCCTGATGGGCGGCGATCTGCTGATCGGGCTGATCGTCTTCGCGATTCTTCTCGTGGTGAACTTCATCGTCATCACCAAGGGCTCGACCCGAATCGCCGAAGTCGCCGCGCGCTTCACCCTCGATGCGATTCCCGGCAAACAGATGGCGATCGATGCCGAGTTGAACACCGGCGCCATCGACGAGGCCACCGCGCGGCGCAAACGCGCCGAACTCGAGCATGAAAGCGTGTTCTACGGCGCGATGGACGGTGCGGCGAAATTCGTCCGCGGCGATGCCGTGGCGGCCCTGATCATCACCTCGATCAATATCGTCGGCGGGTTCGTCATCGGTGTCGTCCAGAAAGGCATGAGCGTCCACGATGCCGCGGCGGCCTTCACCACATTATCGATCGGCGAAGGGCTGGTCTCGCAGATTCCGTCCCTGCTCGTCTCGGTTGCCGCCGGCGTCGTCGTCACTAAGGGAAGCGCCGAAGGCAGCACGGACTCCGCCTTGGTCGGGCAACTCGGCCGCTCGGCGAAACCACTCGGGATCGCATCTTGTGCTGCATTATGCCTGGCTCTCGCCCCCGGCCTGCCGTTCCTGCCCTTCGCCACGCTCTCGATCCTCGCGGGCTGGGCATCCTGGCACCGCTGGCGCCATCCACCGCATATCGATCGGGCGATCGAACCCGAACTCACGATGCCGGCCGAACCGCCGATCACCGATGTTCTGAAAATCGACCAGATCAGGCTCGAACTCGGCTACGGATTGCTGATCCTCGCCGGCGGCGACACGCCGCGGCTTACCGAACAGATCAAGTCGCTGCGCCGAGCGATCGCCGCCGAAATGGGCTTCATTCTGCCGCCGGTTCGCATCCAGGACAATATGCAGCTCGCGGCGGATCGCTACACAATCAGGATCAAGGAAATCGAGGCTGGCTCAGGTCAGTTGCAGGCGACGCGCCTGCTCGCGATGACCGCGGCCGGCACTCTTCCCGATCTGCCGGGCGAACGCACTACCGAACCGGCTTTCGGCCTGCCCGCGGCCTGGATCGATCCAGCGGACCGTGAAACCGCACGCGCGAAAGGCTGCACCGTTGTTGATCCGGCAAGCGTGCTCACCACGCATCTGACCGAAATCGTCAAGGAGAACATGGCAGAACTTCTATCCTTCGCGGAAACGCAGAAACTGCTCGACGATCTGCCGCGCGAACATCAACGCCTCGTCTCCGATCTGATTCCCACCCAATTCACCGTGGGCGGCGTGCAGCGCGTGCTGCAATCCTTACTGACCGAGCGTGTGTCGATCCGCGATCTGCCGACCATCCTCGAAGGCATTCACGAATCCTGCGCCATGCAGATTCGCGCCATCCCGGCCATCGCCGCCCATGTGCGCATGCGCCTCGCCCGGCAACTGACCGACGCGCATATCGGGGCAGGCGGCTATCTGCCGCTGGTCGTCATCGGGCCGGAATGGGAAACCGAACTCGAGGAAGCGCTGGCCGGGCCGCCGGAGGCGCGGCAGCTCGTTTTGCCGCCGTCCCGTCTCGCCGATTTCATGCGCCGGCTCACGCAGGTTTTCGAATCCGCTGCCGCGGACGGCGAATCTCCCGTGCTGCTGACCAGTGCGCCGCTGCGGGCACATATCAGGTCAATCATCGAACGCATGCAGCCATCCATGCCCGTGCTCGCTCAGACCGAAGTGTTTCCACGCGCGCGCATCCGAACCGTTGGAGCCATCTAGATGAAGATCAAACTGATCCGGGCGGCATCGATGCGCCAGGCACTCGCCGAAGCGCACCGGCTGATGGGCCCGGACGCCCTGATTCTCGGCAACCGCAAAATCGACGACATCATCGAACTCACCGTCGCGATCGATCCCGAGCAAACAAAGGATACAGGCGAAGCTTGGCGCAATGCCCTGGCATTTCACCGGGTGCCGCGGCGACTCGCCGCAAGATGGGCCGATCAAAGCCCTGACACGGCACTGGCTGCGTCGTTCCGTTTCGGCTCTATCGGATTCGATCGCCCGCTCCTGCTCGCAGGTCCCCCTGGGGCCGGCAAAACCCTCACGACAGCGAAACTCGCCACGCGTCTGGTCCGCGACGGCATCAAACCAACCTTGGTCAATGCCGATCGAAATCGTGCCGGCGCCTCCGCCCAGCTTGCCGCACTGAGCCGGGTTCTTCGGGCCGAGTTCGTCGATGCGACGGTCGCGAGAAAGCCATCGACCCGAAAGCTTCGGCGTCCTTCGCGGCGCCCGGTGTTGATCGATCTTCCGGGCATGAACCCATTCTGCGATGACGACATGGCCCTACTGCGCCATATGACTGATGCCGTCTCGGGCTCCGCGGTTCTGATTCTGCCGGCCGGCCTCGATCCGGCTGAGAGCGGGGAAATCGCCGAGCGGTTTCACGGCGCCGGTGCCACCGCGCTGATCCCGAGCAAACTCGATCTGTCGCGCCGGCTCGGTGGAATGGTCGCTGCCGCCGATGCCGCGCCACTTACTCTCCTGGAAGCCGGCATCTCCGGTCGCGTCGCCGACGGGCTGGAATCCCTGACACCATGCTTCCTGGCCGCGCGGCTTCTTGAGCGGCAACAAAAGGATATCCCATCCCATGCAGCCTGAGATCGTTGCATCCACACCGCAAATCACGATGCGCCACCTCGGCCGGACGAAAAATGGGCATCCGGCGGCACTCAAGCGACCACGACTGATCGCCATCGCCTCGGGCAAGGGCGGCGTCGGCAAAACCTGGCTGAGCCTCACGATTGCCCATGCGCTGAGCGGACGACGGCGACGGGTGCTCGTGGTCGATGCCGATTTCGGTCTTGCGAATGCTGATATCCAGCTCGGCCATCTTCCTGGTGTCGATCTCGGCGCCGTGTTGCGCCAGGAGATCCCGTTACGAGACTGCATCTTCCCGATCGAGGCCGGCGGATTCGATTTGATCGCCGGACAGTCCGGCTCCGGTGCCTTCGCCGATACGACACCAAACGCGATCAATCTCCTGCTGGAGCGGCTTATCGACTCCGCCGGCGAGTACGACCTGATTCTGTTCGATCTCGGTACCGGAGTCGAACGGACGATGCGTCATCTGTCCGCCCTGGCCGACACCGTGATCCTGGTCATCACCGAAGACCCGGCAAGCCTGACCGATGCCTACGCGGTTCTGAAACTGCTCAAACATGACAGAACCGCTTTCGGGTTGCCGGTGGATGCGCGGATCGTCGTCAACCAGACGAATTCGGAAACCTCCGCGAAACGAGCCCATGCGGCGCTCGCCAAGGCGGCGCGCGGATTTCTGCGGCTCGATCCGCCGCTGCTTGGCACGATCGAACGGGACCAGTCCGTCAACGAGGCGATTCGCGGGCAAAAGCTGCTGCTTGCGCAATTTCCCCAATCGGCGGCGGCCGACAGCGTTCGAGCGATCGCCCGCCGGCTGATCGCTCGTTGATCTCAGGGACTGTGGCTGTCGGGCTTTTGCGCGAGCGGATGATGCGTTTCCACAAGCCTTTGCAGCCGTTCGGCGAGCACATGGGTATAGATTTGCGTGGTCGCGATATCCGCATGGCCGAGCAGCATCTGCAAGCTGCGCAGATCCGCTCCGCGCGCCAGCAGATGCGAGGCGAAGGAGTGGCGCAGCACATGGGGCGACAGCCGCGCGGGATCGATCCCGGCACGCAGCGCGACCCGCTTGAGGAGCAAGGCAAAACCCTGGCGCGTCATCGCGGCGGACCGGTTGCGGCCGGGAAACAGAAAACGCGTGCCTTTCCGATGACTGGCCCGCAGCGCGCTTGCCGCCTGCCGCGCCGCCTCGGACAGCGGCACGATCCGCTCCCGTCCCCCCTTGCCCTTGATCAGCAGCAGCACCGCGTCGCCCGACAGCGACGCCGCCGGCAAGGCGAGCAGTTCGGAAACCCGCATGCCGGTTGCATAGAGAATCTCAAGCCCGGCGCGTGCCGACCAACCGCTCGCGCCAGGCATGTCGGAGGCAGCCGCCAGCAGCGCATCCACTTCCGACTCGCCGAGGAATTTCGGCAGGTTTTCCGGCAATTTCGGCGATACCGACAACGCAGTCGGATCATCGTCGCGCTGGCCGTCCCGGAGCAGGAACCGAAAGAACTGCCGCAGCGCGGATAACCGCCGGGCCTGGGTGCGGGCCGACAATCCTTCCGCCGCGAGGCCGGCGAGATAATCCGTCACCAGCGCCGCACCGGCTTGCGCGGGCCGCTTACCGCGCGCGCCGCAAAACGCCACGAACGCCTCAAGATCGGCTTGATAGGCCAAAATCGTATTGCGCGCCGCCCCGCGCTCGGCGACCATGGATTCCAGAAAAGCCTCGACATGCCGTTCCATCGCCATCAGGCCAATCTATCGTCATCCTGCAAGTGTGGTAAGTCGCGCCCATCATGCCGGGCAAGATCGACATCGCACCCCCATCGCAGACCGACGCCTCGGAAAGGACCAGCATCGTCCTGGTCGGCCTGATGGGTGCCGGAAAATCGGCGATCGGCAAGCGTCTCGCCGCCCGACTCGGCTTGCCCTTCCACGATTCCGACCTTGAGATCGAGGCCGCATCGGACCTGACGGTGACGGAAATCTTTGCCAAGCACGGCGAAGCGTATTTCCGCGCCGGCGAACGGCGGGTCATCGCCCGGCTGCTCTCGGGCTCCCCTATCGTGCTCGCGACTGGGGGCGGCGCTTTCATGGACCCCGAAACCCGCGCCGTCATCCGCACGCGCGCGCTTTCGGTCTGGCTGCGCGCCCCTATCCCGATCCTGCTGAACCGCGTTCTCGGACGAACCCACCGGCCCTTGCTCAACGAAGCCGATCCTGAAACCGTGCTGACCCGGCTTTCGGCCCTGCGCAGCCCGGTCTATGCCGAAGCCGACCTCATCGTCGACAGCACCGAGGACCCGCCCGACATGACGACAGACGCCGCGCTCGCCGTAATCCAGAACCACGCACCGCCGCGCACCATCCGGGTCGATCTGCCGGGTGCCGGCTACGACGTGGTGGTCGGGCACAACCTTCTGTCCGGCGCCGGCGCACGTCTCGCCGCTGCCCTGCCGCAGAAGCGGGCGATCGTGGTGACCGATGATCACGTCGCCCGGCATCATCTCGCCCGCTTCACCGCCTCGCTCGACGATGCCGGTTTCACCCATGACACGCTCATCATCCCGCCCGGCGAAAGCGCGAAAAGCCTCGGCCGGTTTGCATCGCTCGTCGAAGACATTCTCGCGCTGAAACCCGAGCGGCAGACCGCGATCATCGCGCTCGGCGGCGGCGTGATCGGCGATCTCGCGGGCTTTGCCGCCGCCTCCGTGCTGCGCGGCCTGCCTTTCGCGCAAACCCCCACCTCACTGCTCGCCCAAGTCGATTCCAGCGTCGGCGGCAAGACTGGAATCAACTCGAGTCACGGCAAGAACCTGATCGGCGCGTTCCACCAACCGCGCCTCGTGGTCATCGACACCGATACGCTCGCAACCCTCCCGCGCCGCGAAGCGGCCGCCGGTTATGCCGAAATCGTCAAGGCCGGACTGATCGCCGATGCCGCGCTTTACGACTGGTGCGAGGCCAATGGCGCGGCGCTGCTCGCCGGCGACCGCTCGCTCGCCGAGGAAGCGATCGCCCGCGCGGTCGCGTTCAAGGCGGCAATCGTCGCCGCCGATCCGCGCGAGGAGGCCAGACAGGATGGCCGCGCTTTGCTCAATCTCGGCCATAGTTTCGCCCACGCGTTCGAGGCCGAAACCGGCTACGGCACCGCCCTGCTCCATGGCGAGGCGGTGGCGATCGGCCTCGTCTGCGCCTTCGATCTGTCGGCGCGGCTCGGCCATTGCGATCCTGCCCTGGCGCCGCGCATCGCCGCCCATCTCGCCCGGATCGGCCTGCCGGACGCGATCCCCGGCTGGGCCGCCGAGGCGCTGCTCGCCCATATGCAGCGCGACAAGAAAATGCGCGACGGCAAGCTCGCCTTCGTGCTCGCGCGCGGTATCGGCGGTGCCTTCACCAGCCGCGATGTCCCGGAGGACGCGGTGCGCGAAACCTTGCGCGCCTGTGGTTCCGCCTGATCGGAAACCGCACTATATCCGGTCTATGTACACACCGCCCGCCTTCCGCGAAAACGATCAAGCCGAGATCGTCGCGATCATGCGCTCAGCACGCCTGCCGATTCTGGTCAGTGCGGGCGATGCCGGATTGATCGCAACCCATCTGCCGCTGATCCACGATGCCGAACCCGCGCCGCATGGACGGTTGATCGGCCATGTCGCCCGCGCCAATCCGCAATGGCACGCGCTGCGTGCGGGTGCTGCCGCGATGGCGATTTTCCAGGCGCATGATTTCTACGTCTCGCCCAACTGGTATGCGACCAAGCGCGAGACCGGCCGCGTGGTGCCGACCTGGAATTACGAGGCGGTACATGCCTACGGCACGGTCGAGATCATCGAAGCGGCCGAACCCTTACGCGCGATCGTCTCGCGCCTGACCGATCGTCACGAAGCCGCGGAAGCCAGGCCCTGGCATGTCGAGGACGCCCCGCCGGATTACATCGCGTCTCAGCTCAAGGGCATCGTCGGCGTGGTGGTCACGATCACCCGCATCGTCGCCAAGCGAAAGCTCAGCCAGAACCGGCCGGAAGCGGATCGGCGCGGCGTGATCGCCGCACTCGAGGCGGCGGGCCAAACGGAGCCGGCCGATCTGATGCTGGGATTGGAAAACGCGGCGGATCGACCTGGCCCAGAACCCATCCCTCAACGGCGCGAATAACCGGGTCATCCGGCACCCCATCCGGCGCCCCGTCGATCACCGCGATCACGTTCAATGCGCCGAGGAGGCTGTCGAACCGATCCTCGCCGTCCGGCGCCGCGCCGAATCCGTTGTCCAGCATGGCGGCCAATCCGTCATCGGCCACCGCCCCCAGTCGCACCATGGCTGTTCCGATCGCCGGCGCTAGCCCCGCGCGATCGGCCTGCCGCCGCTTGCTGCCAAGGCGCGGAATCCCGAGCTGAACCATCGCCTCGGCCGGATAGGTCTCGGCGAGCACGATCCGTCCGCCTGCCAGCACATCGACGAACCGCCCCGCATAGGGCCAGAGATCGAGCGGCAACCCAGCCCGCATCGCCGGCAGCAGACAGTCGCGCCAGGCCGCAAGCCCGGCCTTACCGCATTGATTCGCCCCCATGGTCCAGAACAAGGGGGCTGCGCCAGGCCGGCGCGCCGTCGGCCAGTCCACATCGCGCCGCAGCGCATCCGCCCCGCTCAGCCCAAGCCGCTCGGCCAGAAGCGCCATCTGGCCAGCTCCGGCAATGCTCGATTTTGGATAGAACGGCCGCTCCAGCCCCACCTCGCCCAAACTCGCGCAAGGTGCGAAGAACGGGGATGCGGGATCGAGTCCTCGCAGCCAGGCGCGAAAATCTCCGATTCCGGCACGGGTGGCATAGAAGCGCGGCAGGCCGAGCGGGAAATCGACGCCGAACCCGACAGGCGCATTCCCTGCCCGAACAAGAAGCCGTTCGATCAGGTTGGATGGCTCGCCGACCGGTTCGGGCGCCGTGACATGCCAGTGCCCAGCACGGCGCCGCGCCAGCGTCATCCACCGCTTACGCGCATCCACGCTCCAATCCGCGTGGCCCGCCAGCATCCCGATTCGCCAATTCGTCATCAGTGGCACGGATGAAAATCGTAACAAAACTGCCATCGACCCGCCATCATCCTCTTGTTATCTCGCCCGCGCAAAACCGAAGGATATTGCCGATCATGGAACCCAGCCTTAGCGAGCTGCGCTACCGTCCCGCGGCACAAATACTGCATTGGATCATCGCCGTCGCGGTGATCGGGCTGATCGTCGCTGGCCTGGTCATTCACTACAATCTGGTCGCGAAGCCGACGCGCCTCATCATCGCCTTCCTGCATATCGGTGCGGGACTGACCATCTTCGCCCTGATGGCTTTGCGCCTGCTCTACCGCTGGCGCCGCACGCCGCCGCCCTTGCCCGACGCCATTCCACGGCACGAGCACATTCTCGCCGCGCTCGGCCATTGGAGCCTCTACGCGCTGATCCTGGCGATGCCGGTTTTCGGCGTTCTGTTCATGGAGGGCGCGGGGCGCACGGTCACCTGGTTCGGCGTCTTCGCATTGCCTCAATTCGTCGGCAAAAACCCGGCGATCCACCACGATTTCGCCTTCCTGCATTTCTGGGGCGGGATCGCGCTGATCGCGCTGGTCGCGATCCATGTCGGCGCGGTGGCCCGGCATCACCGGCGCGGCCACAAAGTTCTGCATCGGATGCTGCCAAAGCGGGCCTCAAACTGACGGCATCACCTGCGACAACCGCCCGCCCATGCGAATCGGCTCGATCCGCAGAGCGCGGCCCGTCGGATCGGTCTCGATGAACGCTCCGCAGACCGTCGCCTCGCCCTCGGCGGGGTGCAGCCGCTCGCCGGGCATCTTGCGGGTGAAGCGCGCGATCGCCGGCGCCTTCGCCATGCCGATCACGCTGTCGTAATCGCCGCACATGCCGATATCGGACATGAATGCCGTGCCGCCCGGCAACACTTGATGATCGGCCGACGGGCAATGCGTATGGGTGCCCAGCACCGCACTCGCCGCGCCGTCGAACGCGCTGGCAAACGCCATTTTCTCGCTGGTCGCCTCGCCGTGAAAGTCGATCACGATCGCCTGATGCGTCACCCCCAGGCGCGTGCGCACCAGCGCGGCCTCGGTGCCCCGGAACGGGCAATCCAGCGGGTCCATGAACAGCCGCCCCATCGCCTGGACGATCAGAACCCGCCGCCCATCGGCAAGTGTGATATCGACCGATCCCTCGCCCGGCGTCCCCGGTGGAAAATTCACCGGCCGGATCAGCCGCTTTTGCTGCGCGATATAAGGAATAATTTCCTTGCGATCCCAGGAATGATTGCCCAGCGTGATCGCATCCGCCCCCGCCGCAAAAATCGCATCCGCCATATCCGGCGCCAGCCCAAACCCGTGCGAGGCGTTCTCGCCGTTCACCACGGCGACATCGATTGCCAACTCCCGCCGCAGTTTCGGCAACGCCGCAACCACCGAATCACGCCCGGTTCGCCCCATCACATCGCCCAGAAACAAAATCCGCATTATCCCGCTCCTCAAACCGCTGACCCGGTAGGGGCTTGAGGGCGTTTGGGCAATGGCTTGGCCGCAACCAGAATGCGACCCAGCTAATGGATAACACCTGACGGAAGAGTCCGTTGGGGATTCCCGCCAAACTCATATTGTGCGAGTCTGTGGCATGCGCACCGGTATCTCGCTCAGCCTGAGTTCTTCCGATCGCGCCCGTCTTGTCGAGATCATAGGGGATCGGAACAGTCCGCAGAAGCACGTCTGGCGCGCACAGATCGTGCTGCTGTCTGCCCAGGGCGTGGGTACCGCCGCGATCATGCGCGCCACGGGCAAGGCCAAGACCTGCGTATGGCGCTGGCAGAAGCGCTTCATGGAAGTGGGCACGGAGGGGCTGCTGGTCGATAAGACCCGCCCGTCGCGCATCCCGCCGCTGGGTGACGCGGTCAGCGAGCGCGTGGTGGCGCTGACATTGACGGAGCCGCCGGGTGAAACCACGCATTGGACGGCGGCCGCCATCGCTGCGGTCTGTGCAATCAGCGTCAGTTCGGTGCATCGTATCTGGCGCAGCCACGGTCTGCGACCGCATCAGATACGGCAATTCAAGCTATCCAACGATCCGCAGTTCGCCGCCTTTAACGTGCTCGAAGGCAGCGTCATCGGTCGGTGTATGCAGCGCCATACCCACCAGGAGTTCATCCGCTTCCTCAACGCCATCGAGAACCAGGTCCCGGCGAATAAGCAGATCCACGTCGTGCTCGACAACTATGCGACCCACAAGCACCCCAAGGTTATCGAGTGGTTTGGCCGGCATGACCGCTTCGTCAAACAGGCCAATCAGAACCCGAAACCTTTCCGATGGACCAAGGATCCAGACGAGATAATACCAGTCGTCAGGCGTGGGCACCAAACGTTAGATTCGTACCACTAGCGGCACAGGAGAGGGTTGGCGATTCGCCTTTCGCTTCAGCACCAAATCGCTCAACCACGCCGTCTCCCAAAATCGTCTCGATTGTTTACAACCCCTGATTGCAGCCGTCGATGAATTTCCGCTGAACTCTTTGCATTCCGGTTAACTGCGCTTCATAATTGCGCCATCTTCAGCTATCATGATGTGAACCGAACCGGGAGTTGCAATGCGGACGAGGCCACGAGAACGAAGCTGGCTCGGTTGTGGACTCGCCGCGGCCACGTTCGGCATCGGCGCCGCATTCCCTGCCCTCGCCCAGACCGCACCGCCCGCCGTGCTGCGCCAGGTGCCGCAAGCCTCACCGCTGCCGCACATTCTGCCAAAAGCACCACCGAATCTCGGCCAGTCGCTGCCGAATTTCCGCCCGATCGGCAAGGAAGGCACAGTCCCGCACGCCAGCGTTCCGGTGCGCTCGACGTCGGTGATCGGCGCCACCGCCTTCCCCGCCGTCACGCTGAACGCGACCATCGGCAATCTCGTCGGCCCCGCCGTGCCGCTCGCCGGCATCGAAGCCGCCCGGCTGCGCCTCGTCGCGCTCTATCGCGACCATGGCTATGTGCTCACCGCCGTCTCCGCCGAAATCAACGCCGCCGGCGATCTGCGCTTCATCGTTACCGAGGGGCACATCGCGGCGATCAAGCTCTCGCGCGATATCGGCCCGGCCGGCACGCTGGTGCTGCGCTTTCTCGACCATCTGACCCATGAGCGTCCGGTGCGCGAAGCCTCGCTGGAGCACTGGCTGCTGCTCACCGAGGAAATCCCCGGCGTCGATGTCAACGCGGTGCTCCAGCCCAATGCATCGGCCCCCGGCGCGCTCACTTTGGTTGCCGAGGTGCGCCATCAGGCGGTCTCCGGCCTGATTACCGCCGATAATCGCGGCTTCAAGGAAACCGGCCCGGCCGAGGGCCTCGCCGTGCTCGACATCAACAGTCTGACGAAGTTCGGCGAACAGACCCAGATTTCGCTGTTCCACACGTCGGGCGGCACCAATAATTTCGGACAGGCCTCGGAAAGCTTCTTCGTGGGCTCGAGCGGCCTGCGCATCGGCCTCTATGCCGGCGCGGGACGCCCCCTGCCCGGCGGCATCCTGCGCGAGATCGGCTATCGCGGCTATCTCGAAGTGTTCGGCGTGAACGCAAGCTATCCGCTGCTGCTCCGGCGCGGCCAGTCGCTCAGCGCGAAACTCAGCTTCGACGGCATCCAGAACCTGATCGAGACCGCATCGGGCTCTGGCGGCGAGACCGAGACGACGACTGATTCGATCCGCGCTTTGCGTGCCGAGCTGAACGAAGCCTTCACCGACGATGCACCGGGCGGCGACCGCGTCGGTCTCACCACCGCTTCGCTCGAGGTCTCGAAAGGCCTGCCGATCCTGGGCGCCTCGGCGGATGGCCGGGTGAATGCCGGACGACTCGGCGAACGGATCGATTTCTGGAAGCTCGACGCCGCGATCGAGCGCACCCAGACCCTGTTCAGCCCGTGGCAGGGCGCCACGATCGCCCTGCAGGGCGAGTTCGGCGGCCAGTTCACCACCGATGTCCTGCCCTCGTCCGAGGAATTCTATCTTGGCGGCAACCGGATCACCCAGGGCTATTATTCGGGTCAGGTGATCGGCGACAAGGCGCTCTACGCCAGCGCCGAGCTTCAGCTCAACACCCCGATCGCCTTC
Organism: Acidiphilium iwatense; assembly: GCF_021556475.1. Lineage (GTDB taxonomy): Bacteria > Pseudomonadota > Alphaproteobacteria > Acetobacterales > Acetobacteraceae > Acidiphilium > Acidiphilium iwatense. Next base: position 4,150 of record NZ_JAKGBZ010000024.1, on the reverse strand, counting down.
GCGCTGCTAGGGCGGCGCTTCGATCTTGGCACCCAGTTCTACAGTTTCTACGACTGGGGCGAGACCTGGCAGAACCGCCACCTCGCGCCGGATGTGCGGCCGAACGACCACCGGCTTGCCTCGTTCGGCGGCGGTGCGCGGCTCCGCCTGACCAGCCGGCTCGAACTCGATATCGAAGCGGTGCATCGCTTCGTGACCCAGTTGGTGCCGGCGGGAAGCGGCGTGCCGCCGCTCTCCGGCACGGCAGTTTATTGGGGCGTTCTGGCGCGCTATTAATGGACGAATGATGAACAACGGGCGCAACATGACACGGGATCGGCGGGAGCGGCGGCATTCGACCGGCAGCCGCCGGCTGCTGCTCGCCTCCACCGCGCTCACCGCCGCTTTGTTCGTCGCACCTTCCGGCCGCGCACAGCCGCCGATGCCCGCGCCGAACGCCACCCCGCAAGGCGGCCGGGTGGTCGGCGGGCAGGCCAGCATCGCGCAGGCGCCGGGGGCGACCACCATCACCCAGTCGAGCCAGCGCGCCGCGCTCGACTGGCAGAGCTTCAATGTCGGCTCGAACGCGCGCGTCACCTTCAACCAGCCGAGCGCCCAGGCGATCGCGCTGAACCGCGTGGTCTCCGAAGATCCGTCGGTCATCGCCGGCCGGATCGACGCCAACGGCCAGATCGTGCTGATGAACCAGTCCGGCGTGGTGTTCACCCGCGGCTCGCAGGTGAACGCGGAAAGCCTGGTGGTCAGCACGTCGGGCATTTCGGCCAAGAATTTCATGGCCGGCAAGCTCGATTTCGACTCCCCGCCCCATCCCGGCGCGCGCATCGTCAATGACGGCCGGATCACCATGAAACAGGCCGGGCTCGCCGCCTTCGTCGCCCCGCAGGTGGTCAATCGCGGCGTCATCATCGCGCGGCTCGGCCATGTGGTCCTGGCCGGCGCCTCGGCCTTCACCCTCGATATTTCCGGCGACGGGCTGGTCTCGATCGACGTGACGCGCGCGGTGCGTAAGATCGATCTCGGCGGCCGCACGGTCGATGCCCTGGTGACTAATACCGGCACCATCATCGCCGATGGCGGCACCGTCACCCTCACCGCCCGCGCGGTCGACGGGCTGATCCAGCAATTGCTCGACGTGCGCGGCGTGGTCCAGGCCGACAGCGTGGGCCGGTCCAGCGGCGGCATCACCATCCAGGGTATCGGCGGCGATCTCCAGGTCGCGGGCAATCTGCTCGCGCGCGGCACCCAGGTCGGCAGCCAGGGTGGCACCATCGGCATCGACGCCACCGGCAATGTCAGCATCGCGAGCACCGCGCGGATCGACGCTTCGGGCGATTCGGGCGGCGGGGTAGTCGCATTGGGCACCGATGCCGCGCGCGCCATCGCCGGTCCCACCGACACATCCGCCCCGAAAGCGGCCACCGTCACCATCGCCAAGGGTGCGACGATCGCCGCCGACGCGACGCGATCGGGCACCGGCGGCCGCATCACCGTACTGTCGGCGAATCAGACGACACAGGACGGCGCCCTGTCCGCCAAGGGCGACGGCGGCCTGCGCGGCGGCACGATCGAAACCTCGAGCGACGGGGTCGTCTCGCTCTCCGGCACCGAAACGGTGATTTCGCCGCATGGCGCCTCGGGCGAAATCCTGCTCGATCCGGCAACCCTGTTCGTCGAACCCGGCCATAGCGGCGCCGCGGCGGGCAGCACCTCGTCGGTCAGCGGCGGCGTCACCACCACCACGATCGGCCTGACCAACACTGGCACGTCCTATATCGATCCCGCGATCCTCGATGCGCTGTCCGGCACGATCATTCTCGATGCCTCCAGGCTGATATCGGTGCAATCCGCCGTGGCGATGAGCAATGCCAGTGCGGTGACCCTCGATTCCGGCGGCGATATTTCGATCACCGCCTCGATGAATATCGGCGGTTCGCTGGAGATCGACGCGACCGGCACGATCGCGATCGGCGCCCAGATCCAGGCCGGCACGCAACTCGCGCTGCTCGCGGGTAGTACGGTCAGCGAGGCGGCCGGCGGCGTCATCGTCGCACCCACCTTGACCACGGACGGCGGGTCGATCGGCGGCGATGCGCTGCTCGGCAACGTGAATACGATCGACACGCTCGGCGCCTTCGACACCTCGGGCGATTTCACCCTGAACGATTCCGGTACCCTGCTCACCATCGGCGGATCGCTCGATGCCGCGTCGGCAACCCTGATCGGCGCCGGCCTGAATTTCACCGCACCGGTCTCGGTCGCCAACACGCTCGCGCTCGCGAGCACCGGCGGCATCACCCAGACCAGTGCCGGCGCGATCACCGCCGGCACCCTGACTAGCGACGGTGGCACGATCACCGGTGGCGATGCCCTGCTCAACGGCACCGCCAACACGATCGACACGCTCGGCGCCTTCAACGCCTCCGGGAATATCGCGCTGGACGATACCGGCACGCCGCTCGCCATCGCCGGATCGCTCGGCGCCGCATCGGCAACCCTGATCGGCGACGGCCTGGTCTTTGGCGCGCCGGTCTCGGTCGCCGGCATTCTGGCCCTCGCCAGCACCGGCGGCATCACCCAGACCGCCGGCGCGATCGCCGCCGGCACCCTGACCAGCGACAGCGGCACGATCACCGGCGGCGATGTGCTGCTCGGCGACGCGGGCAACGCGATCGCCACGCTCGGCACTTTCAATGCCTCCGGTAATTTCACCCTGAACGATCCGGGAACGCCGCTCGCCATCACCGGATCGCTCGGCGCCGCATCGGCAACCTTGATCGGCGATGGCCTCAATTTCGGCGGCGCGGCTTCGATTGCCGGTTTGCTCGCCTTGAGCAGCGCGGCGGGCATCACCGAAACCGGAACCGGCACGATCTCCGCAGGCACTTTAACCAGCGACGGCACGATCGCCGGCAACGCGCTGTTCGGCAGCACCGGCAATGCCATAGGCACGCTCGGCGCCTTCACCGCGACCGGCAATCTGCTCCTTCAGGACGGCACCGACCTCAATGTCGCCGGCGCGCTCGGCGCGGCGTCGATCGCCTTGATCGACGCGCAGGCACTCACCCTGTCCTCGGCGCTTTCCGTCGGCACCGGTGGCGCGATCGACCTGATCGCCGATCGAATGATCGACTCAGGGGCAAGCTTTACCGCGCCCTCCGGCACGATCGCCCTGGCACCGTTCACCCCCTCCACCCCGATCGATTTCGGCGGCAGCGCGGCGGGCGAACTCGCCATCGCACCCAGCTTCGCCACGGCCCTCGCGGCGTCGGGCGAAACCGATTTCATCCTGGGCCGGATGATCATCGGCGCCACCACCTATACCGCCGGCCCGATCGCCATCGAAGGATCATTGCCGTCCTTTGCCGGCACGCTCGACATCGTGGCCCTGGGCGGGATCGCCAACAGCGCCGATCTCCAGGCGGTCACGCTCTCGCTGAGCGGCACGTCGTTCGGCGGATCCGGCGCGATCGCCGCGACCGATCTTTCCGGCAGCTTTTCGGGTGCTGCCAGCCTGACCAATTCCCTGAACGCGATCGGCACGGTCACCGGCCTTATCGCAGGCGGCGGCATCCGGCTTGCCGACAGCGCGCCGCTCACTTTGGGCGGCACGTTGTCGGTTGCATCTGGCGCCGCGATCGACCTGACCGCCGATGCGATTTCACTTGCGAACGCCGGCACGATCATCGCACCGGACGGCACGGTCGGCCTGGCACCGTTGACCGCCGGAAAGGCGATCGCGGTCGGCGGTTCATCGTCCGGCGCATTCGATCTGCCAACCGCCCTGCTTTCCGCCATCGCACCCACGGCAGCCACCCTGATCATCGGCGACAGCCTGTCCGGTTCGCTCGATGTGCTCGGCGCGGTCGATTTCCCGATCCTGGACATCGTGCTGCACGGCGCGGGCATCGCCATCGACGCCAGCCTGTCGGCAGCTCAAACGCTCGATCTCGAAAGCACGGCGGGAATTTCCGAAACCGCCGGCCTCTCGGCCGGAACCCTGATCGGCGCGGCCTCCGCCGCCGTGTCTCTCACCGGCGCCAACGCCATCGCCACGCTCGGCAATTTCACCGCAACCGGCAACGCCATCTTCAACGACGCCACACCGCTGCTGATCGCCGGTTCCCTCACCGTGCCCGGCACAATCGCGTTC
>NZ_JAKGBZ010000023.1 GCF_021556475.1 Acidiphilium iwatense | reverse complement strand
CCAGACGTGATTCGCTGCCTTGCGTGTTCGATTCGAGACCCACCACCCGCCTCCACGAGTCAGAATCTCTACCCACTCACACGCGTCAACGAATCGCTGCAAGAATTTTGTGACACAGTAAGACTAAGGGAAAAAGGATATGCCTTTAATCAGATTGTCCTATCACTCCGGCCAAAGCGCAGGGTGGCGCAAGGCCGTGGGCGAAGGCGTACACCGGGCGATGATCGAGACGTTGGAGGGTGTGCCGGAGGATGACCTGTTTCAGGTGCATGCGGAACATGCTCCCGGTACGCTTATCTTCGATCGCCATTATCTTGGCGCGGACCGTTCCGACGGAATCGTGTTCATCGAAGTGACGTTACGCGGCGGCCGCACGCCAGAGATGAAACGTGCCTTCTACCGCCGCGTTGTCGAACACCTCGGCGTCGATGCGGGAGTGCGACCGGACGACGTTTTTATCGTGCTGCGTGAAAACGAGCGAATTGATTGGTCGTTTGCACATGGCCTGTCTCAGCTCGCACCCGGTCTTGCACCGACGATCTGAGCCGGCGCAGTTCGCCGCCCGAGCCGCCGCCAGCCTCGCCCGCCCCGGCTGGTGGGTCTGGGGCGGGAAGTCTTCGGCGGATTAATCCTTGAGCGATGCGCCCAGCCGGTCCAGCATAAAGCCGGTACCGTGCTCGCGTCCGCCGGCATCGTCATAGCCGTCGAGGAACGCGCCCTGTTCGGTCATCACGAGCCTAGTCCCCGCGCCCTCGGGCTTTAATTCCATGGTAGCGAGGGACACCGAAATCTTCCGCTCGTCGAGCTGCATCTCATAGGCATAGACCAGCCGCCGATTCGGAACGACATCGAAATAACTCGCGTCGAAGGTCGCGACCACGCCGCTCGCCCAGCGTCCCTTCACGCGCTCGCGCCCGCCGGGACGCACATCCATGTCGCACTCCAGCACCGTATAGCCGTCGACGCCCGTGAACCAGCGCGCCTTGACCGCCTGGTCCGACAACGCATGAAACACCCGCGCCGGCGAGGCATCGTAGATGCGCTCGATCGAGAAGGTCGCGTGAACCACGCTGCCTTCGGCCTGGATGCGCGCCACTTCCCGCTCCAACTTGTCGAGCGTGGTGCGCCAGCCCTCCGAAGCGCCCTCGACGGCGAACAGGAAGGCCTCATCGAAAATCTCATAGGCTTGATGCACGCTCATGCGGGTTCCGGCGCCGTCATCCTCGAAGGTAACGGTGGTGCGGGTGCTGAATTTCGGCGAGCCGCCGACCGCGACGGTGCCGGAAAACACCAGCCGGTCCGGCGGCGCGATCTCGATATATTCGCCCCTGGACCAGAAATCCTGCCCCTCGGGCGAGCGCATGCAGATGGCGCAGACGCCCCCCGGCCGGAAATCGATCTCGGCCTCAGGAACGGTATAGCATTCCGGGCAGAACCATCGCTTCATGTTCTCGGCACTGCTCCATGCTTTGAACACCAGGGCGCGGGGTGCGGCGAAATTGCGGGTGATCACCAGGGGTTCCGGTTTGATGCCGGTCTTGTCGTCATGTGCCTGAAGCATTGTCGTCTCCATTGTTTTTCAGCTCCTCGAGATAATCGCCCAGCCGGTCGAGCCTGCGTTCCCACGCGGTGCGCCGGGCGTTGATCCAGTCTTCCGCGAGGCTCAGCGCGCGTGGCTCGATCCGGCAGGTCCTGACCCGGCCGATCTTTTCCGAGACCACCAGCCCCGAGCCTTCCAGCAAGGCCAGATGCTGCATCACCGCCGGCAGGGACATGGCGAACGGACGTGCGAGTTCGCTGACCGAAGCCGGGCCGCGCGACAGGCGTTCGACCATCGCCCGCCGGGTCGGGTCGGCGAGCGCCTGAAACGCGACATCAAGCGGCGATAATTGGTTAAGCATATGCTTTAGTATCATGGCCCAAATAGATAAGCAATAGCTTAAGTGATATCGCCCGTCCCCGCCGGCGTGCCGATTGAGAGCTCCTTGCCCGCGCCGCTTGCCTCCGCCGCCATTGCCGGGCAAGAGGCGGCGGAATCGGAGCATCGTCATGCGCGCTGGCATCATCCTGTTTCCCGGCATCAACCGCGAACGCGACATCGCAATCGCGCTTGAGCAAAGCCTCGGCCACAAACCGCGCCTGATCTGGCATCGCGAGACCGAGCTTGCCGGCATCGACCTCGCGGTGATTCCCGGCGGCTTTTCCTATGGCGATTATTTGCGGGCAGGCGCGATGGCCGCGCAATCGCCGGTGATGCGCGCGGTCGCCGACCACGCCGCGCGCGGCGGCTACGTGCTCGGCGTGTGCAACGGATTCCAGATTCTCACCGAAACCGGCCTGCTGCCCGGCGCGCTGCTGCGCAATGCCGGGCTGCGCTTCCTGTCGATGGATTGCCACCTGCGCGTCGAACGCAGCGACACGGTGTTCACCGGCCACTATCAGCGCGGCCAGGTTTTCCGCGCGCCGATGGCCCATGGCGACGGCAACTACTTCGCCGACGCCGCCACGCTGGACCGGCTAGAGGGCGAAAACCTGGTCGCCTTGCGCTACGCCGAGCCGGACGGCGCGATCACCGCCCGCGCCAATCTCAATGGCTCGGCGCGCAACATCGCCGGCATTCTCAGCCCCAATCTGCGCGTGCTCGGACTGATGCCGCACCCGGAAAACCTGGTGGACAAGCTGATGGGCGGCGCCGACGGCAAGCCTTTGTTCGACAGCCTCGCGGATATCGGGAAGGCCGCCTGACATGGATCAAGCCATCGACGCCACCCTTGCACGCAGCTTCGGCCTGTCCCACGAAGAATATGGCCGCGTACTGTCGATCATGGGCCGCACGCCGAGCCTCACCGAACTCGGTATTTTCTCGGTCATGTGGTCCGAGCATTGCTCCTACAAATCCTCTCGTGTCTGGCTGAAAACCCTGCCGACCAAGGCGCCCTGGGTGATCCATGGCCCCGGCGAGAACGCCGGCGTGGTCGATATCGGCGACGGTCTCGCCGCCATTTTCAAAATGGAAAGCCACAACCACCCGAGCTTTATCGAGCCCTACCAGGGGGCGGCGACCGGCGTGGGCGGCATATTGCGCGACGTGTTCACCATGGGCGCGCGGCCGATCGCCAATCTCAACGCGCTGCGCTTCGGCGATCCATCCCTCCCCGTCACCAAACGCGTGGTGGACGGCGTGGTGCGCGGCATTGGCGGCTACGGCAATTGCGTCGGCGTGCCCACGGTGGGCGGCGAAACCAATTTCCACTCTTCTTATAGTGGCAATCCGCTGGTGAATGCCATGACGGTTGGCATTGCAAGACAAGACAAGATTTTCCTCTCCGCGGCCGCCGGTATCGGCAATCCGGTGGTCTATGTCGGCTCGAAAACCGGGCGCGACGGCATCCACGGCGCCACCATGGCCTCCACCGAATTCGCCGCGGATTCCGAGGAAAAACGCCCCACCGTTCAGGTCGGCGATCCGTTCATCGAAAAACTGCTGATCGAAGCCTGCCTCGAACTGATGACAACCGACGCGATCGTCGCGATCCAGGACATGGGCGCCGCCGGCCTCACCTCATCCTCGGTCGAAATGGCCGGCAAGGGCGGCGTCGGCATCGAGCTCGACCTCGATTCGGTGCCCCAGCGCGAGGCGGGCATGTCCGCCTACGAGATGATGCTCTCGGAGTCCCAGGAGCGGATGCTCATGGTGCTCGACCCGGCGCGCGAAGCCATGGCCCGCGCGATTTTCGAGAAATGGGAGCTGGATTTCGCGGTCATCGGCCGCATCACAGATACCGGGCGCATCGTCGTCCGTCATCGGGGCCGCATCGAGGCGGATATCCCGCTCCACCCGCTGGCCGAACAGGCGCCCTTATACGAGCGGCCTTATAGCGAGCCGCTGAAGCCTGCTTCGCTCGGCCCGGTCGAGGACCCTTCCGGCCTCGAAGCCGCCCTCCTCGCTTTGCTCGCCTGCCCCGATCTCGCCTCGAAGCGCTGGATCTGGGACCAGTATGACGCAACGGTCGGCGGCCAGACGGTCAAGCGTCCCGGTCAGGCCGATGCGGCGATCGTCAAAATCGATGGGAGCAGAACCGCCCTCGCCCTGACCACCGACTGCACGCCGCGCTACTGCGCCGCCGACCCCGAGACCGGCGGTGCCCAGGCGGTGGCCGAGGCATGGCGCAACATCACCGCGACCGGCGCCACCCCGCTCGCCGTCACCGACAATCTGAATTTCGGCAATCCGGAAAAACCCGCGATCATGGGACAGATTGTCGCGGCGATTCGCGGCATGGGCAACGCCTGCTCGGCACTCGACTTCCCCGTCGTCTCCGGCAACGTCTCGCTCTACAACGAGACCGAAGGACGCCCGATCCTGCCCACCCCGGCGATCGGCGGGCTCGGCGTCATCGAAGATGCCGCGAAGGCCGTGGGCATCGCCCTCAAACCTGGCCTCGACCTCGTGCTGATCGGCGAAACGCGCGGCGAACTCGGCCAATCGCTCTGGCTGCGCGAGATCCTGCACCGCGAGGACGGCGCGCCGCCGGCAATCGACCTCGACGCCGAGCGCCGCAACGGCGATTTCGTGCGCCGCCTGATCCTGGACGGCAGAATCGCCGCCTGCCACGACATCGCCGATGGCGGGCTGCTCGTCGCCGTCGCGGAAATGGCGCTGGCCGGCAATACCGGCGCGACGCTCCATCCCATCCAATCCGCTCTCGCGCCGCACGCCTTCTGGTTCGGCGAGGATCAGGCCCGCTACGTGCTCGCCGCCGCCGATTCCGCCGCCATTCTGCGCGACGCTCAGGCCCGCTCCATACCGGCGAGGCTGCTCGGCTCTGCGGCCGGCGCCGAATTGACACTGCCCGACGGCACCGCCATATCCTTGACCGACATACGGGCGGCGAACGAGCGGTTCTTCGCCGCCTGGTTTGCCTGACACCGAGGATCAAGCCATGGCCATGTCGGCCGCCGATATCGAAGCCCTGATCAAGACCGCCCTGCCGGACGCCAAGATCACCGTCGAAGACCTCGCCGGCGACGGCGACCACTATGCCGCGACGGTGGTGAGCGAGCGGTTTCGCGGCCTGCCCCGCGTGCGCCAGCACCAGTTGGTCTACAGCGCCCTGCAGGGCCGCATGGGCGGCGCGCTGCACGCGCTCGCCCTGCAAACCTCCGCACCCGAATAGGCCTGACGGCTTTCCCCAGGAGACCTCATGATATGACCACCCAGACCACCGACAATCCCGCGATCGACACCATCAAGGCCAGCGTGGCGGAAAATCCCGTCATGCTGTTCATGAAGGGCACCGCGATGTTTCCGCAATGCGGCTTCTCCGCCCGCGTGGTGCAGATCCTCACCCATATGGGCGTGCCCTTCAAGACCGCGAACGTGCTGGAAGATGCCGAATTGCGCGAAGGGATCAAGCAGTTCTCCAACTGGCCGACCATCCCGCAGCTCTATGTGAAGGGCGAATTCGTCGGCGGCTGCGACATCGTGACCGAAATGTTCCAGTCCGGCGAATTGCAGACGCTGTTCGAAAAGAACGGCATCGCCAAAACCCCTGCGGCCTAGGCCCAGAGCAAGATAGGTTTTGATTGAGCCGTTTCGTTCAATCAAAACCGGCCAGCTTGCTCGCCAAACAATGAGTAGAGTGTGATGAGCTTGAAATCATCACACTCTAAACGTCTCAGTTTCGTCACCGACGAATTGCCGAGACCCGGCGCCGCCGGGCATCTTGCCTACAACCACGCGCTGATCGCCCATCTGGCGGCGCGCGGCCATGCGGTCACCCTGTATCTGACCCGCCCGCGCCTGCCGTGCCCGATCCTGCGCAAGCCCGATTTCGCGCCCGGCGGCACGGTCGCCGGCCCCCGGCTGATCCAGGCGGGCGGCTGGCTGATCGCCGCCGAACCCCGCGCCGCCGCCGCCTCGATGGCGCGGATGGTGCTGCCCGGCAGTACCCTGCACCTGCTGCGCAGCCGGGCCCGGCGCAAAACCCGCGCCGCCGATGTGGTCCTCGGCAACCTCATCGACACGGCGGATGCCGCCTGGATCGCGGCGCACATCGCCTCCGCCTTGCCCGATACGAAGCCGCCGGATGCGATCCTGATCGACACGATTTTCCGTGCGCCCCTGCTGGATCAGCCGCTTCTAGCGGGCATCCCGTCGGTGCTCGTCACCCATGACGTGTTCCATCGCCGTCACGCCGCCCTCAGCCTCGCCGGCTACCGGATCGCACCGCCGGCGCTGAGCCGCGAGGATGAAGCGGCCCTGCTGCGCCGGGCGGCAACGATCGTCGCGATCCAGCCCGACGAAGCCAGGCTGCTGCGGGAACTCTGCCCCGACCGAACCGTGATCGCGGTGCCGATGCCCGCGCCGGCGGCGCCGCGCCCGGCCGCGGTCCGGCGCAACCCGGACCGTCTGGTCTTCGTCGGCAGCGACGCTCTGCCCAATCTCGACGGGCTGCGCTGGTTCTTCGGCGCGATCTGGCCGGGGCTGCGCGGAGCACGGCCGGCGATCCGGCTCGATCTGGTCGGCGATTGCGCGGCAGCCCTCGGCCGCCTGCCGGCCGGCGTGCGGCGCCTCGGCCGGCTGGCCGATCTCGCCCCCGCCCTGCACAACGCCGCCCTGGCGATCGCCCCGCTGCGCACCGGCTCGGGACTCAAGGTCAAGCTGCTCGACTATGCGCGCCACGGTCTATGGACGGTGGCGACGCACGCGGCGCGGACGGGATTGGCCGAGGATGTGCGGCCGCCGGTCTTCGTCGCGGATTCGCCCTCGTCCTTCGGCGCCACGATCCTCGCCGCCCTCGCCCAGCAGCCCGACGATTCCGATGCGATCGCCTATATCGGCCGGCACTACGCCGCCGATCACGTCTTCGCGTCGCTGACCGATCTGCTGGAGACGTGAGAGATCGTCATCGCGAGCCGAAGGCGAAGCGATCCATCCATGTATTGCCCCCTACCGATTGAGCGATGCCATCTGCGCGGCGGCATAGCGGGTGCCGGAGGCCGAGCCGGGCGGCATGGCGCGGTTCAGCTTGCCGAGATCGGCGGCCGAGAGCGGCACCGCGAGCGCCGCGAGATTCTCGTCGAGATGCGCGCGCCGGCTGGTGCCGGGAATCGGCACGATATCGCTGCCCTGGGCGAGCACGAAGGCCAGCGCCAACTGGCCGGGCGTGCATTTCAGCCGCCGCGCCATTTCCTCCAGAATGCCCACCAGGGTCAGATTGCGCGCGAAATTCTCGCCCTGAAACCGGGGCTGGCTGCGCCGCGAATCGCCTTCGGGAATGTCGTCGGGCGATTTGAACGCGCCGGTGAGAAACCCCCGTCCGAGCGGCGAATAGGCCACGAACCCGATGCCGAGTTCGCGCAGGGTCGGCAGCACCGCGGCCTCCACGTCGCGGGTCCAGAGCGAATATTCGCTCTGCACCGCCGCGATCGGATGAACCGCATGGGCGCGCCGGATCGTCGCGGGCGCCGCTTCGGACAGGCCCAGATAGCGAATTTTGCCCTGGCGCACCAATTCCGCCATCGCGCCCACCGTCTCCTCGATCGGAACATCGGGGTCGACCCGCTGCTGGTAATACAAATCGATCGTCCCGACCCCGAGCCGCTTCAGGCTCGCCTCGCAACTGCGCCGCACATAGTCGGGACGGCCGCACACGCCGCGAAACGTGCCGTCGGGGTCGCGCACATTGCCGAACTTGGTCGCGATCGCCACCCGGTCGCGAAACGGCGCCAGGGCGCGGCCGACCAGCTCCTCGTTCGCCCCGATGCCGGAGCTGTCGGCGGTATCGAACAGGGTGATGCCGCGCTCGGCCGCGTGGCGGATCGTCGCTGCCGCCTCGCCGGCGTTTCGCGCCGCATAGAAATCCGACATGCCCATGCAGCCAAGCCCAATGGCCGAAACGACGAGCGACCTGCCCAGCCTGCGTTCGTTCATCGACACTCTCCACCGGAATGGATCGGATCGCCGAGGCGACCCGCCCTTCATGTGGCCGATCAGGCGGCCTTGGCAAGCGACATCGAGCAAAGTTTAGGATACGCTCCCCGCAAGAGGCCGGTTTCACCGCCGATTCCTGCCCGGAAAGCGACGGGCCGATGCCGCCGCCCAAGGTCGCTCCCGTGTCCCCGCAAGGGCCGCCGCCGGACACAGCCACCTTGCCGGAAGAGCCGGACCTGCCGATCATCGACGATATTCTTCCCTTACCGTGAGCGCCATGACCGATCTATCGCCTGACCGCCCAGCGAAGCACTATACGGCCAAGCAATTCACCGCGTGGCGCAATCTGTGATCAGGACAAGACGTCGGGGGTGAGCGCCGCCAGGAAGTTCCGGGCGTCGAAAAGCGCGCCCGGAGCGAAGACGCCGCCCTGAACCCTCGCGTCGTTCAGGATTCTCTCGACGGCTTCGACCACCAGAGGCCCGGTGATCGCATATATGTCTCGTCCGCGGGCCGACGCCCGACGCACCATGCTTCCTTGGCGGACCTCGACCTCAACGAGGAATGTTTGCGCCGAGCGTCCGGACGCGTCAGCCGCGACCGGCGGAGGGGTGGTGGTGTCCCGAAGATCGCGCAGCGGCGCAGTGTTCAAGTAGGTGTGGAGTTCGGACACCTGGAGATGGCGCCCGATCAGGATCGCCTCTGTGAAGGGCAGTTCGACCATCTCCTGCGCGCCGAAGGGTTCCGCGAACGGCCAGACGGCGTTCGGTGCCGGATCGGCCAGCGGCCGCAGCTTCCCCTCGGAGAGCATCAGGCGGCGGGCCGTGTTGCGCCGCCCTGTGACGCGCGTCCCCTCGGTCGGCTTCCAACTGTCCAGAGCGATCCCGATGCGGGCCTCGTCGGCGCGGGTCCAGTCGCCTATGGCGGCCGTCGCCAGCAGGTCGCCCAGTCCGCCGTAGAAGCCCATGGCGGGGATGACCGTGACGCCGGCCTCTTCCGCGGCCGCGGAATATCGCTCGAAAATCCCCTGAGCGCTGGCTTGCTCGGCCGTCACGTCGAAATAATGGATGCCCGCCCGCAACGCCGCCGAGACCAGGGGTTCGGCCGTGTCGAGGAATGGCCCCGCGCAGTTTACGACCGCGTCGGCGCCGGTGAGGGCGCGGGCAACCGAGGCGGGATCATCGAGGGCGGCGACCTCCCGTCTGACGCCGGCCGGGAAGTCGGCCGCCGCCAGGTTCGCCGCGTTGCGGCCGATCGCGATGGCCGTGAAGCCGCGCCGCGACAGCTCTCTGATCACGAAGCGGCCGGTATGTCCGGCCGCTCCGTAGACCGCGACCACTTGCCGGCGACCACCGGCCTTTGAAAGACGTTCGTTCATGACTTTCCTATCGCTACAGACCTGTCTGTTCATGTTTGATACAGACTGGTCTGTAGCGCGTCAAGCGAAAATCTGTTATCGTTCCTCCGGTTCGAGGAGCGCAACCTATGAGCATGGAGCAGGCGGGCGGCCGACGTGGTGAAGAATCAGGCCAAGTGGATGTGCGCGAGCGCATCCTCGAGACCGCCTCCGACCTTTTCTACCGCCGGGGCGTGCGCGCTGTCGGCGTCGATGTCGTCGTTGAGGCGGCGGGCGTCGCGAAGACGAGCCTCTACCGGTACTTTCGAACCAAGGACGACCTCATCGCCGCGTTTCTGCAGCGGGAGGACAAGGATTTCTGGGCCTGCTGGGATCGTGTGGCGGCGCGCCACGCGCAGGACGGCGAAGCCGAACTCGAGGCGCATCTGGCCTGGATCGGCGAGCGGGTCGGGCGGCCCAACTATCGCGGCTGCCCACAACTCAACGTCGCCGCCGAGTTTCCAGAGGAGGATCACCCCGCGCGAGTCGTGGCCCGGTCGCACAAGCAGGAACTGCGCCGCCGGCTGCGGGACATCGCCGTGCGGCTGCGGGTCGACCGGCCCGACGATCTTGCGGCCCAGTTGTCGGTTGTCATCAATGGAGCGTTCGTCAGCTCCCAGGTTCTGGCCGACGACGACGCTACGTCGATCCTCCTCCAGATGACGCGCGCCCTGATCGCGGCGGCTCGGAACGATCATCCGAGGTCGGCGCGGCCATAGCGATCATATTTTGGCGAGCAAGTTGGCCGGTTTTGATCGAACCCTATGGTTCAATCAAAACCTACCTTGCTCCAGCGACGAGATGACGCTGAGCAACGTCCGCTTCCACCATAGCCGACAAGGCGACGCGAAAATCACGAAATACGCGCCGCCTTCGTCCTATAGCGCGGTGCGCATTTTTCCGGCGCGGAACTCCGGTACATGGTCCGGGCATGGTCCATGGGGTATATGACCGGCGGCCAGAGCGTCACGTCTGGCCCTCCGGGGCCGAGGGTGCGAGCGGCGCAAGCCGGGTGACGGTGCCGCGCAGAATCCGCACCGTCTCGCCCGGATGCAGCACGGTCGGCGCGGGCTGGATCACCGAAACGATGCGCCCGCCGGCCTCGCGGACGATGAATTCGATCGCCGGAGCCAGGGTTTCGTCCGCATCGCGCGGCGCGCCGAGCGCACCGAGCACGCCGCCTTCGGCACCGGCGACCTGCAGCATGACCGGCCGGGCGGAAACGATCGTTCCGGTCAGCGCCGGCAGCCGGCCATCGGTCACGGCGGCCGGCGGCGGCGTTGCCGCACAGCCGGCGAGACCGGCGATCACCCCCAACACGGCAAGAGCGCGAAACGTCCAGGCTCCGATCATGGTCGCGGTCCTCCGATGCCAGCCATCATACCAGAACCCGTCATCGCGAGCCGAAGGCGAAGCGATCCAGCATGCGGACAGGGGCAACGATTCTGGATAACTTTGCTCGTCATGACGTTCGCCGGGACGGATTTTCATAGGCGGTGATTTGGTCTCAACGCATGACATAACCCGAATCATCCGCCTGTCCATCCATTAGGGTGCGTACCCACATGGCGGTGGTCTGAAGTTCTCACCCCCGCGCGGCTACCACATTAAAATTCCGTCCCTGATAATTCGCACCGCAGGATCACGAATATAGTTGCCTTGGAATCGCCATTAAGTTAGGGGGTTATACGATAAAGTTCATTCGCCGCCCGAGGCTTGCGGCGAAACCCCCTCTGGCACCGTCAACGGCGCCCGGATCGGGAGCACGGGATGCGATTGGGAGACCTGCCAGTGGAAGATGGGCCAGCGATGACACCGGCGCCGCGCGAAACGTCAGCGCGCCGATCCTTGCCCCGAATACCGCACTGGCTCGGAAAAGCATCCGGTATCGCGACACTGGCCCTGCTCTCCGCCTGCGCCTCGCACCAATCGAACCTGCCGCCGAGCCAGCAAGCCGCCTATTACGCGGCCCATTCGCCGGGCAATTATGCTCCGCCCGGCCCGCCGAGCGATCCGTGGGGTCCCTATATCAAGCAGGCCTCGGCCCGGTTCGACGTGCCACAGCGCTGGATTCGCCAGGTCATGCGCGTCGAATCCGGCGGCCAGGAATACATGAACGGGCATCTCACCGTCTCCTATGCCGGGGCGATGGGGCTGATGCAGCTCGAGCCGGAAACCTACCGGGAAATGGCCGCGCGCTACGGGCTCGGGAAGGACCCGTTCAACCCTTATAACAACATCATGGCCGGCACCGCCTATATCCACGAAATGTATGAAATCTACGGCTCGCCCGGTTTTCTCGCCGCCTACAACGCCGGGCCGGGCCGGCTCGACGACTATCTCGACTACAAGGAGCCGCTGCCCAACCAGACCCGCCAGTATGTCGCGATGATCGCGCCCAACATCGCCGGCGTCTATCCGTCCGGCCAATCTGGTGGGGTTCAGTCGGGCGCGGTCCAGGTCGCGATGAACACGCTGCCCGATAATATCGCGCCGGGGCTTCGGCCCGGCTACGACCAGTCCACCACGGAATCGCTGAACAAAGGCCAGCTTGCCGCCGACACGCCGCCCGGATCGCCGGCGCCGCAGCCGGCACCGATTCCCCCTTCCGCGCCGATCCAGATGGCGGCACTCACCCCGCCGCCGGTGGTCGAGCGGCCGCGCTATACCCCGCCGATCACCCGCTCGATGCCGCCGGTCCAACGCAATACCGGCTTCGCCCTGATGCCCACCGCCGAGGCCGCGGCACCGCCGCCCATGCCGCCGGCACCGTCAGCCGAGACGCCGTCCGCCGGGTCGTCAGGCACCGGGTCGCGCTGGGGCATCCAGGTCGGCGCCTATGACAGTCCGGCCCACGCCAAGGCCGCCCTCGGCATCGCCGAGCTTTCGGCGGTCGCGATGCTGATCAAGGGCCAGCCGGTGGTCCAGTCGGTCTCGACCGCGCATGGCCTGTTCTACCGCGCGCGCTTCGTGAACCTGCCGCATGAACAGGCGGTGCAGGCCTGCCAGCGACTCAATCGCGGCCCTACCGGCTGCGCGGTGATTTCCCCCGCGGCCGAATAATCCATTGAGGCTTAACAGCGAAACGCGCTGCACTACGTTTCGCTGTTTTCAGATTCAGCCCCGCCGTGCGGCGGCGGCGATCAGCGTATTCTCCAGCAGGCACGCGATGGTCATCGGCCCCACCCCGCCCGGCACCGGGGTGATCGCGCCGGCCACGCCCAGCGCCGCCTGGTAATCCACATCGCCCACCAGCGCGCCGTCCGCGCCGCGATTGATCCCGACATCGATCACCGTCGCGCCCGGTGCGATCCAGTCGCCCTTCACCATCGCGGGCCGGCCGACGGCGGCGATCAGGATTTCCGCGCGCCGGCATTCGGCGGCAAGATCGCGGGTGCGCGAATGCGCGATCGTCACGGTCGCGTCGCCGGCGAGCAGCAAGGCCGCCATCGGCCGGCCGACGATGTTCGACCGGCCGAGCACCAGCGCCCGCGCGCCGCGCGGCTCGACCCCCGCCGCGCGAAGCAGGAGGAAAATCCCGCGCGGTGTGCAGGGCGCGAGGCGCGGCGCGCCCAGCGCGAGTGCCGCGACGTTTTCGGGGTGAAACCCGTCGACATCCTTCGCCGGATCGATCGCGCGGATGATCGCTCCTGTGCGGATCTGCGCGGGTAATGGCAACTGCACCAGAATCCCGTCCACCGCATCGTCCGCGTTCAGCCCGGCGATGACTGACAGCAGCTCGGCCTCGCCGGTCTCCGCCGGCAGGCGGATGGTGCGCGACTCGAACCCGGCCGCCCGCGCCGCCCGTTCCTTATTGCGGACATAGAGGGTGCTGGCCGCATCCTCGCCGACCAGAACCACCACAAGGCCAGGTCGGTAGGGCAACGCCGCCGCCCGCGCCGCGACCTCGGCGCGCAGTGCGGCGGCGAGGGCTTTGCCGTCGATCGGTCGCGCGGTCATTACAGCCCCGCCATCACCAGATGGGCGAACAGGTCGGGCACCAGGAAATTATGCAAGACCTCCAGAAGCAGAAACGCGATGATGAAACTGATATCGATGCCGCCGAGCATAGGGATGAACCGGCGAAGCGGAGCAAGCACCGGCTCGGTCGCACGGATCAGAAAATCCTCGATCCGGTAGACGATCCGGTTGCGGGTATCCAGCACGCCGAAAGCGAGCAGCCAACTGAACACGGCCGCCGCGATCATGACATAGATATAGAGTTGGATCAGTTCTTCGACGAACCAGAAAATCGCTGCGAGCATCGTCACCTCCAAGGATCGCCTTGGGGTTAGCGAAGCCCGCGCGATCGCGCAATGTCGCCGCCCGGCTTGACTTCTCATCCCGGTTGCGCGATGCGGCGCGTCGGGATGGGGCTGTAGCTCAGTTGGGAGAGCGCCTCGTTCGCAATGAGGAGGTCAGGGGTTCGATTCCCCTCAGCTCCACCATCCCCTTTCGCGGTGATCATGAAACCCCAGACCAGCGACCCGACCCGTGAAGCCGCGTTCGCGCTGCTCAGCGCCGTGTTCGACCGGCACGCCCCGCTCGATACGGCACTCGACAGCCTTCGGGCGATCCCGGCGCGCGACCGCGCCGCCGCCCACCGGATCGCCGCCGCCGTGCTGCGCCGCACCGGCAGTCTCGATGCGGTGCTCGATGCCTATCTGACCAAGGCGCCGCCGATCCCGGTGCGCCACGCGCTGCGGATCGGCACGGCGCAGCTTCTGTTGCTCGGCGCACCCGCCCATGCCGCGGTGAGCACCGCCGTCGGCCTCGCCCATGCGCGCGGCCTCGGCAAATTCGCCGGGCTGGTGAACGCGGTGCTGCGCCGTGTCGCGACCGAAGGGAAGGCGGCGCTCGATGCGCTCGATGCGCCGCGGCTCGACACACCCCAATGGCTCTGGGCCTCGTGGGGTGCCGATGGCCGCGCCATCGCCACCGCGCATCAGAACGAAGCCCCGCTCGATCTGTCGCTCAAACCTGGCGCCAAACCACCTGAAGGCGCCGTTCTGCTGCCGACCGGCTCGGCGCGCCTGCCCGCCGGCACCGATGTCACCACCCTTGCCGGCTTCGCGGATGGCGATTTCTGGGTGCAGGACGCCGCCGCCGCCCTGCCCGCGCGCCTGCTCGGCGACGTTGCCGGCCAGCGCGTGCTCGATCTCTGCGCCGCCCCCGGCGGCAAGACCGCGCAGCTCGCCGCTGCCGGCGCCATCGTCACCGCGCTCGATCGCGACCCGGCGCGGCTGGAGCGGCTGCGCGGCAATCTGGCGCGGCTCGATCTCACCGCCGAAACCATCGCCGCCGACGCGCTGGAGTGGCGGCCCGAGCCAAAATTCGACGCAATCCTGCTCGACGCGCCCTGTTCGGCGACCGGGACGATCCGCCGCCACCCGGAAATTCTTCACCTCCGCCGCAAGCACGACATCGCCGCCTGTGCCGCGATTCAGGACCGCCTGCTCGACGCCGCGGCATCAATGCTCACCCCCGGCGGGCGGCTCGTCTATGCGGTCTGCTCACTGCAAAACGACGAAGGCGCCGAACGCATCGACGCCGCCTGCGCCCGGCTCGGGCTCAGGCGCGACCCGCTCGAACCGGGCGAGGTTCCGGGCCTGACCGAGGCGATCACGGCTTCGGGCGATCTTGCCACCCATCCCGGACTATGGCCCGATCGCGGCGGGATGGACGGATTTTTCGCCGCGCGGCTGATTAGGTCATAGATGCTGTCTTTTGTTTCACGTGAAACAAAGGGCCGTTATTATACCTAACTCATGCTTAAGCAGTCCTGCGGCTCCGCCATAATCTGGCGAAATACCAGGCCAGAAGCAGAAATAGGCCGGCGATAGTGGCAAGGGTGAAATCGTGCATCGTGGCCTGCAGGCGCGGGCTGGTCTGCCAGGCCCGGCCGAGCCGAAACCCGGCATAGGCGAGGGCAAAGCACCAGGGCAGCGAGCCGATGAAGGTGTAGAGCTGGAATTTCCAGAAATTCATCCGCGCGATGCCGGCTGGCAGGGCGATATAGGTGCGGATCACCGGCAGCACCCGGCTGACCAGAACGGTGACGCTGCCGAAGCGCGCGAAGAAGTGATCCACCCGGTCGAGTTCCGCGCGGTCGAGCAGAATGTAGCGGCCCCAGCGCTCGACCAGCGGCCTGCCGCCCGCGTAGCCGACGCCATAGGCGATCGTCGAGCCGATATTGCAGCCGATCGCGCCGACCAGCGCCACCAGCCAGAGGTCGAACCTTCCGGTGGACACCAGATAGCCCGCGAAGGGCAGGATGACTTCGGACGGAATCGGGACGCAGGCGGATTCCAGCGCCATCAGGGCGGCGATTCCGGCGTAGCCGAGAGCCGAAATCGTCGCGATGACGAAATGCGCGAGCGCTGGAATCAATCGGTCAGGCCGGCGAACAGTGGCGTCGAAAGGTAGCGCTCGCCATAGGAGGGGATGATGGCGACGATCATCTTGCCCTCGCTGTCGGGGCGCCTGGCGACCTCGATCGCCGCCCAGAGCGCCGCGCCCGAGGAAATGCCGACCATCAGCCCTTCCTCGCGCGCGGCACGGCGCGCCATCGCGAAGGAATCCTCGTTGGTGACGCGGATCACCTCGTCATAGATCGCGGTGTTCAGAATCTCGGGCACGAAGCCGGCGCCGAGCCCCTGGATCTGGTGCGGGCCTTTGGGGCCGCCCGACAGAACCGGCGAGGAATCGGGTTCGACGGCAATGCAGCGGAACGAGGGCTTGCGCGCCTTGATCACCTCGCCCACCCCGGTGATGGTGCCGCCGGTGCCAACGCCGGAGATCAGGATATCGGCGCGGCCGTCGGTGTCGGCCCAGATTTCCTCGGCGGTGGTGCGCCGGTGCACCGCCGGGTTGGCGACATTCTTGAACTGCTGGGGCATGAAGTAGTTCGGTCCCGAGGCGACGATTTCCTCGGCCTTCTTGATCGAGCCGGCGATGCCCTCCGGCCCCGGCGTGAGCACGAGTTCCGCGCCATAGGCGCGCAGCACGGCGCGGCGCTCGCGGCTCATGGTTTCGGGCATGGTCAGGATGCAGCGATAGCCGCGGGCCGCGCAGACCATGGCGATGGCGATGCCGGTATTGCCCGAAGTGGGTTCGACGATGATGCTGTCCCGATCGATCATCCCCTCGCGCTCGGCGGCCTCGATCATCGCGACACCGATACGGTCCTTCACCGAATTGGCCGGGCTGAAAAACTCCAGTTTCGCGACGATCTCGCCGGGCAGGCCGGCGGCAAGCCGGTTGATCCGCACGAGCGGCGTGTTGCCGACCAGTTCGGTCGCGTCCTTGGCGATTTTCATGGGTTTGCTCCTCCTGGCGTTATGCCCGGACTATCGGTTCAGTTGCGCGCCTTGTCCACCAGGGCGCGTTCCTTGATCCAGGGCATCATGGCGCGGAGCTTTTCGCCGACCTGTTCGATCGGATGAGCCGCATTGGCCCGGCGCATCGCCTTGAAATTGGTCTGGTTGACCCGGTTCTCCAGCATCCAGTCGCGGGTGAAGCGGCCGCGCTGGATATCGTCGAGCACGCGTTTCATTTCCGTTTTGGTTTCGGCGGTCACGATGCGCGGGCCGGTGACGTATTCGCCGTATTCGGCGGTGTTGCTGATCGAGTAGTTCATGTTGGCGATGCCGCCTTCATAGATCAGGTCGACGATCAGCTTCACCTCGTGCAGGCACTCGAAATAGGCCATCTCGGGCGCGTAGCCGGCATCCACCAGGGTCTCGAACCCGGCCTTGATCAGCTCGACCAGGCCGCCGCACAAAACGGTCTGTTCGCCGAACAGATCGGTCTCGCATTCCTCGCGGAAGCTGGTCTCGATGATGCCGGCGCGGCCACCGCCGATCGCCGAGGCGTAGGACAGCGCGATGTCGAGCGCGTTGCCGGACGGGTTCTGCGCCACCGCGACGAGACAGGGCACGCCGCCGCCGCGCTGATATTCGCTGCGCACCGTGTGGCCGGGGCCTTTCGGCGCGATCATGAACACGTCGATATCGGCGCGCGGCTCGATCAGGTTGAAATGGATGTTCAAGCCATGAGCGAAAGCGATCGCCGCGCCCGGCTTGAGATTCGCGGCGAGATGGTCGCGATAGAGATCGCCCTGGCCTTCGTCCGGCGTGAGGATCATCACCACGTCGGCCCAGCGCGCGGCCTCGGACGGGTCCATCACCTTGAGCCCGGCGGCTTCCGCCTTGGCGACGGCCGAGGAACCCTTGCGCAGGGCGACGACCAGTTCCTTGAGGCCGGACTCCTTGAGGTTGAGCGCATGGGCGTGGCCCTGGCTGCCATAGCCGACGACGGCGACCTTCTTGGCCTTGATCAGGTTCACATCGGCATCGCGATCGTAATAGACGCGCATTTCTGGGCTCCCTGGGGTTCGGAACGAATTCTGGGCGGTTCGAATGGGGGAAATTCCGCCGGTTTGCAACCTATGCACGGCAATGACGAGCCATGCGGAGGCCGGGACGCGGAATTTTATGTCGCGATCGGGTCGCGATTATGGTTCCGGCTGATCGCGCTCGCCAGGCTCGATGCCGGGGGCGTCGGAATCGGGGAGGTTGCGCTACCCGATTTCGATTTCGCCATCGATCTCATGCCGAACGTCTATGGCGCTGATCTCAAGCGTCATCTTTGCCCTGAGTTTCTCGTTGCCTTTGAGGCGGCCAGCCTTCACCGCCTCGCGGACGGCGTTGTCGATCTCGCGTTGCGAGGTAACACCGACCACCTTGAGAAATTTGCGGACGTCCATGTTGAACTTGTCTTCGTCCATGTGCGCTCACTCCCATGACCTTGCGGCTGCACGAATTCGCGTGACGCGGGTTCGCAACGACGGATTTGATATCATGTCGCGGCGGGGCTCAGCCAGTCTTCGGAGCGCAAGCCGTCGACGCGGCTGAATTCTCCGAGATTGCCGGTGACGACGATCAGGCCACGGCTGCGGGCATGGCCGGCGATCAGCACATCATAGCCGCCGATCGGAAAACCTCGGCGACCCAGAGTCATCCGAATTTCAGCCGCGTGTGCCGCCGCAGCTTCATCGAAAGCCAGGATTTCGAGGCGTGCGGCGAATCGCTCGACCTCGTGGCGGTTTTCGACAGAGCGAGCGGATTTTTCAGCGCCATAAAGCAATTCGGATAGAATAACCGTCGAGATGCACAATGAAGCGACCTCGGCATTGAACCGCTCGCGCAATCCTTTCGGGCGATCGCGCAGCACCCGGATGCACAGATTGGTATCGAGCATGTAGCGCAGCATGTTAGAACGACTCGCGGGCCTGCGGTTCGGGCTGATCGCGACTGCCGAGATCGATGCCGGGCGCGTCGAAGAAATCGTCCCACACCGAATTCGCCGGCACGATCACCCGGCGCGCGCCGTCCCGCAGGATCACGACTTCGCGGACACCTGGCGGGAAGGCCACATTTTTCGGCAGACGGACGGCTTGCGACCGATTGGTTTGAAACAGGGTGGTTTGGGTCATCGGAGTTCGTACCTTCAGGATATCAGGAATGTATACCCATCGGGGCGGGATATGTCAATCGGATATACGATTAACCCAGGGGCTATGCCCCGCGATGAATTGCTTCACGGGGAGCCGACACGAAAGCATCTTCGCTGTACACCAGACATGAACGCCGCAAGAACGTTTGTCCGTTTTCCCGCCCGAAAACGGCCTTGTCCATGTTCTCATTGGCTGGCGAGGTTCTCGGACATTCTTGAAACCGTCCGATAAATTCTCGATTCCCGGACAAGCGTACGTAAACGATACTTTCGTGTCGGGACCCCGGATAGGAGCGGAGCATGGCAACCCGGTTCACGCAACCGCGCTTCGATCTGAACGGACGCTCGCCATCTGAGCTGATCGAACCGGCGCGTGATCGGGTCGCCACTGCACAAGGCTCCTAAATCACAACCGACCAGCTTTCCACGCCCATCAAGTCGTCACCGCCATGCTGCAGCCCGCTCAACTTGATGGTGCCGTTTCAACAGATTCTGGAACCGACATCGAAATAAAAGATGACAGATAAGCTCCAATGCAGCTAAGATAAGGCCATCAAGCCTTGAAATGGCGACTCTCTTGGCAAAAGAGGATGGCCTTGCGCATTCGAAGTGTTTCGGTCGGCGGGCTGGCAGCATGTCTTATGCTTCCAATTTTGCTCTGCGGTGCTGGACCCGCGAAGTCGCAGCTCCTAACCCACGCTGTGCCGGGAGAGCGGCCCGCAGCCGAAATCATGAAATCGAAGGATTTTGTCGTTTTCGTAAGCGTGCCCAATGTGCCGCCCAGCCAGAAATCCAAAATTGAAGAACATATGCTAGCGATCCAAAAACAAACTAAAAATCAATCCCTAAAATACTACATGATTCAAAATAAACTAATTGCGATAAACGTAAATGAAAACAAAATTTTGAACAAAATCAAAAATATAAGCTCCAGCTTGCTCAGCTCTCTAGATAATATAAACAATGGAGTGAAGGAACCGCACCGTTTTGAATTAAAGCAATTTTCCGTCGAATTGGCAGTCAATGGCTCGGGGAAAGTGGGATTTTTGGGAACTGGCGCCGAGGTGGGCGGTTCGGCCAGCTTCCGGCTGGTTTTTGTAAAGAGAAATACCCGATGAAAAGGCGGTGCGTCGGTCGTCAAATATATGCCTTTGCAGTCTGATTTAATACCAGCCCGATATCGTAAAAAAATCAACTGCAGTCTGGCAAAGCACAACACTTTTCGCAGATCAACAGGAGGATTGGCTATGTTAGAAATACGCGCACATCGTACTCAGGACTATGCTGAACTTCCTCACATCGACAACGCAGGTGTCGGCGATTTTTTGGCAGATGACCAAGGCTGCCTCGATGACATTGGATGTCATCTGTTATCGAAACACGCGCATAACCGATTTGGCGTAATATTGTTGCATAAGCACTTTACCATTGACGCAGATGAGATCTGCGTTGAAACCGCTAATTATTCTACCCGACGCCTCATTTCACGTCCTACCTCTGACGCTCCTGCTGGCCTTGCAGTCACAAGGCTTATGTTCGACTCAGATGGCCCCAGCGCGGTGAACATCGGGGGCATCGGTCTGGAATTTGCAGATAGTGGCTTACTCGCAGGCGTGATTCCAATCGGAGAATCGGACACGGAGACCTTAATGGGCGTCGCCAAAATTCTAGCACACCGAAACAAACTGCGTCGCTTCGGTATCCATCTCCTGCACAACCCGCTTGAGTTGCGAAACGAGATCCTAGTCGAGACATGCGATCCAAGTGCTCGCGTACTGGTAAGCACTCCTTTGCCAGAAGACAATGCTAGCGAAGCGGGTGCGATAGTAACTGCTTTCCGCTGGCTTGGAACAAGCGTAAAAGATGGGCAGGTTGTTAGCCAAGCGTGCGTTCCAACTCAATACTGCAGCGATGATAATGGAACACATCAAATAGTCCGGTGGCATGCACAGCTAGACGATCCACCCCCGGATAACCCAGATCCATAGCATTTACGTACGTTTGTCCAAAAATCGAGGATTATCGGACCGCTTCGAAAGCGTCCGAGAATCATGCGAGCCGACGAGATCGCGGACAAGCCAGTTTCCGCACCGATGCGGACGGTGGGCCAGTTTTCGGACGGGAAAACGGACAAACGTTCTTGCGGCGTTCATGTCTGGCGTACAGCGAAGATACTTTCGTGTCGGCTCCCCTTCACCCGCTTACGCGGGTTCGCAATGACGGTCCTGGACTTAAGACGGCCTTTGGATCAGCCCAGCAGGTGCGACACCCAGTGGATCAGGCCGATATGGCCGAGATCGTGCCAGGTGACGAAGATGATCAGGGTCGCGAGGATGGCGGCGCCGATCTGGATGGCGAGTTCCTGCGCGCGGCGCGGCAAAGCGCGGCCATACAGCGCCTCGGCGGCGTAGAACAGCAGATGCCCGCCATCGAGGATCGGGATCGGGATCAGGTTGATCAGGCCGAGATTGACCGACAGCAGCGCGATGAACGAGACGAAATCGGCGATGCCGAGTGCGGCGGCCTGGCCGGAGATTTGCGCGATGCGCACCGGCCCCCCAAGGTTTTTCACGCCTTTTTGATAGACCACGAGATTCCACAGCCCGCCGAGCGTGGCGGCGGCGGCGGCATAGGTTTCGCGGGCACCCGCGACAATTGTCGCGACAGGACCAAGACGTCGATAGACGACATCCGCGCCGACGATGCCGAGTTCGCCGACCTGCCGGCCATCGACCATGCGGGATCTGGTGGTGAGGTTGGCGCCGTGGGTCGCGCCGTCATGGGTGAAGGTGATCGCGATCCGGTCGTCCGGTCTGGTCAGGATGATGTTCTGGATGTCGCGGAAGGTCTTGATCGTTCGTCCGTCGATGCTGGCGATGCGGTCGCCCTTGACGATGCCCACAGCAGCGGCCGGTGAGTTGGGTAGCACCGAACTCACCACGGGCCGGACCACCGGGGCGCCGGCGGTCGCGAACACCAGGGTGAACAGCACGAAGGCGAGCACCATGTTGGCGGCCGGGCCGGCGGCGACGACCAGCGCACGGGAGCCGAGCGATTTGGTGCGGAAACTGCCGGGATCGGTCTCGCCCCTGGTCGCTCCGCCGAGTTCGGCCCAGCCCTTCATGCGGACATAGCCGCCGAGCGGGATGGCGGAGAGTTTCCAGACCGTGCCGTGGCGGTCGGTACGGCTCAGCAGCGCCGGGCCGAAGCCGATCGAGAAAGCCTCGACCGCGACGCCGCGCCAGCGCGCGACCAGATAATGGCCAAGCTCGTGCACGGTGACGAGAATGCCGAGCACCACGACGAAGGCGGCGAGCGAGCGGATGAAGTCGATCATGCGCCCATCATATAGGAAGTTCAGGCGGCGCGGGAGGCACCTGTACGCTGAAACGAGAGTATCTTATGTTTGGGTTTTTATGGAAACCGTCGACAATCAATTTTTTCCGAGAGGTAAGCGTCCTTGAGCTTCTTTTGGCTTATAAAGAATGCTATGAGTCGTGCGGTTGTCTATCAAATCGCCGAATATCCTTTCGGCCCACTCCCAATCAGGATATTCTGCCGGAGACAGTCGATAAGCCAATAGACGCGCGATTAAAGTCGCAACCCAATCTGCGGCTTGAATCGTTTGGTAAAGATGACTTTCAACATGGAAAGGCGGTTCGATTAAACATCGAGCGGGTTCATTGCCAAACATGGTTTTTGCAGAAACCTCCAATAATTTTATTCTATCACTATGCTGATCTAATATCATCAAAAAAGATGATTTATTCAAAGAACAATATTTATCAAGTTGACGAATGGAATGTCCCAAAACGGTTGTATATAACCCTCCAGGATGAGAGTTTTCTGGTGATTGATATTTTTGTCTGCCGTAATAAAAAAGCTTGCCTTCCAGTTTGTATATTTTATTTATTGTCCGAATAGCCCCTTCTTTAATATGGGGGTATTTTTTAATATTCCGTGTATTAAATAATTCAGTTCCCTTTTTTTCCCACGTCGCAGGATGTTTTTGTGATTGTCTTAATTCAGCTTCCAATAAATGACTTTTAAGTTTAAAAAACCATGTCGCAAACTGACGCGCTTTGTCATGAGGTAAAATATATCCCGCCAAGCCAAATACCGGGCTCGCATTGTGAGCAGAGTGATTACGGCTAATATACGGTCCAATATGACCAAACTCATCCAAGAACGCCAGATGCATTTATCGCCTCCAAATACACGGAAGCCCGCGCAACAAGTTGCACGGGCTTCCGGAACGGGGCGCAACGGGTTTATCCATCGCGACCCGAATGATATATAGCGGTTAAAAGTTTAGAACTCAAGGAGATTATCACAAAATATTCCATTGATATTCAAGTGTTCTCCTGATTTCCGAGCAGACTATCGGACGAAGTGGCCTCGCCGAAGCGATTTCAGTCAGCGTGAACCTGCTCATGCGGCGCGGGAGGCACCTGTACGCTGCAATTCCGATTCCGTGATGACACGGGCCTCGGCGTCGAGCGCGAGCACGGCTTCGAGATCGGGTAGAGGCGGCGCGCCGAGCCGCTGCATGGTGCGTTCGACGACGATGGCGATGTCGAGAAAGCCGATGCGCCTTGCGAGGAAGGCGGCCACCGTGACCTCGTTCGCCGCGTTCAGCACGGTCGAGGCGCCCTGCCCGGCGACGAGCGCTTCGCGGGCGAGGCGCAGCGCCGGGAAACGCACGGGATCGGGTGCGAAAAATTCGAGTTTCGCGGCGGCGGCGAGGTCGAGCCGGGGCGAACGGGTTTCCAGGCGCTCCGGCCAGGCCAGGGTATGGGCGATCGGGATGCGCATGTCCGGCGCGCCCATCTGGGCGAGAACGCTGCCGTCGCGATAGCAGACCATGCCGTGGACGATCGATTGCGGATGGACCAGAACCTCGATTTCGTGCGGGGCCAGCGCGAAGATGCGGGCGGCTTCGATCACCTCCAGCCCCTTGTTGAACAAGGTGGCGGAATCGATCGAGATTTTCGCGCCCATCGACCAGACCGGGTGTTTCAGCGCGCGTTCCGGCGTGGCCTCGCGCATGTCGGCGAGGCTCGCCTCGCGGAACGGCCCGCCCGAGGCGGTAAGGATGATTTTTTCGAGCGATCGGCGATTGCCGTCGGCAAGCGCCTGAAAAATCGCGTTGTGCTCGGAATCGACCGGCAGCAGGGTGGCGCCGGCGGCGTCGATCGCGCGGAGAAACACATCGCCGGCGGAGACCAGTGCCTCCTTGTTGGCGAGCGCGATGGCGCCGCCGTTGCGGATCGCCGCCAGGGTGGGTTCCAGCCCGGCGGTGCCGGTGATCGCCGCCATGGTCCAGTCCGCTTTCATACCGGCGGCGCCGATCGCGGCCTGGCGGCCGGCTTCGGCGCGGATGCCGGTTCCCGCGAGGGCATCGCGCAGGGCGGGATAGGCTGATTCTTCCGCAATGACCGCGATTTCGGGGCGGTGCAGGCGCGCCTGTTCGGCGAGGCGCGCCACATTGTTCCCGGCGATCAAGGCGCGCACCCGGAACCGCTCGGGCGACGCCGCGAGAAGGTCGAGCGTCTGGGTACCGACGCTGCCGGTCGAGCCGAGAACCGTGACTGTCTTCACCGCCATAGCGGAACTCCTCCCTGGGCGAGCAACGCGAGACCGGCGGCAATGGGTGCGGCGGCGAGAACCCCGTCCAGCCGGTCGAACAGCCCGCCATGGCCGGGGATGGTCCGGCCGGAATCTTTGACGCCGAGCCGGCGTTTCAAAGCGCTTTCCGCGAGATCGCCAGCCTGGGACACCGCGCTGAGCAATGCGGCGGGCAGGATGCCGGATGGACCGCGCGCAATGATGACGCCGGCAAGAATGCCGATGGCGAGGCCGCCGATCGCCCCGCTGATGGTTTTGCCCGGCGAGACGGCGGGGGCAAGCTTCGCGCCGCCGATCAGCCTTCCGGCGGCATAGGCGCCGATATCGGTCGCCCAGACCACGACGAGAAGGAACAGGATGTCGGCGGGGCCATGGGGCAGGAAGCGCAGCCAGAGCAGCGCGATCGCCGGAAGCCCGGCATAGGCGAGGCCGGCAACGGCGAACGCTTTGCGGTTCGGGGCCGCGACATGCCGGCTCAGCGCGCGCCATTCCCATAACAGCCCGGCGAGGAATGCCAGGATCAGCAGTCTCCAGGCCCAGCCGCCGAGAATCAGGGCGGCGACGGCAAGCGGGATCAGCACGGCGGCGGAGGCGGTGCGGATGCCGAGATCGTGGAACCGATTGGTCGAGCGGGGGGGTGATTCGGCCAATTGCGCGCTCATCGTGACGCTTCGGGCCGGGCGGCGCCGGTATGCGCGGGACGGGCCCCGAAGCGCCGCTCGCGCCTTGTATATTCGGCGATCGCACCAGCCAGATTGGCTGCGCCGAAATCGGGCCAGAGCACATCGTCGAAAATCAGCTCGGCATAGGCGGCCTGCCAGAGCAGGAAATTCGACAGCCGCTGCTCGCCGCTGGTGCGGATGACCAGATCGGGGTCCGGCATCCCGGCGGTGGCGAGATGGGCGGCGAAGCCGGCCTCGTCGATTGACGCAGGCTCCAGGCGGCCTGCCTTGGCCGCTTCCGCGATGCGCCGTGCGGCGGCGGCGATTTCGGCGCGCGCGCCATAGGACAGGGCGATGACGAGATTGAGCGTCGTATTGGCTTCGGTGCGGACCTCGGCATCCGCCAGTTCCTGCTGCACCGCCGGGCCGAACCGGTCGCGCTCGCCGATCACGCGCAGGCGCACGCCGGCCTCCGCCAGTTCGTTCAGCTCCGAGCGGAGATAGTGCCGCAGCAAGCCGGTGAGGTCGGTCACTTCCTCGGCCGGGCGGCGCCAGTTTTCCGACGAAAAGGCGAACAGGGTCAGCCAGCCGATTCCTTGTTCGATCGCCGCTTCCACCGTGCGGCGCACCGCGCGCGCGCCTTCGCGATGGCCCGCCACGCGCGGCAGGCCCCGGCGGGTCGCCCAGCGGCCATTGCCATCCATGATGATGGCGATATGGCGCGGGGCGCTGGATGGCGCGGCGCGGTGGGCCATTGCGTGGGTCAGACCTGCCTGATGTCCTTTTCCTTCTCGGCGAGAAGCTCGTCGATCCGCTTGATCATCGCGTCGGTCAGTTTCTGCACGTCATCGGACCAGTCACGGCTCTGGTCCTCGCCGATTTCGTGCTTCTTCTCCAGCGCCTTGATGGTTTCCATGCCGTCGCGCCGCACGCCGCGCACCGCGATCCGCGCCCCCTCGGCGTATTTGCCGGCGGCCCTGGCGAGTTCGTTGCGCCGCTCCTCGGTCAGGATCGGCAAGGGCACGCGGATCAACTGGCCGTCCGGCTGCGGGTTGAGGCCGAGGCCGCAATCGCGGATCGCGGCGACGGTGGCGTTGACCATCGAGCGGTCCCAGACCTGGACCGTGAGCATGCGCGATTCCGGCACCGCGACGGTGGCGACCTGGTTGAGCGGCATCATCGTGCCATAGGCCTCGACCTTCACCGGGTCGAGCAAAGCGGGATTGGCGCGGCCGGTGCGCAGCCCGCTGAATTCGCGCTTCAGCGTGTCCATCGCGCCATCCATCCGGCGCGACAAATCTTGTTTGATACTGTCGAGATCGGCTGGCATTGGATGCTCCTAACGCTGTTCCACGATGCGGGTGAATCGCCCCTCGCCGCGCATGACGGCGGCGAAAGCACCCGGCGCGCGAATGTTGAAGACGATGATCGGCAGGTCGTTTTCGCGGGCGAGGCTGATGGCGGCGGCATCCATCACCGAAAGGTCGCGCGCGAGGACATCGAGATAGGTCAGTTCCTGATAACGCTCGGCGCCGGCGAATTTGCGCGGATCGGCGGAATAGACGCCGTCGACCTGGGTGCCCTTGAGCAGGGCGTCGCACTTCATTTCGGTGGCGCGCAGGGCGGCGGCGGTGTCGGTGGTGAAGAACGGATTGCCGGTGCCGGCGGCAAAAATCACCACCCTGCCCTTTTCCATGTGGCGCTCGGCGCGGCGGCGGATATAGGGCTCGCACACCGCCGACATCGGGATCGCCGATTGCACGCGGGTCGGCACGCCGCATTTCTCCAGAGCCGATTGCATGGCGAGCGCGTTCATCACGGTCGCCAGCATGCCGATGTAGTCGGCCTGGGCGCGATCCATCCCCCCTGCCGCACCCGACACGCCGCGAAAGATGTTGCCGCCGCCGATCACCAGACAGACCTGGACGCCGAGGGCGACAACATCCTTGATATCCTGGGCGATGGCGGCGACGGTTTCGGTATCGAGCCCGTAATCGCACCGCCCCATCAGCGCCTCGCCGGAGACCTTCAGCAGAACCCGGCGGTAGTGACCGTTGGAATTGGTTGTCCTGTCGTTCATCGGTGCGGTTTCATCCCATTCGCGGGTGCTGTGCAAGCGGACAGTGAATTATGGGCATCGCCATCGGCGTGGCGGGCGAACAGGGCGAACAGGCGGCGCGCGACCGGGCCGGGTTTGCCGTCGCCCACCGTGGCGCCGTCCAGCGTCACGATGGGCTTGACGAAGGAGGTGGCGCTGGTGAGGAAAACCTCGCGCGCGGCGCGGAATTCGGTTTCGCTGAGGCCGCGTTCCTCGAATGCGACGGCGTTTTCCGCGAGGATCGCGGCGAGGGCGGCGCGGGTGCAGCCGGGGAGAATGTGATCGTCGAGCTGCCGCGTGCGCAGCACGCCGTTCGCATCGACCGCCCAGACCGTGGTGGACGACCCCTCGGTGACATTGCCCGAGGCGTCGATCAGGATCGCCTCGTAAACCCCGGCCTCGCGCGCCTTCTGCTTGGCCAGCACGTTGGGCAGCAGATTGACCGATTTGATGTCGCAGCGGCCCCAGCGGATATCCGTCACGGTGATCGCGCCGGCGGCCCAGGCATCGATATCGCGCGGGAAGGCATTGCCGTGGCGCGCGGTGACCACCAGGGCGGGCGCGGTTCCGGCGCGCGGGAAGGCATGGTCGCGCCGGGCGACGCCGCGGGTGATCTGCATATAGACGATGCCTTCGGTCACCCGGTTGCGGCGCGCCACCTCGCGCAGCACGGCGAGCAAGGCGGCATCGCTCATCGGACGGGCGAGCGCCATTTCGCGCAGGGAGCGGGCGAGGCGGGCGAGATGCAGGTCGGTATCGACGAAATGCCCGTCATGGATATGGAGGACTTCGTAGATGCCGTCGCCGAACTGATAGCCGCGATCCTCGATGTTCACGCAGGCGTCGCGCTGGGGCAGGTAGCGTCCGTTGACATAGGCGATTCGGCTCATGGCGTTTCTCGTCCGGGTTCAGGGTCGGGGGCCGGTGGTGATGGTCCTTGTGGGTTTCGCGTCACGGATACCGAGCAGGGCGACGCCGAACAAGCCGGCGACCACGCCGATGACGATCACCATCAGGCGCAGCCGGTATGCGACGAGGCGGCTGGCCTCGGCGGTTTCGGCCGAGAGCACGGTCGCTGCCTCGCCCAGGCCGGCGCGATCGGGCGCGAGCGATGCGAGGGTTTGCTGGCCGCGCCGGCCGAGCAGGGGTTTGGCTGCCGCGAGCGCCGCGCGGATCGCCGCCAGATCGCCCGAGGCGGCGGCGCGGGCGATCGCGGTCTCGGCGATCACCCCGCGCATCGCCGGGATCGGGGCGGCATAGGTCGCAAAGACGCCGATCAGCGCGAGCATCAGAAACCCGGTCAGCATCATGCCGATCCGCTGGACCGAAACCCGTTCCCGCTCCGCCATCGTCCCCGTTCCTTATGCGATCGGCGTTCCATGCGGCCCGCCGGCCCGCGCGTCAATCGGGCCGTGGCAGGGTTGGCCGAGGTTGACAGGAGGCGGCTTGCTTTCCATAAGCCGCGCAACCCGAACGGCCAACCCGAGATCATGTCATGAAAATCCGCAACTCCCTCCGCTCCGCCAAGACCCGCGACAAGAATTGCCGCGTCGTGCGCCGCCATGGCCGCGTCTATGTGATCAACAAGAAGAACCCAAGGATGAAGGCCCGCCAGGGCTGAATCGAGCGCGCCGCCGCGCGGGCCGGCCACGGCGGACGGCCGAATCTGGATTTTTTATAATTCATTCGACGGCGAATTAGTTTGAGCGGCTCGCGCTTTGCGAGAGCCGCTGGCGGTGTTATATTCCCTCATAACGATTGGGGGAGCCAGTCTTGATCGACCTGCCCGCACCAAAACAGGACGTGCTGGACCGGCGCGATGCCGTGTATGAGGGGCTGCGCGCGATTCTGCCGGCGCGCGGCGTGATCACCGATCCCGCCAGGCTGAAACCCTACGAGACCGATGGGCTGTCCTCCTATCGGCAGATGCCGTTTGCCGTGGTGCTGCCCGAGACGACCGAACAGGTGGCCGCGGTGCTGCGCTTCTGCCACCAGAACGGCGTGCGCGTGGTGCCGCGCGGCGCGGGCACCTCGCTGTCGGGCGGGGCGCTGCCGCTCGCCGATGCCGTGGTGGTCGGCATGATGCGGATGAACCGCATTCTGGAGGCGAATTACGGCGACCGATATGCCGTGGTGCAGGCCGGGGTGACCAATCTCGGCATCACCAAGGCGGTGGAAGCGGACGGATTTTTCTATGCGCCCGATCCGTCGAGCCAGCTCGCCTGCATGATCGGCGGCAATATCGGGATGAATTCGGGCGGCGCGCACTGCCTGAAATACGGCGTGACCGCGAACAACGTGCTCGGCATCACCCTGGTGACCATCGAGGGCGAGATCGTCAAGCTCGGCGGCACCCATCTGGATACCGCCGGCTATGACTGGCTCGGCCTCGCGATCGGCAGCGAAGGCCAGCTCGGCATCGCCACCGAAATCATCGTGCGGATTCTGCGCGCGCCGGAAGGCACGCGCGCGATGCTCGCCGCGTTCCGCGCCAACGAGGTCGCGGGCGCCTGCGTCGATGCGATCATCGGCTCGGGGATCATTCCGGTGGCGCTGGAATTCATGGACCGGCCGGCGATTCATGCCTGCGAGGCCTTCGCCCATGCCGGCTATCCGCTCGATGCCGAGGCGATGCTGATCATCGAGGTGGAGGGGTCGGTTGCCGAGCAGGACGCGCTGCTGGGCCGGATCAAGGAGATTTGCGCGCAATTCGACCCGATCAGCCTGAAAGTGTCGCAATCGGACGAGGAATCGGCGGCGATCTGGAAGGGGCGCAAGGGCGCGTTCGGCGCGATCGGGCGGATCAGCCCGGATTATCTGTGCATGGACGGCACCATCCCCACCAGCACCCTGCCGCGCGTGTTGCACCGGATCGGCGAGATGAGCGCGCAATACGGATTGCAGGTCGCCAATATTTTCCATGCCGGCGACGGCAATCTGCACCCGCTGATCATGTTCGACGCCAATAACGCGGACAGCATGCACAAAGCCGAGGCGTTCGGCGCGGATATCCTGCGTCTCTGCGTCGAGGTGGGCGGGTGCCTGACCGGCGAGCACGGCGTCGGCGTGGAAAAGCGCGACCTGATGGGCGTCCAGTTCACCGACACCGAGCTTGACCAGCAGCGCCGGATCAAGACCGCGTTCGACCCGGACTGGCTGCTCAATACCGCGAAAGTGTTTCCGCTCTCCGATACGATCCCTCGGGCCGCATGATCGCGCCCGACGAGGAGGAGGGATTTGCCGTGGCGATCCGCGCGGCGGCGGCCGCACGCGAACCGCTCGCGATCGAGGGCCTCGGCTCGAAATCCGGTTTTCTGCGCCCGATCCAGGTCGCCGACACGCTGAGTACGCGGAATTTTTCCGGCATTCCGCTCCATGCACCGAAGGAGCTGATCGTGACGGTGCGCGCGGGGACGACGCTCGCGGCGCTCGAAGCGAAACTCGCCGAGGCCGGGCAGCATCTGATCGCCGAGCCGCCGCATTACGGCTTTCTCGATGCCAGGGCGCAGACGGTGGGCGGCATCGTCGCGACCAATCTGTCCGGGCCGCGCCGCGTCGCCTGGGGGGCGATGCGCGACCACGTGCTGGGGATACGCGCGGTGACCGGGCGCGGCGAACTCATCCGTTCGGGTGGCCGGGTGCTGAAGAATGTGACCGGGCTCGATCTGTGCAAGCTGTTCGCCGGTTCCTACGGCACGCTCGGGGTGATGACCGAGGTGACGCTGAAAGTGCTGCCCGCGCCGGAAGCCACCGGCACCGTGCTGCTGCGGGGACTGGACCCGCACGACGCGGTCGAGGCGCTCTCGGCGGCGCTGGGGTCGCCCTATTCGGTTTCGGGCGCGGCCTATCTGCCGCAGGAGGCGGCGATGGCGCTGGGATTCGAGCGCCCGGTGACAATCGCCAGGATCGAGGATTTCGCCGAGTCGGTGACCTATCGGCTCGACCGGCTGTGCGCGTTGCTGCACCGGTTCGGCATTGTCGAGAAACTGGCCACCGAAGCGAGCCGCACGCTGTGGCGCGCGGTGCGCGACGGCGAGGCGCTGCCGGTGCAGCCGGCGGACGCGATCTGGCGGGTTTCGGTACAGCCTTCCTACGGCCCGTCGGTTCTGCGGAAGGCGCAGGACGCGGGGATGTTCGGCTATCTCGACTGGGGCGGCGGGCTGGTGTTTCTGACCGGGCCGGCGACGGTGGAGGCCCACGCGGCCGTGATGGCCGCCGCGCGGCGCGCCAAGGGCACCTGGTGGCTGATGCGCGCGCCGGAGCCGTTGCGCCGCAGTGTGGACGTGGCACCGCCGGAGCCCGAGGCGCTCGCGGCGATCCGAAGGCGCGTGGTCGCTTCGTTCGACCCCGCCGGGATTCTTAACCCCGGCCGGCTGTTCGCCGCCTGAAGAGAAGATTTAGGTTCTCATGCAAACCAGTTTCACCGCCGAACAGCTCGCCGCCCCGGACATCGCCATTGCCGACCGGATTCTGCGCTCCTGCGTGCATTGCGGCTTCTGCACCGCGACCTGCCCGAG
This sequence comes from Acidiphilium iwatense, assembly GCF_021556475.1. Classification (GTDB taxonomy): domain Bacteria; phylum Pseudomonadota; class Alphaproteobacteria; order Acetobacterales; family Acetobacteraceae; genus Acidiphilium; species Acidiphilium iwatense. The sequence continues at coordinate 23,066 of NZ_JAKGBZ010000023.1, read as the reverse complement.
TTTCGTGGTCGTCGGCGACGAGGACGACAGCCCGCGCGGGCGGATTTATCTCATCAAGGACATGCTGGAGACCGGAGCGCCGGCGAGCGAGCCGGTGGCGTTCCATCTCGACCGCTGCCTCTCCTGCCTTGCCTGCATGACCACCTGCCCGTCCGGCGTCGATTACATGCATCTGATCGATTATGCGCGGGTCAGGGTGGAGGAAACCTATCAGCGGCCGCGCCACGACCGGGCGCTGCGCGCGCTGCTGGCGGCGATTCTGCCCTATCCCGCGCGGCTGCGGGCGGCGCTGCGCGGCGCACGGCTGGCCCGCTTCGCCGGCGGGTTGATCGGCGGCGAAACGCTGTTCGCGCAACGGCTGCGCGCGATGCTCGATCTGGCTCCCGGCGCGCTGCCGGGGCGGGGCGCGACCGAGCGGCAAGGCGTGTTTCCCCCGCAGGGCACGCGGCGCGCACGGGTGGCGCTGCTCGCCGGCTGCGCGCAACAGGTGCTCGACCCCGGCATTCATGACGCCACGATCCGTCTGCTGACCCGCATGGGGGTCGAGGTGGTGGTCGCCAGGGGCGCGGGATGTTGCGGCGCGCTGACCCACCATCTTGGCAAGCACGCGGCGGCGCTCGATTTCGCGCGGGCGAACGTGGCGGCCTGGAGCCGGGAAATCGACACGGACGGGCTGGACGCGATCGTCACCGACACCTCGGGCTGCGGCACGGTGCTGAAGGATTACGGATTTCTGCTTCGCGACACGCCGGAGGCGGAGCGCGCGGCGCGGATCGCTTCGCTCGCGGTGGATATTTCGGAGCTTCTGCTCCGGCTCGACTATCAGCCGAGCCGGCCGCCGGAACAGCCGATCACCCTCGCCTATCATGCCGCCTGCTCGCTCCAGCACGGCCAGAAAATCACCGATGCGCCGAAAATTCTGCTCAAGCGCGCTGGCTTCACCGTGGCCGAACCGCGCGATGCGCATCTGTGCTGCGGGTCGGCGGGCACCTACAACATCCTGCAGCCGGACATCGCGGGGCAGTTGCGCGCGCGCAAGCTGGAGACGATCAAGCCCTTGAAGCCGCATGCGATCGCCGCCGGCAATATTGGCTGCCTCACGCAGCTTGGCGGAGCTGGTCTTTCGACCATCCATACCGTTGAGTTGCTGGACTGGATGGCCGGCGGGCCAAGACCGGCGCAACTGCCCGCCGAGGCGGCGATCGCCGCGACTCAGCCGCACCCCGAGCTGGAAACGGACGGTGAACCGGGCTGGGTCTGACCGTCATTCGAACCTGAATATTTACTCAACCGAAAGAATTCGGCGGTAAATTCCGTCCATGGTGGCGACGGGTCCGCTGAAGCGTCATCGGCCGAAGGATTCGCTGTGGTCGACGCTGAATGCGCGCCGGACGCCGCCATGGCTGACGCTGATCGGGCGGGAAGTGGCTGAATCATCCGGCGCGGCGATCGGGAAACGGAATCGCGTGGCCGCAAAAGAAGATGAAAAGTGAAACGGGAGTGAAATTGCGCCGCAGCACATTGGAAAAGTTTCAGTCGCGGGCAAGCTTGACATTCCGTTCTCGAGCCAAAGGCGTCGCTTGGCCGGCTGGGCCAGACCGACCCATCATGACCCAAAGCTGTCGGTAACGCGTGCATCTATTCGTCTCTGGTTGCTTTTGAAGTATTGTCGGCAACGGGCAACACAGCGGGCCGATGTATAGAAATTGCTATTATACATTGAATATTAATGACGCTGATGTAATATTCTCATTCTGAGAGCCCATATATTGCTTGACATCTGCGGTTTTTGGAGGACTGTTATTCAAACATTGGAGTTTGACCATGATGCCGCGTTTCATCTCAGCCACGGTGCTGAGTGCTGGACTGCTGATCGCCGGCCTGTCTCCTGCTTTCGCGCAGAGTACGCAGAGTACAGCGCCCGCTGCATCGTCAGCCGCCACAACCAGCCCTGCGTCGGAAATCAAGGCGCATATCAACAAATTGCGGACTGAACTTAAAATTACCTCCGCACAGCGCTCGCAATGGGACGCGCTTGCCTCAGTCATGCGTCAGAATGCGACGCAGATGGAAACGCTTTATAAACAGCGTTCACGGAATGCCGAAACCATGACCGCGGTTGAAATCCTAAAATCTTACCGCGAGTTCACGCGGGCGCATCTGGCTGCCCTCAACAAGTTGATCCCGGCTTTCACGAAACTCTACGGAGTGTTATCCCCCACACAGAAAAAAACCGCCGATGAGTTGTTCGAAAATCGGGTCGCCGTTGCTAGCGGCGCCAGAAAGACTCAGTGATGAAAAACTGGATCACACTCGGCCCGGCAATCGGGATCGTTCTCGTGCTGGCCATGAACCCGGCAGCAGCCGATCAACACGGGCGGCGGCAACCCTGGGGTCAGCCGGGTTATTATCATCCGCCGGAGCGCTTTCGGCATTTTCGGCGACCCCGGCCAATGGCGGGATATTATGGACAATATGGACAAAACGGCTATTACGCGCAGCCGCCAGTCGTGTATGGGCCACCTCAACCGCCGCCTGGGATCAGTTTCTATCTAGGCGTTCCCTGATCAAACCTGCGATGTACGCAACCGACTGATCCATCATGGCCTACGACGAAAAGTCGACGCGGACGATTGATGTTACGCCCAGCGCGTACATTGCCCCAGCACAACGTCCGTACGGACAGCTTTTTGGTCCGGGCGCCGTGTAGCCCGGAGATCGCTCCCATATACATCGAGGCGCATCGTATAATCCACACCGAGAGGCCGGTTAGAGCGTGGCCGCGACGGGCGCGCAAGTCGGACGGCCAGTCCAGCATCCTCGCCGATGCCTTGCTCAAGGCAGGTCGCAACAAGTGGCAGCCTAATCACGCTTGACCACAACGGATACTCTAACCGGCGACCGGACTCGGCTCCAGCACCATCTTGCCGGTCGGCGCATCCAGGATATAGGCGGGCAGGGCGGTTCCCGAAATCGTCCCGCGCAGCGCCGCGAGCAGCGCGCGGCCTTCGGCGATCGGCACATGGAACCGCGCCGTCCCCGGCGCCGGGTCGAGCTGGTGCAGATAATACGGCTTCACCCGCGCCGCCAACATCGCCTCGAACAGGTCCCGCAGCGCCGGAACGGAATCGTTCACCCCGCGCAGCAGCACCGACTGGCCGAGCAGCGGCACCCCGCCGCGCCGCAGCAGGTCGAGTGCCGCTCGCGACGCATCGGTGAATTCGCGCGCATGATTGGCATGGATCACCACGAACAGCGGCGTCGCCACATCCAGCGCGTCGGCCAGCGCCTGGGTGACGAATTCGGGTGCGGCCACCGGCACGCGGGTATGGATGCGCAGCCGCTTCACATGCGGAATCGCCGAAAGCCGGTCCAGGACCGAACGCACCCGCCTTGCGGAGAGAATAAGCGGGTCGCCGCCGGTCAAAATCACCTCGCTGATCCCCGTATGATCCGCGATCCAGCCGATCGCCGCATCCAGTTCCGCCGCGGTCAACACCCCGCCATCCGGCCCGACATGCTCGCGGCGAAAGCAGAATCGGCAATAGACCGGGCAGGCGAGGGTGGGCTTCAGCAACGCCCGGTCGGGATAGCGATGCACCACCCCCTTGATCGGCGACAGCGCATCGTCGCCGATCGGATCGGCGCTCTCATGAGCCGCGACCACCAGTTCCGCCGGATCGGGGATGAATTGCCGTCCGACCGGATCGTCCGGCCGCTCGATCAAGGCGGCGAGGGCAGGGGGGATCGACGTCGCATAGCGCGCCGCGACCCGTTCCAGCCCGGCACGCGCCGCTTCCGGCGCGAAACCGGCCGCGATCAACTCATCCGGGGTGCGAAGGGTGCGCGCTGTCATGGCCTAGTGTTCCGTTTCGGAAATTCGTTTGCATTGCCCATAGCGTTCTACGAATTCCCGAAACGATAGAACACTAGGAAAATCAAAACTTTCCAGTGTGGTCTTTGATTCTGAAATTCCTAAAAATTGCCGCAGCAATCGGGTAGGAATTTCAGAATCGTCCCACTGAGTGCTATCCAAACCGGCATGACCGCACAAGCATGGGCGCCCGACCGCCTCGCCGCCCGCCTGCCGCATCTCCGCCGCCGCGCGCTGCTCAGGGAGGCGACCCGCGCCTTTTTCACCGCGCGCGACTATCTGGAAGTCGAAACCCCCTACGCGGTCCCGGCGCCCGGCGAGGAAGTTCATCTTTCCGCTTTCGAAACCACCCGCATCTTCCCCGACGGCACCGGAGAAAAACTCTGGCTGCACACCTCACCCGAATTCGCGATGAAGAAGCTCCTCGCCGGCGGCACCGGCAACATCTTCCAGCTCGCCCGCGTCTGGCGCAACGGCGAGGGGTCGGACACCCACGCCGCCGAATTTTCGCTCCTCGAATGGTATCGAATTGGCGCCACGCTCCCTGACCTGATCGATGAAACCATCGCTTTCCTCCGCGCCGTACTGCCGCCCGAAGTCACCTGTCGCGGCATCACCACCAGCCTCGCCGACATCGAAATCCTCACCGTCGCCGAAGCCTTCCGTCGCCATCTCGGCATCGACGTGCTCGCCAGCATCGGCGATGCCGAAACCCTCGCCGCCGAGTCCCGTACCCCGCTCCGTGCCGGCGAAACCTGGGAGGATCTGTTCTTCCGCCTCATGCTCGGCCGGATCGAGCCGTATCTCGGGCGAAAAAATCCCACCTTCATCACACATTGGCCGGCGCCTCTGGCGGCGCTCGCGCGCAGGAGTGCCAGCGATCCGCGCGTCGCCGAGCGCTTCGAGCTCTATGTCTGCGGCATCGAACTCGCCAACGCCTTCGCCGAACTCACCGATCCGGCCGAACAGCGCGCCCGGTTCGAGGCTGATCGCGCCCGCCGCCATGCAATGAACACCCGCGAGGACTGGCCGCTCGACGAGGATTTTCTTGCCGCCGTCGCCGATCTCCCGCCCTGCGCCGGCATCGCACTCGGCTTCGACCGCCTCGCCATGATCGCCGGCTCTGCCAACCGGATCACGGATGTGTTATGGCTCTGACACACGGGGGATACAGTCCCATAATACAATACGGTAACGGTCGAAAGACCAGAACTCGGGAGCCGATCATGCGTAAGCTGATCCTGACAGCCCCGCTCGCCGCCGCGGCGCTTGCCGGGTGTGCGACCGGGCCGAGCCTGTCCGAACGGATGTCCGCCTATGTCGGGCGGCCGGAATCCGCCCTGGTCGCCGGGCTCGGCGTGCCGAACCGGCGCATCGACGTCGCCGGCGTCACCTATTTCGCCTATGTTCACCGGCATTTCCACTATTCGTCCGGCTCGTACGGCATGGGCCCGTTCTTCTATCCGGTCGGCGGATTCTACGGCCCGTTCTATGGCGATGGCGGTTTCCCCGCCACGGCCTATACCAGCAGTTGCACCACCACCTTCGCGCTGAAGAACAACATCGTGCAGTCCTTCATGCTGCGCGGCAACGACTGCTGATCCTGCCCCCCAGGCCGTCATTGCGAACCGAAGGCGAAGCAATCCAGTGATCGGAAAGACTGGTTTGCTTCCTCCTCGCATTGGCGGGAGAACCGCCCCTGATTGGGAATCCTAATGCCGGGGGATGGCAGCGGGCTGGCCGTCACAGTTCGGAAGTTCTGAATCGACAAAGCCCCAGGAAGGCGAAGATGCCGTCCAGATAAAATTCTCCGGCCGCCCGATCTCCGGGTCGTCCAACGCACCGACTCGGACCACGATCAGGTTCGGCCGGGATAGCGACTCGCTGAACAATGGCGTCCCGCATCTGGGGCAAAAACGCCGGCGCATGACATTGCCGCTATCTGCCCTGCTGACGTATTCGCTGACCTCGCCGGTGATTTCGAAGGCCTCGGTTTTGAATATCGCGTTGATCGACGCATTGCCCGAGGACAGGTATTGGCAATCCCTGCACCAACAGGCGCGCACGGCGACTGGCCTTTTTTCGGATTGGAACCGGACCACTCCGCAGAAGCATCGCCCGGTAACGAATGTCGCCATTTTGCCCCGCCTTCATGTATTTCCGCGCAAATTAAAGAGGATATCGGCCGGCGCAGCAACCTTATCGCGCATAGGGTCACTGTCGGTTTGAAAGCAGCGACCGGAACCTGCGTGGTCCTGGATCGGCAGAAGCCGTGTTGTTCGAAGGCGCTGGCATAGCGGTCGAACTTCGCATCGCTTTCGGTGCGGTTCAAAGGGCCGCCAAAATCCTCCATTACGTCGGGATCGGCGTTCATCGCCGCGAACGCTTCCCGATCCGAGTCCCGCCAGTCGCGCTAGATCAGACGGCCGGTGTGGAGAACGTGGCCGCTTTTGCTCATCCCGTCCCCCAATCACGGAAAACCCGGCATAGCCGCGACATCAGATCGTTTCCTTCGCGACCGCGGTTGCCGCATCGCCGGTGTTCGGCGTCCCGGCCGGCTCGATCAGCAACAGATGAACCTCATCCCTGGCGACCGGACAATGCTCGACCCCTTTCGGCACGACATAAAGATCGCCAGGCCCAAGATGCACATCGTCATCCCGGAGCCTGATGGTCAGATTTCCCTTCAGGACCAGGAAGAAATCATCGGTATCCGGGTGGGAATGCCAGACGAACTCGCCCTTGAGCTTGACCACCATGACGTCATGGCCGTTGAACGAGTTGACGATCTTCGGCGACCAAAGCTCGGAAAACAGAGCCAGTTTTGCTTCCAGGTTGATGGCTGCCATTGCTCCGGTTCCCCGCACCCGCATTCGGCGGCATTCGGAAAATCATACGAACAAGGCTGCCGATCCGCAACATGTCCGAACGTCACCGCCCGAAACCGGCATAACTCCCGGCCCGATGCTTGACGCAAACGGCAATCGGTCCGAGCATCGGATAAAATAGGAGGACCGGACCATGAACGTCACCACCAAAATCGCCCCGCCGCCGGGCATCGATGCCGCCGAATGGCAGATCCGCTGCGACCTCGCCGCCCTCTACCGGCTGGTCGCGCATTTCCGCATGACCGATTTCATCTACACCCATATCAGCGCGCGCCTGCCCGGCCCGGACCACCATTTCCTGATCAACGATTACGGCGTGATGTTCCACGAAATGCGCGCCTCCGACCTGGTGAAAATCGACCTCGCCGGCAATCGCGTCGAAACCCCAGCGCAGACCGGCAAAACCGTCAATCAGGCCGGCTTCACCATCCATTCGGCGATCCACATGGCCCGCCCCGACCTGATGTGCGTCGTCCACACCCACACCTCGGCCGGCATCGCCGTCGCGGCGCAGGAACAGGGGCTGCTGCCGATCAGCCAGCACGCGATGAAATTCTACGGCTGCCTGTCCTATCACGGCTATGAGGGCATCGCGCTCGATCTCGACGAACGCGAACGCATCGTGTCCGATCTCGGCCAGAACAAGGCGATGATCCTGCGCAACCATGGGCTGCTGGTCGGCGGGCGGACAATCCAGGAAGCGTTCCACGAGATTTATTTCCTCGAACGCGCCTGCCAGGCCCAGGTCGCGGCGCTGTCGGGCGGCGCCAAATTGGTCATCCCGCCGCGCGAGGTCTGCGAACACACCGCCGCCCAGTTCCGCATGGACGAGGCGATGCGCATGGCGCATTACGAAATGGCGTGGCAATCCGCGCTTCGCCTGGTCGAGGACGGCCCCACCGACTACCGAAGCTGACCGATCCTCAACCGTTCGCCGATCCGCGCCGCGAGTTCGGCGGGGTCGGCGGCGGTAATCTGACCATCGACGATCAGGCAGGCCAGCCCATGAACGATCGACCATGCCGCCAGCGTCACCGTCTCCGCATCCGCCTCACCGGCCAGCGCCGCAACCCGTGACGCCAGAATGCCGAACGCCGCCCTGGCCGCCTCGCTCAGCGTGTCGTCCCCGCATGGCTTCGCCGCGCCGAACATCAGCCGGAACAAGGCCGGCTCGGCGACCGCGAATTCCACATAAGCCACACCCTGCGCCCGCAGCGCCGCAACCCCCTCACCGGCTTGGTCCGCCGCCGCGAGGGCGGCGCCAAACCGGCTGAAACCCTCCGCCGCGATCGCGGCCAGCAGCGCCTCCTTATCGGCGAAATGCCGATAGGTCGCCGTCGCCGACACCCCCGCCGCGCGCGCGGCCCCCCGCAAGGTCAGCGCCGCGACCCCGCCGCCGCGCAGCAGCGACATCCCTGCCTCGATCAGGGAATTGCGCAAATCACCATGATGATACGGCATGAGCGCTTTTGATGTTGACATTGTTAACTTTGGCCCTATGTTTACGTCGTCAACATGGAGATGCCACCATGCCGCCCAGCATGCAACCCGTCGCCGTCGATCTCACCGCCTATCCCGATCTCACCGTGGTCTATCTCGGCATGAAGATCACCCGGCTCGCCGGCATCCGCACCCTGCTCGGCTTCGGCCGGCCGCTCGCTGCCCTCGCCCGCGACAAGCCGGACGGCCTGCTTCACCACGAAAATTTCCTCTGGCAGATCGACCATGTCGGCATCCGCCAGTACTGGCGCGATTTCGAATCGCTGGAGCGCTTCACCCGTGCCGATCCGCATAAAACCTGGTGGTCGGATTTCCTCGGCAATCCGCGCGGCACCGCCTTCTGGCACGAAACCTACCGCAAATCCGGCGGCATGGAGGCGATCTATCTCGGCGTGCCGAAGCCGATCGGCTTCGCCACCTTCGCCCCGCATCGCGACCGCGCGGGCGGCTTCGCCACCGCGCGCAAACGGCTCGACGCCGATATCACACCCGCATCGCCTCGTGCGGCCGATTGAACCGCGCGGCGGTCTCGTCCGAGGTGGTCAGCGCCAGATAGACCACGCCGGCCACCACCGCCGAGATGAGGAACGAAATATCGCCGAAGCCGGGATGGGTCGCGGCGAAGGCGCCGACGAACAGCGGATACTGGTTGAAGAACGGCACGCTCGCCGCGATCCCGACGATCCAGGCGACGAACCCGGCACTCACCGCGCCGAGCCGCGAATGGCGCCGCGTGGCATGGCCGAGCAGCATCACCACCACCCAGGGCGCGGTCCAGTAGCCGAGGAAAAACAAAAAATCCTCGTAATTCTTGATGAAATTGGTGGCCGCCAGCACCGAGATCACCGTGCCGATCCCGCCGCAGATCAGCGCTGCCTGCGACTGTTTCAGCCTGATCCCCAGTGCCAGCGACGACAAGGTCGCCGAATAGATGTTCAGGATATTCGCGCTCACCGTGCCGATCACGATGGCGATGATCAGCGGCGCATGAAACCAGTGCGGCATCCATGCGGTGAACAGGTCGGACGGCTTGCTCAACGTCACGGTCGCGCCGATGACAGCACCCAGCACCTCCATCCAGATGCAGGAAATCAGCGTGCCCCAGAACGCGTTGGCGAACACCGCGCGCTTGGTCGCCGCCGCCTCGCCCTGATGGTTGAGATAGCGCGTGTAATCCGACGAATAGGGAATCCAGCCCAGCACATAGGCCACCACGATCGAGGTGGTCAGGATGAACGCACCCGACCTGCCGCCGACATTTTTCAAAAGCTTGGGGTTCGCCGCCGGCAGATGGCCGATATGGCCGGCGGCGATCACGCTGAGCACCAGGAAAATCGCGACCAGGAGATAGAAGAAATATCGCTCCGCCGCATGGATCAGGTCGTGCCCGACCGTGGCGATCGCGACCTGAACCACGCACAGCACCACGATATTGCCGATCAGGCTGGTGCCGAGCATGTATTGCAGGGCATAGCCACCGATGATGGTGTTCACCCCGAACCAGGAAAACCCGCCGAAAAAATTCAGGAACGACGGCAGCTTGTTGCCGCGCCGGCCGAACCAGGCCGCACCCTGGATCATCTGCGGCAAGCCGTATTCCACCCCAAGCGTCGAGAACACCGCGAGCAGCACGGCACCGATCACGTTGCCCAGAATGATCGCCGCGATCGCATCGCTCGCCGAAAGGCCGAACGCGCCGGTCGCCAGCGCGCCGGTGGTGATCGTCGCGAATTCGACATTCGCCGCCATCCACAACCCGAACAGGGCGCGTGGCCTGCCATGCGACTCCGCCACCGTCACCGGGGCGATCCCCTTGGTCTCGATTGTCAGAGGCGCGGCTTCGGCCATTGTTTTGCTCCAGGGTTCACGACACGGACACCGATTCGGCTCAGCAAGACTCATGCCGGAATCAGGCCCGCGACTCAAACGAAATCGCTTCCGAAACCATCATCCTCCGCCCGCGAAAGCGGCAGGCATGACGCTCTCGCCCGCTCTACCCGTTTGCCAATTTGCGCGGCCGGCCACCCTTGCGGCCGTTTTCCCGCGCAGCCGCACCCTTGGCATGCGACCGTGACCTTCCGCCCGTACCGCCAAGCTGGCGCGCCATCCAACTCCTGGACCCAAACATGCCCTGTAGCAGGGCCGGCACATACAAGTCGGCGTCGATAGCCGGCCAGTGCAGACCATCCCCGGCGGGGCTGATCTCGATATTGCCCAGCTCCTCCGGCGTCGCCTGCTCCAGCCCCTGTGCGAGACGCGGCGGAAACGTCAGCTCCAAACCATTATCCAACCCGATCACTACCCGCGACACACGCCGGTCAAACCGCGCCCGCACCGCGCGAGGCTGGTCTTTCATCTCTGCTTCAGCCACAACCCGGTCACGATCAGTAATCGTCATGAATCCGCTCCCATCCACCACAAAGCGCTGCCAGACTGGCAGCAAGCGCCGAAGCGATGCGGTTCAGTTCGGCCGTGGAAAACCCGAAACTCCCGCGCAGGCTCGGCGGTCCATTCGGACAGTTCAAAATAAACACCGCCTCGGTTTCCGTACCGAGTAACATGAACATGCGGCGGCCGATGGTCGTTTGGATACACAACGACCCGCAGCCCACCGATCCGCAGGACCGTTGGCATCTATATCAAAAACCCAAGCACTTGGGAAGGCGCTTAATCAGTCGCCCAGGACCCGCCCCGCCACGGCATCGAGCCGCGCCACCAGATCGGGGTCGCGCGCACCCTCGGCAGTGATGATCGCGTGATCCAGCGCATGGTCGCATCCCGCCGGGCAATCATGCCGCTCGCCGCCATGCGCCTGACCGCCAAGCCTGGGCACCACCGCGCGCACCAGCGCCCGCACGCGATCGGCATTGCCGTGCAGAACTTTCACCACCTGCTCCACCGTCACCGCGTCGTGGTCGTCGTGCCAGCAATCGTAGTCGGTCACCATGGCGACGGTCGCGTAGCAAAGCTCCGCCTCGCGCGCGAGTTTCGCTTCCGGCATGTTGGTCATGCCGATCACCGAACAGCCCCAGCTCCGGTACAGGTTGCTCTCCGCGCGCGTCGAGAATTGCGGCCCCTCCATCGCGAGATAGGTCCCGCCGCGCGTCACCGGCACATCGAGCCCGCGCGCCGCCGCTTCCAGCGCGTCGCCCAGCCGCGAACACACCGGATCGGCCATCGACACATGAGCGACACAACCCGCGCCGAAGAAGCTCTTCGGCCGCGCGAAGGTTCGGTCGATGAACTGATCGACGATCACGAAATGCCCCGGCGGCAAATCCGCCCGCAGACTGCCCACCGCCGAGAGCGCGAGCACATCGGTCACCCCGACGCGCTTCAGCGCGTCGATATTCGCCCGGTAATTCAAATCGGTCGGCGATATTCTGTGCTCTCGTCCATGACGCGGCAGAAACACCACCGAAACCCCGTCCAGCGTACCGAACAGCAACTCGTCGGACGTCTCGCCCCAGGGCGTCGAAACCCGTTCCCAGCGTTTGTCCTCAAGCCCCGCGATATCGTAGAGGCCCGATCCGCCGATGATGCCGATCAGCGGCTTGCGCCCCGCGTCGCTCATGTCCGCCGTCCCGCCCTGATCGCGAACCCGCCGAGCGCGCCCAGGATCAGCAGAAAAATAATGATCCGCAGCCCCACCGCCTTGCGCTGGTCGAGCGTCGGGTCGGCCGTCCAGGCGAGAAACTCCGCCACGTCATGCGCCATTGCCTGAACGTCCGGCTTCTTGCCGTCGGCCAGGGTGACCGAGCCGGGCTTGAGCGGCGGCGCCATCGCGATCAGCCCGCCCGGATAGGCGATGTTGTAGAAATGATGCGGCGGCATCGTCACGTTCGGCGGTGCGGCCCGGTACCCCATCAGGAGAGAAAAAACGAAATCCGCGCCGTCCCGATGGCCCCGCTCGATCAGCGACAGATCGGGCGGGATCGCGCCGTGAAACTTTTTCTCCGCCGCCGCTTCGTCCGGGAACGGCGATTTGAACGCATCGCGCGCCATCGCCGGCGCCAGCACGGGCTTGCCCGCCGGATCGACGCCCTTTTGCACCTTGATGTGCGACACGATGGCCGCGATATCCTGCGGGCTCAGGCCGAGATGCGCGAGATCGCGGTAATGCACCAGGCTCAGCCCGTGGCAGCTCGCGCAATCGGCCTGATAGACGGCAAAACCAACCTGCAGGCTCGCCTTGTTGTAGGTGCCGAACAGCGACTGAAACCGGAAGCTCTGCGGCGTCCGCGTCTCGGCGCGGGCGGATTGCCCAAGGCCGAGCGCGGTCAGCGCAACGGCGGCGGCGAACAACAGGCGGCGCATCAGGCGGTCCTCCTGGCGATGCGCGCCGGCACCGGATGCGCGCGCTCCAGCATGGTCACCAGCGGCGTGATGACGATGAAATGGACGAAAACATAGATCGTGGCGATATCGATCACCGCCGGCCAGATCCCGGTCGCCGGCTGCGCCGCCGCCACCGACAGCACCACCCAGTCGATCGCCAGGACGATCACGAATCCGGCATAGAGCGGCCGGTAGCGCCCGCTCGCCACGATCCCTTGATCCAGCCAGGGCAGCGCGCCCAGCAGCACGAGTGCCGCGACCGTCAGCAGCGTCCCGCCGCCCGCGCTCTGCCCGGCCCGCGCCAAACCGTGAAACCCGAGCAGATACCAGGGCGGCACCGGCTGCACCGGCATCGCCATCGGCGAGGTCAGGCTCATTCCCGCCGGCTGGCCCAGCCCCGGTGCGAAGGCGACGATCACCGCGAAAATCAGCGCGAAAATCATGAAGGCGGTGAACAATTTTCCGGCATAGGCCGATTGCGGCACCATGTCGCGCGGGTCGGGCACGGCGATTCCGTCGGGATTGGCCGGCGGTGCCGCGCGCGATGCCATAAAGCCGAGCAGCGCGATCAGCAGCACCAGAAACCCGATCGTCTCATGTGCCATCGCGAGGCGCGGCGCGGTCGCCGACCCGACCATGAAACCGCCGAGAAACCAGTGCGCCAGCGCCGAACCGAACAGCGGAATCGCGGCGATATGCGCCGCCATGATCGTCACCGCCGCATCGGCCACCGCCCCGCCGGTCATCGCGAACCCGAAAAACCCGACCGCCAGAAACGCGAAGAACCGCACCACCTCGATGATCCAGGCAAGTTCCCGCCTATTGCGGTAGCTGCCGTAATAAATCCCCCGAAACAGCTCGATGAACACCACGCCGAACAGCATGGTCGCCCCGTCGCGGTGCAGATCGCGGATCAGCCAGCCGAAATTCACCGCGCGCGTATAGCGCTCGATCGACAAGGCCGCCCCCTGCGTGGTCGGCACATAGGCAAACCCGAGCCAGATCCCGCTCAGCGTCAGCACCCCCAGCGCCACCGCGACCAGCACGCCGAACGACCAAACCAGGGTCAGGTTGGCAGGCACCAGATGATCGCGCCACTGCGTGCGCCAGACGGCGCAAAGCGGCAGGCGGGTCTCCAGCCAGCCTGGCGCCGCTTCGGATTCGGATTTGTCCATGATCACCTCAACCGAGCCGGATCAGCGTATCGGACACGAACCGATACGGCGGGATCGCCAGATTTTGCCGCGCCGGGCCGCGCCGCACCCGGCCCACCGCGTCGAACGCGGCGCCATGGCACGGGCAGAGCCAGCCATCATACGGCCCGCGCGGGTCGGACGCCTTGTTGCCGACCGGAATACAGCCGCGATGCGGGCAGATGCCGATCACCACCGCATATTGATGGTGCCCCGGCCTGACCCGCTGCTTGACCGGCACCGGATCGAGCAGATCCTTCATCGGCGTCGCCTCGACCGCGCTCACCTGTTCGGCGGTCAGATGCCGGATGAACACCGGCTTGCCGCGCCAGCGGAGCGAAATTCCCGAATTCGGCTCGATCGGCGCCAGATCGACATCGAACACCGACTGGTCGCGCGCCGCTTCGCCGGGCTCCAGCGCCGCGCCGAACGACCACACGATCGCCCCGGCGCCCACGGCGGCGGTCGCACCGAACAGGATTTTCAGGAAATCGCGCCGCTCTTCGCCCTCATGCGCGCCTGAGGTCGCACCGTTCTCAGCCATCCCGCCTCCGGTCTCTCGAAGCCCTGGTTTCGCATGACCGGAAAATGAGGAAATTTCAACCCCGCCGCTCATCCCTCTCCGCCGTCATCGCGAACCGCAAAGCGGTGAAACGATCCATCTCGATGCATCCGCGAACGAATCGGCTATAGAACCGCCCATGACCGAACCGACCGCCATCCCCCACGACGCCCTCAAGCCCCGCGCCACGGCGTGGTTCGCCGAATTGCGCGACCGCATCTGCTTGGAATTCGAGAAAATCGAGGACGAGTATCGGGAGACCGACCATCCTCCTTGCCGGTTCGTCCGCACCGAATGGACCCGCGCCGACGATGGCAAGAACCATCTGGAAGGCGGCGGGGCGATGAGCGTGATGCGCGGCCGGGTATTCGAGAAGGTCGGGGTCAACATCTCGGTGGTGAGCGGCACGTTCAGCCCCGAATTCAGCCAAAATATCCACGGCGCGGCGGACGATCCGCGCTTCTGGGCGGCGGGGATCAGCCTGGTCGCGCATCTCCGCAGCCCGCGCGTGCCGGCGGCGCACATGAACACCCGCATGATCGTCACCACCAAGGGCTGGTTCGGCGGCGGCGGCGATCTCACCCCACTGCAACCCGGCACCGAGGCGGCGGCGGAAGACGCGGCCAGTTTCCACGCCGCGTTCAAGCATGCTTGCGACTCGTACGATCCAGATTATTATCTCCGTTTCAAAAAATGGTGCGACGAGTATTTTTATTTACCCCACCGCGACGAAACCCGTGGCGCGGGCGGGATTTTCTACGATCATCTCGACAGCGGCGACCAGGAGGCGGATTTTGCCTTCACCCGCGATGTCGGCCTCGCCTTCCTGGATTGCTACCCCGCGATCGTCCGCCGCCGGATGACCGAGCCCTGGACCGAGGCGGAACGCGAAGCCCAGTTGATCCGCCGCGGCCGCTACGTCGAATTCAACCTGCTGTACGATCGCGGCACCACCTTCGGCCTGAAAACCGGCGGCAATACCGAGGCGATCCTGATGAGTCTGCCCCCCGAAGTGAAATGGCCGTAAAATAGGACAGGATCGGTATGCTTTGTTTCACGTGAAACAAATGGCAGTTGTTCTGACGTAAGGTTATTTATACTCGCGTTTCCGCCTCGCGCAGCATCCCGAGCAGGGCGGCGACCGCGCGCGAGCGATAGCGATCGACATGCTGCACCGCGTAATAGGGCCGGCTCTGCACCGGCAGCTCGACCCTGGCCAGCCGCCCCGAGGCGATGCTATCGGCGCACACGCTCTCCGACAGCACGGTCGCTCCCGCCCCGCCGATCACCGCCGCGAGCACCGCCTCGTTCGATGGCAGTTCGATCGCGATATCGAGCTGCGCATAGGGCACGCCGAGCGCCGCGATCGCGTCGATGAACACCGCGCGGGTGCCTGAGCCGTCCTCGCGCAGCACCCAGCGCCCGGCGGCGAGATCGCGCGCGCCCAGACCGTTCCGCCCGGCCCATGGATGCCCGGAAGCGACCACCAGAACCAACCGGTCCTGTGCGATCAGCTCGGCGGCGATCAGCGGGTTGTTCAGGCTCTCACCCGGCCCTTCGACGAAGCCGAGCTCGACCGATCCCTCGATGATCGCCTGCGCCACCTGCGCCGAATTGCCGACCGACACCGCGAGATTGACCCCCGGATAGGCGCGATGAAACGCGACCAGATGCAGCGGCAGGAAATGATTGGCGATGGTCTGGCTCGCCTTGATCGCGAGCCGCCCGCGCGCGAGGCCGGACAATTCGCGCATCGCCGCCGAAGCCGCCTCGGCGCGCTTGAGGATCGCCCGCGCCTCGCCGAGAAACACCCGCCCGGCCTCGGTCAGGGCGATGCCGCGCCCGACCCGGTGGAACAATTTGGTGCCGAATTCGCGCTCCAGCGCCGCGATCGCGCCGGACGCGGCAGACTGGGTCAGATCAAGCGCCTCGGCCGCGCGGGTCACGTGCTCGCGCTCGGCCACCGCGACGAAAATCCGCAACTGCTCCAGCGTCATGATGTTCCGGTAGAGCCTGTCTTGCGTCCCGGCAAGCATGGAAGCGGGTCGCGTCCGTCACTATTCGTTTTTGCGAATAAATACTGGTCCCGGATGGCGGAACTGGCTAAATGGATGATGCTCGTAACGGGCCGATAATAATAGGAGAACGTCTTGAGAAATTTGCCCCTGCTCCGCCGGATCGCCGGGCGACCCTGACCCATGGCCAAGCCGAACACCCTGCTCAAACGCACGAGCAATGCCCTGCTCGACCATATCGCCACGATGAACGGCACGATACTCGCGTCGGACAGCGCGCTGGCCCGGCAATTCAATGTCAGCCGCACCACCATCCGCAACGCGATCGAGCGTTTCGTCGGCACCGGCATCCTGGCGCGCGGCGAGACCGGCTTCGCCGTGCGGCGAAAACCTCAACAAGGCGACTACTTCGCCGAAACCGAAACCGACGGGCCGCAGGAACTGATCGAGCGGGAATTCATGCAGCGCGTGCTGCTGGGCGACTGGCGCCCCGGCCACGTGTTCTCCGAAGCCGAGCTCGCGCGCGAGAGCAATGCCAGCACCGTCTCGGTGCGGGAATTCCTGATCGGCTTCTCCCGCTTCGGGCTCATCGCGAAACAGCCGCGCGGCGGCTGGACCCTGCGCGAATTCCATGCCGGTTTCGCCGCCGAGGTGGCCGACATGCGCGAACTGATCGAAATGGCGGCGATCGCGCGCATTCCGCGCGCGCCGGACCCGGCCTTCCGCGCGGCGACCGAGGCGCTGATCGAGCGCCATCGCGCGATCGAGGCTGCCCTGACCAGCCGTTATTCCGAATTCCCCGCGCTCGACCGGGATTTTCACCTGTGGATCATCGGCAGGCTGAAGAACCGCTTCGCCCATGATTTCTTCGACATCGTCTCCTTCCTGTTCCACTACCATTACCAGTGGGACAAGCATCAGGAGATCGAGCGCAGCAAGGTCGCGATCGCCGAACATCTCGCGGTGCTGAACGCGCTGCTCGCCGGCCGCGCGGACGCGGCGAAACGCGCTCTCGCCGCCCATCTCGCCACCTCCCGCCGCTCGCTCCAGGCGGGACTGCGCCGCCACGAGGCCGCGTGATTTTTTGCCCCAGCCGCCGGAGAACGCCCTCCCCGCCGATCTCAATCACTCGAACTGTCGAGGAGAATGATCAGCAATACAAAAGCGAGGCAAATCGTCGTGAGAACGACGAACCCTTGATAACATCGCAGATCAACCCACGGCAGGTCGCGCGCTAACGTTCCCGTGCAGAATGACGAGCCGGAAATCGGCTGCGGCATCATGCGTCAGCTTGACGGTTCGCGGTTTCCTGCTTCGATGCGCAGCAAGAATCGTTCGACGTCTTCGGTAAAGCGCTGGACTCTACCGCCACTCGAATGGATTCGGGATCAGGATCATTCCCATAGGTCGTGCTGTCGCCATAGGTGCGAAAGGTCTCCCACCGAAGACCCTGCGGATCGGAAATCCAAGCCTTTTCCGACCGGGCGTAGCAGCAAATCGTCTGCCCTTCTTCGAACACGGGTCTCTCGGCGTGCTGAAGCCGGGCATAGACCTCCTGTAATTCCTCTGGCGTCTCCACCTGGATGCCCAGATGATTGAGGCCGGTTCGGCTGCCGCGTGTTGAAATCGCGAAGTTGGCGCGCGGGTCATCGAGCATCCACTTCGCATAATCGGATTTCACAACCACCGGCTCAGTCGCAAAAACCGCACTGTAGAACCGGATGGATGCGGCAAGATTATCAACGGACACATGAACGTGCAAGCGCTTCATGGCTTTACCTCTTTTCCGATGTTGGCCGAAGATTCGATGGTCCCGCTCCCTGGCCCGCCCAACGCGCCGTGGCAGCACGCTTCCCGTCCATCCCCCAAACGGCAGCAGTTCTCGGCCAGGTAATCCATCAGGCCGGTCATCGCGGGATAATTGACTGCATAAATCAGCGAGCGGCTTTTTCGATGAAAGCTGATCAGCCCCGCTTGCTTCAGTTGGGCAAGATGGAAAGACAGAGTAGCCGACGGCAACCCGAGCCGTTCTCCGATCTGCCCGACGGGAAGTCCTCCATGTCCCGCCTGCACCAGAAGGCGGAAGATATCGAGCCGGGTTTCCTGCGCGAGTGCCGCGAGGGTTGCCAAAGCGTGCGTTTTTTCCATATTTCCAATATATTGGAGATATGGAATTTTGTCAAGCGATCTTTGTGCGGCGGTTTTCTTTTTCACCCCACCAAATAACGCGCCGCCAGATGCGCCTCGAAATCGGCGGGGTCGAGCATCTTGCCGGTCGCTTGCCGGAGCAGCTCGTTGAAGCCGAACCGCGCACCATGGGCGTGGACATTCGCGCGCAGCCAACCCAGCAGCGGCGAGAAATCGCCCCGCGCCAGTGCCAAGTCCAAATCCGGCACCGCACGCCGCGCCGCCGCCATCAGTTGCGCCGCCGCCATCGCGCCAAGCGTATAGCTCGGGAAATAGCCGAATGTCCCGCAATACCAGTGGATGTCCTGCAGGCAGCCGCGCGCATCGTCCGGCGGGGTGATGCCGAGCAGGTCGCGCATCCCTTGGTTCCACGCCTCGGGCAGATCGGCCACCGCGAGATCGCCGGCGATCATCGCCGCCTCCAGCCGGAACCGCAGAATGACATGGGCCGGATAGGTCAGTTCGTCGGCCTCGACGCGGATGCAACTGCGCGTCACATGGCGCAGCCGCGCACTCAACCGGGGCAGCGAAAAATCCGCCGCATCCTGGCCGAACGCCTCGGCGAGCATCGGGCCGAGAAAACCGAGATACGCATCCGACCGCGCCGCCTGCATCTCGACGATCAGCGACTGGCTTTCATGCGCCGCCATACCGGCGGCGAACCCCACCGGCTGGCGCGCGAACCCGCGCGGCAGGCCCGCTTCATACAAGGCGTGACCGGTTTCGTGCAGAACACCCATCAGGGCGGAGCAAAAATCGGCTTCGTCATAGCGGGTGGTGATGCGGATATCGCTCGGCGTGCCGCCGCAGAACGGATGGGTCGAGCGGTCGAGTCTTGCCTGCGCGAAATCGAGCCCGGCCTCGGCCGCGAGCCGGCGGCACAGCGCCTCCTGCACCGATTCGGCAAAGGGCGCCGCACCCGGCAGCGCGGCGTCGCGCTTTGCCTGCAACGCCTCGGCGCGTGGCAGCGCCTCGCGCAGAAACGCCTCGTAGCGCGCGAAAACCGGCGCGATCTCGCCGGCGAGCACGCCTTGCTGATGCTGGTCGATCAGCGCGTCATACGGCGCCAGCCCGAACGCCGCGCCGAGCGCCGAAGCCTGCACGCGCACCAGCGCGAGCAGCTCGCCGAGCGGCCCTGCCACCATCGCGAAATCGCCCGCCTTGCGCGCCGCGCGCCAGATTTTCTCGCAAGTCGAGGATTGCCGCGCCAGCGCCTCGACCAGCTCGCCCGGTACCGCCGTCGCCTGGCGATGCGCGCGGCGCATCAGCGCGAGGTTGCGCCGCGCCGCATCATCCGCGGGAGGCGCGGCTTCGGCGACGGCGAGATCGGCGGCGACCTCCGGTTCCACCAGCATTCCGTGCGCGATGCCGGACAATGTGGCGAGCTGATCCGCCCGCGCCTCGGCGCCGCCATCCGGCATCACCGCCGCCTCGTCCCAGCCGAGCATCGCAACGGCCTCCTCGACCGTCGCCATCCGGGCGAAGCGCCGGGTCAGGCGGTCATAGGCGTCGGTCATGAACTCTCTCCAAGCTGTTTGCGGGCGTAGAAGAAAAACTCGAACACCACGACCATGGCAAGCCCGAACCAGGTCAGTGCGTATTGCTCGGAATTGTTGGGCGGGTGCGGCAGGCGCGGCGCCGGCACCGGTCCGCCGGCAAGCGGCTTGGGCCCCACCACGATCAGGGTGAAATCGGCCACGCGATTCAAACCGAGCCCGGCGCCGATCCGCCTCGGGTCGAGCGTGTAGAAAATGCGTCCCGCCACGTTATCCTGTGCGCTGAACAGGCCGGGCTTCTGTGCCGCCTGCACGTAGCCCGAAACCTGGGTCGGTCCGGCCGGCACCGGCACCGGCTTGGGCGCCGTGCCCGGAACCCAGCCGAGATCGACCATCACCACATCGCCATTGTCGCGCCGGAACGGCATGACGAGCTGCGCGCCCCGCACCGGCCCGGCCACCGAGTTGCGCACCTGATCGCCGAAGAACGCCGCGCGACCGGCGATCCAGTGCCCGGCGATCGCGACCTTCTGATAGGGCGTGGGATGCGATGGCAGCGGCACCGGCGGGGCCAGTTGCGCCGCGTCGATCCGCCGCTGCACCCGGTCCTTGTGGTGCCAGCGATGCACCTGCCAGACCCCGAGCGCGATCAGCAGCCAGAACGAGACGAAACTGAACATCCCCATCCCGATCAGGCGCCGCCGGGGCGCGCGCGGCAGCCCCCGACCGATCACGGGACTAGTGTCCCGATTCGGAAGTTCGCTATCGTCAAACCCGCACCATACGAACTTCCGAATCGAAAGGACACTAGCAAGTATATGATTCTAGTGTGGTTTTTGGTTCTGAAGTTCCTAAAAAGCGCCGCCGCATATGCGCAAGAACTTCAGAACCACCACACTAGGCGGCGGTGATCGCGCTGCGGCCGAAATAATAGATGCAGACGAACAGGAACAGCCACACCACGTCGACGAAGTGCCAGTACCAGGCCGCCGCCTCGAAGCCGAAATGCCGCTTGACGCTGAACTGCCCCTTCACCGCACGGAAGAAATTCACGATCAGGAACGAGGTGCCGACGATCACGTGAAACCCGTGAAACCCGGTCGCGATGAAAAACACCGAGGGGAAAATCCCGCCATGATAGAAGTTGAACGGCGAGTGGGTGTATTCGTAGGTCTGTCCGGCGAGGAAGGTCAGCCCGAGCAGCACGGTGCAGGCGAGCCCCATGATGAGCCCGCGCCGGTCGTCCTCGATCAGTGCGTGATGCGCCCAGGTGATCGTGGTGCCCGACAGCAGCAGCACCATGGTGTTGAACAGCGGCACCGCGAACGGATCGATGGTGGTGATGTGCTGCGGCGGCCAGACCGCGACATGCATGTAGCCCATATGGGCCGGGAAGAAGAAGAAGTTGAAATAGGCCCAGAAAAACGAGACGAAGAACATCACCTCCGAGGTGATGAACAGCGCCATGCCGTAGCGCAGCCCGATCTGGGTGATCAGCTTGTGCAGGCCGGGGGTGCGGGTTTCCGCGATCACGTCGCGCCACCAGACATACATGGTGGTAAAGGCGCCGATCATACCCGCGATCAGGAACCAGTAATCGTTGTAGTGGGCGACGAAAATGATCCCGGTGGCGATCAGGATCGCGGAGACGGCGCCGCATACCGGCCAGATGCTGGGCTCGACCAGATGATACGGGTGCGGCACGCGCCCCGCGATCTGCCCTTCCGCCGTATGAAGTTCACCGCTCATTCCTCGATCCTCCCAGAACCGCCCAGATTTCGTTTCACCACATATGCCCGCTATGCAACAGCTTCACCACCGCGATCGCATAGATCAGCAGGCACAGCGCCACCAGCGCGCCGAGCAGCGCCCAGTTGCGTCCGCGCCGCCGGCGCACGAATTCGGCCTTCTGCTCCGGTGTCCAATGCATGTCGACGATCGGGTCGGTCATACCAGCCGGTCCAGCACCAGGGCGCCGAAAATCAGGAACAGGTACAGGATCGAGTATTTGAACGCCGCCCTGGCCGGCGCGTCGCGCGTCAGGCTGACGCCGGTGGCATCCTGTGCGTCGCGCATCACCCGCCACGCATACCAGACGAAGGCGAGGCCGAGCATCATGGCGCTCGCGCCATAGACCGGCCCGGCCAGATGCAGCACGAAAGGCAGCAGCGAAATGGGTACCAGCCACAGCGTATAGCGCATCACCGCGAGCCGGGTTTTTCGCGCCCCGGCCACCACCGGCAGCATCGGCACCCCGGCGCGCTCGTAATCGGCCGAGGCGAACAGCGAAAGCGACCAGAAATGCGGCGGCGTCCAGAAGAAAATGATCGCGAACAGCAGAACCGGCAGCAGGCCGACATGCCCGGTCACCGCCGCCCAGCCGATCACCGGCGGAAACGCGCCCGCCGCCCCGCCGATCACGATATTCTGTGGCGTCCGGCGCTTCAGCCCCATGGTGTAGACGAACACGTAAAACCCGATCGACCCCGCCAGCAGCGCCGCCGCCAGAAGGTTGGTCGCGAGCCACATCACCAGCACCGAGAAGAACGACAGCGCCACCCCGAAGCTCAGCGCGCCGCCCGGCGCGATCCGCCCGGCCGGAATCGGCCGTTTGGCGGTGCGCCGCATGATCGCGTCGATATCGCGGTCGTACCACATATTGATCGCCCCCGCCGCACCCGCCGCCACCGCGATGCACAGAATCGCGGCGAAGCCGAGCACCGGATTGATCCCGCCCGGCGCCAGCAGCAGCCCGACGATCCCGGTGAACACCACCAGAACCATCACGCGCGGCTTGAGCAGCGCGATCCAATCCGCCGTCGTCGCGCCCAGCAGCACCGAATCCGCGAGAACGGACTCGCCCGCGACAGCGCCCTGACGGAAGATGGCTGCTGGCGACGACCTCATCGGATCACCGGAACATCCTCGAAGGTGTGGTGCGGCGCGGGGGACGGCACGGTCCATTCCAGGGTCGTCGCCCCATCGCCCCAGTAATTGTCGGCCAGAGCCTGCT
>NZ_JAKGBZ010000022.1 GCF_021556475.1 Acidiphilium iwatense | reverse complement strand
CGGCGGCGCGCAACAATCGGAATCGGAACCGGGCCGCCAGGATTCCTTCCGGAATGCCGACAGGCCTCAATCGATTCTTCGGCTAAATGGCGCCTGCGGCCTCAAAATGAGGGGAGACATGAGATCGATGATATGATCGCTCATGGTATTATCCCTTATCCCTTGAAATTCCGCGCTGATGTAGCGGGAAAAATCGTCGATAAACATCCGGATGCGTTCCGCCTGGCAACCGGCACGGCATCTCGCCAACCATTCCAGAATTTCTCTGCCGTAACCCCACTGACGAAGCTGCTGTGCTTCGATTCGACGTTGCTGTTCTGGTTCAGGAAGGCTGTACCCGGATGGAGCCATCCCTTTGGGCGTGAGGTAGATTACGATACCATTGCCAGCGCCATTATGGTCTAAATAAGAAAAATAGCGCGCGAGCTGCTGATTCTGATCGCCTGCCCATGGCTTGTTCTCAATGATCACGCGGAGATGACCCGTACTGATCAGAATATCCAAACAACCTTGCGCTACACTGACTTCTCTCTGGACTGATGCGGAGCCGCACTCCTCGTCCTGAAAATTTTCGCCGATCATACCGAGAAAAAGCCGAAGAAAATGGCTGCCCTGCCCGTGAGTGCCGAGAGGATCAAGAAACCAGGCGAGAATTTCCGATAGCTTCGCCTCGTCTGGCGCGATGAAATCAGACACATTGAAGTCGGGGGCGAATCTGCGATCGTATAGTTTTTTTGAAGACTGGTGTGCATTGACAATGCCGCTAACCCTATCAAGGAGACGCTGAATTCCATCGGGTTGGGCTGGTGCAGAGTTATCGCTCATGCCTGAACCTCGTTATCAAGTTTTTTCTATTCTGGACGGTTACACGCGGCGGCTCCGCGCACAGTATTCGGGCGGTTCGAGCGTCCCAGAACCCCTTATGGCTCGACCGGCTCAAACCGCCTGCCATCATAACGAAATTCGAGAAAATCGCAATCCGGATCGAGAATGGCCAGAACCAGAGTCAGCGGCTCGCCGAAATAGGGGCTGCCGGCACACATCGCCTGCTCGCACGTATCGAACACGGGGGTGGCGAGAACCTCACGCACGATTGCGATCTCGTTATAGGCAGGCACCGCCTTGTTCCTGAGGCCGGATTTCCACCTGACGAATTGCCCTTTGCGAAAGCTGTGAAGTTCGTCCAGAGCCTCCGCCAGTTCGGCAAGCCGCCGGGCTTGCTCCATGGCCGGTTTTTCCGATGTGTCGCCTGACACGAGCTGGATCGCTTTGTGCCGCTCAATGGGATGATCCATACCGTCTCCATTCATTCAAAAATCGTGGCGATCCCGGTATGGCATTCAGATACGTCAAAACCGGACATTCTGGTCACGTGTCCGGCAAAGTCCACTCCGCTAAGACGGGCGGAGCGGAAATCACAGCGCCGAGGCGTCGATGCCGAGTTCGGACCGGAACATCGTCATGCCTTTCGGCGTGATCAGGATGGCGCGCGAATCGGTGGAGCGGCGCAGCCAGTTCGTGGCGCATAGCCGGGTCAGCATTTGCACGCCGAGCGGGCCGGCCAGATGATGGGTCCGTTCGGTGCAATCCAGGCATTGCCGCGCGAGGCCGTGGCGCGTTGGTTTCAACGTCAACACGTCGATGCCGATGCCGCCGAACCATGAGACGCCGCCCGGCGTGATCTCGAATTTTTTGGCTTGTGCCGGTACGATGAAGCCCTTGGTTTGCAGGCTCTGCGCCACCGCGACGCCCAGGCGCCCGGCCAGATGATCGTAGCAGCGCCGCGCGGTTCGCAGGCGCTCCATTTCGCGGCTGATCGGCTTGCGCCGGATGGTATCGATCGCGCTGATCGCCGCGAGGCTTTCCAGCGCCTCCGCCACCAGCGGGCCGGCGAGCCGGTAATAGCGGTGGCGGCCTTCGGTCTCGCAGGCGAGCAACCCGCCATCGAGCATTCTGGCCAGATGCGAACTCGCGGTTTGCGCGGTGACGCCGCCGGCATAGGCAAGTTCGCCGGCGGGCAATGCCTTGCCGTCGATCAACGCAGCAAGCATCGTCGCGCGCGCCGGATCGGCGATGAGCGCCGCGATCGCGGCGATATTGGGCCACAAAACCACAGGGCAACCTCCATCGAAGCATGAACACTCTATCACGGTTTCGGGCACAATGCTTCGGCCGTCATCGAAGCATTGTGCCGAAGCCATGCGCTACACCCCTGCCGACAGAGAGCGTGACGGCTTTAAATCGATTCCGTTCTTCTCTTTGTTTTGCGAGCAATTCCAGCGCAATAAACGGATCGCCTTGCGATTCCGCTTAATGCCAGATTGCTCTGAATCGCAGGAGCAGACGCCTATGCAGACCACCCTCGCAACCCGAAACACCAACCGGCCGCTCGCCTTGGCGACTCTATGCGGGGCGGTTCTGGTCGCCCAGCTCGACACCTCGGTGGTCAATCTTGCGACCCATCCGATCGGGGCCTATTTCAAGGCGGATGTGGCGACCCTGCAATGGGTGGTGGACGCCTATAACCTCGTCTATGCCGCCCTGCTGCTGACCGGCGGCCTGATCGCCGATCTCTACGGCAGGCGGCGCGTCTTCATCGCCGGAATCCTGGTATTCACCCTGGCGTCGCTGCTCTGCGCCGCCGCACCGGACATGCCGATCCTGATCGGCGGCCGAGCACTTGCCGGGGTCGGCGCCGCTTTGATGATCCCGGCCTCGCTGTCGCTGATCCGGGTGATCTGGCCCGATCCGGCCATGCGCGGCCATGCCCTGGGCATCTGGGCGGCGTGCAACGGGCTGTCCTTCGTCATCGGGCCGACGCTCGGCGGAGTTCTGATCGGCTGGTTCGGCTGGCGCAGCATTTTCCTCGTGGTGATTCCGGTCGGGATCGCGACCATGGCGCTGGCGTTCCGCGCGCTGGCCGAATCCGCCGACCGGGGCGACCGCGCTTTCGACGCGGCGGGGCAGATCCTCGGTGCGCTGGGACTGGGCGGGGCCGTGTTCGCGGCTATCATGGCCGATGGCAACGCCCACGCCGCCCTCATCGCGCTGGCTGCCGCTTGCATCGCTATCGTGTGGTTCGTCGTCGCCGAACGACGGCGCGGCGCCGAAGCGCTGGTGCCGCTCGGCCTGTTTCGGATTCCGGCATTTCGCGGGGCGATGCTGGCGACCATGGCGATGACCTTCGGCATGTACGGCGTGCTGTTCCTCCAGCCGCTGGTCTGGCAGAGCACCGGCGGGCTGGGGCCGATCGGCGCCGGGCTGGCACTGATGCCGATGGCGCTGGTTTTCGTGCTGGTTTCGCCATGGTCCGGCGCGCTGTCGCATAAGGTCGGAACGCGGTTCATGACCAGCGGCGGCGTCGCGATCATCGGCTGCGGACTTCTGGCCCTGGCGGCGACAGCGGGGCTGCGGCAGGCCGGCTTCGCCGAAATCGGCCTGGTTCTGACTGGCCTCGGCATGGGGCTGGCGACCGGGCCGCTGCTCGGAGTCGCGGTCGGCGCGGTTCCCGCCGCGCGGTCGGGCACAGCTGCGTCGCTGATCAATGTCGCGCGGATGGCCGGGGCGACCATGGGGGTAGCATTGCTGGGCGCGGTGTTCGCAGCACTGCATGGTGATACCGAAGGGCTGCGGGGCGCGATGCTGCTGGGCGGGCTGGTGCAGCTTGGCGGCGCGGCGATCGCCAGCCGTCGCGGTCAGGGATAGCGGGGCCGTTTGAAATTCTGTAAGGGGGGGTGAGCGGCCAGCTGCCAGCATCGCTGCACGGGGCCGCTTTGCACTGCATCCCGGCCGTCCAAGACACGTTTCGGAGTGCTCGGCAGCGGTCATTCAAGACACTGCCGCATCGACGCTCCTTGGTCGGCGGATGGCTCTCACCTTTCCGCTGGTTCCTCCGCCACAGAAAAATCGGTCGCCCCTGTCCGATTCAAGTCCCGAGACACTGGTTCCGGCCGGCATTTCAAGGCGCTCGAGCACCTCTCCTGTCTCGGGATCGATGCGCCGGACATCGCTCGCCTCGTCCTGCCAGGTGCCGTGCCAGAACTCGCCATCGACCCAGGTGACACCCGTGACGAAGCGATCGGATTCGATGGTGCGGAGCACGGCCCCGGTGTCCGGATCGACCTGATGGATCTTGCGGTCACGGTTCTGGCCGACCCAGAGCGTTCCTTCAGCCCAGGCGAGCCCCGAATCCCCGCCATTGCCGGGCGCCGGAATCGTGCTGAGCACCTCGCCGGTCTTGGGATCGATCTTCCGGATCACGGCCTCGGCGATCTGGAACAGATACTTTCCGTCGAACGCCGTTCCCGCATGCGCAGCGACATCGAGCACGCCGACTATTTCCCCACTCTCGGGATCAAGTGCGTTCAGCCTGTCGCCGGAGGCGAACCAGACCCGTTCCCCATCGAAGCTGACTCCGTGCACGCCGTCGACTTCCGGAAAGGGGCCATATTCGCGAAGGATCTCGGCGGGCGTGTGTTTCATGGTTTCAATCTACCCACGCGTCAGCGGTGCCGGGAGTAACAAGCTTGTCGGGAAACCCGGCACGTTCGGCGTCAGCCAGCGGCAAGCCCGCCCGCGGCCGAAGGATTCGACCTTGCCGTCCTCCGCCAGTGCTTCGAGCGCGCGCTGGGCGGTGCGCGCGCTCACGTCGAGCGCCAGCGCCAGCGCCGAACTCGACCATGCCTCACCATCGGCGAGCAGGGCCAGCACCTCGGCATGGTCTTCCTCGACGGGCGGCGCCAGAACGGCGACCGTCGTCGCCCCGTGCGGTTTCAGCACGAAGCCCCGCCTGGTCGCGTTCAGTCCGGCCAGCGGCTTGAGCGTCTTGCGGAGCCGCCCGATCTCGACGCGAAGCCGCGCGCGATGCGATTCATCGGCTTCCCGTGCTCGAAAGGCGCGCGTGAGCAGCGTTTCGCGCGTCACGTCCTCCGGCCACGCCTCGGCGAGCGCGCGGGTGAGCGCGAACAGCACCGGGCGACCGGCAAGCGGAACCGCCGACGTCCCCGCGCGCACCACATTGCGGCAGGCGTCGACCAGGAGCGCGTCCGAAGCCATCAGTGCCTCGACTTCGCCGAACCCGAGCAGCCTTGCCCCCTCGCGCGCGATCAGGCGTGCGGCGGGTGCATCGAATGCGCGTGACGCCCGGTCGACCTCGGCCACAAGCGCCGGGATCCCCGCCTTGTGCGCGGCGTGGCGGGCCCGATCGAGCGCGGCGCGTACCGACTCTGCTCGAATGCGCCGTATCGCGATGCCGGCGGCGACTAGCCAGTAGCCGGTCCGCGACGCCAGCGGCAGCGTATCGAGATCGAGTTCGTCGAGCGACCGCTCGGATTCGTCGAGACGCCCGATCAGGAGAAGCCGCCGCGCCTCGAGATAGCCGGCATGCGCGGCGTTCGCCCGATCGCCATTCGTTTCGAGCGTCGCCCGCGCCGCGCCGAGCGTCTGCATGGGGCCGCCCAGGTCGCGCGAGACGAGCGCGATCTCGGCCTCGGCGACCACGCACCGTGCACGGGCTGTCGCCTCCTTCGGGCCGAAGGCACGCGCGGCGCTCCGCAGCAGTTCCTTCGCGCGCGCGAGGTTGCCGAGCTGCGCCATCGCGATGCCGCGCAGCGCGAGCGCCGGCGGATCGTCGCGCAGCGCGACCTGCTTGAACGCGGCCAGCGGATCGCCCGCCGCGAGCGCTCGGGCCGCGGTCGTAATCAGCGAGTCCATCGGAATCCCGTCACACTTGTCACTCTCACCCGTCTTTCTGTCCGCCCTACATCCTCACTCTATCCTACAACGGCCGGAAACGGCGACAATCGATCGGGAGCCGGAAAATGACGATTCTCTCAGCGGCAAACAAAGGCAGTGGATTAGCCTGGCGCGCCCCCACCGCCGGTTGGCTCGGTCTCGCGGCGTCGCCGACCTTCGCGTTCATGGCGTGGATCGCGGCGAAGGATGCGCCGCCGATCGCCCTCTGCTCCTCGGGTTCGAGCATCCTGCCGATCGACGGCATGACCGCGATGTACTTGCTGATGAGCCTCTTCCACCTCTCGCCCTGGCTGAAGCTCGCTTCCAGCCGCCCGTGGGCGCGTACCTGACCCGATAACCAAAGGAGACTGACCATGAACCATACTATCGTTTCGCGCGAAGAGTGGCTTGGCGCCCGCAAGGCGCTGCTCGCCAAGGAGCGCGCCATGACCCACGAACTCGACGCGCTCCGCGCCGAGCGTCGGCAACTGCCCTGGGTCAGGATCGAGAAGCCCTATGTCTTCGAAGGCCCCGAGGGCGGATGCACGCTTGGCGACCTGTTCCGCGGCCGCAGCCAGCTCGCCATCTATCACTTCATGCTGGCGCCGGGCTCGGACCATATCTGCCCTGGCTGCTCGTTCATCGCCGACCATATCGATGCGGCGCGGCAGCATTTCGAGCAGGCGGACCTGGCGTTCGCCGCAGTCTCGCGCGCGCCGCTCCCGCGGATCGAGGAGGTCAAGGAGCGGATGGGCTGGACCTTCCACTGGGTCTCCTCGCACGGCAGCGACTTCAACTTCGATTTCGCCGTGTCGTTCACGCCTGAAGACCTCGCCGCCGGCCGCGCGATCTACAATTACGGCACGGTGATCCGCAACAGCCAGGAGATGTTCGGCACCAGTATCTTCGTGAAGGACGAGAATGGAGACATCTTCCACACCTACTCGACCTATCACCGCGGCACCGAGCTGCTGATGGGTGCGTTCAACTGGCTCGACCTCGCTCCCAAGGGCCGTAACGAAACCGGTGGCACCATGAGCTGGGTCCGGCTGCATGACAGATATTGACGCGGAGGACATCCGCCCGACGCCAATTTGAAAGGGCGATCTTCGAAGTCCCTTCCTGGATCTGGTTATTCGGCTTCGAAAGCAGGCGGCCGGTCGAGGGCGTGAGCGGCAATTATCCACTTTTCTTTTCTCGGAAGCCGCCATTCCGCTCTCCGAGGGTCAGCTTTTGTCTGACGCGCAAAATCGGACACGGTCTGCGTTCCGGAAGATAGTCGGAAGGGCCACCACGAGATGCAACGTCTCGAATCCCGCTCTGCAAAAAAGAAAATATCAGCAGTTTCTGAAACTGTATCTCTGAAGCCTATCGGGCTATGCTCGAATTGCACGCAACTCATGGCCCAAGGAGATGACACAGCTTTGCCCAATCAGACACCTCAGCCAGTTGTCGCGTCCCTTACAAGGGCCGCGATCTTCCTCGTGTTGACCATCAACCCCGGCAACGAAGCCGAAAGCACCTTCAAGGCTCTCTGCGCCGACCTCGCATCCCTGCGTCGCACTGTGGGATTTCGCGACCTCAACGGGCAACTCTCCTGCGTACTGGGCATAGGCTCCGCGGCATGGGACCGCCTCTTTCCCGGCCCGCGACCAAAGGAGTTGCATCCGTTCAGGGAAATCAGAGGCGTCCATCATGCAGTCTCCACCCCCGGTGACCTGCTCTTCCACATCCGCGCCGTTCGCATGGATATGTGTTTCGAAATGGCGGCGCTCATCATGGATCGCCTTCGCGCGGTCTCGACCGTTGTGGACGAGGTGCACGGCTTCAAATATTTCGACGATCGCGATTTGATCGGCTTCGTCGACGGGACTGAAAATCCGGAAAACGATGCTGCCGTCGAAGCTGCGCTTATCGGCTCCGAAGATCCGGATTTCAGGGGTGGAAGCTATGTGATCACCCAGAAATACTTCCATGATCTCGATGCCTGGAACAGGCTTCCCGTCGAAACACAGGAGAAAATCATCGGCCGTAAAAAACTTTCCAACGTCGAACTCGACGACGCGACCAAGCCGAGCCATGCCCATAATGCGCTGAACACGGTCACCCGAGATGGTAAGCAGGTCGACATTCTGCGCGATAACATGCCTTTTGGTGAGATCGGCAAAGGCGAGTTTGGAACGTATTTCATCGGCTACGCGCGCTCTCCTTCGATAACCGAAGAGATGCTTGAGAACATGTTTGTCGGCAAACCGCACGGAAATTACGACCGCCTGCTGGATTTCAGCCGCGCCGTATCGGGCTGTCTGTTTTTCGTGCCGTCCGCTTCTTTCCTTGATGATGTGCAACCGTGA
This sequence comes from Acidiphilium iwatense, assembly GCF_021556475.1. GTDB lineage: Bacteria > Pseudomonadota > Alphaproteobacteria > Acetobacterales > Acetobacteraceae > Acidiphilium > Acidiphilium iwatense. The sequence continues at coordinate 49,560 of NZ_JAKGBZ010000022.1, read as the reverse complement.
TTGGTGAACGGGGATGAAGGGGAACGCGTTCTCGATCAGGAACTGTTAAGCCAAATCCGAACCGAGACACGACCCGATTAGCCGACAGGCGTGGCGCGCCAGTCCTGGCCGATCGGTTCGCAGAGGATCGGCCGCGCGTTTTCGGTACGCCCATCGAGGTCGAGCCGCATCAGGCCACGCAGCGCGCGGAAGAACGCGCCATGCGAGACGACGAGCAGCGGACCAGGATGGGCGAGCACGCGGCCCATCGCTTCGGCGGCGCGGCGGGTGATATCGGCGAAGCTTTCCGCACCGTCGGGGGTGAAGCGGCCATCCAGCCATTCGCCGAACCATGGATGCAAGGGCTGGCCTTCCATGCCGCCGAACACCACCTCGCGCAGGTCGGGCTCAACGAGGATCGGCACGCCGATCGTTTCGTTGACGATATCGGCGGTTTCGCGGGCGCGCTGCATCGGCGAGGTGGCGATGCCGGCGATGCCGCGCCCCGCGAGCAAGGGAGCTGCATCGCGCGCCTGCGCCCGGCCGGTGTCGTTCAGCGGAATATCGGCAGCACCCTGCGAGAGGCCGCGCGCGTTGTAGTCGGTCTGGCCGTGGCGGAGAAACCAGAATTTGACGCGCGGCAATCCGGTCAGGACAAACCCTCCGCCGCCATCGCCCGCTGCACGGCGGGGCGCGCCTGCATCCGCGCGTAGTGCGCCGCGATCCGGGGCGGCAGGTCGAGCGTCTTGCGCCCCTCCGCCCAGAACGAAACATAGAACAAAGCCGCGTCGGCGATCGAATAATGGCCGAGCAGATAGTCCTTGTCGCCGAGCGCCTTGTCCATGATCGCGAAGCCTTCGGCGAACAGCCGCTTGCCTTCGGCGCGCACCGCGTCCTTCTCTTCCGGGTTCGGGCTGAACCGTTCCGGGCGGAAGATGCGGGTGAAGCCCTGGCCGTGCATCTGGCTGTTGATATAGGCGATGATCTCGGTTGAACGCGCCCATTCGAGCTTGTCCTCGGGGACCAGTTTCGCCTCGGGATTGGTCGCGGCGAGATAGCCCGCGATGGCGGGCCATTCGGTCAGGATCTTGCCGTCGTCCAGCGCGAGCGCGGGCACCTTGGATTTCGGGTTGATCGCCTTGTATTCGGGCGTGTTCTGCTCGCCCTCGCGCAGATTGATCGCCTTCGTTTCGTAAGGCTTGCCGATTTCCTCGAGGATGACGTGGATCCCGAGCGAGCAGGCGCCGGGGCCGTAATAGAGCTTCATGGTGTTTCCTTTACGTTTCAATCGAACAGGGAACTAACCGAGGTTTCGTCGGAAATGCGCCGCATCGCCTCGGCGAGCAAGGGGGCGATGGTCAGCACCCGCAGATTGGCCGGGCATTCGCGGGAATTGGTCAGCATGATGCTGTCCGTGACGGTCAGCGTCTCGATCGGGCTGGCCTCGATCCGGTCGAGCGCGCTGCCCGACAGTACACCATGGGTGACGTAGGCCGAGGCCGAGCGCGCGCCGTGGCGCATCAGTGCTTCCGCCGCGTTGGCCAGCGAGCCGCCGGAATCGACGATGTCGTCGATCAGGATGCAGTCGCGGCCTTCGACATCGCCGATCACGTTCATCACCTCGGAGATGCCGGCGCGCTCGCGGCGCTTGTCGATGATCGCGAGGTCGCAGTTGAGGCGGGTGGCGATGGCGCGGGCGCGGGCGACGCCGCCGACATCGGGCGAGACCATCATGACGTCGCGTCCGGCGTAGCGCTCCTTGACGTCGCGGGCGAACAGCGGCGCGCCGTAGAGATTGTCGACCGGAATGTCGAAGAAACCCTGGATCTGCCCGGCATGGAGATCGACCGTGAGGACGCGGTTGGCGCCGGCCTCGGTGATCAGGTTGGCGACCAGCTTGGCGGAGATGGGGGTGCGTGGGCCGGTTTTGCGGTCCTGCCGCGCATAGCCGAAATAAGGGATGACGGCTGTGACGCGCCGCGCCGAGCCGCGCCGGAGCGCATCGAGCGTGATGAGCAGCTCCATCAGGTTGTCGTTGGCCGGAAACGAGGTGGACTGGATGACGAATACATCCTCGCCGCGCACGTTTTCCTGGATTTCGATATGGATTTCCATATCGGCGAAGCGGCGGATCAGGGCCTGGGTGAGTGGGAGGTCGAGGGTGGCGGCGACCGCCTGGGCGAGCGGTGGATTGCTGTTGCAGGCGACGATTTTCATCCGAGACTTCCAGCTTGCTGAGGGGCGGTCCGCGCCGCGCCGTGTAGCAATGGCGTTACGGCGTGTCCATGATGGAGCAGGACATCGGGGTTGCGGCGATAGATGGATCGCATCGCCGCGTCGTGCGAATGCACGCCTTCGCGTGACGGTGCGAATGCACGCCTTCGCGTGACGGTGCGAATGCACGCCTTCGCGTGACGGTGCGAATGCACGCCTTCGCGTGACGGTGCGAATGCACGCCTTCGCGTGACGCGGCTCGTGATGACGAATCAGGACATATCAGCGGCCGATCGGCAGGGTGATCCCGAACGACATCTGGGGCTGGGCGTAGTAGGCCGGCGGGGGAGACGCGTAGGCGCCGATGCCGCGCCAGCTATCGCGCTGCCACCCGTTATCGCCTTGATTATCGCCCCGGCGCCGCCATCCGTACCCGCCGCGATTATAATCCTGGCGCCGCCATCCGCCATAATAGCGGTTGTCGTTTTGCCGTTGCCATCCGCCCTGCCAGCCGTCTCCCCGATGCCAGTCGGCATGGGCGGGGATGGTTGCGGCGGCCAGCCCGAGGGCGACGGCTCCCGAAGCCAAAAGCGTTGAATAGAAGCGCATTTTCATGACCTTCCATCGGCGTCTGATGCCGATGCTCACGAGATAGAAGGTCAGTGTGGCGAAAACCGGCCGGAAGAAAGGTCATTTGGCGCGCGACGACGTGCGCCATTGCCTTGGCGGGGGCGCGGTCATATTCTGTTCCCTATGAGCCAACGCCTGTCGCTCGATACCGGATTCGTGCTGGATGCGTGGCTGACCCGCGATGTCTGGCCACGGCGGATCCTGGCGTTCCTGGTCGATGTCATCGCGATCGCGATCCTGGCGGCGGCGATCGGCTGGGTGATCGTGGTGCTCGGGTTTCTCACCCTCGGGCTCGGTTTCCTGCTGCTGCACCTGACGCCGCTGATCCCGCCGGTGTATTACGTGCTCTGGCTGCAGACGCGCGGCGCGGCGACGCCGGGGCAGCGCCTGCTCGGCCTGACCGTGCGACAGGACGATACGCTGATCCTCGCCGATCCGGTGCGGCCCAGCCTGGCGCAGTCGATCGCCTGGACCGTGCTGCTCGGCCTGAGCTTCGCGCTCAGCATGTTGCCTTTCCTGGTGATGTTCGCGACCAGGCGGCGCCGCGCGGCGCATGACCTGCTCTCGGGCCTGACCGTGGTTCATGCCACCGCGCTGAACCGGGCGCCGGCGATGCCATGATGCGAGCGACGCCATGACCCGCGACATCAAGACCGGGATGACCAAGCCGCCGCAATTTTTCTACGCCACCGCGCCCCTGCCCTGCCCCTATGTGCCGGGACGAACCGAGCGCAAGGTGGTGACCGAATTGATGGGCGCCCATGCCGAGGCAATGCACGACCGGCTGTCGCGCGGCGGGTTCCGGCGCAGCCACAACATCGCCTATGCGCCGGTCTGCCAGGGCTGCCGGTCCTGCATTCCGATCCGCATCGTCGCGGGCGATTTCATGCCGAACCGCACGCAACGCCGGATCGCCGCGCTGAACCAGGGCTTGCGCGCCTACGAGATGCCGCCGCGCGCCACCACCGAGCAGTTCCAGCTCTTCCAGCGCTATCAGCAGGCCCGCCACGGCGACGGCGACATGGCCGGCATGAGCTTCTACGACTATCGCGCGATGGTCGAGGACACGCCGATCGAGACCTGGATGGTGGAATTCCGCGACGAGACGGACCTTCTGGTCGGCGCCTGCCTGACCGACCGGCTCGGCGACGGGCTTTCGGCGGTCTATTCATTTTTCGCGCCGGAACTGGCGCGGAATTCGCTCGGCACCCACGCGATATTATGGCTGATCGAACGATCGCGCGAGCTGGGACTGCCCTTCGTCTATCTCGGCTACTGGGTGCCGGAGAGCGCCAAAATGACCTACAAGGCGCGGTTTCGCCCCGCCGAGGTGCTGATCGGCGGTACCTGGATCGATCTCGACCGCGCGTTCGACGCACAGCGCGAGACGATCACGAAGGCGTCGGTCACGGTGGGTTGAACGCACCACGCGCTTCCTATCCATGCTGTTCCGTGATAATGTATACATAATATAATCCTGAAACGTCCAAAATCCCGAAAGGAAATTGCGTATGGCATCTCGTTCTCTCGCGGTCGCGCTGGCGGCCGGCGTTTTGACGTGCGGCTGGGCGGGCGCGCAGGCGGCAAGTCCGAAACCGGTTTACATTCATATGAACGGGGCAAACGAATTTCTGGAAAATCTGATCGCGGTGCGGCCCGGCCAGCAAGTGGTATTCGTCAACGAGGATACCGGACCGCATACCATCGTCGGCTACAACCCGGCGACCGGCAAGACGAGCAAGCGCTTCGACGGCGCGGTGGCCGGCACCAAGGGGGTGGTTGGAGACAAGGTTCACACCTACACGATCAGTTTCAAGCACCAGGGCATCGTGCATTACTACTGCTCGGTCCATGCCGTGCTGGCCAAGGAGCCGGGCGGCTGGACGGTAGCGAAGGTGCGGCCCGGCGTGCACGGGTTCGGCGACCCGATGTCCGGTGCCATCATCGTGACGACCGACCCGAAACTGCTCGCCGAGAACCCGAAAACCGCCTCGGAAAAGATCCTGCCGGGCTATTTCGGCGGCTAGACCGGCCGCCGCCAGCGCTTTTCAGACAGGATTTCAGGCCGACAGGGTGCGCCGGTGCCACCATTCCCGAAAATGGCGGTATTTGCCGTCTGACGCGAATATGCACCGGAATATCCCGTCGAATTCCACGCGCTCGCCCGATGGCACGCGCTCGAACGTGCAGAACCAGCGGCAGATGCCGGTATCCGCTTCGGCCGTGTAAATCTCGTAGCCGAAGTGGGCATTCCGCGGGGCGTCACGCGCCCCCCTCTTTCCAGTAGCGGCGGATCGCGGCGCGCCGCCAGGCCCTTGCGCTTCTGGAGGGTGGCCATGCGGCGGAATCGAGCGGAAACCATCGCCCGCGCGCACAGGCTGCCGAAAAATCCATCGAACTCACGTAATTTTCAAAAGCTTGCAACCTCGCCGCCGGGTTCTAACTGGCCTTCTGTGATCTGTTTGCAGACACAGAGGAGACAGTATGGCCCAGAATACGGTCCCGCCGGCAAATCCCATCGCCCATGCCGCCGGCAATGTGACGGTCGCGCTGCATGGCTGGCCGCCTGCGATCACCACCGCGATCCTGCTGGCGGGCGCGGTGGTGGTGGCGGCGATCCTGCATTTCGTTCTGGTGCGCATCATCCCGAAGCGACTCCTTGACCGGCGGCCGGTTCTCGGCATGCTGGTGCAGCGCACGCGGCGCATCCTGTTTCTCGGGCTCGCCGTGATCCTGCTCGCCGCTGTAGTGCCGGCGGCACCGGTCAATGCCGCGGCCCGGTTCGTGCTGCTGCATATCCTGAGCGCCGGGTTCATCGTGCTGATCGGCTGGACCGTGATGGTCGTGGTCGATACGCTGACCGTCTACAAACTCTCACGCCGGCCCGACAACATCCAGGCCGATGTGATGGCACGCAAGCATGTGACCCAATGGCAGGTGTTGCGGCGGGCCAGCCATGTGCTGACCATCCTGATTACCCTCGCCGCCGCGCTGATGGTGTTTCCGGCGGTGCGTGCCTATGGCGTCTCGCTGCTGGCCTCGGCCGGTGCGGCTGGCCTGGTGGTCGGGCTGGCCGCGCGGCCGGTCCTGTCCAACCTGATCGCCGGCATCCAGATCGCGATCACCCAGCCTCTGCGCGTGGAAGACGCGGTGGTGATCAACGGACAATGGGGCTGGATCGAGGAAATCACCAGCACCTATGTGGTGGTGCGGATCTGGAACTGGCAGCGGATGATCGTGCCGCTGGCATGGTTGCTGGAGCAGCCGTTCCAGAACTGGACGCGGGATTCATCGGAACTGATCGGCACGGTTCACTGGAACGTCGATTACACCGTGCCGGTCGATATCCTGCGCAAGAAACTCGATGAGATCGTGCATTCCACCAAGCTGTGGAGCGGCAAGGTGGTGGTGCTGCAGGTGACCCACGCGCTGGTGAACACGATCGAGCTGCGCGCCCTGGTCTCCGCGCGCAATTCCGGCGAGGCATGGGATTTGCGCTGCTATGTGCGCGAACAGATGATCGCGTTCCTGCAGGCGGAGTATCCGCACGCGCTGCCGAAGCAGCGGCTGGAGATCGAGGGCCAGCCGGTGCCGGATCAGGCATCCAGCCGCTCGCGCGCGGACGCAGAAATGGCGTAGTGTCCTCGGCTTCCGCAACCGCGTATGGATTGCTTCCGTCTCGCGTCGTGCGAATGCGTGCTTTCGCGTGACGCTCGGGGTCGCAATGACCGACGTTTTGACCGGCGCGCCGTATCAGGCGGCGTCGGAGGCGCGGTCGGCCTTCTTGCGGGTATGCGGATCGAGGTGGCGCTTGCGCAGGCGGATCGCGCTGGGGGTGACCTCGACCAGCTCGTCATCCTCGATATAGGCGATCGCCTGTTCCAGGTTGAGCCGGCGCGGCGGGACCAGGAGCAGCGCCTCGTCCTTGCCGGCGGCGCGGATGTTGGTCAGCTTCTTTTCCTTGACAGGATTGATGTCGAGATCGTTCTCGCGCGAATGCTCGCCCAGAACCATGCCGACATAAACCTTCTCGCCCGCGCCGATGAACATCGCACCACGATCCTGCAGGGCGAACAGCGCGTATTGCACGCTTTCGCCGTCGGCGCTGGAGACGAGGGCGCCGTTGCGGCGGCCTTCCAAGGTGCCCTTCCATGGGCCGTAGCCGATGAAATGACGGTTCATCACGCCCGAGCCGCGCGTGTCGGTGAGGAATTCGCCGTGATAGCCGATCAGGCCGCGGCTGGGGATATGGAAGGTCAGGCGCTGCTTGCCGCCGCCGGAGGGGCGAATATCCTGCAACTCACCCTTGCGGCGGCTCATTTTTTCGACGACGACGCCGGCATAGGGTTCGTCCACGTCGATCAGCACTTCCTCCATCGGCTCCTCGCGCGCGCCGGTTTCCGGGTTTTCGCGGGTCAGCACACGGGGGCGGCCGATGGTGAGTTCGAAGCCCTCGCGGCGCATCTGCTCGATCAGCACGCCGAGCTGGAGTTCGCCGCGCCCGGCGACCTCGAACGCCTCGGTTTCGTTGGAATCTGTCACCTTGATCGCGACATTGCCTTCCGCTTCGCGGAACAGGCGCTCGCGGATCTGGCGCGAGGTGACTTTCTTGCCTTCGCGTCCGGCGAGCGGGCCGTCGTTGATGCGGAAGGTCATCGCCAGGGTCGGCGGGTCGATCGGGGTGGCCGGCAGGGCCGCGGCGATCTCCATGCCGCCGATCGTGTCCGGCACGGTGGCTTCCTTGAGACCGGCGACGGCGATGATGTCGCCCGCCGAAACCTCATCGACCGGCACGCGCTCCAGCCCACGGAAAGCGAGCAGCTTGGTCAGGCGGCCGGTTTCCACCGCGCGTCCGTCGAAGCTGATGACGCGGACCGGCATGTTGACGGTAGCGCGACCCTGTTCGACCCGGCCGGTCAGCACGCGGCCCAGGAAATTGTCGCTTTCCAGAATGGTCACGACCATGGCGAACGGCGCGTCTTCCGGCAGCGCGGGCGCGGGAACGTGACTGAGGATCAGATCGAACAGCGGCTTGAGGGTTTCGCGGGGGCCATCGAGCGTGGCGGTCGCCCAGCCCTGCCGGCCCGAGGCGTAGAGCATCGGGAAATCGAGCTGCTCGTCGGTCGCGCCCAAGGCGGCGAACAGGTCGAACACCTCGGTGTGAACCTCATCGGCGCGGGCGTCCGGCCGGTCGATCTTGTTGACCACGACGATCGGTTTGAGGCCGCGCGCCAGCGCCTTGCCGACCACGAACTTGGTCTGCGGCAGGACGCCCTCGGCGGCATCGACGAGCACCACGACGCCATCGACCATGTTCAAGATGCGCTCGACCTCGCCACCGAAATCGGCGTGGCCGGGGGTATCGACGATGTTGATCCGCACGTCGCCCCACTGCACGGCGGTGCATTTCGCCAGGATGGTGATGCCGCGCTCGCGTTCCAGATCGTTGCGGTCCAGCGCGCGCTCGGCCACGTGCTGGTGCGCGCCGAACGAGCCGGATTGTTTCAGCAACTGATCGACCAAAGTGGTCTTGCCGTGATCGACATGGGCGATGATCGCCACGTTGCGCAGCGTATTCTGGGTCATGATGCGGGTCTTTCGGGAGTAATCGCGGCCGTCCTACACGTTTTGCAGTGCAAAAGCGAGCGCGACTCAAAAAGGGCGGCGCATGGCCGCCCTTCGGTATTGGATATGCGAGCGGTTTTACATTGACGAACTGGGCTTCGGGGGCGCCATGCCGTTCGGCGGGGCCATGCCGTCGTTCGAAGGCGCCATGCCCGGATTCCGCATCATGCCGCCGGGTTTGCTCATCATGCCGCCATGCATCTCCGTCATTGCCTTGTGAATCATCATCGATGCATTCTGATATTGGCCGCTCTGGACTGCCCGACGCGCATCGCGGACGGCGGAAATGGCCGGGGAGCTGATCGGGCCATTGACCGTACCCTGGACATAGGAATTGGTCAGCAGATCGGTCTCGGCTCGGCCGAGGGCGACCTGCGCGTGCGCCTTGTCATGCGCCATCACCGCCCGCTGGGCGATGTGCAGATAGGTCTCGGCCGAGGCGCCGACCGGCATGTTGCCGCCCATGTGATGCGAGATGTAGGCGGCGTTGCCATTGCCCATCCCCTGATGCCACATCATGGCGTGGCTGGAATGGGACATCGAGGAGTTCATGGATCCCGACGCCGCGCTACCCGTCTGGCCGCCGGCCGCCGACGTGCCGCCGGTTGCGCTCTGCGCCAGGGCAACCCCGCCCATGAGCATCAGCGCCGTTCCGGCCATAAGAAGAGTCCGCATGGTTAGCTCCTTCCCAAATTGCGACCGGGGCCTTGACCGCGTGAATCGGCACGGGCCGAACCGGTCCCTGGATTAATCAGACCTTAGCGAGTTGGGTGTAACGACCGCCCAAAACAAGCGGTTGTGTTTGACCGCGCAATTAAACTGGAGTCAGAAAACCGATGCCCGGTTCGATCGCACCCGGCGCGTTTTGGCTGTCCGGCAGGCGCTGGTGCCGGTGCGGCGCGATTGTCGGCGCCATTCTCGTCCTTTGCGGCTTTGGAGGCATCGCTGCCGCCGGAGCCAGGCTACCCCAGGATTGCGTCGCGGCGGCCCAGGCGGCGACGGCGCGAACCGGGCTACCGAATGGCTTGCTGGAGGCGATCGGGAACGTCGAGAGCGGACGGATGAGCGGGGCAGCCGGCTTGGCCACGCCCTCGCCCTACGCGGTCGATGCCGATGGTGCCGGCCATTGGTTCGGCAATGAAGCCGAGGCGGCGGATTTCGTGCGTAAAGCCTTGGCGTCGGGAGCGCGGGCGGTGGATGTCGGCTGTTTTCAGATCGATCTCGAAGACCATCCCGATGCGTTCGGGTCGGTGCGCGCCGCCTTCGACCCTGCCGCCAATGCGGATTACGCAGCGCGATTTCTCGTCAGGCTGCACGCGCGGCTCGGTTCCTGGAAGGCGGCGATCGGCGCCTATCATTCGGCGACGCCCACGCTGAGCACCCCCTATGCCCGGCTGGTGCGCGCGGCCTGGCATGGCGGCAGCACCCCAGCGCCGGCCGATCCTTATGTGATCCGGCTCGTCGTGGCGCGCGGCGCCCTGCCGAAAATCGTCACCCCGTAATCGGCAAGGTCAGATCATCAAAGTACGGCGCAGAAGCTCGACATCCTCGGCGAAACCGGGATCGGCGCCGATCAACTGGTTCACCTTGGCGACCGCGTGCATCACGGTGGTGTGGTCGCGGTTGCCGAATTTGCGGCCGATCTCCGGCAGGCTGCGGCTGGTGAGCTGCTTGGCGAGATACATCGCGATCTGCCGGGGCCGCGCGATGTTGCGGGCGCGCCGGGCCGACGACATTTCGCTGACCCGGATATTGTAGTGTTCCGCGACGCGTTTCTGGATTTCCTCGATCGTGATCTTGCGGTCATAGGCGCGCAGCACGTCGTGCAGCACCTCATGCGCGGTTTCCAGCGTGACCGGCCGCTCGAACAGATGAGCGTGGGCAACCAGCCGGTTCAACGCGCCCTCCAGCTCACGCACATTGGAGGTGATCTTCTGGGCGAGGAACTCCATCACCCGGCCCGGCACCGGAACGCCGGCGCGGGCGGCCTTCGCCTCGAGAATCGCAAGCCGAAGCTCGTAGGTGGTGGCGTGGACATCGGCGACCATGCCGCAGCCGAGCCGGGTGCGCAGCCGGTCCTCGATACCGGACAGGTCGGACGGCGATTTGTCGGCCGAGACGATGATCTGCTTGCCGGCATCGACGAGCGCGTTGAAGGTGTGGAAAAATTCCTCCTGGGTGCCGTCCTTGCCGATCAGGAATTGCAGATCGTCGATCATCAATACATCGACGCTGCGCAGCTCGTTCTTGAATTCGATGGTCGATTGCCGGCGCAGTGCGCTGATGAAGCGGTGCATGAATTTTTCCGCCGACATATAGGCGACCACCACATCGCGGCCCTCGCGATGCGACAGCTCCCAGGCGATGGCGTGCATCAGATGGGTCTTGCCGAGCCCGACTCCGCCGTAGAGGAATAACGGGTTGAAGCCGGGCGCCGCATGGCCGTCGGCCACGCGACGGGCGCAGGCATAGGCGAATTCATTGGGCTTGCCCACCACGAAGGTTTCGAAGGTGAAGCGCGGATCAAGCGGGGCGGCGGTTTCCGAACGATCCTCGGCATCGCGCCTTGCGGTGGTTTTGCCATGGGCCAGGACCGGCAAGGGTTCCGCAAGATCGGGCGCGGCGCTCGCATTGCCGGCGGGCCGGGTACGGATATCGACCCGGCGCACCGATTTGTTTTCGGATTGCCAGAGCACCGTCAGCAGCGCGCCATATTCCTTGTTGACCCAGTCGCGCAGAAAACGGGTCGGCAGCATCACGGTCACTTCATCGCCGTCGAGCCCGTGCAGCACCGCCTGGCGGAGCCAGTGACGATATTCGACCTCGCCAATTTCATCCTGCAGGCGCGCCCGTACCCGCGCCCACTGGCGCGTCAGCAGGTCGCCATCCGTGCCATCGGGAAGGACGCTCGCCGGCATGGCGGCCTCGGTTGCCTGATCCTGCAAAACCTGGGCTTCCAATCGCATCGCCTCCCTCATTCTGCCGCAATCCCCGTCCGCCCGGCCAAACTGTTCCGTGGCGCAGTCCTATCGCACTCTACAACCAATGGTTGAAATATCTCGATAAAGCTACACGCCAAGAGCTTGGTTTGCCGATCGAAGCACCTAGGTTAGGCCAAATCCGGGGCGGCGCGCAAGCCGGATATGTTCCGAAAAATCAAGAAAAATCATTGAACTTTTCAAATCCCTTCATGAAATCAGGCGATTGATCGCTTCTTTTCAAGCGGGAAAAGATCGCGTTACCGCAAGTCGCGTTTGGTTGCAAAGCAACAACACCGCAACACGGTAAAGTGTTGCGGGATCAATCCGTTGTCGCAAAAACCGTGAAAAATCCTGAAGCTTAAACTTCAGGAACCGCGTGCGCCGCCACCGGCTTTACTGGCCAAATGACCATGCTGTGGCGGCTTAGGGGCAATCAGGCGGCGAGCGCCTTGACCCGCGCCGACAGGCGCGAGAGCTTCCGGGACACCGTATTGGCCTTCAGAACGCCCTTGGTCACGGCCCGCTGCAGTTCCGGCTGGGCGGCGACGAAGGCCGCGACGGCATTGGCATGATCGCCGCCCGAAATCGCCTCTTCGACCTTGCGGACAAAGCTGTGAACGCGCGAGCGGCGCGCCTTGTTGCGGGCGGTGCGGCGCTCGGTCTGACGAATGCGCTTCTGCGCGGAGGCGATGTTGGCCATAATGTGTTGCTTATCTCTTCAGGTCGTTGGCAATAGCTAAACCAGGGCTCGGCTGGTTGTTCCGAGACCCGGTCTTTTTCGGGGCCGTCCTTATCGCCCGGTGCGGTTTCCGTCAAGCCGGCCGGCTACGGGTGGATCGGCGGAAAGCTGCGGACCAGGCTGCCGCACACCAATTGCCATCCATTCACCAGGACGAAAAAAATCAACTTGAACGGCAGGGAAACCGTGGTCGGCGGCAGCATCATCATGCCGAGGCTCATCAGGATCGACGACACCACCAGATCGATGACCATGAACGGCAGATAGATCATGAAGCCCATTTCGAAGCCCCTGCGCAGTTCGCCCACGACGAAGCCCGGCACAAGGACGCGCCAGGGAACGTGCAGCATGTCGGCGGGTGGCTTGATATGGGCGATCGCGAGAAACAGTCTGATATCCGAGGCGCGGACATTGTCGGCGAGAAAGGCGCGGAACGGCGCCGCCGCATGACGCAACCCGTCAATCGTGCCGACGGTTCCCTGGCTCATCGGCAACAATCCGGCGTGCCAGGCCTGTTCGAAGACGGGCTGCATGACGAAATAGGTCAGGAACAGCGCGAGCCCGATCAGCACCGTGTTGGGCGGGATCGTCTGCGTGCCCAGAGCGGTGCGCAGAATGCCAAGCACGATGATGATGCGGGTGAACGCGGTCAGCATGACCAGGAGACTCGGCGCGAGCGCGATCACGCCGATCATGACGACGAGTTGAACCAGCTTCGCCGTTTCGGGCGCGCCGCCGTGGCCGAGATCGAGCGTGACCGACTGTGCATGCGCCGCAGCGGGTGCGCCGGCGACAAGCAGCAACAAGGTGATCGTGGCGCTCGCCCGGCCGAAAACCGTCATGGTGCGTGCCTCCCACCGGACGCCGGAAGGATCAGCAACTGGTCCGACCCGCCGCCGCTCAGAACGGCGAAGCGGAATCCGCCCAGTTCAACGACCGACAGGGTCCGGGCCCGGTCGATCCGGCATGATTGCCGCGCCCTGGATGGAACGGCGCCTTGAAGGTTTTGGCCCAAGCGACGCGGCAGATCGAACCGCCGTGCCGCGGCAGCGAGCCCTAGAAGCAAGACGATCACCAGGATCAAGGCGCCGGCCACGGAACCCAGCATCGGCAGGCCGATCATGGTCTTGCGCCCGCGCCGGCGCGACAAATCGGCGGGCGGCGAAAGGTAGATTGTCGATTCGGTACCATGGCCGCATGAGAACGCAGATTGATTAATATTTCGTTTCCACATCGCGTTTTTGCCGCAGAAAATTAAAATGGCGCGGCCGATACCATTCATCATTTGTTAAGCATTCTCCGGCATGATCGCGTCATCGTTCCGAGGGTGCCATGATCGCAGATTTGCTAGGGCTTGCCGTAACACGCGTCGCGTATCTCGATCAGTCCCAGAGGCTGTACGCGCGGGATGTCGCCAATCTCGATACGCCGGGTTTCATGCCGAAAACCGCTGTTCCATTCTCCGTCCTTCTGCGCGGCGGCGGTGTTTTGCCGCTCATGACCACGCATGCCGACGATCTGAATGCTACGCCGGCGGGCGGCACAATCGCGACGGCGGCCCGGATTGCCGCCCGTGCGCCGGACGGCAATGCGGTTTCGCTCAGCCAGCAGCTCGTCGCGATCGCGCGGACCCAAATATCGCAGCAATACGCCGTCAATATCTACAAATCCTATCTCGGCATGTTTCGCACCGCCTTGGGCAACACGCTTTAGCAAAGAGGGCAAAATGAATTTCGGCACGACTCTCGCAATTTCCGCGTCCGGCCTGTCGGCTCAGAGCGCACGGCTGCAGGTGATCGCGGAAAATCTCGCGAATGCCGCAAGCACCGGTGGGGCGCCCGGCAGCAATCCCTATCGGCGGCAGACCATCACCTTCGGCGACCGGTTCGACCGGACGTTGAAGACGCAGCTCGTCTCGGTCGACCAGATTGGGCACGATCGGAGCCCGTTTCCGGTCAAATACGATCCGTCCAACCCGGCGGCAAACGCGCAGGGCTACGTCAAGCTGCCCAATGTCAACAGTTTCGTGGAATTGATGGACATGCAGCAGGCGCAACGATCCTATGACGCCAATCTGTCGGTGATGAACGCAACGCGCGGCATGCTGACGCGCACGCTGAGTCTGATCTGATGTTCGGCATTTCCGCATCGGCGCTGCATCCCGCCTCGGCCGCCGCCACTTACGATCATGTCGCCTCCGGCGCCGGAACCGCTGGAAGCGGCTTCGCCGGCTTTCTGACCCATGCCATCGGCACGGCGGTCGATCAAAGTGCATCGGCAGAGATAGCGGCGCGAAACGGGCTTCAAGGCCAGGGCGATCTGACCGGAATCGTCACCTCGGTGGCGCAGGCCCAACTCGCCTTGCAAACCACCGTGGCAATTCGCGACCGGCTGATCCAGGCATACCAGTCGATCATGAATATGCCGATCTGATCCGAAGCGAAGCGATGCCTTGCCAGAACGAGCCCCCATGACCGATCCGTCGATTGCCGTGATGCTTCATGAGGCGTTGTATCTTGCCGCCCGTTTGGCCGGGCCGCCGCTGATCGCATCGCTCGCGACCGGGCTTGTCATCTCGCTTTTGCAGGCGGTTACCCAGATCAACGAGGCGAGCCTGGTCTTTCTGCCGAAGGTTGCCGCAATCGTCGGGGTGATCCTGGTGATGGGCGGGTTCATGCAAAGCGCCTTGCTGCAATTCGCCCATGCGTTGTTCACCTCGATGATCGGGGTCGGAAGGTCATGACGGGACCGGGCGTCGCCGATATGATGTTCGGTGCGCTGCTGGTTTTCATTCGCATCGGCGGTGCCGTCATGCTGCTGCCCGGTTTCGCGGATGCCACCGTCCCGCCGACCATCCGAATCGGGCTGGCGCTCACCCTCACAATCATCATCGCGCCGCTCGTCGGCGGGACGCTGCCGCATATCCCGGCGGCACCGATCATTCTCGCGGCGACCCTGGCGAAGGAGGCGGTGATCGGATTGACGCTCGGCTGGCTGACCCAAACCATCGTGGTCGCCCTGCCCGTGGCGGGGCAAATCATTTCCTATCAGATCGGGCTCGCAAGCGTGTTGCTACCGAGCACTGAAATGGGGGCTAGCAACACCTTGATTTCGACCGGGCTGAGCGTCGGGTTGCCCGCGCTCATGCTCGGCACCGGACTGTTCGTCGCCCCGCTGCTCGGATTGCTCAATTCGTTTCATTGGCTGCCGCCCGGCATCGCGAGCGGAGCGGCACACGCCCTTGATTATGGCAGTGTCCTGCGCGGGATTGTCGCCTGCGTCGCGGATGAATTCCTCCTTGCCATCCAACTCGCGGCTCCGTTTCTGGTCGTGGGGCTGATCTGGCAGGTGGGCATCGGTTTCATGGCCAAGGCGGCGCCGCAATTGCAGGTGTTCTTCGTGGCCTCGCCGCTGCAGATCCTTGGCGGGCTGATTCTTCTCGGCGCTGCCCTGATTCCGATGATCGAGGTCTGGAGCCACGTGACCGACCGGTTGCTGACCAACGGTTTCAGCCTATGACCGGACCGGGCCGATAAACCATGGCCGAACCGGAAAGCCGCACCGAAGCCGCGACGCCGACGCGACTGGTCAAGGCGCACAACGATGGCGAAGCACCGATATCGCGCGAGGTCTCCACAATGGCGGGGCTTGGCGCGGCCCTGCTGGTTCTTGGATCGCTTCTGCCTGCTGCGGCGCTGCGATTATCCAGAATTTTCTCTGGCATTCTGAGCCATGCCGGTTCGGTGGGAGAACCCGGCCCGACGATCAGATTGGCGTTTCACGCTGCCCTCACGATCGTTCTCCCGATCGCTGGCGCGGCGACCCTGGGAACGTTGTTCGCCACCTTGGTTCAGACTAGGTTTCGGCTTCGAATCACCGCCATCACCCTGCGGTTCAATCGCCTGATCCCGTTGGGTGGCCTTTCGTCTTTATTCAGTGCCCAGCACGCGATTGAAACGTTGCAGTCGGTCGGCAAGCTTTGCGGTCTCGGCGCTGCGATTTACCTTGTGCTCATTGTTCATGCCGGCCACGTCATCGATGCGCTGGTGCTGCCTGTGCCGGCCCTTCCCGCGATGATTTTGCGTCTGGCCGTTGCCGTCGTCATTGCCGCCATGGTCACACATGGGGCGATCGCCGCCGCCGATTTCGTCTGGACGCGTACTCAATTCGCGATCCGGCTGCGCATGTCTCACGCCGAGGTCAAGGATGAGCAGAAAGAGCTCGACGGCAACCCCGCGATCAAGGCCCGGCTCCGCGCGTTGCGGGCACGCCGCACGAAACAGACGATGAAGGCGGCGATGGGGCGCGCGAGCGTCGTCGTCACCAATCCGACCCATTACGCCGTGGCTCTCGAATACCGGCAGGGCCAAGCGGAGGCGCCGAAAATCGTCGCCAAGGGGGCAGATCGGCTGGCCGGATATATCCGCGAACTGGCCCGCGACAACCGGATACCGATCGTCGCGAATCCGCCTCTCGCACGTGCTCTATTCCGCCTGGATGTCGAGTCCGAAATCGCGCCGGAACACTATAAGGCCGTCGCGGAAATCATCGCCTATATCTGGAAACTCGCCGATGTCGAGCGGCAGCGAGCCTATTCGTGATGCCTGTGTGCGTTGATTTCCAGGAGCGCCAGCAACGCAGAAGCGCGTTCGGCCTCGGTCGGCGCTTCGAGCAAGGCCTGTTTTTCCACCGGACTGAATGGGCAGGCCATGCACAAGGTGATGACCAGAGCCTGGTCCGAAATCGCCTCGATGGCGTCCCAGTTGGCATCCACGCCGGTCGCGTGGAAATAGCGTCGAAGCGATGCCATCAATCGCGACCGGGACACCGTTCGATCGGCCATCCCCTCGCCGCCTGCCGCTACCACCAGGTCATGGCGGAATTCCGACACATCGCCATGAGCGCGGCGATAACCGCGCCGCATCTCGGCCTCTTCGACGACGCAAAATCGGATCAGACCCGTGAGAGTAATCAGGTAACGGCCGTCATCGGTTTCGCTGAATGCAGAAATCCGTCCGAGACAACCGATACGATATAAATTCGGCCCCACCGGGCCCTCGGGCCGTTGCGGATCGGGCTGGATCATCCCGAAAACCCGACCCGCGCCGAGGGCGTCGTCAACCATGGCGAGATAGCGCGGTTCGAAAATGTTCAGCGGCAACCGGCCGCCTGGCAATAGCAAGGCGCCGGTCAAGGGGAAAACCGGGAAGATTTCCGGGAGTCCCTCGATCCGTGCGGCAGCCCCTGTCATGCCAGGCTCGACGGTCAACTGAACAGAAAGGCCGACAATTTCCGGCGTGCCGTCATGGTGTCGGGATCGTCGAACCCCCAAGCCTCGAAGAATTTCAAAAGTTGAAGCCGCGCGGCGTCGTCATTCCAGCTCCGATCCCGGCGCATGATTTCGAGCAGGGCATCGGCCGCCGCCTGACGTTCGCCGACCGAATTCAGCGCATTTGCGAGAGCATAGCGCGCCTCATGGTCGTTCGGATCGGCCGCGAGCTTGGTTTCGAGCGTATTCCTTGCACTGGCGGCCTCGCGTCCTTCGCGGGCCACGGCGATCGCGGCGCGGGCACCGACGATGTCCGCATGATCAGCCAGTTTGGTGGGAACATCCGCGAGTATTGCCTCGGCCTGCGCATCGTCGCCCAGGGCAAGCAATGCGCGCGCCAGGCCGGCCCAGGCTTCCGGACGCTCCGGGTCCTCGTTCAGGGCGGCGCCGAACAATTCCGCCGCCTGGGCGGAGTCGTTCGCATCGAGCGCCTTGCGCGCGTCGGCGATCAGATCGGCCGACGGCGCGGACAATCCGGCGAGTTTGAGCAACGCCTCGATGAAGCGGCGGATTTCGCTTTCAGGCAGCGCGCCCTGGAACAGATCGGCGATCTGGCCCTGCCAGAACGCGGCCACGGTGGGCACCGACTGCAGGGGCAAGCCGAGGCCAGCGAGCTGCTGCACCAGGGCCTTGTTCTGGTCGATGTCGATTTTGACCAGCTTCACGCGCCCGCCAGCCGCGCGGACCGCCTTCTCGAGCGCGGGTGTCAAGGTCTTGCACGGTCCGCACCAGGTCGCCCAGAAATCCACCAGAACCGGCCGTTCACGGGACGCATCGACCACGTCCTTCATGAAGTTGGCCTGATTTCCCTCGACGATCATGGTGTCATCCGCCGTGGTTTGGCCGGAGGATGCGGTTTTCGGTCCCAATGGATGATCCATGGCAAGCAATCCGTTCATTTGATGGTTTACATGATGGCTCGCTGCCGAGGCGCAAGCCGTGGCGAGCAATCGGGCTGTCATGGCCTCGTTGCAAGCGGATTACGGGATCGTCCGGTGGCTTGCAATCGCCATCGAAGCTGGGTATCAGCGTGCTCGCCGAGCGGGCGTAGCTCAGGGGTAGAGCACAACCTTGCCAAGGTTGGGGTCGAGGGTTCGAATCCCTTCGCCCGCTCCAAATTCCATCGAGAAATCAATGGGATGGCACGGCGACCTTCGGGTCGTCGCCCTTGATTTTTGGGAAAGATACCACCGAGATACCACCGCATAGCTGGGGCCGGTCGCATGTAGTGTTTCGGGTGCTCTGAGGGTCGTCGCCCTCAAGCGTGCTGGCCCCGCGTTCGAATCCCCTTAGGTGGCTCGGCCGAGGTCTGACCCTGACCAGCGAGGCGACAACCGGCGCGGCCTTCCCCGGCGTCGTCTATCGACCTATCGACGGTGAACGGTTGCCCTTCGGTGCCGTATGGTCGCTGCGCAACGACAACCCCACCTTCCGCCGTCTCCTGAGCATGGCGCGGACACTCTCAAAATGGACGGCGAGCGGGTCCGGGCACTATTCTATATTAAACACCTAAATTTGCGCCCCGACATTTCTCGTGACAGGCTGCTCGCGAGTTGAAATGGAAGTGGCTGGTTGAAGTACCGCACGCCGATTCAGATGTTCTGATGGGCAAGCACGGTTTTCCCGACCTGCCGTAGCAATGAGCCATTTAGGACGGTGCCTTCTGACGCTTCCATTCCGGGCCGAAAAGCCTGTTCGGCCAGCGCCAGGAAGGCAGTCAGAGCACTGGATGGTGTGGCATCGCGGCGGGAGACGAAAACGGTTTCGACCTGGGCCTCCGATGGCGGCAGCCCGAACACAGCCACGCTGTCCGAGAATTGCGAGCTACTCAAAATCCTGCGCGGCAAGAGCGTAATGCCGAGGCCGGCGGCCACGCAGGCCAAGATGGTTTCCAATGTCCCGAACTCCATCAAGCGAGGCGCCGGGATGCCGCGCCGCGCCAGCAATTCTTCCAGCCGCTGACGATACGAGCATCCGGCGCGGAGCACCGCTAACCGGATGTTGCCTGCGCCGATCAAGTGGTCGAGGGAATGCACGGCCATCGAGGCGAGCACCGACAGTTCCTCTTGGAACATCGGCCGTTGGTCAAGCTCCGGGTCCAGGACAGGGCCGCAGACGAATGCGCCATCGACCGAACCTTGCTTCACGGCGGCTATCAGCTCGCAAGTCGTACCGGGATGAATGGCGAGTTCGACTTGCGGGTAAGCCTTCGCATAGCCGGTCAACAACGGCGCAAGGCGCATCGCGGCAGTCGTCTCCAGCGAGCCGATAATCAGCCTGCCGCGAGGGGTGCCGTCGTCTTGGACTGCGCGCTTCGCTTCCTCCAGCAGTCTCGACACGCGCTGCGCATAGGGCAGCAGCCTGCGGCCGGCGTCCGTCAGGGTCACGCCCACAGAATGACGCTCGAACAGCGAGGCGCCCACGGCCTGCTCCAGTGCCCTGATGCGCGCGGTAACATTGGACTGGACGGTGTGTAGTTCTTCCGCGGCGCGCGTCATGGCGCCATGGCGGGCTACCGCTTCAAAAAAGCGAAGATCTCCCGATTCCATGATGGCCATCTCCAAAAGTGATCGCCATCATCTTTAACTCTCATTTCCAATGCTGGGCAAGCCGGGCCATTGTCGAGACCAAAGACACCCAGCGGGGAGAATGATGCACCGCGCACGCGAAATGCCGTTCGATGTGACGTCGGGGCGCGATATATTCGTGCCAGCCCTCGGCGGTTTGATCGCGCTCGCAGTCGGAATCGGTATTGGCCGATTCGTCTATACGCCGATCCTTCCAGTCATGGCTGCCGGGCTTGGTCTTTCCAAATTCAGCATTGGTCTTATCGCATCGGCCAATTTCGCGGGCTATCTCGTCGGCGCGCTGCTCGCCTCCAGGACCAGCCTGCCGGGGACGCGACGGCTCTGGCTGCTCATTGGCTTGGGGGGAAGTGCCGCCACCACCGCCGCGATGGGGCTTGTGCAGTCGATGTGGGCTTTCGTAGCCCTGCGTTTCCTGGGGGGCATTGCGAGCGCGCTGGTGCTGGTCTTCACATCCGCCCTCTTGCTGGACTTCATGGCGCATAGAGGACGCGCCGGCTTCAGCGCGATTCTATTTGCCGGCGTCGGCGCCGGCATCGCGGTATCCGCCGTGCTGGTCTCGTCGCTGCGCGCGACGGGACAAAGTTGGCAGACGCTTTGGCTCGCGAGCGGATTGCTATCGGTCGTTGGAGCATTCGCCGCCGGGCAGATGATTCCCACCAGGACGGCGGTGCCTGTCAGCGAGACGGCTGAGTGCGCACCTCCCCCCGGACGCCCTCTGCTCGGCCTTGTCCTGGCTTACGGATTCTTCGGCTTCGGATACGTCATAACGGCGACTTTCCTCGTCGCCATCGTTCGCGGCAATCCCGCCATCCGGGAACTGGAGCCGCTGGTGTGGGTCATTTTCGGTCTCTCGGCCGCACCCTCCGTCGCGCTGTGGAACTGGCTCGCTACGCGCCTCACCATTCCCGGTGCTTTCGCCCTGGCTGCTCTGGTCGAGGCTGTGGGCGTTCTCGCAAGTGTCGGCTGGTCTACGACAACGGGGGTCTTTGCGGCCAGCGTCTGCGTGGGCGGAACGTTCATGGGACTGACCGCTCTCGGCTTGATGCGCGGCCGGGAGCTTGCCCGAGGCAATGCGCGGCAAGTGCTCGGACTGATGACGAGCGCCTTCGGTGTGGGGCAAATCCTGGGACCAAGCTTCGCCGGCCTGGTCTTCGACCGAACGGGCAGCTTCATAGTCCCTTCAATCGTCGCTGCAATTGCGCTCGCCGTTGCAGCGGCCTTGGTGCTGATCCAAAGGAGACCGTCTTCATGACGACAACCCTCGAACGTGCGGATGCATTCTGCAGCCGCTTCGGTCTGACCATGCCGATCCTGCAGGCGCCTATGGCGGGTGCCTGCCCGCCGGGCCTCGCAGCCGCCGTTGCAAATGCCGGCGGGATGGGCGGCATGGGGGCACTCCTGACATCGCCGGCGGGTATTGCCGAATGGGCTACCGAATTTCGTGCCCAAAGCAACGGTGCGTTTCAGGTCAACCTGTGGATTCCAGACCCCGCTCCCGTCCGCGACCCTGCCTTGGAGGCGCGACAGCGCACATTCCTCGAAACTTGGGGACCCACGGTGCCCGCCGAAGCGGGAGACGCGACGCCGCCAGACTTTACGGCGCAATGCGCGGCGCTGCTGGAAGTGCGGCCCCACGTAGTGTCCTCCATCATGGGCCTCTATCCACCAGCATTCGTGGCGGCGCTAAAGGATCGCGGAATCGCATGGTTTGCCTGCGCGACGACTCTCTCCGAGGCGCTGGCTGCCGAAGCGGCTGGTGCTGATGCTGTCGTCGCGCAAGGAGCCGAGGCTGGGGGACATCGCGGTGCATTCGATGCAGCACAGGCCGAGTCGCACGCGGTTGGCTTATTTGCTCTGCTACCTCGGCTCGCTGACCGTCTAACGGTGCCGCTCGTAGCAACGGGTGGGATCGCCGATGGTCGGGGCGTGGCGGCAGCTTTACTGCTTGGCGCGAGCGCAGTGCAAATCGGGACCGGCTTCCTTCGCAGCCCAGAGGCTAAGATCAGCCCAGCCTGGGCCGACGCTCTCACAAAGATAGAACCCGAAGAAACGGTGCTCACCCGCGCGTTCTCCGGCCGCTCCGGGCGCGCCATAGCAGGATCGTATGTTCGCGCCGCAGCCAAATCGGAGGCACCACCGCCAGCGCCATATCCAGTGCAGCGGGGCCTGACTGAACCGATGCGCGCCGCGGCGGCGGCAGCCGGAGACGTTGATCGCATGCAAGCTTGGGCCGGACAGGCTGCGTCTTTGGCGCTCGACCTACCGGCATTTGAAACTACGCAGCAGGTCTGGGCCGGGGCCAGAAGACTGCTCGAATGAAAGCGCGGGGCGGACAGATAGTGGATTTAGCTGCGAGACATAGGGGCCGGCTCGGCGAGGCGGCGGTGCTCGCTGACTTCTCCGTTCGTTGGCATGAGGTGCCGCTCGTCCTTGATCCAACGGTTGTGCTTGTCATTATTCCGTTTCGAGAAACTCGGGTTAATCAGCGCACAAGGGCGACCCGTGAAATATGATCGACGCTAGATGCAAAGCGCGACGACCCTTTCCTCCAAAATCGTTTTGCAATATTTGCACTACGTGCTGGCGGCGGCGGAGAAACGTAGTTTCCGGCAAGCAGCCGCAGAACTGGGCTTGTGGGAATCGACGATCAGCCGTGGCATCCGGGAACTGGAAGATGAGATCGGTGTCGCGCTGTTTATCCGTCACCCCGGTGGCGTAAAGCTTACCAATGCGGGCACGAGATTCCTGAACCACGCACGACAAGCCGTAGGCCGCATCGAATATGCCTTGAAAGATGCTGGCGCGGCGGGGCGCGGCGAGGCCGGCATGGTGCGGATCGGCATCTTCTCGTCGCTGGCCTCGGGCTTCCTCGCCGATCTGCTGCAAGCTTATCAGGCGGACAATCCGTTCGTTCACCTAGATTTTGTCGAAGGTGGCCCGGCGGAACACGTTGCTGCCGTTCAGCATCACCGCATGGATGTCGCCTTTCTCACGGGCGAACCTGCTGCCTATGGCTGCGACACGGCCCGTCTTTGGGATGAGCGTGTTTTCGTGGTCGTCCCCCGAGATCACGGCTTGGCCGAGCGTGAAGAGATCGGTTGGGACGATCTTCGAGATGAGCACTTCATCGTCAGCGAGACCAATCCGGGTCCGGAGATCCACGATTATCTCGTGAAGCATCTGGCGGAGCTGGGCCATCATCCGACCGTGGAGCAATGCGGCGTCGGTCGAGACAACCTCATGAGGCTTGTCACCCTCGGTCGGGGGCTTACCTTGACCAGCGAGGCGACTACCGGCGCCGCATTTCCCGGTGTCGTCTATCGGCCGATCCTGGGCGAAAGGCTGCCCTTCAGGGCGATATGGTCGCTGCGCAACGACAATCCCGCCTTCCGGCGGCTCCTCAGCACGGCGCGGACACTTTCGAAGCGGATGGCTGCCGGCGTTTCGCAAATCGCCTCTACACCACTGCCGTAGGGCCGGTCTTGCTTCCGAGGCCACAATTCCTGCGTCTGGCTTTGGCAAATCCCCGGTCTGTCGCGACGAACCGCTCCAGCATGGGCACGATCAAGCGGATTGGATCAATGGGTGCCTGGTCTGTTTCACGGCCGAGCGCCTCGCCATAGGCAACCAGATCGCGATGGAGCGCCGCCGGCAGCTCCAGCGAAACCTTTACCGGCTTCTGATCGGCGATCGGCCCAAGTTTCAGCTTTCCCATATCAGCCTCCATAGGGTTCAAGCACCAAATCGTGGGTCACAACAATCCGCACTGGGAAGCCCGGCCGGATCGTCAACGTTGGCGCGATGTTGAGCTGGCGCCCGACGAGCTGCTGTCCGATCTGGCTGGTGCTGTTGGACGCGCCCTGTTGCAGCGCGCGGGCGATGTCGCTCTCATTGCCGGAATAGCCGGCTTCAGAACCAACGCTGAGGATGGTGGAGAGCAACCCCGCCTTGAACAGCTCCCCCCAATGGTAATCGACGCCATCCTGAAGGCCGGCATAGCCTTCGGTGTCCGCGCCGGGCTGGCGCTCGAGAACGATCGAGCGCCCGTTCGGGAAGATCAGCCGGTTCCAGACAAGCAGCACGCGGCTCTGCCCGAAACCGACATTGTCGTCATATTGGCCGATAACGCGCGTGCCTTGCGGGATAAGGAGTATGCGGCCGGTCGGGCTGTCATAGACGTTCTCCGTCACCTGGGCCGTGATCTGGCCGGGAAGGTCGGAGCGGATGCCGGTGATCATCGCGGCCGGGATGACCGCGCCGGCCTGCAGGATGTTCGGAGAGGCGGGCGCCTGAACGCGATCGGGCGCAACGGTCTTGCGATCGGCATCGGCGGTGAGGAAAGCGGTTTGCCGATCCTGCGCGGTGGAGGTTGTGGCCGGCGGCGCGAGGCCAAGATTGGCGAGCGTTGGCGCCGGCTGGGGATTGGGGGTGACGCTGGCGCCCGCCGTTGCATTGCGTCCCTCGACGCCGGAGAAGAGCTTGCTGGTTCGCGCGGCCTCGATCTCCTGAAGCCGACGCTGTTCTTCGGCGCTCGGGCCGGGGACGGGCGTAGGCGCGGCCTGGCCCCGGTTCTGTGCGCTGAGGATCGGCCGGCCGAGATCGCCGGGAAGCGGCGGCCCAAGCTGCGGCACGCCGGTATAGTCGTGCGGCAGGGCCGCGAGACCATCCGCCGTCGCGCGGTTGTCGGTCGAATAGAGTTCCTGCCCCGTCTTGCCGGTGTGGTTGGTCTGAAGCGCGTAGACCAGCGCCCCGCCGATGCCGACACTGGCGATAACTCCCATCGCCGTGAGCGCCTTGCGCGACAGGCGCGTGACGCGCGGCGCCTCGCCACGCAGGCGCATCGGCGTAGCCGCATCACCGACCGTCACCGCAGGAGCTGGCTCCTCCTCATTCCGGGGATCGGGTTCGCTCACGACGCCGGCCTCCCGTCGGTACGCACGATGCGGACGCGCTTCTCGGAGTTCTTGTCGCCGAAGCGGAGTTCGGCGGCGGCGAACAGCCGATCGACGATCATGTAGTTGTCGCGGACGCGGTAGTTCACCAGTTCGGAGGTCTTGCCGGCAGGGCCGACGACGAACAGCGGCGGCATCTCGCCCTGAGCGATGCCGGACGGGAATTCGATGTAGACCTGCCGCCCGTCGTCGAAGGCGCGTAGCGGACGCCAGGGCACACGGTCGCCCTCGATCGTATAGCGGAAGTTGATGCGGGCGAGATCGACACCCGTGGCGACGGGCTGCGCGGCTTGGACTTCTGCGTTCTGCCGGCGCAGCGCGATGAGCTGGTCCTGCGGATATTGCCAGGAGACCGAGGCCATGTAGGTTTTCTCATCCGAACGCAGCTCCATGTGATAGGTGCGGCGATCGGTGTTGATGATGAGGTTCGTCACCAGCTCGGGCCGCGTCGGCTTGACGAGAATATGGACCTGGGCGGTCGCTCCGGCTCCGCTCTGGGTGTCGCCGATGATCCACCGCACCGTGTCGCCGGCCGCGACCGGGCCGGAGCCAACAAGCTGCTCGCCCGGCTGGAGCGCGATGTCGGTGATCTCGCCCACGGCGCAATAGACCTGATAGAGCGCGCCATCGGCGAAGGGATAGACCTGCATGGCGTTGATAAAGCCGTCGCGCTTGGGCTGCACGCGCGCGGCGGCGTTGGCCTGCCTGATGCGCGCGGCGGGATCGGCCGGTTCCGGCGGCAGCTTGCCGTGCTCAATCGGCTTCAACTGGCCGGGAAGCGGAAGCGGCTTCGGCAATTCCACCACCTTCACCGGCGCTGGTGGATCGGGGGTGAGCACGGCCGGCGTTGCATTATCGTAGGAGATCTCAGGTGGCTTGAAGGTTGTGGCGCAGCCGCCAAGGGCCGATGCGAGAAGCAGCGCGATCGGCAGCGCGAATGCGCGGAAACGCAGGTTTACGATTGCGAGCAAAGCCGGGCTTCCGGCTTTACGGAAAGACGGCTTCATTGCCCAAGCTCCCGTGACCAGTTGATGGCGTTGACGTAGATTCCGAGGGGGTTCTTCCGCAGCGCGTCGGCGCTGGTCGGCGTCTGGACGACGACGGTGAGGATTGCGGCCCAGCGTTCGGTGCCGGCGAGCGCGCCGTCCTGATAGCGGTGCTCGACCCATTCCACGCGAAAGGAACGGGGCGATGCACGGATGACGCTGGAGACATCGACCGCGATCTGCTGCTTGCCGATCTTGGCGAAAGGGTCGTTGGCGCGAGCATATTCGTTGAGCGCGACGGCGCCGGCCGATGTCGTGAAATCATAGGCGCGCAGCCAGTTCTGCCGCACGACGATCGGATCGTCAGGGATGCTGCGGACTTCCTCTATGAAGCGGGCCAGATACCAGGCGATTTGCGGATCGCTCGGCGTGTATCCGGCAACGGCAGGCGCCACGGCCTGCGCCTGGCCGAGGTGATCGACCTGCACCACCCATGGCACCACGGTGCCGCGCGTCGTTTCCCATACGAGCGCGGCGGCGAAGCCGGCCGAGAGCGCGAGCGAGCCGAATGCCATGAGGCGCCAGTTGCGGGCCTGCACACGGGCCGAGCCGATGCGGTCGTCCCAGGCTTGCGCGGCGCGCTGATAGGGCGTCTCGGGCTCAGGTGCTTTGCCGTAATGCGCGGCGGGTCGTTTGAACATCAGCGGTCGCCTTCGGAAAGGTTGACAGAAGAGCCACCGCCATGTCCGTCACCGGAACGGACGGCGTGTGCGGCGGTCTGGACGCCATGCGTCATCTGCTGGGAGCGCTTCATGCGCTTCGCCCAGGCGGGTACGCCGCCGGCAGCGGAAGCATCGGCGGTTTCGGCCACACCGCCGGCCGTTCCCCCGGTCGACGCACCGCTGGTCGCCTCGAAGGCGGATTTGGCGCCTTCGGCGAAGCTCAATTTCATGCTGGCCGCCGCGCGGCGCAGCGGCGACGTGGCGGCGCTGAAACCGGCGCGAGCGACGCCGCCAAGGCCGGAGGCGACACCGGCCGCACCCGACTGACCAGCCGCGCCCAGGCTGTAGGCGGTGGAGACGCCGCCTGCCAGAGAAGCACCGCCTCGTGCTGCGGCGGCTGCGCCACCGGCAAGAGCCGCGCCACCGGAGGCCGCCGCCCCGACAGCGGCGGCTCCCGCCGCAACCGTGCCGCCCGCTGCGAGGCCAACGCCCACGGCGGCACCCGCGCCGAGCTGCGGGCCGCCGGAAACGAGGCCGTTGGCGATGCCGGGGCCGAAGATGCCGAGGCCGAGCAGCGACAGCGCGGCCAACACGATCGCCATCGCATCGTCGATGCTCGGCGATGTGCCGCTCGCGGCGGTGAACTGCGAGAACAGCGTCGAGCCGATGCCGACGATCACCGCGAGGACCAGCACCTTGATGCCGGACGAGATGACGTTGCCCAACACGCGCTCGGCCATGAAGGCGGATTTGCCGAACAGGCCGAAGGGAATGAGGACGAAGCCCGCGAGCGTGCTCAGCTTGAATTCGATGAGCGTCACGAAAAGCTGGATCGCCAGGATGAAGAAGGCGAGCAGCACCATCACCCAGGCGAACAGCAGCACCGCGATCTGGATGAAATTCTCGAAGAACGAGACATAGCCCATCAGCCCAGAGATGGAAGCGAGCAGCGGCCGGCCGGCGTCGAGCCCGACCTGCGCGATGCGGCCGGGCTGGAGGAAATCTGCGGCCGAGAGGCTCGCTCCCGATGCTTTCAGGCCGAGTCCGGAAAAGGAGTTGAAGATGATCTGGGCGAGGTTGTTCCAGTTGCCGATCAGGTAGGCGAAGACGCCGACGAACAGGGTTTTCTTGACCAGGCGGGCGATGATGTCGTCGTCCGCGCCCCATGACCAGAACAGCGCCGCGAGCGTCACGTCGATGACGATCAGGGTGGTGGCGATGAACGCCACCTCGGGCTTCAGCAGCCCGAACCCGCTGTCGATGTAGGTCGTGAAGGTGTTGAGGAACTGGTCGATGACGCCGGTGCCGTGCATTATCTATCGCGCCTCCGACGTGGCCGGTGCCAGGAAGCGTCGGCGGTTTTCCGCCCAAGCGCGCAGGCAGTCGGAATCGTGCTCGGCGGCTTCGCCGAGAAGCTGGCAGCGGCTCAGCTCGGCGCGCAGCGGATCGGCGGCAGGCGCGACGGCGGACGAGACGCTCGTATCGACCGGCGCCGGCTTCGGGCGGGTCATCTCGATCACCGTCGCGGTGATCGCCAGCGCCACGAACACGATGGCGCCGAGCCGGGCGAGCATCTTCTCGTCCATCGCCGCCGCCTCAGTTGCCGTGGAACATCTGGACGCTCGTCGGCTGGTAGCCGGCGCCGGGCGTCAGGAAGGTCGAGAGCTGGGTCGCGCCCTGGTTCTGGTTGGTCGCCTTGTCGGCAGCGATCAGCGCCTGCGCCCGCCCGTCCGCCGCCTCCAGGGCAATGAGGTCGGCGAGCTGCTGGGAAATCTGGACCAGGAGCTGGTTATTGACCTGGGCGGCTTGCAGCGCCCCACTCGCCGACTGGCTGGACGCGCCAAGCGTCGTCACGTTGGCGCGCGAGGTCGGGATATTGCCGACCACGGTGGCCTGCATCCGCATGGCATCCTGCAAGCCCGCAACCGAGGTCTGCCAGCGCTGCTGCGCCTGGGCGACCATCTGCTGCTGGCTCTTGTTCAGGTTCACCGCGCCGTAGTTGCTGGTGAAAGCCTGATCGATAGACGAGACGCTGTAGGCGATGCGTTGGGCCTGGTTGATGAGCTGTTCTGTGCGCTGAATTTGGCTGGTGATGGTCGAGACCAGCGAATACGGCATATTCGCAAGGTTCTTCGCCTGATTGATCAGGGATTGGGTCTGATTCTTGATCTGCTGAATCTGATTGTTGATCTGCTGTAGCTCGCGCGCCGCCGTCATCACGTTCTGCGCGTAATTGTTCGGATCGAAGACGACCCATTGCGCATCGGCTGGCGTCGCCAGCATCGGTGACAGCGCGACGGGACCGGCGAGGATGGATGCGGCGAGTAACGCCGCGCGCGAGCGACGGATGATCATGACGGTGACTCCAGGTTGGTGAGGTCGGGAATGAGGTCGGCGGCCCAATCGACCTGCCGGTGCCGCAGCCAGGCGGCGAGGAATCCGTCGCGGCCATGCCCGGCAAGAATGCGCGCGATGTCGGCCTGGTCGGTCTTCGACGATGCAGCACACAGCGCCAGCGCCACGTCCGACAGCCCCAGCTCGAACAGGCGATTGCCCCGGCGGCTCTGGCAGTAATAATCGCGTTTGGGCATGGCGCGCGCGATGATCTCGATCTGGTGGTCGTTGAGGCCGAACTGCTGATAGATGCGGGTGATCTGCGGCTCGATCGCCCGTTCGTTCGGGAGCAGAACGCGGGTCTGGCAGCTCTCGATGATCGCGGGCGCGATCGGGCTGCCCTCGATGTCCGACAGGCTTTGGGTGGCGAAGATGACGCTGGCGTTCTTCTTTCTGAGCGTCTTCAGCCATTCGCGGAGCTGGCCGGCGAAACCCTCGTCGTCGAGCGCCAGCCATCCCTCGTCGATGATAAGCAAGGTGGGCGAGCCGTCGAGCCGGTCGTCGATGCGATGGAAGAGGTAGGCCAGCACGGCGGGCGCGGCGCCGGTGCCGACAAGGCCCTCGATCTCGAACGCCTGGACGGGCGCCTGGCCGAGATGTTCGTCCTCGGCATCGAGCAACCGCCCGTAGGGGCCGCCGACGCAATAGGGCCGGAGCGCCTGCTTCAGGTCGTTCGACTGGAGCAGGACGGTGAAGCCGGTGATGGTGCGTTCGCCCATGGGCGCGCTGGCGAGCGAGGTCAACCCCGTCCAGACATGCTCTTTCACCTCGGGCGTGATCGTCACGCCCTCGCGCATCAGGATTGCTACGATCCAGTCGGCCGCCCAGGCGCGCTCATAGGTGTCGTGGATGCGCGCGAGCGGCTGGAGCGACACCGAGGATTCCGCGCCCTCGGTCAGCCCGCCCCCGAGATCATGCCAGTCGCCGCCCATCGCCAGCGCCGCGGCGCGGATCGAGCCGCCGAAATCGAACGCGAAGATCTGGGGGCGGGGATAGCGGCGGAACTGGAGCGCCATGAGCGCCAGCAGCACGGATTTGCCGGCGCCGGTCGGGCCGACGACGAGCGTATGCCCGACATCGCCGACGTGAAGGGAAAACCGGAACGGGGTCGAGCCTTCGGCCTTGCCATAGAGCAAAGGGGGTTCACCGAAATGCTCGTCCCGTTCCGGCCCCGCCCACACCGCCGAGAGCGGGATCATGTGGGCGAGATTGAGTGTCGAGATCGGCGGCTGCCGGACATTGGCGTAGACATGCCCCGGCAAGCTGCCGAGCCAGGCGTCTGCCGCGTTGACCGTCTCCGGCATGGCGGTGAAGTCGCGGCCCTGGACGACCTTCTCGGCCATCCGCAGCTTCTCGGCCGCGACGCGCGGGTCGTCGTCCCATACGGTGACGGTCGCGGTCACATAGGCTTGCCCGGCATAGTCCGCGCCCAATTCCTGCAATGCGAGGTCGGCATCGGCTGCCTTGTTGGAGGCATCGGAATCGACCAGCACCGACGCCTCGTTGGTCATCACCTCCTTCAAGATCGCGGCGATCGACTTGCGCTTGGCGAACCATTGCCGCCTGATCTTCGTGAGCAGCCGGATCGCGTCCGTCTTGTCGAGCAGGATCGCTCGCGTGCTCCAGCGATAGGGAAAGGCGAGCCGGTTGAGGTCGTCGAGCAGGCCCGGCGTCGTCATGGTCGGGAAGCCGACGATGGTGAGGATGCGCAGATGCGCGTTGCCGAGGCGCGGTTCGAGGCCGCCCGTGAGCGCCTGGTCGGCGAGCAGCGCGTCGAGATACATCGGCGTCTCGGGGACGCGCACGTGCTGCCGATTGGTCGAGACGGTCGAATGCAAATAGGTCAGCGTCTCGCCGTCATTGAGCCAGCGGCATTCCGGCATGAAGGCTTCGACGAGCTGGAGGATGCGACCGGTGCGATCAACGAAGCCGTGCAGAATCTCGTGGGCATCGACGCCCTGCGATGCCTTGCCCTCGTAGAGCCAGCTTTCGGCGCGGGCCGCGTCCTCGGCCGGCGGCAGATAGGTAAAGGTGAGGAAATAGCGCGACTCGAAATGCGCCCCTTCTTCCTCGAAATCGGCCTTGCGCTCGGCATCGACCAGGGCGGAGGCCGCGTCGGGGAAACGGCTCGCGGGATAAGCGCCGACGCCCTCGCGCTGCGCCTCCACGAAGATCGCCCAGCCACTTCCCAATCTACGAAAGGCGTTGTTGACGCGGCCGGCGACGGCGATCAGCTCGGCCGCCACGGCGCTGTCGAGATCGGGGCCGCGAAAGCGCGCCGTCCTTTGCAGCGAGCCTTCCTTGTTGAGCACGACGCCCTCGCCGACGAGAGCGGCCCAGGGCAGGAAGTCGGCGAGGCGGGCCGAGGTGCGGCGATATTCGGCGAGGTTCATCATGGCCGTACCCTCAGACCGAGAGGTGGCTGGGGAGGCGCAGATGCCGGCGCACGACATCGACGAATTGCGGATCGCGCTTGGCCGCCCACACCGCCGCGAAATGCCCGATCGCGCCGATGCCGATTCCGACCAGCCACAGGCGCAGGCCGAGACCGAGCGCCGCGGCGACCGTGCCGTTCAGGATGGCGACGGAGCGCGGAACGCCGCCGAGCAGAATGTGCTCGGTCAGCGCGCGGTGCACCGGCACGGTGAAGCCGGGGATGGTCTCGTCGATCGCGCCGGCCATTACACCAGTGCTCCGCCGCCGAAGCTGAAGAAGGAGAGGAAGAAGGAACTGGCGGCGAATGCGATCGACAGCCCGAACACGATCTGGATCAGCCGGCGGAAACCGCCGCTGGTGTCCCCGAACGCGAGCGTCAGGCCCGTGACGATGATGATGATGACCGCGACGACCTTGGCGACCGGCCCTTCGATCGATTGCTCGATCTGCTGGAGCGGCTGTTCCCACGGCATGGACGAGCCGGAGGCGTAGGCGGCCGGCGCAAGCATGATGCTGAGAGCGAAGGCAGATGCTGCGCTCGCGATCCTGCGGCACAGAGGGGACAGACGGTGGATCATTCGGACTCTCCTGGCGGGTTTGGGACTGCGGGGAAGAAGCGATAGTCGCCATCGGCGCCGAGACCTTCGACGCGGGCGAGTTCGACGAGGCGACGCGAGGCGCCACGGCCGGCGAGAACGGCCACGAGGTCGATCGTCTCCGCGATCAGCGCGCGCGGGACGGTGACGACCGCCTCCTGGATGAGTTGTTCAAGACGGCGCAGCGCGCCGATGGCGCTGCCGGCGTGGATTGTGCCGATGCCGCCGGGATGGCCGGTGCCCCAGGCTTTCAGGAGGTCGAGGGCTTCGGCGCCGCGCACTTCGCCAATCGGAATGCGATCAGGCCGAAGGCGAAGCGACGAGCGGACGAGATCGGAGAGCGTGGCAACGCCATCCTTGGTCCGCATGGCGACGAGGTTGGGCGCAACGCATTGCAACTCGCGCGTATCCTCGATGATGACGACGCGATCGCCGGTCGTCGCCACTTCCGCCAGCAGGGCATTGGTGAGCGTGGTCTTGCCGGTCGATGTGCCGCCCCCGACGAGAATGTTGGCGCGGGCCGTGACGGCGCGGCGGAGGATATCGGATTGCTCCGCGGACATGATGCCGGCCGTGACGTAATCCACCAGGGTGAACACCGCGACGGCGGGCTTGCGGATGGCGAAGGCAGCCGCCGCGACGACGGGCGGCAGCAAACCCTCGAACCGCTCTCCTGTTCCCGGCAACTCGGCCGACACGCGCGGGTTGCCGGCGTGAACCTCGGCGCCGACATGGTGCGCGACCAGGCGGATGATGCGCTCGCCATCGGCCGGCGATAGCCGCTCGCCGGTGTCGGCGAGCCCTTCGGAAAGCCGGTCGATCCAGAGCCGTCCATCGGGGTTGAGCATCACCTCGACGACGCTGGCGTCTTCCAGAAACCGGGCGATGGCGGGGCCGAGGGCTGTGCGCAACATGCGCGCGCCCCGATTCATCGCCTCCGTATTCTGGTAAGAAACCATCTCGTCCCCGTTCCTTTCTCGGGGCCGTGCGAAGGACGGCCCTGGACCGGGGACAAGTAGAAGAGACAGAAATCAGGGCATGGCAACAGCCCTCAAGGGGCCGTCGTAGTGTAGCGTGCAAATACAGGAAATCGGCGGAACGGCGATCTACTTGCGGAAGGTGCTTCGCGCACTATTCTGCGTCACGCGCGCGGTCGACGTCCTCGGAAATCTCCTGTCGCAGCTTCGGCCCCTTGGCGAGTCGACGGCCAAGCGCAGCGACGAAGGCGTCATAGCGCTCGCCGGCCTTGGCGCGTGCCGCGGCCTGGGCGGGCTCGGGCAGCGGCGGGCTGGTCGTCAGCCAGAAGCGCACGAAGACGGCAAGCGTTTCGACCGAGATGCCGAGATCGCGTTCCATCCGGGCCATACGACGGTCGAGCTGGTCGAGGCGCTTGGCGGTCACGGCCTCCTGCCGTTCGGTCGCGTCGGGCGACAGAAAGGACGCGATGGCCGCTTCGGCGATCAGCGAACGCGACTGCCCACGCCGCGCGGCGAAATCCGCGAGGGCCTTCATGACGTCGGGGTCGAGATAGACCGATACGCGCTGTTTCTTCATCGATGGCGCCTCAGAGGTCCATATCATCGCCGGGATCGAGCGAAACCTGACGCGCAACGCCCTGCATCATATCGTGCATCCGGCTGGCGCGGGCCGCGTCGTCCTGCGTATCGTCATCGAGATCGAGTTCGAACTCGTTGGCGATCGGCTCCTTGTTCTCGACAGGCGCGGTCCGGTCCAACTCGGGTTGCCGGCGGCGCTCCGATCCGGTCGGGTCTTCATCCTCCTCGACCGCATCGTCCGCGCCGTCGGTCGCCAGGTTGGGCTTTTCCGGCTGCGGCAGCGTGCTCCAATCATCGGATCTCGGCTTGTCGGGCTTGGTCAGCGCCGGGGGCGGCAGGATACGTTCCTGAAATCGGCGATCTTCATAATAGCGCGCCTTCTTCGCGCGGATCGGCGGGATGCCCGCCACCATGACGACCTCGTCGGCGGGCGGGAGCTGCATGACTTCGCCAGGGGTGAGCAGCGGCCGGGCGGTTTCCGATCTGGAGACCATGAGGTGCCCTAACCAGGGCGACAACCGGCTGCCGGCATAGTTCTTCATCGCTTTCATCTCGGTCGCGGTGCCGAGTGCGTCGGAGACACGCTTGGCTGTGCGCTCGTCATTCGTCGCAAAGCTGACGCGCACATGGCAGTTGTCGAGGATCGAGTTGTTCGGCCCGTATGCCTTCTCGATCTGGTTCAGCGACTGCGCGATCAAGAAGGACTTGATCCCGTATCCCGCCATGAAGGCGAGCGCGCTCTCGAAGAAGTCGAGCCGGCCGAGCGCGGGGAACTCGTCGAGCATCAGCAGCAGGCGATGCCGCTTCGCCTTAGCCTGCAGATCCTCGGTGAGCCTGCGACCCGCCTGGTTCAGGATCAGCCGGATGAGCGGCTTGGTCCGCGAGATGTCGCTCGGCGGCACGACCAGGTAGAGCGTCGTCGGCCGCGGGCCGCTGACGAGATCGGCGACGCGCCAATCGCAGCGACGCGTCACCTCGGCGACGACGGGATCACGATAGAGACCGAGGAACGACATGGCGGTCGACAGCACGCCCGACCGTTCATTGTCGGATTTGTTGAGCAGCTCGCGGGCGGCCGATGCGACGACGGGATGAACGCCGGCCTTGCCGAGATGGGCGGTCTTCATCATTGCCGCGAGCGTGGACTCGATCGGGCGCTTCGGATCGGAGAGGAAGGCTGCGACGCCGGCCAGCGTTTTGTCCTCCTCGGCATAGAGCACATGGAGGATCGCGCCCACGAGCAACGCATGGGACGTCTTTTCCCAATGGTTCCGCTTCTCAAGGCTGCCCTCCGGGTCGACGAGTACGTCGGCGATATTCTGCACGTCGCGGACCTCCCATTCGCCGCGGCGCACCTCGAGCAGCGGATTGTAGGCCGCCGATTTGGGGTTGGTCGGATCGAACAGCAGCACCTTTCCATGCTGCGACCGGAAACCGGCCGTGAGCTGCCAATTCTCCCCTTTGATGTCATGCACGATGCCGGAACCGGGCCAGGTCAGGAGCGTGGGCACCACGAGACCGACGCCCTTGCCCGAGCGCGTGGGGGCAAAACACAAGACATGCTCGACGCCGTCATGCCGGAGATAGCTGCGATCGAACTTGCCGAGCAGGACGCCATCCGGGTCGAGCAGTCCGGCATCCTTCACCTCGTCGGGCCGTGCCCAGCGCGCCGAGCCATAAGTCTCGACGTTCTTCGCCTCGCGCGCCCGCCATACCGACATGGCGATCGCGGCGGCGGCGGACAGGAAGCCGCCCGACGCCGCGATATAAGCACCGTGGACGAAGATCGACGGTGCATAGGCATCGTAGAAATACCACCACCAGAAGAAGGCTGGCGGGTAATAGACCGGCATCCCGAGCAGCCGGAACCAGGGTGCGCCGAGCTGCGGCTGGAAACCGAGTTCCCACGCCGTCAATTGCGTTGCGCCCCAGGTCGTGAACAGCACGATCAGCGAAACGACGATGATCGGACCCCAAAGAATTTTCGTGGCAGGCATGGAAACAAGTCCTTTCGATTAGAGGCCGAGTCCGCGCTTGCGGCCGAAGCCCCAATCGACACCGCCATCGCCGCGCGCGATGCCGGAGACGTGGCGGCCAAGCTGCTTTTCGATCGAGGGGGTCCAGGGCACGAGCTGGAAGCCCAAGCCGTCGTCGATCATGGCGAAGCGGCCGGAACTGAGCGCGAAGCGCCGGCTATAGGTGCCGGCGACAAATTCACCGGCGGCGGATCGGGTGAAGGAGCGGCCCGTCTCGGCCGCGAGCTTCTGCCCAAGCGCCTCGACCTCGCGATGGCGCAGCGTGTCGATCAGCTTGCGCTGGAAGATGACGGTCTGGCCCTGCCGCTCGGCGAGCCCCTCGGCGATCAGGCGTTCGGCACGAAGCTCCATTGCCGCGCGGACCTCGGCGCCGAAACCGGCTTCGCCGAGTGCCGCAGGCTCGCGCGCGATCGCCTGCCGGTCGAGCCAAGTGGCGCCCGACGCTGTGACCTGCGCCTCGACGTCGAGGTCGGAGCGGACGGCGAGCGCCACGCGCCTTTGTCCTCGCGCATCATCGAACTTGCGTAGCTCAACGATCGAGCCGCGCCGGCTGTCGCCGGTGGCATCGAGGTCGGGCAGCTTGATGTGATGGGTGCGGCCATCGACGCCATCGACCACTGCATAGGCGGTGCCCTTCAATTCGTCGTCGAGCCCGCGCGCGACCAGCCGGCCGACGATCGGATCGTCCAGACTCTCGCCGGCCAGCACATAGTTCGCCGCGCCGCGCTTGATGCCGCGATCGGTGAGACCCCCATGGATGCGCTTGATGATGTCACTACGCTCACCCAGCTCGCGCAGCGTCGCTTCGGCCTTATCCGAGAGCACCCACTGGCCGGGGCCGACCTGATCGGCAAGGCCGAGGGATTCGAGCTTGCGCAGCCGGCCAACCTTGAGGGCATGGAATCCGTCGGGCTGGCGATCGGGCGACGGTGCCATGTCGATGACGCCGGTGCGATAGCCGTCGCGCGCGAGCTGGCGGTCGAGATCGGTCCAGCGCTCGGCCTCGACCTGGCGCTCGATCGCGTGGCGGATGTCGTGATCGGTGCGTGGGCCGAGTTCCTGGGTGATGAGATCGCGCGCCCGGTCGCGCATCCCTTCCTTGATATAGTCGCGCGAGATGACGAGATCCGCGCCGTCCTCTCGGACACCCCGCGCGATCAGATGGACATGGGGATGCTCGGTGTTCCAGTGCGCGACGCCGACCCATTCAAGGCGGGTGTCCAAATCCTTCTCCATCTGGCTGACCAGATCGCGGGTGAAGGTCTTGAGGTCGGACATCTCCGCGGCGTCGTCCGGCGAGACGATGAAGCGGAAATGGTGGCGATCGTCCTCGGTGCGTTCGGCGAAGTCCCGCGCATCCGCGTCATCGGTGTCCGGTCCGAACAGCCTGGCCTTTTCCCCATCCCGGGTGACGCCCTCGCGGCGCAGATAGTTGAGATGGGTGCCAAGCGGCGCGCCGCGTCCGCCGTGGCGGACAACGCGCGCCTTCACGACGGTGCCGCGTGAGCGCGCGGTGATGAGCCGGTTGGCCTGGACAGACGCACGCTGGCCCTTGCCGAAGCGCGAGCGATGGCCGTGGCTGATCGCGCCGCTGCGGGAGGTTGCTCCGCCGGCACGTTTGGCGGCAGCGAGTGCTTGCGCGATGAAGGGCCGCGACGCCTGCGCGCGGGTCGAGCGGATGCGGCCAGGGCGGATGCGGAAATTGTCGTCGCCGGTCATCGGCCGGACTCCGCACATCGCGCAACGGCATTGAAATAGCTGGAAAAGCGGGTGCGCCGGAGGCTGCTCCCAGAGGGCGCACCTCGCGAAATCGTATGATAACCCTTTGAAAAACCACAACCGTCCGAGCGCGCACCTCGCGCCCTTTTATCCTGCCATCGGTCTGTCGTGGTTCCCGCTCTTCTCCTGTCGGCACTCCACGGCACGCCATGCTGCGCCAGAGCGCGATTGAGGGCCACGGACGTCATTTAGGCCTCGCGGCGTCGCTGCGACCGACGAAAAGCCCGTCCGAGCGCGGTGGATCGGCGGCGAAATCTTGCGCCGACGGTGCAGCCGGAGCGCCGTTCAAATGCGCGTCGGCCTGCATGGGGTTGGCGCGGGCAATGCGCTCGAGCTGCGCGATGAAGAGCGGCGCGCGCGTCCAGGCCAGCGGATCGGCGATCGCGATGGCGGTGCTGCCGGGGAGCGGATCGGCGCCGATCAGAGGTGCCATGGCGGTGACATAGGCGACGGTCTCGGCCGGCAGAGGTCGACCATCGGCGACGTAATCATCGTAGCGGTTTGGCCCGGCATTATAGGCCGCGAGGAAGCCCGGCGCACCGTAGCGGTCGTGCATCTCGCGCAGATAGGCCGAGCCCGCCAGTATGTTGTCGCGCGGATCATAGGGATCGCTGCCGAGGCCGTAACGCGCGCGCAAACCCGCCCAGGTGTCAGGCATGATCTGCATCAGGCCCATGGCGCCCTTGGGCGAGGTCGCGCGCGCGTGGCCGTGGCTCTCGATGTGCATGACCGCCCATATCCATGCTTCTGGGATGCCGAAACGCCGCGCCGCCTGCGTGACGAAGGCCACGTAGGGCGAGGCCGTAACGACGGGCGGCGGCACGGTCTGCGCACGGGCGATCGCCGGTATCGCGGCAAAGGCCATCAGGCCGGAAAGGAGAAGGACGACAGGCCGCCGGAGGGCGCGAACCCTCCCGACGGCCGCACGATGACGTAACCCGCGCATCGTTCAGTCCCGATCGCCACGCTTAGGCGGACGGGTCCAGTGCAGGCCCCAGGAGGCTTTGTCATTGGTGGACTGGAACAGATTGGCGCGGATCGGCTGGGCGAAGCTCGGATCGTCGATCTGGAGCGCAACGTAATTGCCGGCTTTCTCGCCGGTGCGCTTCCAGCCGGCGCCGATCTCCGATCCGGTTTCGTTGTTCACCGCGTCGAAGACGTGAACGCGATAATCCGGTGCGTTTTCGGCGTCCGACGGCTCGGCCGGAACGATGATGATGTCCTGCTGGAGCAGGAGCGTATCCAGGTTGCCGATATAGCCTTTCTCGTCGCGCGTGAATTGACCGATCATGGACATGATGTTCTCCGTGAGGATGCGGTGGGGATGGAACTGGCGGGCGTCGCCACCGCGACCGGCGCGCGCCAGACGAAACGGCCATCGCCGGCCTCGTCGGTGTAGAGAGGGATCGCCCGCCCGATGACGTCGCGCGCAGGGAGCGGCCCGAAATAGCGTCCGTCGAAGCTGTCGCGGACGTTCGGATTCATCAGGAAGAGATCGCCGGCCGGGACGCGCTGGCAGCCCTGCCAGACCGGCAACGGGCGGCCCTTGCGATCGCGGTCGAGCGCATCGCCGACCGGCACGCCGTCGACCGTGATGTGAAGGCCGATGCGGCAGACCGTTTGCCCTGGCAGCGCCATGACGCGCTTCATCAGCGGCACGTCGCGGCCGATGTAGCGGCGCGCGACCATGAAGTCGGCGAGCGGCTTAGGCGGCATGACCGCCAGCAGGTCGGTGACGGCGGGATGGCGAACCGGCACGATTTCGTAGAAGCCGATCGGCACGCTGGCCGAGGCGTTCCACACCAGCTTGACCGGCAGGGACACGAAGGATGCGATGGCGACGCCGACGCACGCGAAATACGTCACTATGACATAGCCGAAGCGGGTCATCCTTCGATCTCCCGTCGCTTGAGCCAGGCCTGATGGCGCTCGACCGTGTAGGCGCGCGGCTCCTCGCCGGCGCTCATCCGGTTGTTGACATGCCGCCAGTGATCGGGTGCGACGTCGCAAGCATCGAGGCCGGCGGCTTCCACCGCGTCGATGTGGCGGAGCACCTGCTCGACCTTCGGCCAGCCTTCGATCTTGAGCAGAATGTCGCCGCCGGGGCGCACGAAAGGCAGCGTCTGAAAGGACGCGCCCGGCTCGACGGCGCGCACGATGTCGATGCGCGAAAGGATCGTGCCGAAGTCGTTGGCCGCCCAGCGGATGAAGGCGAAGGTGCTGCCGGGACGGAAGGACAGGACGCGCCGCCGGCGATCGAGGACCTGGTCGTGCGCCTCGCGGCCGAACCTGATCCAGTTCTCGATGCGCTTCTCGATCCAGGTCAGCTCGACATGGGTGAGGCTTTCGGTATGGCGCGCGACCGACATGGGGCCGAGCACGCGGGATGTCGCTGTGCCGCTCATGAAGACTCTCCGTCAGTTGGAGGAAATTCGCGCGCGAGCAGCTCGCGCAGCATGTCTGCGACCGTGATCCCGCGCCGAAACGCGGCGACCTTGATCCGGCCACGCAGCTCGGGCGCCACGTCGATGGTCAGCCGAGCGGTGAAGCCAGCCGCCGCCTCGGCGCGCGGCGGCGTATCGGCGGCCTTGATCCAGTGCTCGGGATCGGTTGGCCGCGCCGCGAAACCGCGCCGGGTCGGGCGTTCGCTCATGGTGCCGCCCTCCCGTCGAACGGCAGCACGGTGCCGATCCGGGCGCGGGCTTTCTCCGCCATCGCCGCGTCGATCTCGCAGCCGAGATAACGGCGCCCGGTGAGCCGGCAGGCTTCGCCGGTAGCACCCGAGCCGGCGAACCAGTCGGCTACCAGCCCGCCCTCCGGGCAACTCGTTCGGATCAAGATTTCCAAAATCGCCGCAGGCTTCTCGGTCGGATGGATGGCGCGGCCGTGCGCGTTGCGCGCATAGATGACGGAGCGCGTCAGACGCGGGCCGCCGTCCTCGCTGACATAATGGCCGGCCTCGATATGCCCGGTATGCGGCGGTCGGCGCTTGCGCCGGACGGTACGTGTGGTGGCGTCCGGCGTCGTCTGCACAGCGTTATAGACCGCACTCCATGCCGCGTCGTCGCGATAGAACTGCGCGACCAGCTCATGCACGCGCTTGAAGCGATCGGCATAAAAGCCGGAGCCGTTCTGCTTCTCCCAGATGATTTCCTGCGCGTAGCGGAAGCCCGCTTCGTGCAGTTCGGACGCCACGGCCATGAAGGCGCGCAGCGAACCGAACAGCCACATTGAACCCGTCAGTGCAAGCAATCGGCGGGCGAGCGGCAGCCAGCCGGTCACGCGCCGCTCCCAGGCCAGCGACGTGTCACCATAGGGCGGGTCAGCGAGGATCATGTCGAACGGGCCGCGCGGCGGCATCAGTTCGCGGCAATCGCCGGTCAACACGGCGGCGATCGTCATGGGGCGATCCTCCCGATGCCGAGGCGCTCGATGGCGGTCGCGAGCGCGGCGATCTCGCGCGCGGCGAAATCCGACTCATCGAGTTCGGAAACGAGCCGGCCCGATTGCGCCGCGGCCGCGAAGGCGACGCGCTGGCCGATCATGCAGGTGAGCACCGGCGGATCGTGATCGGCCAGCGTCTCGGCGGTCTCGCGGGCGATGATGGTGCGCGCGCCGCAGCGATTCAGCACGAACCGCGCGACCAGCACAGGCCGATAGATGCGCGCCTCGGCGACGAGCGCCAGCATCTCGGCCGAGGCCCAACCGTCGAACGGCGACGGCTGCACGGGGATCAGCACCAGGTCGGCCGCGAGCAGCGCCGAGCGCATGAGCCCGGCGATGCGCGGCGGGCCGTCGATGACGACATGATCGGCATCCCGCGCCAGCTCAGGTGCTTCCCGATGCAACGTATCGCGGGCCAGGCCGACGACACCGAACCGTCGGGGGACGCCCTCTCGCGCGCGCTGCTGCGAC
The DNA here is from genome assembly GCF_021556475.1 of Acidiphilium iwatense. Taxonomy (GTDB): domain Bacteria; phylum Pseudomonadota; class Alphaproteobacteria; order Acetobacterales; family Acetobacteraceae; genus Acidiphilium; species Acidiphilium iwatense. The sequence continues at coordinate 8,103 of NZ_JAKGBZ010000022.1, read as the reverse complement.
CAATCGAGCGCCGAACCTTGCGGATCGGCATCGACCAGCGTGACGCGCTTTCCCCTTCCGGCCCATTCGCCGGCGAGGTTGAGCGCCAGCGTCGTCTTGCCGACGCCACCCTTCTGGTTGAGAAAGGCAACGATCATTGCGCGCCTCCCGAAGTATCGAGAGGAAGCTGCGAAGTGGCGGTCACATCGCGATCCGTAAAACCGTCTTTACGGAAAGACGTGCCTTCGCTGCTATCTTTCGGAACTATTCGGGATGGGATCGAAGCTCCTGAAGCGATGTTGTCCACATCGCGTGCGCCCTCTTCAAAGTTAGGTTCTTGGTTAGATTCTAAGTTAAGGGCGCGATTTTCGCTTTTGCTGTCGCGGGTTATGCCCGGTTTGGGTTCCCGATAGCACGATAGTCGGGTTCCTGATGGCACGATAGCGCCGGTTCCCGATAGCACGAGGTCATTCACAGCTTGTCCACAGGGCGGCGCAGGCTCGAATGCGAGCAGCGTGCGCCCGCCGATCTCGACCTCGATGAACAGCGTGTAGCCGGGCAATGGCTGGCGGCGAATGATGTCGCGCAGCTCGAAGGCGAAGCGCTTGAACGGCGAGAGGCTGCCGGATTTCTGATGGAGATGGCGGAAGTCGAAGCGCCAGCCATTGCGCTGGCGACCGCCATGCTTGCGCACCAGCCGATAGAGCCAGCGATCAAGGCCCCCGGTCAGGTCGAAATAGGCGCGGTCGATGGTGAGAACGAGAGCATTGTCGAGGACAGCCTGGTAGAACCAGTCGGGTACGATCAGTTCGATGCCGGCGGGCTTTCCGGCGCGGTCTGTGCGCTCCTGCCATTCGTTGATCCAGGAGAAGCGATGGCGGCGGCTTTCCGCCGGCTGGCGGATCGAGGTGGAGACGGTGGTCGATTGCAGCCGGTCCAACGCTGCCTTGAGGCGCTGATAGTCGCGCAAACTGGTGCCACGGCCGATATAGGTGAGGACTTCGTAGGGCGTGGCGGCCATCAGGCGCGAAGTGCGCAAGCCGGCATCGCGCGCCTCGACGATCTGGCTCGCCGCCCAGATCAGGATGTCCGCATCCCAGATCGTCGCCATGCCGTGATCGGGCACGGCTTCGACGCGGATCGCGACATCGCCGGCGGCGAAGTCGATTGGCGCGATGCGATGGGTTTTGGAAAGGGAGAAGAAGGGATAGGCCATGAGACCCTGCGCGTCTCGTGGCGCGAAGTCGCCGGGGAGCGCCCGAAACAGGTCGAGTTGCCCGCGCTCCGAGAGGGACCGATGCCGCGCCGCCATTCGGGATTCCGCGGTCAGCGCGCGTAGCGGCCGGGCTGCGGACGGTCGGGCAGCGCCTGCGGCTTCGCCGGCAGCACCTGCCCGCGCGGATCGGAGGTCGAGGTGACGACGCCGCGCGCCGCCCAGGCTTCGAGATCGTCGATGGCGTAGACGACGCGCCCGCCGAGCTTGCGATAAGCCGGGCCGGTTCCGTAGGTCCGGTGCTTTTCGAGCGTGCGTGAGGAAAGGCTGAGGAACTCGGCGGCCTCCTTGGTGCGGAGGAAGCGCGGAGGAAGAACGACGGGATCGGGATGCATGGATCGGGGCTCCGTGGGATCGCGGGCGGCCGCTGCCGGGCAGCGGCGGATGACGGTCACGATGGCGGAGCAAAACCGACGAGATGCAGCGCGAAGTTGGGGGGAGCCAAAATTCCACACCGCCGGAGGTCGGCGGGGATCAGCGGCGGTGGCGATGCCGGAGAAGCTTGCGATAGCCGCCCGCGATCATGACCCGGGCGTCGCGCAACAGGGCCATGACGGCGTGGCGGGCCGAGGACGCTTGCCATTCGTCGCGGCTGACGCGATCGATGTGCAGGACGACGCGCGCGATCTCCATCTGGGTCGCGCCGTCACGCGCGCCGTCGAAAGCCTGCAGCATTCGGCGTGCGCGGGCGCGCTGCTGCCACGTCAGGCGCGTATCCGGCGGAACGACGCGGCCATGCAGCGCGGAGAGCAGGCGCACGATTGCCTCCACGCGATCGAAGCCGGTGATGTCGAGCGGAACGATGGCGGTGAGCGCGTCGCCGCTGTCCGGGTCAAGGCTCAGGAGTTGGAGAGACTGGAGGGCGCCCAGGTCGAAGATGCTGTGAGCGCCTTGCTCATCGACATGCGAAACTGCGGCAAAAAGCTTACGGTTTTCGGCGTCCGGAGTGAGGACGCCAGGCGCGGATGCGAGGACGACAACGCTCGTGTCTTCCTGCGGCAGCCAGAAGATCGGTGCGGTGGGTGGCGGTTGGAGCGGGTCCACCGGGAAATCGCAACCCCCATCGCTGCCGGATCTTGTCGGTCAGCGATTGCGGGTCCGCCTCTGCCTGCTTCAACGCCTCGAAATCCTCGTCATAGGCGTCGTTGCGGCGGAGCCATTCCCAGGCGAGATCGGATGCGGTCAACCCCTCGACGTGATCGTAGCGTGCCGAGGAGCGCCACCTTGTTGCATCGGGTGTCACGCTCTCCTCCCGTCGTCTTTGTCATGTCAACGACTTGCAGGAGAGCCAGCTTTCCCGGTCAGGTTGCTTTTTGGAATATCGGTTGGCGCAACAGGTGATGCGCCGGAAGCATCACGACAACGACGAGCGTTGGCTCTCTCGGACCAGTTCGCGATAGCCGTGCTCGCTCATCCAGCGGGCGCGTGCCAGGTGGGCGTCATGAACGCGGCGGCAGCGTGCGGGATCGCCGTCAGGATCGAGGCCGAACAGGATTTGCACGGCTTCGCGCCAATCCGCATGATCCCGCGCGGAATCGAGCAGGCGCAAATAGAGCACCATGTGCTCACGGTCATAGGGCGTGAGCGTCTCGCTCGGGGGCGGTTCATCGAAAAATTCTTGGGGCTGCTGTCCCATATCGGCACCATGTCCTTCTCGTTCACCATCTCGATCCCTGGCGCCACACCGCAGCATGATGGAACGAAAATAGTCGGGTTTGGTGCGTCGCGCCAGATGGCCCTCATCGCCTTGGAGGCGCAATCCGCTCGTGGAGAAGAAGCACACCTTCGCCCTTGTCGGTGGACAAGAGGACGATGCCGGCGGCCTCGAACGCCCTGCGGACCTGATCGCGCGTGGATTCATACACCTCGAAGCCATTTTCCGATTCAAGGCGTTTGAGCGCGGTGAGTGATACCCGGGCCTCGTCGGCAAGCGTTTCCTGTGTCCAACCCAGCAACGCGCGTGCGGCCCGTGATTGTCGGGCGGTGATCATCCATGATCACCTCCCATACGGACCTATGCGCGCGCCAAAACTACGACTATAATAGTCGTTCTTCGCCACAGATGCCAGTGCTGCGGGCGGGTGCTGTGGGTTCCGGCTGACTGAAGCCGGCTGATGTGATTCGGTCGTGTGGAGGTGCGCCGTGGTGCCCATCGGGGTCGCGGGTAAAATGAAAGGCCCCAGCCTTTCGGCCGGGGCCTTGCGCCAGCCTCAGTCCCCCCGCCGACCGTTGGGGCGGGACCAGATGAGGGAGAAGCCCTCGCCGTCCTCGTCGTCGAAGAGGTTGGCGTAGATGGGGCTGTTGAAGCTCGGATCGTCGAGCTTGAGGCCCAGATAGTTGCGGCCCTCGTTGGAGCGCTTGGACCAGGCGGCGCCGATCTCGGCGCGGCCGACCAGCACGCGGTGGCTGGGAGCGTTCTCGCCGGTGGCGCGCGTGTCGGGAACGATGCGCACGTTCTTGGCCTGGACGCTGAGGGTGACGATGTCGCCGGTGAACTCGTTCGAGCCGGTCTTCTTGAAGGTGCCGATGGTCGCCATTGTAAGTCTCCGTTTTTCGTTTTCGAGCCCGCACCATTGCGGCCTCGATGGCGATCGACAGGCTGGAGGCGACCGACGACGCACCCCGAAGGGGCCTGACAGCTAAGGAGGACTTTCTTGTCTCGCGAGGAATGGGCGCAGCCCAGGGGAAGAAAGTTTGACGCGGCTGTTGCGGCATAGGCGGTCGAGGCGCAGCCATCCTTCGGCCAGATCAAGCCATTGAAGAGGCCGCATGGAGCGGTCTCGTTGACCGGAAAAAACGGAAGATGGTGGTGGCCGTCGCGCAACCTCCAAGGCAGAACCGGCCGGCGTTCTACCGGCGTCGTTCCCTCTCAACGAATAGGCGAGCCTTGCGCTCCATCGTCCACCGCGCTGCCACTGACGACGTCGCCTTCGGCCCCGTGCCGGCCATGTCCCGTGTTGAACGGCGCCACCTGGTCCAAGCGCTCCCGCGGGCAATCAGTACTACCCGCCTCTGCGTGATCCAAGCTTCGGCAGCTCTATCCGTGCCATCGAACGAAGGTGGGGACGGCGTCTATTCTTCGGTCTGGACCGTCCGATGATGGGTTCGGGGATCAGGCTCGCGCAAGTCCCTGGCCGGACGGGCTGTTGGCCGCCATGCCTGCGACCCGGATGAACGCCGTGACGCCGACCGCGACAGAGCCGATGATCGAGAACGCAATCTGCCAAGTTTCCGACGGCATGGTGTGCTTCACGATACCATGCGTGGCATAGTAGCCGGCGATGGCGGCGGGTGCGACGAAGGCAAGTGCGATCAGCAGCCGTCCCCAAAGCGGGCGGACGGTCGCGAGCAGAACTTGCCCGATGCCGAGGGTCAGGCCCGCGCCGACAATGCCGACGATGAAGGCGCCAAGCCAGCCCGCGCCGGTGTGGTAAGCCCAGGTGGCGGCGGTAATGCCGGCGAAGAACGGCAGCGCGAAAACAGCGAGCGTGAACAGCAACCAGCAGAAGAAGCCGATCGCTGCGATCGAGAGGATGACGCTAAGGAAGACCATGGTGGCGTACTCCGCAGAATAGTTTCTGAAGACGGGCGCCTTCCACCACCACCACGGCGCGAGATGACAATAGCCGAAATTGCAGGACCTGGGAGCGGGAATCATTGGAAATTCCCGCGCCCGGCGCCGTGTCGGCCGCGTCAGCGGGCGAAGGGATCGATCTCGTGGACGATCGCGGTAGCATCGCCGTCATATTCACTGGCAGGCACGACGGAGAAGCTGCCGTCTCCGGCCTTGAAGATGATGATCGCGACCATGAGGGAGGTGGCGAGGCTAAAGGCATAGGCGTGAGCGGTTTTGGCGGACATCATCCCGGCTCCTGTTCAGAGCGGGGACCATTCCCCGCTGACAGGCGCCCGACGTGTCGGGCTGTGAGCCGCAATCACCGCGCGCGGCGCAGCCGAAGCGGCGGCACGCAAGGCGTAGCCGACCCTTCACGGGTTGATGGCATCAGGCGATCAGTCCGACCAAGGATCAGCGCAGGACAGCGGGAGTGGTGCTCGCGGCAGGAGTTGGGCGTCCGTGACGCTCTTCGCATTATGCTGCCTCGCCACCTCCCTCATGGTCGCGTCTTTGCGGCCGGAGACGGCTTCGGCGGGAATAGCTCGCCTGCCAGCGAATATGACGGCGATGGTTTCGGGCCATCGGCCTCACGGGATATCGAAATCCTCCGCGAGGCCGAGTGCCTTGAGCCGGGCATGGTCTTCGAGCCGGACGATCTCATAGTCATCCGATCTGTGCGAGAAGTCGCCGCGGTAGATTTCTTCGACCGTTGCCCAGAAGCCATCCGACCAGACCACGATGTCGTCAGGATGATAGGGCTTGGTGCTGTACGTCATATCAGTCTCCGTTCTGTCTGTGCGGGAGATGCCCCGTGACGCTTCGGGAGAAGGGGACTGCCCGCCGCAATCAGCGAGCTTGCGAGGGGAACCCCTTGCGGGTTGATTACGCAAAGCGGGCGGTCCCTTACGTTGCGTCGGCTTAGGGACGTTCGCACGTCGGAACGAAGTCATGGCTCGGTACGGCGCCTGCCCGGAGACAAGCGCCGCATCGGCTATGATGGCGACCGGGATTCGACGGCGCTCACGCGCCGCCCTGCTTCCAGACCGGGATTCCGAGCTTCCTGGCCTTATCGGCGAGATTGTCCTGGATGCCGCCACCGGGAAAGTGGACGACGCCCGCGGGCATTTCTTCGAGAATGGTGTCGTTGCGCTTGAAGGGTGCGGCCTTCTTCGAGAACTTCACGAAGTCGGGCTTGAAGGAGACGACAGGCACCTTGCGGTTGGAGGCCCATTTGTCGGCGATTAGGTCCGCGCCGGTGTCGGAGCCTCCGTGCAGGAGCACCATGTCGGGATGCTTCTCGTGGATGCGATCGAGCACCTCCCAGATCAGGCGATGGTTCTGGTAGTTGGCGCCGCCGGTGAAAGCGATGCGGGTTCCTGCCGGGACCAGCACGCGATTCTTGGCAAGCTCGCGGTTCCTAATGAAGGTGCGGCTGTCAATCATCGTCGCGGTGAGATTGCGATGGTTGACCATTGATCCCGAACGCGGTCTCCATGGCTTGCGGACCTGACGTTCGTATTGGTCGGCAGCCTGGTCGCGCATGAACTCGAAGGCATCTCGGCGCTCGATCAGCGTGATGCCCTGAGCGACCAACTGCTCCAGCTCGACGGATTTGACCTCGCTGCCATCCTGTTCGCGCTGGGCGCGTTTCTGCGCCTGCTCGTTGCTGTCGAGGTCGCGTTCGATCCGGTCGGTGGCGCGGTGGAAGACGTTGACGGTCGACCAGAGGAGATCGTCGAGGTCGGGTTCGAGGCGGCTGTCCTGCAAGGCGAAGGCCAGGGCGTCGAAGATGTCCGTGATCGCGCCGGCGACGATCCTGCCTTCAGGCAAGGGCCGAGGATCGGGTTCGTCCTCGAAGGGGCGCCAGCCATAAAGCTGAAGTTCCTGAATGACATGGTCGGTTGGGGATGAGCTATGGTGCGGTTCGTGGTCGTCATGCTCGCTCATGGAATGCTCCATCGGTGTGACCGCGACCGTCGCGGCCTTCATGGCGACGAAGCCCACGGGCGGGACGGGTCGGCAGGCCGAGCGAAGCGAGGGCCTTGATGGCTAAGGCCGGCTATTTTGTCTCGCGATGGAAAGCGGCTTTAAGGCCGCGCCGGAAAATAGTCGGCTGCCGCCATTGCCGGCCTGGCCCGCTTGTGGGCCGATCGCCCTCTCGAAGGCCGGATCGCGGTCCTCTGCCGATGGTCGGACGCATCCGTGCGAGCATGGCGGCCGCGCGCCGCTATCTGCCTCCCCTTCCGGCTATGCCGCCAGGGCCATGAAGCGGGCGACGTCCTCGGGGGCAAGTTGCACCCGAACCCCTGCCCGAAGCGCATCGATGCCGAGCACCCGGAGATCCTCGTTGAAGTCTCCGAGTGCCGGCGACAGGGGAATGGCCTCGATCCCGTCCGCGTTTGCCCGTTCGACCAAGCTGTCACGCGCACCGTCACCGGCGGGATCGTTGTCGCGCACGATATAGAGCCGGCGGAGCGTGTCCGGGAACAGGATGGCGGCGAGATGGGCTGCCGAGAGTGCTGGCACCATCGCCATGTCGGGCAGAACCTGACGGAGCGAGAGCATCGTTTCTATGCCTTCGCCTGCCGCCATCACGGCGCCCGGTATGCCGAAACGAACCGCGTGACCGAGCAGATCACCCATCGCCTTGCGCTGCGTGTCGATCGGCGCCTTGTCGGAACCGTCCGGTGCGAGCCATGTACGATGTGCGCCGGTGATCCGTCCGTCGAGATCGGTGACGGCGGCGACCATCGCGGGCCATGTCTCGGTCGGGCTGTGCTCATCGGGCCGGTAATAGCAGCGTGGATGGAAGCGCAGATTTCCGGTTCCGTGCAGAACCGTAATGCCGCGGTTGCGGAGATACGTCTCGACGAGCGTGCCCGTGATTGGTTGCGACATGGCGAACAATCGCCGTGCCGCTTCGGTCGATCCTGATGGTGCTGGCGGCAGGTTTCGTCCGGACGGTGTCGGCTCGGGTTCAGGACGCGGCAGGCTGAGGAAATCGCGAGCCTCGTCGGCGACGTCCTTGAAGTCCAGCAGTCCGCAGCTTGCGCGGATGATGTCGAGCAGGTCGCCATGTTCGCCAGTGGCCGCATCGGTCTTATGTTGAATGCAACATAAGACCGAACATGTTGCGGCGAAAGTTATGTTGCGGATCTGCGGTTGGGCTTTGTGCCGCAGGCGATCGACGGCTTCCACGCAACATAATGTCAGGACGTGGCGGGGGGTTTGGTGA
>NZ_JAKGBZ010000021.1 GCF_021556475.1 Acidiphilium iwatense | reverse complement strand
CTAAGACTGCCCTAGTGCACCGGACAACAAAAAGCCGCCTTGCGGCGGCTTCAATGCATTGATTTGGTTTGATAAACTTGGTTGCGGGGGCACGATTTGAACGTGCGACCTTCAGGTTATGAGTTCTGTCCCGGCCCTTTTCGCGGGTTTTTGCCCCCTCCCCCTGGACTACGCCAGAGCACGATAACCAACTGTTTTCGTTGACTATTACTGCCTATCGGCTTACGCTCACCCTTGACCGGAATTGCCTGGATTTTCTCCCAAATGATTCCGATTTGATTCCGGGGATTCCGGTGTTCTGAGGATGTTCCATGGCCAAGATCACGAAACGTTCCGTTGATGGAGCCGCTCCTGGGGAGCAGGAATATTTCATCTGGGACGAGGAACTGAAAGGCTTCGGTCTGCGCGTCTATCCATCCGGCCGGAAGATGTACCTTGCACAGTTCCGGGCAGGGGGTCGGGTCCGGCGCGTCAATGTCGGCCTCCACGGCGCCATCACCGCGGAAGATGCCAGGACGGAGGCCATAAAGCACCTCTCGGTTGTCCGGCTTGGCGGCGACCCGGCGGCCGAACGCGACCGGCGCAAGGCATCGCCCACCATGAAGGAATTCGGCAAGCGATTCCTAGAGAAACATGTCGCCAGCCACTGCAAGCCGACCACCCAGGCTGAATACAAGCGGTCGGTCGAGTTGTTTATCAATCCAAAGATCGGCAGCCACCGGATCATCGACGTGACAAGGGGCGATATCGTCGAGCTTCATCAATCGATGAAGGCGACGCCCTACCAAGCCAACCGGACCCTTGGTGTCCTCTCCATCATGTTCACCGTTGCCCACACCTGGGGTGTCCGTATCGATGGGGTAAACCCCTGCTGGAAGGTCAAACGCTACAAGGAAGAGAAGCGCGAGCGCTACCTCACCGCCGAGGAACTGGCTCGGCTCGGCAGGGTGCTGCGCGAATCCAATGCAGAGCGCGAGGCCGTCAACTGCATCCAGTTGCTCCTGCTGACCGGCTGCCGCCTCAGCGAGATCCAGAAGCTCAAATGGGCCTATGTCGATCTCGACGCCGGGGTGTTGCGGCTGCCAGATTCCAAAAGCGGCGCGAAGTTGGTCTCGATCGGACAGGCCGCCGCCGATGTCTTCAAGGCCATCCCCAGGATCGAGGGGAACCCGTATGTCATCACCGGCCAAGTGAAGGGCCAGCACCTCACCGATATGCAGCGCCCATGGCGACGGCTACGCAAGCGGGCCGGACTGCCCGACGTGCGCATTCACGACCTGCGCCATTCCTTCGCCTCCGACGCGCTCCAGCTCGGGGAGGATCTGACGATGATCGGTCGGCTGCTGGGTCATACCCAAGTCCAGACCACAGCCCGCTACGCGCACCTCAAAACCGGCCCCGTGAGGGCCGCTGCCGATAAGGTCGCCAATGCCATCGCCACTGCACTACTCCAATCTCCCCAAAAACCTGAACAGGCGGCATAGCGCCCAACCAAGCCGTTCCAGGGCTCCTACAAATTGCCCAAGAGTGGACATTACCATGGCTAGAAGGTTTTGGGAGAGTCGGGGTAGTTCGCGCCCACCTCAGTCTGTCGTTACTTTCAGTCGATTGTCTGAAAGCGGATGTGGCAAGGGGGATTCAGCCACCGCCCATTAATGACCCCATTTGATCACGAAAACGGCCTTTGAAGAGTAACCATCCGGTCTGAACCGCCTGCCGCTACGGGGAGGAGCCGTCCATAAGAGCGCTGCTATGAGCTGATTCATGGGCAAGGAGCGTCGGGCGGATGGAGATCATCACCGGAGCGGAACGCCGGCGTCGCTGGCGGGATGAAGACAAGCTGCGGATTGTTGCGGAGGCTGAGGCGCCGGGCGCGGTGTTTGCGTTGATTGCGCGGCGGCACGATATTTCGAGGGGGCAATTGTGGAAGTGGCGGGGGCAGGTTCGGCGCGGTGAATTGACGCCGGCGCCGATGGCGCCGGAATTCATTCCGGTGCGGGTGATGCCGAGTGCGGCGCTGTCGATGCCGCAGGCGTCTGGCAAATCAGTGGCGGCGAACCACGCCAGCGCTGATCTGGTGCCACAGATGCGGTCGGCGCGATCCGATGCGAGCCGGATTGAGATCGTCCTGCCGGATGGCACCTGTGTTCGGGTTGATGATGGGGTTGGGATCGCCGCCTTGCGCCGGGTGATGGCGGCGGTGCGGCGATGATCCCGGTCTCGCCCGGTGTGCGGATCTGGCTGGCGTCGGGGCATACGGATATGCGCCGTGGGATGAAGGGGCTTGCGTTGCAGGTGCAGGAAGGTCTGGGACGGGAGCCGTTCGGCGGGGACGTATTCTTCTTCCGGGGACGCAGCGGATCGTTGATCAAGGCGATCTGGCATGATGGCGTCGGATTATCACTTTATGCCAAGCGTCTGGACAAGGGGCGGTTTATCTGGCCGCAGACCGTGGACGGGGTTGTGTCACTCACGGCTGGTCAGGTCGGTTATCTTCTGGAAGCGATCGACTGGCGAAATCCGCAACAGACCTGGCGACCGCACTCTGCCGGGTAAGCTAAAAAATCAGGGTGAAAAATCGCTTTCTAATGCGAATTTCTGTAGCGAAACCCTGGCGGTTTATGATTCTATGCGGGTCATGGATATCGATCCGCTGGCTCTGCCGGACGACATTGCCGCGCTCAAAGCGATCATTTTGGGCGACCGCGCTCGGCAGTCCGATACTGCGGCCTATATCGCGCATTTGACGCTGCAGATCGAGAAGCTCAAGCGCGCCCTTTACGGCCCCAAGGCGGAACGCACGGCGCGGCTGCTCGACCAGATGGAGATGGAACTCGAGGAACTCGAGACCACTGCGACCGAGGACGAACTACGCGCCGAACGGGAGGCCGCGAAGGCGAAGGCCACGACTGTCACCGGCTTTACCCGCAAGCGTCCATCGCGCCAGCCCTTCCCCGAGCATCTGCCGCGCGAGCGGGTCGTTCTGCCAGGCCCGACCCAGTGCGCCTGCTGCGGGGGATCGCGCCTCGCCAAGCTCGGGGAGAGTGTGACCGAGACGCTGGAATCCACGCCCCGCCAATACAAAGTGATCCAGCATGTGCGGGAGAAATTCACCTGCCGTGACTGTGAGAAGATCAGTCAGGAACCCGCGCCGTTCCACACCATTCCGCGCGCCTTCGCCGGCCCCAGCCTGCTCGCAATGATCGCCTACGACAAGTTTGGCCAGCACCAGCCGCTGAACCGCCAATCCGAACGGTTCGCGCTGGAAGGCATCTCTCTGAGCGTCTCGACCCTGGCCGATCTGATTGGTGCCACCTGCGTGACGCTGGAACCGGCGTACAACTTCATCGAAACGATGGTGTTCACGGGCGGGCGGGTGCATGGCGATGACACAACCGTACCGGTGATGGCGCGGGGGCAGACCGATACGGCGCGCGTGTGGGTTTATGTGCGTGATGATCAGCCGTTCGGCGGATCGGGTCCGCCCTGCGCGGTGTTCTACTATTCGCGCGATCGCGCCGGCATTCATCCGCAAACCCATCTCGCCGGATACAGCGGTATATTCCAGGCCGATGCTTACGGCGGCTACAACAAGCTCTACGAGCCGAACCGATCGCCCGGACCCATCATCGAGGCAGCTTGCTATGCGCACGCGCGGCGAAAATTCTTCGAGCTGGCCGATATTGCGCGCAACGCCAAACGCAAGGCCCACGGCAAAACGCCGGCCTTCGTCGCGCCGATGGCGCTGGCCGCGGTGCAGCGGATCGACGCGCTGTTCGAGATCGAGCGGGGCATCAACGGCCAGTCGCCGGCCGAACGCCTGGCGGTGCGCCAGCAGCTCAGCGCCCCGCGGGTCGCCGAACTCGAGACATGGATGCGCGCCGAGCGCGCCAAACTCTCGCGCCACAATGATGTGGCCAAGGCGATCGACTATATGCTGAACCGCTGGCCGGCCTTCACCCGGTTCCTGATCGACGGACGGATTTGTCTCAGCAATAATGCCGCAGAACGCGCGCTGCGAACCCTGGCTCTGGGCAGAAAGGCTTGGTTATTCGCCGGTTCCGATCGCGGCGGTCAAAGGGCGGCCATGATGTACAGCCTGATTACGACGGCAAAGATGAACAACGTCGATCCGCAGGCATGGCTCGCCGACATCCTCGCGCGCACCGCCAGTCATCCAGCTGCCAAGATCGACGAATTGATGCCGTGGAACTGGACGTCGCAACCCAGAGTCCTGGCCGCCTGATCGTGCAGACCAATAAAGTCCACCACGTCTTCACGATTGACCGTGTCGCCAGGGACCTCGGCGAGAACGCAGAATGGCTCGCGGAAATCGCCGACGAGATGGAACCCGAAGACGGCCTGATCTGGGTCTACGATCTCAGCGACGATGGCCTCATAGCCTTCACCGACTTTGGCATCGAAAATCTGCGCGAGCTAATCGTGATCCACCGAGATAGAGCCGAATAAACTCGTCCGCGGTTCTGACCGGATGGCTACTTTGAAGACAGGGGGATGCGACTCTATTATGAAATATGGTAAAACTGCATGACGAATCTGTGCGACGCCAAATAGCCTTAAGGGAACATGTCTCTTAGCAGAAACAGACCTTGCTTTTGCGGAAGTGGCCAACGGTACAAATGGTGCCATGGGGATTTGCGTTCGCTCACCAACAATCCAGGAAAGTTCCAAGCGATTCTCACCCGACACGAAGCAGCTGAGACGATCCGTCAGAGCCAGCAAGGTTACGGTAAACCAATTATCTCAGGAGAAAGCAACGGCCACCGGATCGTCGCCGTTGGCAAGGATGTCTATTTCTCGCCCAAATGGAAAACTTTTCCTGACTTCTTGCTGGACTACATCAAGCGTACTCTAGGATCTGACTGGGGCAATGCAGAGCTCACCAAGCCTTTCAACGAGAGACACCCCATACTTCAGTGGTATGATGTCATTTGCCGATACCAGCAAGAAACGATCAAGAAGCCAGGAGAAGTTAGTTCGGCCACGATAACTGGAGCTGTTGCCTGCTACCTTGGTCTTGCCTACAATTTGTATCTCATCAAACACAACGTGGAGCTCCAAGAGCGGCTCGTCCGACGTCTTAAGAACCGCTCACAATTTCAAGGTGCCTATTATGAGTTAATTGTCGCCAACGTCCTCATCAGGTCAGGCTTTGAACTGGTACTGGAAGATGAAACAGACGGGTCGGCAAGGCACTGCGAGTTTGCGGCGGTGTCCAAAAAGACAGGCAAGAGGTACTGGATCGAGGCCAAGATGCGAGCCGTAAAAGACTTGCTCGGCAAAACAGCCGACGACGGCACAGCGAATCCAAATCCGGCTTCCGAATTGGGAAAGCACCTGAACGGAGCTCTTGCCAAGCCTGCATCAGACGACCGGCTCATCTTCATTGACTTGAACACACCTCCGGACGATCCATCAGCTGGCCCTCCCTCCTGGATGGAAGCTGCCGTAAAGCGTCTCGAAATATACGAAGCCAAAGAACTTGCAGCAGGGACTACGGCCTACGTCTTCATAACGAACGTCGCACATCACCGCTGCCTTCACAGCGCTCCCTCGGCTACCGCTTTGCCGTTTGGATTGGGTATTTCCGACTTCAGCAAGCCTGGCTACGTGCGCTTGGTGGACGCTTATCGGCAAAAAAAGCGCCACGCCGATCTTCATGACATCGGCCAAGCCTTCAGCACGTACCCACAACTCCCCTCGACATTCGATGGGAAGATGCCGTCCGAAGCGTTCGGCCAAAACCTGGGTCGGATCATCATTGGTGAGATGTACCACTTTGGAGACGATGACGGCGGTTTCATGGGTACAGTTACAACCGCTGCGGTCAATGAAGCGGAGGGATGCATGTACCTTGGGATTACTGATACAAACGACGTCTCGTCCATTCACCGTCGTCCCATGTCTGCCGACGAACTGGCTGATTACCGCGCCGCCCCCGACGCGTACTTTGGTATGATTGTGTCCACAAGCCGCCCAGTTCAAGGACCCCTAGATGCACTTGAATGGTTCATGGGTACCTACAAAGGGGTAGCTCGTGAAGAGCTTCTAAGACGCCTTACCGGCCACCCGGAGTTTGAGGTTATCAAGAGTCTGCCAGAGGACGAAATACTAGCTTACTATTGCGAAGGTATGGTCGCCGCTATGAAACAAGCCGGCCTAAACCATACGAATCCAGAACACCTGGGAGTTGCAGACAACAGGTGAATACGCGGGGATGAAGTCTCCCAGTCAAGTTGGACTAGCGAATGACAGCTTCTAGGTAAGATCATGGTAGCCAAAAAATGACTTCGTTACTCAAGAGGCGATTTAAGTTTTCCGAAGGTGGATATTTGCATGGTAGTCACCCTGGTGGACCTTCGGTGCGCGACCTGGCAGCAAGCTCCTTTTCACCTACGCCGGACGCCACCAGAGACTTAGTCTATGGATGAGGAACTCGCCGCACGGTTGCTTGCGGCTGTATCGCAGGGGCGGCTCATGCAATGGCTGGCCGACCCCGAGCTACCCCAGGAGGAATGGGACCGGGCCATAAAAGGCTTGGCAGAACTGCACGGCAGCCGCCGTATCAACGTCTTCGAGCATATCCGCCAGCCCTCCGGCCAGGACGGATGGCGTATCGATTTCGGTCAATGGTCGCGCATTTATCAGGTCCTCATCCCCCTGCTGGACGATGAGATAGGGCGAGTCGTGCCTGCGATAGCCGCCCTAAGCAAGGGATCTCTGGGACCATTCGCCCAAGAGGCGTTCCTCGGCTGGTGCATGCGCGACAGACGGAGAATCGATGGAATATTGGCGCTTGAACCCATTCCTGAGACGCCGGATTTCAGTCTCATTGCGGCTGTCGTGGCGGGCGTTCGGACAGATTCAGCTGCCTATTTGGACATCGCTATCGCGTACGTACAGGGTGCGTATCGAATGCGTACCCCAGGCATCCAGGCAATCGCTTCAGTACCGGTCGAAAGCGAAGACGCGGTGAAACGCGCCGTGTCGGCCCTCAAAAATGTCCTCGGAGACGGAAGTGTCCCGATCCGTGATCGGGTGCATGCCTTAAACATCGCTCTGGAATTAGCGAAGCGCTGCGGGGAATACCTCGACGAAATTGTGGGTAGCATGACCGAAACAGCCGCGGTGTCTGGGCAACCTGAGTTGCTCACCGCGTGCTGCAATTTTATTACCCTCGCAGGTAACAACGTGCGAAGTGCTCTCTTGCCTCATTTGTTGAAGGCCCTGCAAAGCTTGGATATCGAAGAATCCGGGGCATGCTCAGCGGCTGACACTGCACTCTACAGTTTGCTCACGCACGGCCGACAGGACGAGGCTCTGGCCAGCCTCGAAACCCTGCTTCAAATGAGCAACGTCGAGGATTCATTGGAGCTCCTGGGTTCGACCGCTCACTACCTTTCTCAAGGGGCAGCCAATTCTAAGGATGACGGAAAGCTGCTGCAGACCGTGATTTGCAAATGGCTTCTGACCGGGAATGAGAGATTATGTGCGGGCGCACGCAGCTTGCTAAATTTGACTGGAAATCAGAGATTCGTATTTGACTTTGATCCCGGCAACCTGAACTGGTCGGCGAAACGCACACTTTATTTGGCGCGGAAGGCCATTGGCTGGCTCATGCCCCACGGAACTGCGCCCGCTTCCTTCCTGGTCTGCTTGCTCCACCACTCAAACGCGGATGCCGGCAGAGAACTGGGCGAATTGCTATTTGATCCGCTCCTGATCAATTATCCTCTTGCGACACGGGAATACCTGGAAGCGGTACAACCGAGCCTCCCCGACGCGGCAAAGTCCCAAATGGGTACCGTACTTGCTCGCGAGACTTCCTACAGAGAGGGAATCAACGAGGTAGGGTTTGTTCCGGAGTTGCAGCCGACCGAGCGGCAAAGATGGATTGAACATGAGAAACAGGCGGAGGCGTTTGCAGAAGGACGTAAATGGGCCGAGGGCAAATCCGCGTTGCGGCAGTTATTTAAGCGCCAAACGCTACTCTTTGGAACACGGGCAATCAGCTATGTCAGCGACTTCAAGGGCGGAACCCGACGACTAGATAACACTCTTGGCACTATGCACTACGAAACCGACAATTTGATGGGATGGGCGTACGACCCGTTTGGTCTCGATTATATCTTAAGGGTCTTCCGGAGGGAGCCAAGACCTGAATGAAACCAATTATTCGTGAATATCTCGCGTCACTCAAAGAACGCGGTGAACTCGATGCCATATTGCCAGATCTCCTTTCGGAACTTGGCTACACGGTCTTTTCCAAACCATCGCGTGGGACGCGGCAGTTCGGCGTTGATGTTGCCGCCATAGGGCCAAACGGTGATGACCGCGTCTATCTATTTTCGATCAAGCGTGGCGATCTGACCCGCGGCGAGTGGAATGGGCCCAGCGACCAAGCACTTCGACCATCGCTCGACGAGATTCTCGACGCGTACATACCGAATCACCTGCCCCCTGAACACCGCGGAAAGCGGGTTGTCATTTGTCCGTGTTTTGGAGGCGAAGTACAGGAAGCCGCTGCCGAAGCATTTAATGGCTATATGAACAATAAGGCGACCGACATGGTCGAGTTTTCCGTCTGGAATGGTGACCGTATCGCAGGCTATCTTGAAGATGGCCTGCTGCGCGAAGGCCTATTATCTCCGGAGATGCGATCAAGCCTTCGCAAGGCTATCGCAATGTCGGACGAACCAGAAGCATCCTTCTCACATTTTGCCCGCCTCGTTGAAGCCGTGACGAAACATGCGACGGGCACATCGGATGCGAAGCGACTCACAGCAGCTCGCCAAATTTCGATCAGTCTTTGGATGCTCTTTGTCTGGGCGCGAGAGCAAGGTAATCTCGAAAGCACTTACCAAGCAAGCGAGCATGTACTCCTCAACATCTGGGACCTTGCGAAGGAACAATTGGTCGCGGGAACGAAGTCCTCGGAGGACATGGGTGTTATTCTCTTCGAATTGGTCGAATTGCATCTCCAGATTTGGGACGAGTTTATCGGCAAAAAAATATTGCCGCACGTTGGAAAATTACATGCGGTCTCCGCAGCAATCCGGACAGCTTCACCGCTAGACGTCAACCTCGTATTGTTCACCGTCATGGGGCGCGTTGCCTTGCATGGCCTCTGGCAGATTTGGATCGATAGCAGCTCTGGTGAACTGCCCACGACATATAGCAAACGCCCCCCTACGCCCCGTATCGACATGCTGGCTGAAAAACTCTGTCTGCTGGTTGTTAATAATCCGTCCCTTTTGGCGCCCGTATCCGAAGGCCAAGCCACTGACCTCGCGTTTGGTTTTATGTTCCTAGCTATTCATGGAAAACATTTGGGAGATCTACAAGTCTGGGTATCTGAAGTCGTAAAGCGGGCTAACTTCGCATATCGCTCGGGCGGGCGGTATCCCAGCGTACTTCACGATTACGCCGAACTAGCCGCCCATCCGCGGCGTGACAAAGAGGGCTACTTTGTGGAGGTGACGCAAGGGAGCGTGTTGTTGCCAACATTGGCGTTTTGGGCAGCTGCGCTTGGTGACACGGACACTCTAGAAGTGCTGGCGCGCCTCAAGGGAGAAGTGCTGCCCCACTGTTCGACACAACTTTGGCTTCCCGATGAGTCCTCGGAAACGAACCTCTGGCGTGGCCAAAATAATCATGGCGCAGCCTTCCTCGACATACCATTGGTACCAGAGGGACAATCGATACTGAACTATATCCTACAAGAATGCGGGCCAACGACACCATTTTGGAAGCTATCAGCAGTTGATCAAGGGTTTTGGCCGCTTGTCCTTGTCGCGTGCCGTCACCACCGGCTTCCAATTCCGCCGCACTTTTTTAGCCGCTTAATTCCGATAGCTCATCCCCAATCTTAAGGAGCGCCAACAGTGCGGTTCTCTGAATACGCTGAATTACGGATAAAAAATCATGATAGCTATGGTGAATAATCTTCCGGCGCCCGGCGCCTCCGTACAATGGCCCTGTGGAAAGCATCTAAAAGCGGACGTTGTCAGACACTTTGGCGTCAGGTCAGTTAGTGCAGCTAATCAACCGATCAAAGCGATACGTTATTTATAGGCATGAATACCGTGCCACCGCATGTTTGTTCCATGAAAGCGGTGGGTTATGTTAGGCATGCCTCCATGCTCGCTGCAAAAATACTAAAATTCTAGAGGATTTCTTGCGTGCCCCGATATCAATACGTTGTTAATGAAGCATATTTCCCAGGAGGAACTCCACTAGAAAATGCAAAGCAAAGGCTGCATATTTTGCGTGATGCCATTGGCCTATTGAACGAGAACAATCTTGGGTCTGCACAGCGGCAAATAGTGGCCGTCGGATTTTACAACACGTTCTACGTTGTCTTCGAATTGATTATGCAAGCGAAGAAAAAATCTTTGGAACGAATAGCGTACGAAAAATGGAAGGGAGACCGACCCGAAGACGTAGAAGAGTTTGATAGCTTATACAGATCTTTCCGAAATCTGATGACTCACCAAGGGGTGTTAATACCGCCATCCTATACTGACTGGGGCCACGACGATTACCAAGATACTCTATTTCCAAGCACGGTATTTCCAAAATTTATGTCACAAACAACAGAACTCGGCGTCGTAGTTAGGGAATACAACATGATTGAGTGGGCGATCCATTGTATGGAGAAAGTCGCAAGAGCCCTCAGCGAAATCGAGGCTATTGTGGAGACCATTAAGCTTCAAAGAAAAAATGAGGGGTGACAATGTTCGCTTCTCTCTATTCCAGCTCTAAAGCAGTCAGACAGCAATCGGCCCGACTCTGCCAGAACCGGAACGTCCAGCACTAGCCCCGGCCGAAAGCGGTCTGACCGCTTTATGGCGAGGATCTAGAAAAGCAGATGCCGCCTGCAGCCAGCCTCTACGGCAGTATTCGACCCGTCCAAGACATTCGGCGAGAGATCTTTGAATGACCTATTTGGGCTATAGCTGAGGTTCGGAACTTCCGGTTTATGGCAGTAGGGCAGCGGGTAGGGCACTGCATTCCCTGCAGGCGGATGGCCGAACAATCTGGCTGATTACGTACATTGGAGATGTCCCAAATGGTGTAGGAGTCTAGGCTGGCCAGACTGCAGAGCCCACCAGTTACGCAGTTCTGGCGCGAGTAGCCTTGGGCATCTGGGTGCCGCTTTCGGGGAGGATCAGGAACAAGCGTGTCACTTGGTCCAGCTCGCGCGAGTGCCGCTAGCCGGGTCCAGTTCAGGTTGCAGGGCGCTCGTAGAACGAAAATCCTGCCGGCAGGGATGCTGATTTCCAGTCCATGGCGATCGCCACGCTGTGCCGAGCACGGGTGATTGCGACATAGAATTTGGCGCGGCTTTGCGCCGCCAGGTTGGAGTCCGGATCGGCGAGCCATTTCTGCATCGGGCCCGTCGGGAGGATGACGACGTGGTCGAAGCCTCTGCCCTTGGATTCCCCAAAGTTCATCACCGGCAATAGCGGATCGACCCCAGTGGCGGTGATCTTGTCGCGGAGCTGCATCGGTCTGACGGTCGCCAGATAATGGGCGTAGTCCGACCTCCTGAGGATGAAGGCGCCCGCGTTGGCCGGCACGGATCCGCGGCATGTCGCACACTCGCAGGTCTGGGTGGCGGTGAACCCAGGGAACAGACGGGACGACACCGCGCAGATGACGGCGCTGTTGCGGTGTGAGCGGTTGAGGCTCGCGTCGTCGACCTCGATCCGAAGCTTTTTTGGAAGCGTTCGCAGGAAGTCGGCGATGCCGCCGTTGGCGTACTTGCTATAGCGCCGTTCATTGTGGGTCAGGTAGGTCACCTGCCGGGGATCGCCGACCATAAACAGGCGGGCGGAGCTTCGCGCCAGCGCCTCAACGATGTCGAGATCGTATCCGGCGAGGTCCTGGACTTCGTCGATGAACACGTGAGGAAACACTCGGCTGAGCCTGTCGATGACATCGCCTCCGCTCTGCTCGTTGCAGCGAACCACCAACTTGGAGAGCTTGTCCGAGAAAACCTGGCCGGCGGGGTTGAAGAAGTGGTTGGCGATGTCGTCTTCAGGCCAAGGCACCCCCACGCCTTGGCTGTTGACGTAGCGAATGGCTGACTGGGCCTGGACCAGCAGCATGCCCCTAATCGGAAAGTCGAACACGGCACCCTGAAAGGGCTTCACGCCATGGGTGATCAGCAGGCTGAACCAGGTCATGATCACCACGTTCGTCGGGACGTGGCCGACGACGTCGAAGAATTTCTGGCGGATCTCCGCCTCGTTGGAGTCCGTGTAGGTGGTAATCAGGACCCGCTGATCCCTGATCTTGAGCGCCTGCTCGACGAGGTAGGTCGTCTTGCCCGAACCGGCCGCGGCGATGACGAGCCTGTTCTCGCCGATCACGGCGCGATGGCTTTGGTGATGTAGTCAGGATAGCTGATCGCCGTCGCGCTGTTGAAGATGGCCAAGGCGCTTTCGGTCTTGTTGGCGCGCATGTGGAGGCGGAGCTCGTCGTCAGTCTTCGCCGCCGCCCCGAGCACGTTATTCAGGGTTGCCAGGCTGTTCGCCTTCAGGATCTTCGGCTCCAGCGAGTTGTAGTTGAAGGGTTTGCCGCTGACCGTCAGCGACCCGTTGTCGACGATGGGGTCGAAGCAGATCCGGACGGACGGTTCGCCGTCAAACGCGGCGTATTTTTTCGCGACGGCGGCGATATCGCCGTCATTGTCGGTCACGACGGCCGCTGGGATTTTCAACGCCAAGGCCAGTTCCAGGAAGCGTAGGAACGCGGTGCCGACCGAGATGACGTCGATGCCGTCCTGAATGGGCAGGCGCCCGCCGTTTGCGTCCATGTAGGCGCGTTGGACCACAAGCTCGTCGGAATCGCCTTCGACTAAAATCACCTTTTTGGCGAGAGCCAGGCGTAAGGTGTCGTATCCTGCCAGCTTCTTGAAGAAGTCGCTGGCCTGCAGCTCAGAGATGCGAACCACCTTTTCATCGCGCAGCACGATCAGATGGTCAAGGCCGAGCTTGTTGGCCACGAAGCTGCTGTGTGTGGAAATGATGATCTGCTTCTGACCGTGTTGGTCGGTGAGGTCGGCGATCAATTCATTCAGCCGCGCATGCGACAGGTGGTTCTCCGGCTCCTCCAACAGGATGACCGTGGCCTCGGTGTTCTTCTTGGTGCTGAGCGCCAGCTTGGTTTTGATCACGCATTGCTCGCCCTTGCCGATGTACTGGAAGGGGATGAGGTCGATGTAGGTCATCAGGCTGCTTTCCCAGGCTGTCTGGGACGACAGGTCGACCGAGATGCTGACCGATTTCTGACTGATCTTCGCGGCCTTGGTGATCCGCTCATTGATCAACTTCAGGTTCTTATCCTCGACAAAGGCTTCCTTGAGCTTCCGATGAGCCTGGGAGATCGACGCCCGCTCGGTCTCCTCCAGCACATCGCGGATGATCCGGGAGACATAAAGGTCGGAACCGTTCTGCAGTCGGGTGCTGGATGAATCAATCAGGGCGGACTTGATCGGGATGTTGCGCGAGGTGATGCCCATGCGCGCGAAAGACCGCATCGTCGCCGTGTAGTATTCGACCGGGATGGAGGTCAGCTCCCCGGTCGTCACCAGCGCCTCATAGGGTCCCTTGTAATTCTCCTCGTCGAACTCGATCCGGTAGACCACGCCGCTAGCCTTGATCCTTTCGGAATTTCCGTCGCCCTCCAGCTCGGCCAGTTCGCTTGAGTTCCCTGAGAAGAACAACTCGATGGTGATCGCCGGCGGCGGAAGCGGCGACCCGGTCTTGAGGCTGTCGACGTATTTCCGTTGAGCTGCGAGGTTGAACAGGTAGCTCGTCAGGTCATTTTTGAGCGGTCGTCCATGCAGCATGCCGGTCAAAGCGAGATGGATCGCTTCCAGAATCGTGGTCTTCCCCGACTCGTTGGCACCGACGATCACGTTCAAAGCGTCGTTGAGCGCGAGAGAAAACGTCTCCTCGTAGCACTTGAAGTTGGTGATTTTTACCTTGGCGATCTTCATGCACGTCCCTCTGTGCTCAGTTCGTGAAACGCTGCACCAGCGACGCGCCGTGGCAATGGCGGCTTCCCACCCACCTAGGCCATCCCAAGCCAGTCGGAAGAGTTCAAGGCTGCTGACGCCAGAACTGAGCACTGTAGTTGTTCAGCTCACGGGTGTGAGGATCGACCATCGCCTGAAATATTTCAGGGATCCTGCCTCCATCACCGCCTTCCCTGAAATAGTCCCTGACCGAACAAAGTGCTATTCTCATGAGGTGCTCCCATGCTTGGTACAGCTTGGTCTGCCGGTCCTGCTCCTGCCTAACTGCGCTCGGCTTTCGTTTCGAAATCGGGAACGTATAGTCGGGGCAAAAATTTACGTCATAGACGAACGTTATGCCACCGAATTTCCACTCCTCATCCACGGTCCGGCGCCAACGGTAGCTCAATCTTAAGCGCAGGTGTTCGGTAAAACGATGAGGCGGTATTATCTGGTCATCGATGTAGAAGAGTTGTCCTTCCTTCTGTTCTGTTTCCACCCGACGCTTCATCATCCCGACAGCGAAAGACAAATCACTGGCAACTCGCCGGAGATAGGCTTCGGTTGCCGCACGCTTTCTTGACAACTTAGCTTGGCCGTGTTTCGCCAACGCTTGTTCAAAGTCGCGGAGTTGTCTAGCAATATATGGCCCACACCTTGCTAAAGGAAGATTGTACAGTTCTCCAAACTCTTCCTTCTGGACTGCTTGCTCGATAAGTCTGTCCAGTTCGTGGTGCTCAATTACCTTGAGGGCATCCTGTTGATCGGAAGGGATATTGATTTCGTTCACGCAGTATCTCCGTGCGGTCGCCTTTTTAGATTCGAATGAGCGCTATGTCGCGCTCAATCTCACTCATTCCCATAGCTTATTGGCGTCGAATTGGATTTGTGCAGCTTTCAGTTCACGAACGAGCTTGTGCATCCACCCATCGGCCGCATCTAGCTCCGTGTAAATGACGCCTGCCAAGTCAGAGGGCATCTCGACATCACCCTTTCGCAGTAAGCACGCTCGGCCACGTCCCAGCTTGCCGACGAAGTAACCCAGTTCAAAAACAACGTTTTGTCGTGCTCTTTCTTGTTCATCGGAAGCCAATTTGACGCGCCCCACATCATCCGGGGTAAGGAGAATAACCGCAAATCCAACATCAGCAGCGTACGTTTCAAATTTCTCTATAATGGTTCGTCCTTGATCGGGCTTCTCATCAAGGATAATCGCTTCAAGCCTTAATTTCTCAAGGAATCTCGCTACTCCCTGCTTGGCACCACCATCATGTCCATGCACGACGAACACTTTGTTTTTTGGCGCTATACGGGGCGGGGAAGCCACAGGAATTTCATTTGTGTCGGCAATTTCCTCCTCTAACCCCCGAACGGCTTGACGCAGCAGCAGCAACGATCGGTGTTTTCCCTCTGTGTAGTATTGTTGAACCTCATGCGGAGAATCCGGCCCGCCGCCAAAAACCATTGGCCCCGCGTCCAAATTTTGGGCAGACAAATAACTGTTATATTCGACGGTATTATGGCCAAAAACGGATGCCAGGGTTTCCTCGATTCCCGTCCCGATGACATTAGCCCTGGTGTCAAACCGCTCCCGCACAGTTCTGGGATCAAATGCCTCAACGTCCGCGATCCGCTTATTGATCCGGTCAACGCCTCGACGCATTTGCTCGACGGTAAGATTTGCTGATTGAGGGGAAGGCGAAGAGGCCGGGCGGCGAGCCATCGAACTGAACTCCGAATCGACAATAAATCAATTTTACCCCCGTCCACGGATAAGATGAAAGGGCAACATTGGATGTCCGCTTCCGGGACGCCGGCTTACGGGCCGGAATGGCCGAGATGGTGAAGGGTTTCGGATGCCGCCCTGGCACGGCTGGTGGCGCGCCGAGGGGGCGGCGTTCGAAAGCCGCCCATGTACGAACCCGCGGTGGCTGGCTGGATTATGGGGATTTGACGTAGCGGGTGGGCCTGGTGGCGGCTCCGGGAGGGAGAATTTTACCGCTGGTCGTCATAGTCATGGCATTGCGCCCGGTCTTCGAGGTTTCATTTGAGCTGAATTGACTGTTGCCTGGAACAGCTTTTGGCACGCCGTGTGTTGCCGGCGTGGCCAATTGGGCCAGTGGCACAGCTCCGGCCATTGCCAGGAACCGAACGACTCTGACTTGGGTGGGGCACTGGCTGTGCTGGGTCACGATGCGATCCTCCGGATTAGCGGCGGCAAATACGGCGGCGCGCGGGGCTGCAGTCTGCGCTGGAAGATTTCGATAATGACCATGCGCCCGCCGCAGTACGGGCAAGGCGCTAATGGTGTTGCCGCGGGCGCAACGGGCGGTTCCTCTGGTTCTGCGGCGATGGGTGCTACGGCAAGCAAATCTCTGGCCCGGGCGATATTGGCCTTGCAGCCGGCGCTGGCGAGCAGGCCGCAATGGCGGATGCGGTGAAAGCCTTTCGGCAGCACATGGGTGAGGAAGCGGCGGATGAATTCGTCGGGCGCCAGCGTCATGACGCGCTGCCGCTCGGCATCATCACGGCGATAGTCTTTGTAGCGAAAGGTGATGCCGGCCTCGTCCATGGCAATCAGGCGGCGGTTCGAGATGGCGACGCGATGGGTGTAGCGCGACAGATAGGCGAGCACGGCCGCGGGCCCTGAGAAAGGCGGCTTGGCATAGACCACCCAACGCTGTTTGCGCAGCGGTGCAATGTGCCGAAGAAAAGCGCGTCGTTCATTCAGCGCTGCCTGCGCACTGAAAAACTGCAGCCGGCCGGCATCGAACAGCGCCAGCAGCCTGGTCAGGAACAGGCGCCGGAACAGCTTGCCCAACACCCGCACGGGCAGCAGAAAGGCCGGACGGGAGGAGACCCAGCGCTGCCCGTCGAGCGAGATACCGCCACCCGGCACGACCATGTGGATATGCGGATGGTGGGTGAGCGCCGAGCCCCAGCTGTGGAGCACGGCGGTGATGCCGATGCGCGCGCCGAGATGCCGCGGGTCAGCGGCGATGGTCAGCATCGTCTCGGCGGCCGTGTGGAACAGCAGTTCATAGAGTTCGGCTTTGTTGTGGAGCGCGAGCCCGGCAATCTCGGCAGGCACGGTGAAGACGACATGGAAATAGCCAACGGGCAGCAGATCTGCCTCACGTGCGGCCAGCCAGTCACGCGCGGCAGCGCCCTGGCACTTGGGGCAGTGCCTATTGCGGCAGCTGTTGTAGGCGATGCGGCGATGACCGCACGCCGTACAGCTTTCAACATGACCACCGAGTGTGGCGGTGCGGCAGGTCTCGATCGCCGACATCACCTTCAATTGGGTGAGGCTGATACGGCCGGCATGGCGGGCGCGATAGGCTGCACCATGACGTTGAAGAATGTCGGCGACCTCCAAATGAGGTCGCACCACCGGTCAGCCGCCGGGGCTGCCACCTTCCATCAACAGCTGGAGCCTCTCGAGCGGACTGGTGACAGCCCGGATGGTCTTGGTGGCAACGCGGGCATAGAGCGCGGTGGTGTCGAGCTTGGAATGGCCAAGCAGCACCTGGATGACGCGGATATCGACATCCTGTTCGAGCAGATGGGTGGCAAAGCTGTGCCGCAGCGTGTGCGGCGACACATGCTTGCGAATTCCCGCGACTTCGGCCGCCTCATGCACCGCGCGGTTGATCTGGCGCGTCGAGACCGGCTCGGTGCAGCTGCGGCCGGGAAACAGCCAGCCATGCGGCAGCATGACGTTGCGGCGCTTGCCCTCGCGCCACCACAGCCGCAGCAAGGCCAGCAGTTGCGGCGACAGCATGGCGTTGCGATCCTTGCGGCCCTTGCCTTGTTCGATGCGGATCAGCATGCGGGTGCTGTCGATGTCGTCGATCTTGAGCGCGGCAACCTCGGAGACGCGCAAGCCGGCGCCATAGGCGGTGCCAAGTGCTGCCTTGTATTTGAGGCTGGGTGCGGCTTCGAGCAACCGCCCGACCTCCTCGACGCTGAGCACGTCCGGCAATTTGCGCGGGAAGCGAACCAGGACGAGCCGCAGCGACAGATCGGGCCGGTTGAGCGCCACGGTGAAAAAGAACCGCAGGCCCGACACCGAATTGTTGATCGATTGCGGCTGCATGCCGCTCTCACGCTGATACACCTGAAAGCGCCGGACATCCTCGACGGTTGCCGTATCGGGGGAGCGCCCGAGAAACGTGGCAAAGCTTTTGACGATGCGGATATAATCGTGCTGCGTATGACTGCGCAGGCCGCGCATGGCCATGTCTTCGAGCATGCGCTGACGCAGCGGGCTGATGGGAGCAGATTCAGGCTGGGTGGTGGAAATGGACATCGGAAACTCCTCTCAAGCTGAAGGGGGACCCTCCATGCTCAAGCGCAGTTCCATCTCAATTCAAGCAATTATATCGGCGCGGATGCTACGCACGCACCACAAGCACCATTCCCGCGGAGCGGGTTCGTACATGGGCGCATACTGTCTGGTTGTGGGACATGCGCGTGCCGCCATTGCAGCCATGAGCGGAATGGGCTGTTGGGGCTCCAAACTCGAGCAAAGCTATAGTCCAAATATGCCGGAAGGCAGGCGTTCAAATCATTCACCAATGCTTAGGGTCTCCGCCCCTCGGCGCGTGTCCATCGCCTTCCCCCAAAACGACAGACGAAATTTCCGCGTGCATCAATTTCGTTGCGTTTCGGTTCCACTCGAAGCCGATTGACACTTGCACACCCCGGCCTCGCCGGCGGGCAAGGGTGCAGCGCGCTGCACCTCAAACCCAAAGGAGACCGGCAAATGACCTCCCCCTTTCAAAACACCATCCTGAACGGCGATTGCATCGAGATGATGCGGAAGCTGGACCGTGCTTCTGTCGATTTCATCCTGACCGACCCGCCCTATATCACCCGCTATCGTGGCCGGGATGGTCGCACCGTTATCAACGATGATAACCCCCGCTGGCTAAAGCCCGCCTTCAACCAGATGCACCGTGTTCTCAAATATGGCAGTTTCTGTCTGAGCTTCTATGGATGGAACAAGGTTGATTTGTTCATGGATGCCTGGCGCTCCGCCGGTTTCGACATTGTGGGGCACATCATTTTCCGTAAGCAGTATGCGTCATCTTCTCGCTTTCTGCGTTACTCCCATGAACAAGCCTATCTACTTGCAAAGGGAGATGCCAGGCCGCCGGCACAGCCGATTAGTGACGTAATAGATTTCAATTACACAGGCAACCGTCTGCATCCGACACAAAAGCCGGTGCAGGCCCTACGGCCATTGATTGAGAGTTTCTGCAAGCCCGGCGGGTTGGTTCTGGATCCGTTTTGCGGGTCAGGCTCGACACTCGCAGCGGCCCGCGACACCGGGCGCAACTGGCTGGGCATTGAGCTTAGCCAAGAGCATTTCGAGACAGCCACCAAGCGCCTGAACAACGAAAGGATGGCGGCCGCCTAGGCCGCCACGTCCCCTTCATTCAATGCCCGCCACTGCGGCGGGCACCCCATTTTCACGAAAGGATTTCACCATGCGTTGGATCGTAACCACCGATCACTGGGGCGGCTGTGTTGGCTTGGGGGAGGACATGAACGGCGCCCCCACGCGCGGAACACCGGAACAGGGAGACACCCTCCCCATGGAATTCAGGCTTTACGACGCAAGCGGCACTCTCCTGTTCGAGGGGCGGTGCGGCGACATCGAAGCCGATTGGTGGCATGGCTTTGAGCCGCTCATGTTCACCTGGAACACATTCCGTTGCCGCCGCCTGTCTTATCGCCGGGCAGGAACGGCCGCACCCTGGCAATGGCTGCGCCCATAAGGCCTCTCATGCCAAAATATCGCCGCCGATCCGCAACGCGGATCGGCGGTTATCCGCATGCCAAAATGAAGGCGGCTCGCCGGGCTGAGTCCGGCTCGCCAACACGGACATAAAATCAATGTGTTCCTTTATAAATCTATATCTTTCTGAATGTTATGTTCCAATTCCATCGGAACCCGCATACTCTGCGCATGCAGGCTTGATGCTTGCATCACACCTGATCATTCGCATCGAGGACGCCCTCATGCTGCTCGGCCTTGGCATTGGACTTAGTTTTTTCGGCATCGGCGCACTATGCTGGTTGCTGTTTTCGGTCGCGATTTATGCGCTCCCCTGTGCCGCGGGATTTTGGACCTTTCTGACAGTCTATCACATGGTGGTGGGGCCTTTCGGTGCCATCATTGCCGGCCTGGCTGTCGGGGCCCTGACCTTCGCCGCCGGCCAATATGCATTCACCTCCTCCCTCAGCATCATGTTTCGGCCCCTGATCGCCCTTATTTTCGCTGTGCCGGCCGCCGTCGCCGGATATAGCGTCTCAGCAGGTCTCGCCGGAATTGGCATCTCCTCCCATGCCTGGGTGGTTGCGTTCGGCATCATTGGTGGTCTCATGGCGAGCGCCACGACCTGGGTACGGCTGGCCGCCGGGATTCCGCTCATGCCCGGAGAGAACAGTGGCGCCAGGCACAGGCCGCTGCCCGCTCTCCCCTCGCCGGTTGCAAGGCGACGCCGGCCTCGTCGCGCCTATTGAGCGCAGATCGGGCGGATCTACCCGCCATCAGACATGATCACGGCATTGCAGCGCCAGCTGTTCGATTGACACAGGCAGCGCCGATTTCTCAGCTCTTCAAACGCCCGTGTGTTCCATGGCAAGTCACCCATCGCCCTGGTGGCCCCTATGCTGTCCTCTCGCCTTTGGCGCGTACATAAGCATTCCCGCAGCTCTCGGTTTTCAACAGCGGGCACCGTTCATCCCCATTTACCTCTCCTGAACCGCCGATAGTCGGGCAACCCGGGCCGCCCCTTATGGCTTGATCCGACCGAATCCCGCTCGCCTTCCTGCAACGGCGTCGCCCGGCTTTTTTCCGCCAGCGCCAAGGCGCCTTTGCATCGCGAAACAAAAAAGCCAGTCCCCGCCGTCCTTCGCGATGCTCCGGCCGCAAGCGGTGCAGGCCGACCGGCCCCCGGTCAATGGACCGCCATCGAGGCGGCGATGGTCGCAGCCCGATCCAGCAAAGGAGTGGTTCAAATGGCCAATATCGGTTCCTTCAAAAAATCCGGCGATGAGCTTCACGGCAACATCACCACCCTCACCTGCCAGGCAAAAGGCATCCGCATTATCCCCGTCACCAAGCCCACGGGTCACAAGGCCCCGTCCCACAGGGTCTATCTGAACGCCTCAGAAATCGGCGCAGCCTGGACCAATCAGACTAATGACGGGCGCGATTTCCTCTCGATCACGCTGGATGACCCGGGCTTTGCCGCCCCGGTCCACGCCAACCTCTTCCGCGACGAGGACGGGCAAGGCTTTACCCTCACCTGGACCCGGGACCGCCGGAACAGCCGCGGCTGACCAGCGTCACCGCCCCGCCCGGCAACGGGCGGGGATTTCCACGGAAGATCAGCATACCCAGGCCCTCGCCCCCGTCCGTAAGCCCGCCTTCTATGGCGCTTGACGCCATATGCCTCTATGGCGTAAAAAGCCATAGATGAGGGCCACCCTGATCATCCGCGACCGGCGCATCCTCGCGGATGGCGCTATCATCGAGGTGGTGATCTGGCAGGTTCCAACACCCGTGCCGCCCACGACCCACGGCCTGAAATACCGGTTGTTCTATGGCAGGGACGGCGAGCGGGTCGTGGGCTTCGACAATGAGCGCGGCAAGGGTGACCATAAACATGTGCTTGGCATCGAAAGCCCCTATGGCTTCACGACGCTGGCGCAGCTGTTGGATGATTTTGAAGCGGAGATCGTGGCGATCAGAGGAGAAGCGATATGAGCAAGCTGGAAGTGCATGTCGGCGGCAGCTTTGCCGATACGAAGCGGCGCGTGCTGGACGCCGTGGCGGCGGCCCAGCTCGGGCCTGTGGAAAGCCAGACACATATCACCTTCGAGAGCTGGGCGGCTTTGGCGAATGTCATGACGCCCAAGCGGTTTGAGATTCTGCGCCGCGTCCACCAGCAGCCCGCCGCGTCAGTGGCGGCCCTCGCCCGCGATCTGGAACGCGATTACAAGCGGGTGCATGAGGATGTGGAAGCCCTCGTCACCGCTGGCTTGCTGGACCGCGAGCAAGGGGAAGTCCGCGCCAATTATGATGAGATCCGGGCCGTCATCGCGCTCTGATTGTCGGAGCAGCAGAAGCTCAGCCCCCTCCCCGCGCCTCGTCTATTTCTGATCCACCAAGCCCGCTCGGCTTTGAGCGTTGCAATAAATCCGCCGCCTCGACGTCCAAAGCAACCGCCAGCTTATCCAGGAGATCAATGGTGACGCCATAGACGCTACGCTCGAGGGCGCTGACATAGGTACGATCAACCCCCGCCCTGTGCGCAAGCTCCTCCTGCGACAAGCCGCGCAATTGGCGGTACAGGCGCAGATTGCGCGCGAGGATGTCCCGGATCTCCATACCGGCTGATGCCGCCGCAATGTCGAGTATTCATCCACGGAGTATCCTCTACAATCGACATTGCCGACGGGTGTTCTGTTCACGGAAGCCAGCCCGCTTCCCTGCGCCAGCATGCCACGCGATGCGCCGGGCGCATCACCGGATGTGATGTAACAGGCACCCATCTTGCGGTATGGAAGGGCGACCCCGGACGCCCCAGCAAAATGACGGGAGCATCGTATGACCAGGCCCGCCTTTCAGGACCGCCCACCACTCACCGAACGGGTGAGCGCCTATGACGAGCGCCATCTCGTAACCTATATCCGGCTCCTCGACGCCGATGAGGACGGTGCTGACTGGCGGGAGGTCGTGCAGATCATCTTCGGCCTCGATGCCGACCAAGAGCCCGAGCGTGCCAGGATCGTCCATGATAGCCACCTTGCCCGCGCCCGCTGGATGACAGAGACCGGCTACCGGCATCTGCTCGAACCGCGCTTGCAATAGCAGCCGCCGAGCGGATTACCCCTGGTTTTGATGGCACAACCCCGAGTACGTTTGCCGAAGCATCAACGCACGTAATGCAACCTTAGCGTCTATCGGTGCCGCTGCATTTCTGGATCTTGGCGTTCCTTCACTGCGCATCACGCAAAGGAAAATGCCATGCCAAACGCATACTGGCATGCACCGGGGACGATCGAGCAGTTGAACCATCTTGAACGCCCGGGCTTCGCCATTGAATTTCTGCGCCGCAATCCCGCTTATCGCCGCGACTATGCGCGGGTTCGCCGGCAGATTACCCACGACCGGGTAGAGGCCGAGACTGCCCTGGCGAGCCTGGCTCGCCGTTGGGGGTTGCGTTTTCGCGCATGACCCGGATCAACCCGCCCAGGCCGGCAAAAGCCTCTGGCTGCCGGAAGTCTCCCCCGCCACGCTGATCCTGGAGCCAGCGCCGCCCGGCTTCAAGGTCACTTCCGCCGGTTCCCCGGATCGGCTTGGCGCGCTCCTGACCGACCACCAGGATGTAGACGGGCAGGAATGGGTGATCAGCGATGGGTCCGGCGAACTCCATCTGCGGATGCGCGCCACCGGAATTGCCATCCACCCAGCTATTCTGCTGCCCGCTGACGGGGCTTATGCGCTGCGGCTGGAAGTAGCGCTGCGCTTCATGAAGAGGCTCCATGGCCGCTCGACCCAGCTGCTGCCGCCCGTCTTGCGCATCCGCCCTCCACAGAGGCGGTTGCTGATCCAACTCCTCCACGCCGCCGATGTCGCGCGAGCCGGTGGCGGCCCGCGGGAGGTCGCCAGCCTCGTCCTCAAGGATAAACGCGCATCACTTCCATCGATTGAGTGGAAAGATGCCGCCATCCGCAAGCAGGCCGAGAGGCTGATCCGACGCGCCACGACGCTCGTCGATCGCGACTATCTGAAAATTCTTCATGGAAACTGAGCTGCGCTGAAGCGTTTTGCGCCAGCAGGCAACGCCCCGCGCTACGCCTCTTCAGACTACGCTTGCCTGCATGCCTCTCACCTGCGCCAGAACATCCTCAAAGGTGGACATCTCCCCGCTCGAATCTTTGTCCACCCCCAACGCCTGCGTTCTCCGCCAACGTCATCCGCAGACGCCGCGCCTTTGCTGCGGCCCTCGCAACAAAGACGGAGATCCCTCATGCGCGACAAAGCCGCTGAACTCGCCACCCATTACGTCAGAACCCACGACGCCGCTGATATTCTCGGCATCTCGCCACGGACCCTGGAGAAATATCGCTGCCACGGCGGCGGGCCGGTCTTTCGCAAGCTCGGCGGGCGCGTCGTCTATGCCATCGACGACATCGAAGCCTGGGCCAATCAATCCGCCTGCCGCTCGACCTCTGACCCGCAATATCTCGCGGCGCGGGGCGCGGGACAGATCCGCCCTTCCGCCAATGCAAACAGTGCCATCCCCGGCAGCACCCGGCGTTGAGGTCGCTACACACCATGGCTGCGCCGTCCCCCGGCACCGAGCGCAACCGGCTCGACGCCTTCATCATCACCGAAGAGGGGATCAATCCGCGTGATCAGCGTGATCTGATGGAACGCCCCTTCTTCTCATTGTCCAAATCCCGGCGGACAACCCCCATCCTGTACAAAGCCAGCGATGTCGAAGTGCAGGTCTTCGGCATGCCCGAACACGGCATGGCGACAATCTGGGATGCCGATGTCCTCATCTGGGCCGCAAGCCAAATTGTCGCCGCGGAAAATCGCGGTCTGAAAACCTCACGCCTTCTCCGCTTTACGCCCTACCAGCTTCTGACCGCGATCGGGCGCGCCACGGGAGCAACCGAATATCGCCTGCTCAAAGGCGCACTGTCCCGCCTGCAATCAACCGTGATTGCGACAACCATCCGCAATAATGAGCATTGGCGCCGTCAGCAATTCTCCTGGATCAATGAATGGGCCGAGATGAAGACCTGCTCGGGCCGCAATGAAGGCATCGAGTGCGTGCTGCCGGAATGGTTCTATCGCGGCGTCATTGACCGTTCATTGGTCCTGACCATTGACCCGGCTTATTTCCAATTGAAGGGCGGGATCGAGCGCTGGCTCTATCGTATTGCCCGCAAACATGCCGGCCGTCAGGCACGAGGTTGGAGCTTTGAGATCCGCCATCTGCATGCCAAGTCCGGCAGCCTTGCGCGCCTCTCGGATTTTGCCCTCGATATTCGCCGGATCGCGCTGCGGCAGCCGCTGCCCGGCTATCGCCTGACCATTCAGCGCAGAGATGGGCACGAGCTGCTGCATGCCGAGCCCGTCAATTTATCCACATCCTTTGTGGATAATGCTGTGACTCCCGTCGTGACATCAGGCGCAAAATCTGTGGATCCGCCCGTGAGATCAGGCGCAGCCAACACGGGAGATCAGGCGCACGGATTCGAGAAACTCTCTGCACATCACAACGAATTTTCCTCCCTTAACTTATATAACTTAAAAGACTCTAACTGTTGTAGTGCCACCGGTGAGCGCGACCACCCTCTCCAACACGCACAGCCGCATCGGCCTGAAACCCACTTTGCCAACCAGACAACGTGCAGCTCATTCCCAGCCGTAATGAGCAGGAGTGCCAGAGCGCACGCCCCCAACAGCGAGAATCAACCTCTCCCGAAGGCTCCGGAGGACATGCCATGAACATCGGCAGTGCAAATCCTCAGTCACCTCAAATGGACGCGGATCGCCTCACCCGCGTTGAACTGACCTGGATCGAGAACCAAGTCGAATTCTGGATCCGCTTCGGACATGAGGCCGAGGAAACCATCCTCGACCGACGCCGCCGTGTTCTCGGCTTTGCTCCAGGAAGCGTCTTTGCGTTTGTCCGCTGGGCGGCGAATGAGCACGGCACAATCCTGTCACGCATCGACATCTTACGCGCCGTCACCCCGGGACAGCCGTTCACGACCGTGCCCTTTGTGGCACCGGGTGGCGAGCTGCTGCTGCATATCACCGGCTGGCCGAGAGTTGAGCGCGTGTTGCAGGCGATCGATGCCGTGGAGGCCATCGGCATTGACGCTGCCGACGCTGCGCCGGATCACTGGCAGCATATTCACAACCGGCTGGCAGCTGGTGAAGCCCCGCGTCTCTATAGCCGCAGCCGGCACGTGGCATGGTTGATGCGGCGGCGGATCCTGTCGTGACCCGCCGCGCGGCATGGACGGGTCTATCCGCGGCGGCGGTGGCGCTGATGGTGCTCTCGGCGGCAAAACCTTGGCAGCCTGCGCTGCTATGGAATGCGACCGCCAGCACACCGATCGGTCTCTACCGTCTGCACGCACCTGGCATCCTGCATGATGGTGAATTGGTCGCCGCCATGCCGCCGCCGCGCATCGCGTCCTTCCTCGCGCGAGGCGGGTTTTTGCCGCGCGGCGTGCCGTTGCTGAAGCATATCGCAGCGCTTCCCGGACAGATAATCTGCCGCATGGGCGATATTGTCACCATCGACGGCAAAGCCGTTGGCCTTTCTCTCAATCGCGATCATCTTGGCCGACCGCTACCGCAGTGGCATGGCTGCCAACGGCTCATCCCCGGCCAGGTTTTCCTGATGAACACGCGCGTCTGGGACAGCCTGGATGGACGCTATTTTGGGCCGTTCCCCATGCATTCGATCATCGGCCAGGCCGTGCCGATCTGGATTGAACATGCCCCTGCTCCGGCGGCCAGGAATCCCCGCGGGAGCGCCCCCACAACCTCACCATCAACGACGAAAGGAAGATCATCATGACACAGATCGGCGTTTTCACGCGCGAGGCCGATAGCTATACGGGCCGTATTCGCACAGCCATGCTCGATGTCGCGCTGGCGATTATTCCCGCGGATCATTCCGAGGCGCTGAACGCACCGGATTATCGCATTCATCTCGGGGCGGAGGATGGTCCTGAGATCGGCGCTGGCTGGAAACAGACCGGCGAAAAGGCTGGCGACTATCTCTCGCTGCTGCTCGATGATCCCGCCTTTGCGCAACCAATCCGTGCCAATCTGTTCAAGTCCGGGCGCAACGGAAACGCCTATCACCTCGTCTGGAACCGTCCGCCGAGGCGCGGCGAGCGGGAATGATCCATGCGTTGCGGGCCAGTACGCTGTGGTTTCGAAGCCGCGACCGTCGCACGCGAACGCGGCAGCCTTCTGCCAGCCGCCGCGCGGAATGCCGGTCAAGGGCGGTCCCTAGGCCGGCGCTCCGGCGCCTTGCCCTTGAACGGCATAAGCACGGTGGCTCGCTGGACGCGTGCCGGACGAACGATGATTTTCGGCACGGCTCTGCTGTGCGCCGCGCTGCTTTCAATCAACAGCGCCGCCGCGCAAAATGTCGAGCCCAGTACCGCCGCTCAGCATGTGATCGACACCATATCAGTCGGGAATGACGTCTTGGAAGCCTCACGTCGCTTCAGCATTCCCGTGGCCTGGATCCGCGCTGTTATACGAGTGGAAAGCGGCGGCCATGCCAATGCGGTATCGCCGAAAGGTGCCCTCGGGCTCATGCAGCTCATGCCCTCAACATATGCAGCCATGCGGACGCGCTACGGGCTGGGTGCGGATCCGTTGCAGCCGCACGATAACATCATCGCGGGCACCGCCTATCTGCGCGAAATGCTCGATTGCTACGGCAGGGCAGGTTTCTTGGCGGCCTATAATGCCGGGCCAGCGCAATATGACGCATATCTCGCAACAAGCACGCCGCTTCCGGCCGAAACCCGTGCCTATGTCGCGCGATTGTTGCCAGTGATCGAAGGCAAGCGGAATGCAGTGCTGGCAAGCAACGCTATGCCGCCGCGCGTGGCGATGAACTGGGTGCAAGCTCCGCTGTTCATCACGCCATCTGTCGGACGAACTACGAGCATGCCTGGAAGCAGCGAGACTGCAAATTCGGCAGCATCTCATGCGCGGCCAGCCGCTCACTCTGAGAGCAATGCCATCGCCAATCTGACGCCGTCGCATCACGTTCTCATCAGCATGTTCGTACCAGTATCCGGCAAGGCGGCCCCCTGATGAGCACCTTAGCATTGCGGGGTATCGCAGCGCGTCGCAGCAAATTTCCTGTGGAAGCGTGGTGGAAGGCTGGGAACAAAGACAGGGGATGGCGAGATAAAAGCGCCTGCCACGCCGTCATCCAAGCCGCTGTTGCGGCTTGTCTTTTGGCGTGCAGCGCGGTCGGTCGGTGGCAGGTTCTGCGATTTTACCCAGGAAGTTCAAGGCTTCGATCTGCACAGTGGCAATTTAGAGCGGCGGCTATCCCTCGAAGGATGGCGCCATGAGCCGGGGCGAGAACGACTTCCGCGTTCGGCCCGGCACGACCCGACATAGCCGGGGCGGCGGGCAGGACAAGAGCTTCGTCTCCCAGGTGTTGAAAGCGGCCCGCAAGGCTGGGCCGGCGATCCAGCGATCACCTGGTAAGGGGCGGTCTTTCACGCCCGGCCGCTCCAGCTTCGGCCGCGGCCACGCCGCCTTCAGCCGGAGCCGCCTCTTCAGCTCGGCGCGGCGCGTGGTAGTGAAGGCCCGCGTGGTGCGTCACCAGGGCCAGCGCTTCCGCTCCGCGCCTCTCTCGGCCCATCTGTCTTACCTGAAGCGCGAGGGGGTAAGCCGGGAGGGGGAACGGGGCGTGATGTTCGACGCCGAGACCGACCATGCCGACGACCGCGCCTTCGCCGAGCGCTGCGAGGATGACCGGCATCATTTCCGATTTATCGTCTCGCCCGAAGATGCCGGCGAGATGACCGACCTCAAGGCGTTCACGCGCGATCTCGCGCGGCAGATGGAGGCCGATCTCGGTACGAAGCTGGACTGGGTGGCGGTGGACCACTGGAACACTGACAACCCGCATGTCCATCTGCTCATGCGGGGCGTCGATGAGACCGGCGCCGATCTCGTCATCTCGCGGGATTATATTAGCCGGGGCCTGCGCTCGCGCGGCGAGGATCTGGTCTCCATCGAGCTGGGGCCGAAGCCCGAGCACGCCATCCGGTCGGTGCTGGAGCAGGAGGTGGACGCCGACCGCTGGACGCGCCTCGATGTGGAGATCCGCTTCGCGGCCGACGAGACGGGCCTGGTCGATCTCCGTCCGGCCCAGCCTGGCCCCGACGATCCTGAGATGCGGCGGTTGATGGTCGGACGGCTTCAGAAGCTGGAGCGGATGGGGCTCGCCGCCGAGGCCGGCCCCGGCCAGTGGATGGTCGGTCTCGACGCTGAGAGGACGCTGCGAGACCTCGGCATGCGCGGTGATATCATCAAGACCATGCATCGGGCCTTTACTGAGCAAGGCCGAGATCGCGGCGGCGCGGATTACGCCATCGACGGTGCGGCTCCGGACTCATCGATCATCGGGCGGCTGGTGGACAAGGGGCTGCATGACGAGCTGACCGGGGAAGCTTATGCCGTCATCGACGGCACAGACGGCCGTGCCCACCATGTCCGCTTCCGGGGGATTGAGGCGTTCGAGCACGCGCCGCCCCTCGGCGGCATCGTCGAAGTGCGGCGCTTCGGCGGCCAGGATGACAAGCAGCCGACGCTGGTGCTGGCGACGCGGTCCGACTTCGATCTCGACCGGCAGGTCGGGGCGCCGGGCGCCACCTGGCTCGATCATCGCCTGGTCGAGCGCCAGTCGATGCCGCTCGCCATGGGCGGGTTCGGCGGCGAGGTCCGGGAGGCCATGAAGGCGCGAACCGAGCATCTGATCCAGGAGGGAATGGCGCGGCAGCAGGGGGACCAGGTGACGTTCCAACGCAACTTGCTGGCAACCTTACGCCAGCGCGAGTTGGACGAGGTGGCGGGAAAGCTGTCTGCGACGACAGAGCTACCACGCGTGGAGGCCGTCGTAGGAGAACATGTCATAGGGGTCTATCGCCAGCGGCTCACGCTTTCGTCCGGGCGCTTCGCCATGATCGATAATGGTCTGGGCTTTCAGCTCGTGCCTTGGTTACCGGCGCTGGGGAGCAAACTTGGACAGAGCGTTTGCGGGGCAATTCGCAATGACGGTGGGATCGATTGGACTATCGACCGCAAGCGCGGACTTGGGCTCTAGATGCCGCTGGCCCGCCATCTCAAGAATGCGACCGGGTAAACTCCCAACCCGCCATCGCGGCAAGGATAAATTCCCGCCCAAGAGACGGAGTGTGGTTAAGATTGAGAAACCTTATCCATCGGGCCAGACCCTGACGTTTGGATTGGACGACAACTATGGACACAACAACATTGGCTACGAGTCACGGTGACCACCAACCCTTTTACGGATTCACTCGGGAAGAGGACCGATGGGCAGCGCTTCGCGCGCGTGATCAGGCTGCCGATGGCGCCTTCTTCTACGCGGTTCGTACAACGTCGGTGTATTGCTATCCGTCCTGTGCGGCGCGTCCTGCCCTCAGGGAAAACGTCGCCTTCTTTGCGATCCGGGATGAGGCAGAGAGGGCCGGCTTTCGCCCGTGCAACGATGCCGGCCAGACCTTTCACCCCGAGCACAGCGGGAAGCGGCCTTGGTGGCCAGAGCCTGCAAGCTGATCGAGACGGCTGAGGAAGCGCTATCTCTTTCCGAGCTCGCGTGTGCAGTCGGATGCAGTCCGCACCATTTTCATCGCCTGTTCCGGCGCATCACGGGAGTGACGCCCAAAGGCTACGCCGATGCACACCTGCAAAACCGTGTACAGGCGGCCCTTACCAAAGGCGTGAGCGTGGCCGAAACGCTCTATGACGCCGGCTTCAATTCGTCGAGGCGTTTCTACGATACAACTGACGCAATCTTGGGCATGACACCGCCAGCCTACCGCGCGGGGGGCGCGGGCGAGATCATCCACCATGCGACAGGTCAGAGCAGCCTTGGCTGTGTTTTGGCGCGACACGCGGCCAGCACACGCGGCATCTGTGCAATTCTGTTGGGTGACGAGCCTGATGCGCTCATAAAGGATCTCGCAGCCCGCTTCCCGCGCGCCGAGCACAGGCCGGGCGATGCCGGGTTCGCCCAGATTGTGGCCGATGTCGTTCGGCTCGTGGACGATCCCGCGGATGAAACTGTGCCAGTGCTACAGCCTGCCTGGTTCACGATCAGCTGGCTCTCAACACAGCACAAACCTCCCAGTTCTCGGCACGTTCATCTACTCGCGTACAGGTCTCTTAGCTCGCGAAATAGCCCGGCTGGCCGATATTCGCGATGAGGCCGATCTGCGTCGGCTTCCAGTCCAGCCATTTCTGCGTCAAAGCGCTGGATGCGGGCATGTCGAGGCCCGCGAACATCGCGAGTGGCCCGTAATAATCGTCAGCCTCCTCCGGCTTTATAGAGACGACGGGCACGTTCAGAGCGCGGCCAATCACCTCGATGATTTGAAGCAATGGCACGCCTTCTTCACCAACGGCATGATAGATGCTGTCCGCTGCGCCTTTCTCCAATGCGAGCCGGTAGAGGCGGGCGACGTCCAGCCTATGCCCTGCGGCCCAGCGAGCGCTGCCGTCACCGACATAAGCGGCGGCACCTTTCCGGCGTGCGCCTTCGAGCAGATACGTGATCAAGCCTGCCTTGCCGTCACCGCCATGCACTTGCGGCAGGCGTATCGCCATCGCGCGTACGCCGCGCGACGCATAGGCCAGACCGGCTTGTTCCGACACGCGCGGAACATGCGCGCTGGCGTCACGCCGCATCTCTTCGGTGATCACCACGCCCGGTGCGATGAGACCGGTTCCTGAGGTGACGATGAAGGGCTTGTCGGTGCCTTCCAGCACATCGCCCATCGCTTCGATGGCACGCTTGTCGATCTGCCCGTTTTCCGCGAATTTCGAGAAATCGTGGATGAAGGCGAGATGGATCACGCCATCGGCGTCCGCCGCGCCCGCGCGCAAGCTGTCGAGATCTTCGAGCGAACCGCGATGCACCTCCGCGCCGGCTGCTTTCAGCGCCACGGCGTTGGCATCGGAGCGGGCGAGACCCACCACCTGGTGGCCATTCGCGATCAATTCCCGGGTTGTGGCGGCGCCGATGAATCCGGCCGCGCCGGTTATGAAGACACGCATGTGAACTCTCCTTGTTGTTGTCGAGCGAAGCGATCAGCCGGCGAGCGCAATTCCGCCTTCGATCTTGATGGTCTGCCCCGTCAGGAAGCCGTTGCGCATGCAGGTCAGATAGGCCTCCGCGGCTTCGGCGGGCTGCCCGGGACGTGGCACCAGTTGTTTCTGCGCCATGGCCGCCAGCCCTTCGCGATAGCCTTCGGGGAAGGCGTCCCACAGCTCGGTGTCGATAAGGCCGGGGCACACGCAGTTCACGCGCACTGGTGCCAGATCGACGGCAAGGCCGAGCGCCAATCCTTCCACGGCGCAGGCGCCGGCCGTCACCATAGGCCGGCCCTTCATCGGTCTGTACGCGAGCATGCCGTTGGTGATGGTGTAGGAGCCGTCGGGCGGCAGCTTGGTAGCGCCATGCTTGGCCACGGCAACCGCGCCCCAGAACCGCGTCGTCAGTCTTGCCGCCGCCTTCGGCAGATCGAGATCGGCGAGTGCGCCGGGCATAACACCGTCCCAATCGCCCGCCGTGAAGGCGATGTGATCGAACGCGCCATTATCCTTGAAGAACTGCGCGACGTTGCCTTCATGGCGCACATCAATGACCGCTGATGACGCGCCGATGGTTTGCGCGGCTTCGGCTATCTTCTTCGCATCGCGCGAGGCGATCAAGACTTGCGCGCCTTCTTTCGCGGCGCCCTGAGCTATGCCAAATCCGATGCCGGAACCGCCGCCGATCACCATCACGCGTTTGTCTTTTAGCATCATCACAGAGCTCCTTGCTGAACTCGACTTGGAATTTCGGCCGATGTGCTATGATGGTAAAGTAGTGACTTCATACCGGTATAATTGCTAACAGGATGACGATGCCGCCCGCGAATGAAAACTTGCTGGGGATCTATCTGAAGGATCGCCGTGCGAAACTCGATCCCACCGCGTTCGGCTTGCCCCTAGCGCGCCGCCGTACGCCGGGTCTCCGCCGCGAGGAGGTGGCCCAACGCGCCAATGTCAGTGCCACGTGGTACACATGGCTGGAGCAGGGACGAGGCGGTGCACCATCCGCCGATGTGCTCGACCGCATCTCGCAGGCGATGATGCTGACGGACGCCGAGCGCGAGCACCTGTTTCTGCTCGGATTGGGCCGCCCGCCCGAAGTTCGCTATCGCGCGCCCGAAGGCATCACGCCGCGTTTGCAACGCGTGCTCGACACGCTGGACCATAGTCCCGCGTTTATTCGAACCGCCACGTGGGATGTGATCGCATGGAATAAAGTTGCGGCGGCGGTTTTGACCGATTACAGCACGCTGCCGGAGGGCCAACGCAACGTGTTGCGCATGATATTTCACGATTCACGTATCCGCGCGGCGCAGTCCAATTGGCAAAGCGTTGCACGGTATGTTGTAGCATCGTTCCGCGCCGACGTGGCGCGCGCCGGCGCGGCGCGGAACGTGCAATCGCTTGTCGATGAACTCTGCGCGACCAGTGCGGAATTCGCGTCAATGTGGCGCGACAACGATGTGCAGGCCCATGGCGAAGGCGTGAAAGTCTTGCAGCATCGCACCGTTGGGCCGCTTTCGTTGGAGTTTTCGGCTTTTGCCGTCGATGGCCGACCCGATCTCACTATGGTGATCTACAATCCCGCAACGCCCGAAGATGCGGACAAGATCAGGGCATTACTCAAATAAAAATCTTCACATCCACAGTTTGATCTGTATGACTGATCGTGATCGCCTCCAGAAGAAAGCAAACGCGCTTTTCGAAGCAAGGCGCCCACCGGCCACACCGCGCCACAAACCATCCAATCAAACATTATCCTTCTCGACCATGCCGCATGATCGCGCTATCTCCATTACGCTGGCACAAACTTTCCGGCTGGCCACTTTAGGTGCAATCGGCTTTCTGTTTCGAGGATGCGGTTATCATCGGTCCTGTGCAGCGAGTCCAGCACACAGATTACGTCCGAACCAACAAACAGGACCATTAACAGCTTCCAATGGTGGGAAACACCAAGCGATAGCGCCCGGATCATGGCACTATGGGAAATTTACGCCGAAGTCACGACGGGTCGATATCCACAGATTCCGCTTCGGCCTATCCACCCAAAATCGGCCGAAAGAGTCTACATTACAAGCCGTCCAGCTGTGTGCAGCCCAGTTAAAGGATAGTTGCCCGTCAGTTTTTGTTGGCGAACTAAGAGTCCCTTTCAAAACCCTCCGACCAATGCCCGTAGGCATATGAATGAGCAGGCGATAGTGGTGAGAGCATGATGAATGTCGATGCGGCGTTCGTATCGGATGGTAAGCCTTCGGAAGCGGTTGATCCAGGCGAAGCTGCGTTCGATGACCCATCGGTGTCGACCGAGTTTTTGCGAGGTTTCCTGCCCCCGCCGGGCGATGCGGGGTTGAATGTTGCGGTGCTTGCAAGCGTCGCGACAGCGCTTGTGGTCATAGGCTTTGTCGGCGTGCAGCTTGTCTGGCCGGCGGCGCGGCCTGCCGCGCTTTCCGGTGACGGCAGGGATGGTGTCGATCAGTTCCTCGAACGGCATGCTGTCATGGACGTTCGCGCCGGTCAGCAGAAAGGCGAGCGGAATGCCCTGACGGTCCGTCGCGAGATGGCGTTTCGTGCCGGGCCTGCCTCGATCTGTTGGATTAGGCCCCGTCGCAGCGCCCCCTTTTTGGCCGCGATGGAGGAAGAATCCACGCAAGCCCGACTCCAGTCGATGCGGTCGGCATCACGCAACCGCCGTAGCAATTCATGGTGCAGCCGGGTCCATACACCGGCCGCCTGCCAGTCGCGCAGCCGCCGCCAGCAGGTGATGCCGGAGCCACAGCCCATCTCCAATGGCAACATCTCCCAGGGAATGCCTGAGCGCAGCACGAACAGGACCCCTGTTAACGCCGCGCGCGACGATACCCGAGGCCGCCCGCCCCTGGGCTTCGGTGGCTCAGGTGGCAGTAACGGTTCAATGATCGACCATAGCAAGTCGGGGAGATGAGGTGAGGCCATCCCTCCCCATGAATCACCCTATCCGAGCCGGGCAAGAGGTTTTGAAAGGGACTCTAAGTGTCACCCGAGGTTTTTCTCACGCCATGACAGATAATTTTTCCGCAATTTGCTTTTCCTCAACCCGATGGGTTCGGGCAGCATGACGGTTTCCTTCATACGACTTAAACAAAAATGGCGAAAATCTCCCCGCAATTCGCACCAAGCGATGAGGATACAATTGGCATCAGAATAGCCCAGAAGCACAGGCCACACTGTTCGTTTCGAATGCTGGCCATCTTCCCTTCGATACCGAAATTGAAGCTTATGTCCGGTTCTTATTGCGGATCGGATGAGCGAAGTGTCGAGGAGTTCGATCTCTTCTCCAATAGGTGGCTTAGATCCCACGCTCGGCTCGGAGATGAAGCAACGTAAATGCTCTGGGATAGCGGCTGATATTTTGGCTATGACATCATGGGCAGCGTTGGAAAGGGCTTTGTCGGCGAGGCCAGTCACCCATCGTGCCCCAAGAAACACCGCCTCAATCTCGTCGGCGGTCAGCATCAACGGGGGCAGATCATAGCCTTCTGATAAAACGTAACCAAAGCCTGCCTCGCCTTCGATCGGAACTCTTTGGCTCATCAGTTCAGCGATATCCCGATATATCGTGCGCTTCGACACCTCGAGTTCATCTGCCAAGTCAGCAGCAGTCACCGGGCGGGAAGAACGGCGCAGAATTTGGATAATTTGGA
The DNA here is from genome assembly GCF_021556475.1 of Acidiphilium iwatense. GTDB lineage: Bacteria > Pseudomonadota > Alphaproteobacteria > Acetobacterales > Acetobacteraceae > Acidiphilium > Acidiphilium iwatense. Next base: position 22,808 of record NZ_JAKGBZ010000021.1, on the reverse strand, counting down.
ATAACCGGTTTGTGGGGCGCATGCATGGACTCCTGCTGCCATAATGCTGTCAGCAGGGGTATGCGACAAGATCACGCCGCCCCCGCTAAGCGGTCAGTTGGAAGGATTCAAATGAAGTTTGCATCGACACGCCTTATCGCCAGTGATATCAAAAACATGGTCTCATTCTATGAGATGGTGACCGGATTGTCAGCTGAATGGCTTGCCCCCGTATTCGCAGAGATCATAATGCCAGGAGCGACACTTGCCATCGGCGCGGTTGAAACCGTCGCACTTTGGAAAGAAGGAAGCGCCGAACCGGGTTCCAATCGCAGCGCCTATATCGAATTTCAAGTAGAGAATATCGATTCTGAATATCGGCGTCTGAAAGATAAGGTAGTCCTGGTACATGAACTGAAAACTATGCCCTGGGGCAATAAGACTTTCCAATTTCGAGACCCCGAGGGAACGGCTGTATCTTTATATATGCCTGTTACAGAAGAAGCTAAAAAGCGGTTTGAATCTAGACAACGTCAGTGAACACCCATGTCTTGCACAAGGGTCAAACGTTCATCACCCGGCATCAAGTCATTGATCGGCACGCTCACTGAGATCAAAATACAACTGTAATACTAGATGGCCGGGATGGTTTTGATCAGGTTGGCCGCATCCAAATGCCTGGCGCCGTGGTGATGCGCCGGGCCTATCCCGCGCGTTGCATCGACGGCGATGGAGTAAATAGAATGATCGAGTCCCTTGCTCGGGCGCTCAAGCAGTATACTGAGCGGCAGATAGGCGTCGGCCCCTATCTGACGGAGATCGAAGGGGTCGGGATCCTTCGCTCCGATCATCCCAAACCGCCCCTGCACATGATTTCGCGACCCTCGCTATGCATAGTTGCGCAGGGCGCCAAACGAGCGAGCTTCGGCGATACGCAACTGGAATACCGTGCCGGACAAGCGCTTCTTGTCGGCGTCGAAACACCATCGGTCGGCCGGGTGTTCACGGCCAGCCCGGATGCACCCTGCCTTGTCCTGGCCATGGAACTAGATCTAGCACTTCTTCGGAGCGTGCTAGAGCGTATGCCTGCCCCACCCCCCCCCGACGGCAATTGCGGGAGTGGCGTCCTAATCGCCGATGTCGAGGGGCCGGTGACGGAGTGCGCGCTGCGCCTTATGCGTCTTCTAGACACGCCCGAGGCCATTCCGACGCTCTATCCGCTGATCGTTCAGGAAATTTGTTATTGGCTACTGGCCGGGCCGCAGGGCGGAGAAGTCGTTCGGCTGGCCCTGGCCAATCCGTCGCAGGGTGTGATTGCGGCGCTGCATGCCTTGCGCCAGAACTACCGCCAGCCGATGCGGGTGGGGGAACTGGCGGAGATCGCGCAGATGAGCGCATCGGCTTTCCATCGCCAGTTTAGGGCGCTGACCTCCTATTCACCGCTCCAGTATCTGAAACGCATGCGGCTGCTGGAGGCTCGACGGATGATGACTGCAAACGCACTGAAGGTCGAGACCGTAGCCTTCGACGTGGGCTACGAGAGCGCCTCCCAGTTCAGCCGCGAATATACCCGCATGTTCGGCGCGTCGCCGAAGCGAAATGTACAGAACGTGCTCGCAAGCCAGGCGCTCGCCTGACGTGGCGTGAAGACCGCTGCTGGCGAAAAGGCGTCCCCCGGCGGGCCTTGTGACTTCTCACGCCAGATTACAGGATCAGGCAAGAAATCGGCAGGTTCCGATATTCCGATGCAGGGCTTCCGGCAGCAGATTGTGGCAACGCGGCTCTCCGGCTGAATCGAACCCGACGAGGGGCGACTGGCGCGCGGGGCGCGATTGACCACAAATCCGGAGAGACAACATGGAGATGACCCGGAACACGGTCCTCGTGACCGGCGGCACCAGCGGTATCGGGAAGGCACTGGCTGCGCAATTACTGGCGCGTGGCAACATCGTCCTGATTACCGGGCGTTCGCAGGAGCGGCTCGACGCAGCCCAGTCGGACTTGCCCGGCGTTCACTGCTTCATTTGCGATCAGGCTGACCCTGCCGCCATAGTGCGCCTTCATGATGAAGCGACACACGCCTTTCCCAATCTCAACATCCTGATAAACAACGCCGGCATCGGACTGAAGAGGAACCTCAACGATACTACCGTGCCGGTCTCGGATCTCGAGCGCGAGGTCCGCACGAACCTGATCGGACCAATCCAGATGAACCACCAGTTCCTACCGACGCTCAAGCGTCAGAAGACGGCGGCGATCGTCAATGTCACCTCGGGCCTTGCCTTCGTCCCGTTGGCGCCCAAGCCGCTCTATTCCGCTACCAAGGCGGCGATGCACAGCTACACTATGACCCTTCGGGCACAGCTGACGCACAGCAGCGTCAAGGTGATCGAACTGGCGCCGCCAGCAACCGATACCGACTTCAACAAGGGCCAGGAAGACATGAACACCCCGGGGCGGATGAGCCCGGAAAAAGTGGCGGAGGCCGCGATCAAGGGGATGGAGCAGGACCGAGACGAGATCCTACCGGGGCAGGCACGCGCCTTGCGGCTGATGGGGCGACTGCGCCACCAAATGGTTCTTGCTAGGGCGGTCGCCGAGAAAATGAGCAAAGCCGGCTGACCAATGGAACTAGGTAGCAAGGCTGAGAAACTCAATGCAAAGTCACGAAGCTGCGGCCAGTCCGCCTTCTGACGGGGGAGTGCCGGGGCAAGCGGAGGGAGTCGTGGATCACGTTTCAAACCGCACCTGAATCTCTGGAGTCCACAGAACCTAGCCTTGGATTAGCCCCCCAAGTCACGATCAACGGGAAAGGCCGAATACCGTGACAAGCGAAAGAAAGGCTCCGTGCGATAGGTGGGGTCCAGAGCGAGTCTGGCGAGACGCTCGCCGATTGCGGGGGCAAATTTGGCTCCGTGACCCGAGCAGGATGAGGCCACAATCAGATTTGAATTTGGCCACCGATCGATGATGAATTCATTTCCCTTATCGGGTCGCCGATCAGCTGGCTTAGTATTCGTATAGAGGCAGATGTCACGCTCCGTGATTGGACCCGCCGCGCCCGGCACGAAATCGGCCAGCGCCTTGGAAACCGGACGCAACTCATCGTTGTTCGGGGGCAGCGCCCAGGCATCCGAATCGGTGACCGGGCCGAGGTTATGAGGTGCCGCTTTGACGCCGCGCCCCTCAAAATCTGGAAAGCCATAGATGAGATTATCCTCGCTGATTGCCAGAAGAAAGATAGGGAATACGTTCAACTTCGTCGTGTCAGACCATGCCGGCTTGAACCAACCCACGGTCTGTCTGGTCACTTCGAGAATCTGAGACAGCTCGGGAAGAAACTTGGCTGTCCAGGGTCCCAAAGCGAGGATTGCGCGGTTGGCGCGGATCGTCTCGGTCGGCGTTTGGATAAGGACATGGTCACCACCGTCCTCAAGGCGAGTGATTGCACAGCCTACAACGCGACCAACCGCCTTAGCTCTGGATCGAAGCGCTGTGAGAGCCAACTGCGCGAGTAGAATAGCGCCACCGTCCTGGACTACCGCATCCCAACCGTGCGGCAACTGGAATGCAGGAAACATAGCGTTAACTTCTCGGCCATTCAGCAGCGGTGGAGGTTTAAGCCCAAACGCACCCACAGCCTCTCGTGAAGCCCGGATCACGTCCGACCCCTGCGGTCCGGCTTCCAGCACAGGGCTTGGAATAAGCAGCTGTTGCCTGGACTCATTCGCCAACCGCTCCCAACCGGAAAAAGCTTCGTCGCTAAGTTCCGTATAGTTCTTGTTCTCAAAGTTAAAGCGACGAAAGACGCGACTTGAGCCGTGCGAAGAGCCTGTCTCAGCACCAGGCCCGAGCGGGTCGAACCCGATCGCGTCTGCGCCATAACGTAATAAGGCGTCGAGGGCAGCGCTACCAATCAAACCTTGACCAACGACGGCAATATCATAGCGCCGCATCCAAGCCTTCCTTCCACTCTATCAACGTTGATTCGTGCCTCACGCCTACTAAGAATGATAGGCATAATTTTGGATGCCTCAGCTTGCATCCTTATAAAAGCCAAGCTCCTAGACACTGAAAAGCCCCGTCAGTCAAATTCCACCTCGACCCAAAACTTCTTACACGACAACTCAAAATTTCTCAAAAATGTCAAAACAAAAGCCAACCCTTCAGGTAGTGCCACCCGCCGGAGGGTTTGGTTCGCCAAGCTTCTGCGTAATGTATACTCGAAACATTATCTCCAACTCTTGCACAGCGCCCGGACTCGAAGGGGCCGTTTCATCGACTGTCATAGCAGTCATCAACTTCATACCGTTCAATAACAGTATTGCTACATCTTGAAGAGACTGACCCGCGTCTCCTCTTGGCCAATGCAATCTCAAGACCGACACAATTCGCTCTACGGCCCACAGGCCAGCTCTGGTGACACTCATGTCCGACTGCGCATCATCCGCCATCAACGTGCAAAAGGCGCGCGCTTCGTGATGCTGAGTGTTCATCATGTAAAGAATACGTCTGACAAGACTCTCTGTTGTGATCCCAGGCGCCTCTCTTTCAAGTACGTCAAACTCATTACCAAAAATTTTCATACCTCGTTGGATAACAGACTCTGCGAGCGCCGCCTTATTTGGGAAAAAACGATAAAGAGAAGCTATATTAGCGCCTGCCCTCGAAGCAACTTCAGTTAAAGTGGCGCCGTCATAACCCTTCTCTGAAAACACAAGCTCGGCGGCCTCTAATATGCTTTCGACCCGGCGACGCCCAGAACTGCGCTGAGGAATCACTGCGCGTCCTGTTTTTGAACGACTTGACATATTTGAGGACATCCTTAACTATGGCCTTGTTTGAGGGCATCCTCAAGTAGCTGAACCAATCTGAACCGGGGGTCAAGGGCTCTCCGGGGAACCTGCGACCGAGCAAAAGGAGCGTCATCGAATGAACGACTTATCAATTGTTTCCTTATTTTTCGGGGGATCTTGTTTGATCAACGCGGTGCCACATCTCGTCTCCGGTGTAACCGGGAGACCTTTTCCAACTATATTCGCGAAACCGATTGGTGTCGGCCTCTCCTCTCCGGTAATCAATCTGATCTGGGGATCGGCGAATCTCTTCTTCGCATACATGTTGCTGTGTCGGTTTGCAGAATTCGAAATTCAAAACCCGATTGATGCTACTTCCGTGGGAATAGGAGCACTCGTGATGGGTCTAGGTTTAGCCCGACATTTTGGGCACCTTGAAACGTCACAGGAGGTATCGCGAATAGATCGTGCGTAGACCTGTAGAAGAGAGGTCTTCAACCCGCCAATCTAGGCACGTAGCCTTGAGGCGTTCTGAAGATTGATAAGGCTCGCGGTCCTTCGATCGATCTTAAAGCACCGACGGATTGATTGCCTGTATCAACGAGATAGACAACGAGGTCGGCCATTCTGGTGCTGTATACATCCCTCAACGTCGGGTCGCCCCCTTGGGCAAATTGAGATTCCCGGACCTGATCGTTCTGCCTGAAGCAAGCGCCATCTGATGGATGTCGAACTCCGCGATCTGAAATGGGCGATTATCGCTTCTCAGCATCGCAGCCTACGACGTGCGGCACAAGTGCTCAACATCCGGCAGTCTACTCTGAGTCGCCGCATCCGAGACCTCGAACTTCGTATCGGGGCAGAACTGTTTGAGCGCACGAATGGCGGCACTCATCCCACGCTCATAGGCCGTGAATTTCTGGACATTGCTCAACGTGTTATCGAGGAAACCGCCGCCGCCTTTACTCGGTTCAAGGCGATGTCGAACGGTCAGGCGGGTCGGCTTACAATTGGGATCTATGTCTCGCTTGCGACGGGTAATCTAAAAGCAACTCTGGTGGAATATCATCGCCGATTTCCGAATGTTGACGTCCACACCGTCGACGGCACTCATGATCGATTGCTCTGCAATATGATATCGAGCACCGTGGATGTGGCGATCATGACCACTTATTATCCGGGTTGGGATGATCACAAACTGCCATTGTGGAGCGAGCGAGTGATTGCCGCGTTACCCGAGAGGCATCGGTTAGCGGAAAAATCTATGCTTCAATGGACCGACCTAGCAGGCGAGTCCATCCTGGTGCAGCAACGCGGCGCGGGACAGGAGATGCAGAGACTACTCGCCATCAAACTTGATCCCATCGGTGTGCAGCGGCTCCTGAACCAGGACGTCGGCATTGATCGACTGATGAGTTTAGTTAGTGCAGGATTTGGTATCTGCTTGATACTCGAAGGTGCGATAGGAGCACGGTATGATGGCGTGGTTTATCGAGAGATTCACGATCAAGACGGCCCCGCGCGGTTTAATTTTGCTGCTTACTGGCGCGAGACCAATAATAACCCAACACTCCGGCCGTTTCTCGACATTTTGCGCGAACGCTACCCAGACCTCTCGGCCACGGCAGAGATAAGGTGAGCCGCTGCCCCTCGACGCGCCTTTATGAACGCTCGATCCGTCGCCATGAACCGCTGGATCATCGGCACGATCAGTTTTCCCGGATTTGAAACTGGCTGCCCGGTATTTCGGCTTAGCAGTTCAGCATAAGCGACCAGATCGCGATGCACAGCGGCGGGTAGCTCGATCGTCAACTTGATGGGCTTATCGTCTTCCAATGGACCAAGCTTAAGTTTCGTCATGGTGTATTTTTCATTTCATAAGGGGCCAGCACGAGATCACGCGTGACCATCACGTCAACCGGAAATCCCGGCCTGATGGTGAGCGTGGGCTGCACGTCGAGTTCGCGCTGGACGATTTGCTGCCCGGTCTGGCTGATGCTGTTGGAGGCGCCCATGCGCAGGGCCTGGGCGAGATTGTTTCCGCTATTGCTGGTACCTGCCTCGGCGCCGACGCTGAGGATGGTGGACAAGATCGCTCCGTCGAACAGCATCCCCCAGTGATTATTCACCCGGTCATAGAGGCCGGCATAGCCCTGCGTGTCAGCGCCCGGCAGGCGATCCAGCACGATGGATTCTCCATCCGGCATGATCAGCCGCGTCCAGACGAGCAGTACCCGGCTCTGCCCGAAGGTGACCGAGCTATCGTATTGCCCGATCAGTTTCGCGCCCTGAGGAATGAGCAGATAGCGCCCGGTTGGACTGTCATAGACGTCTTGGGTGACCTGGGCGATGATTTGCCCGGGCAGGTCGGAGCGGATGCCGGTGATCAGCGCCGCCGGGATTACAGTGCCCGCCTGCACGACATAGGGCGAGGCGGGTTTTTGTAGCCGGTCCGGGCTGACCGTGCGCCGGTTCACAGGCTCGCTCATGAAGGCCGTCTTGCTGTTTGTCGCACTGGCCGTCCTAGACAATGACATGTCCGCTGCCTGCACTGCGGTTTTTCCATCGGCAGCTTTGGAGCCCTGATTCTTTGGCTGCCGATCCTCCTGCACGAAGAGCTTGCTGGCGAGCGCCGCCTGCTGTTGCTGGGCCAGCCGCCGCGCGTCGGAATTCGTGCCGCTTGTCATCAGGGCAGTACCCGTTGTGGCATGGGCATGGGCATTGACGATGGCCGGCCCGAGATCCCCCGGTAAAGGTGGCCCGAGCTTGGGTGCATGGTTCGCTGCCAGCCCGGCATAACTCTTCGGCAGGCTGGAGAGGCCATCGGCCTCGGCATGTGTCTGCGTATCGTAGAGGTTGCTGGCCGTGCCGGATGGCTTATGCGATTGCAGCCCATAGCCAAGTGCGCCGGCCACTGCGAGCGCGCCCATGCCGCCGAGACCAATCAGCACCTTGCGGGACAGGCGCGTGACGCGCGGTATGTCGCCCCGGAGCCGGAAGCCCTCGGCGGCCGTGGGCTGGGTGCTGGGTGGCAGGACGGTGCCTGCCCCTTCCTCGCCCTCGGTTGCGGTCATGAACGGGGCACCCCGTCGGTGCGGACAATCCGCACTACTTGCTGCCCTCCTTTGCCGCCCAGGCGCAATTCCGCCGCCGCGAAGAGCTGGTCCACGATGTAATAATTGCCCTGCACCCGGTAGTTCACCAGTTCCGAGCCGCCGGTCGGCCCCACCACGAAGAGCGGTGGCATGCTGCCTTGCGCGATCCCGGACGGGAATTCGATATAGACTTTTTTGCCGTCATCGAAGGCGCGTAACGGCCGCCAGGGCGGATTGTCGCCCTCGATCGCGTAGCGGAAATTCAACGCCGAGATATTGATTCCCGCCGCGATCGGGGCGGCCGCGTCGGCCTCCGCGTTCTGCTGTTTCAAGGCAAAAATCTGATCTTCGGGATATTGCCAGGAAACCGAGGCCATGTAGGTCTTCGGCGTAGAATGCAGCTCAAGCAGATAGGTTCGCTTGTCGGTGTTGATTACCAGATTGGTCTGCAGGTCCGGCATGATCGGCTTGACCAGGATATGCACGCGCTCGCTGGGGCCCGTGCCGCTGTCGGTATTGCCGATGATCCAGCGCACGGTATCGCCGGCGGCGATCGGCCCGGAGCCAGCAAGCTTCTCACCGGGCTGGAGTTCGATATCGGTGATTTCGCCGGGCGAGGTGTAGACTTGGTAGAGTGCGCCCGCCGCATAGGGGTAAACTTGCACGGCGTTGATGAAACCATCCCGTACCGGCTGCACCCGGGCTGCCGCATCGGCTCGTTCGATCCGCACCAGCGGGTTGGACGATTGCGCGGACGTCGCTCCGCCTGCCCCGCCGTCGGGTAGCTTCTTCAACTGCCCAGGCAGCGGTAAGGGCTCCGGCACCTGAACGATCCGGACCGGCTTTGGCGGAGGAGGCAGCAAGGTGGCCTTCACCGCGTTGTCGTAGTTGATCTTGGGCGGGATGAATTTTTGCGCGCAACCGCTGAGCGCGGTGGCCATCAGCAACAGCGCCGTAAAGCCGTATCTGCGGCGGCGTGTATCTGCGCCTTTCTGGCGGCTCCAGCTGCTCCGGCTGCGTGCCGCGATAGGTGTTCCGGGATGGCTGGGCACAGGATTGGGTATGGACTGGCCCTGGATCGGGCCAATTGATGGGCTCATTGTGCCAGCTCCTTCGACCAGTTGATGGCGGTGACGTAGATGCCAAGCGGGTTTTCCCGCAGCGCTTCGGCGCTGTGGGGCGGTTGCAGCGTCACGGTGAGGATGGCGCTCCAGTTCTGGACTGAAGACAGCGCGCCGTCCTTGTAGTGATGCTCAACCCAGTCGATCTGGAAACTGTCCGGCGAGGCCCGGATAACGCTGGAGATGTCGACAGAGACCTGCTCGTGTCCGAGCGCCGCGAAAGGATCGTCGACGCGCGCATACTCATTCAGTGCCTGGGCACCGGAGGTGGTGGTAAAGTCATAGGCCTGGAGCCAATGCTGCCGCAGGACGATGGGATCATCGGGGAGTGAGCGGACATCCTGGATGAAATTCGCCAGATACCAGGCGATCTGCGGATCGCTGGGCCGGTAGTCGGCGGTGGCAGGCGCTACGGCCTGGGCCTGACCGAGCTTATCGACCTGCACCACCCAGGGCACGACGCTGCCGCGTGCGGCCTGCCAGAGCAGCCCACCCGCCAGCCCGATGGACAGGGCCAAAGACCCGAAAGCCATCAACCGCCAGTTCTTCGCCTGCACGCGGGCAGACCCGATGCGTTCATCCCAGGCCTGCGCGGCGCGCTGATAAGGCGTCTCGGGTTCAGGTGTGCGGCCATAACGAACCGAGGCGCGACGAAACAGCGCCATGCCTATTCTCCTTCCCTGAGATTGACGGAGTGGCCACCGCCAAAGCGGTCACCGGATTTGACCGCCTGAGCCGCGGTCTGCGCTCCGCGTTTCAACGCCTGGCCATGCTTCATGCGTTCAGCCCAGCGCGGAGCGGCTGCCGAACCGGCGTCAGGAGCGGTCTCCTTGCCTGCTACGCTGTTGGCGGAAGCGCTCTCGACCGGGGCTGAGCTGGAGGCTTTCCCGGCGGCAAAACCTTGTCTCATGGCCCCGGTTGCCTGACTGGCGGCACGCCTTACACCAGCTGTGGCCGAATTCCCGGCGGAACGACCGATACCGCCCAGCCCGCCCATGACGCCGGCGGCACCAGGTTGTCCGGCCGCACCGCGGCCATAGGCGCCGGCAACGGCACCTGCTGCGGCGGCACCACTGCGCGCGGCAGCTGCAGAGCCGGACATAGCCGCCATGGCGCCCCTTCCGGCCAAGCCAACCGCGCCTGCGCCGGCCATGGCGGTGCCCGCGACCGCAAGACCGGTGCCCACAGCGGCTCCCGCACCAAGCTGCGGCGCGCCGGAGACCAGGCCGGTGGCAATGCCCGGCCCATAGATCCCGAGGCCGAGCAGCGACAAAGCCGCCAGCACCGTGGCAAGGGCCTGGCTGATGTTGGGCTCGGCCGAACCGTAGCTGGTGGTGAACTGGGCAAAGAGCCCGGTACCGATACCGACAATGACGGCAAGCACCATCACCTTGATCCCGGTGGCGACGATATTGCCGAGCACCTTCTCGGCCAGGAAGGCGGTTTTGCCGAAGAGTGCGAACGGCACCAACACGAAGCCGGCCAATGTCGTCAGCTTGAATTCGATCAGCGTCACGAAGAGCTGCACCGCCAGGATGAAGAAGGCGATCAACACCAGCAGCCAGGAAACCATCAGCACGGCGATCTGCACCGCATTGGTGAAAATCGCGACCGGTCCCACCAGCTGCTCGGCTGCGTTCAGCAGCGGCTGCCCGGCAGTGATACCGACTTCGGCGAGGCGACCCGGTTCGAGGAACTGAGTCTGGGAGATGGAGGAGCCGCCTGCTGCGAGACCCAGCCCGGCGAAGCTGTCGAAAACCACCTTCGTCAGGTCATCGAAATTGCCGATGAGATAAGCAAAGAAGCCGATATAGAGGGTCTTCTTCACCAGACGCTGGATTATGTCCTCATCCGCACCCCAGGCCCAGAATAGCCCGGCCAGCGTGATATCGATGATGATCAGGGTGGAGGAGAGTGAGAGAACGTCGCCCTTCACCAGCCCAAAGCCGGAATCGATATAGCTGGTGAAAATATTCAGGAAGGTGTCGATGACGCCGACATTGTTCATGCGGGCGTCTCCTATCGCCCGTTGAACATCGTGACGTTGCCGGGCGTGTAGGCGTTCAGCGTCGCGAAATTCTTGTAGAGCGCTTTGCTCTCTGCTTCGGTTGTGGCGGTGTTCGCTTGTGCCAACGCATCCGCTCGTGCCTTCGCCGACGTCACCCCGACAAGGTCGGCGAGTTGCTGGGATTGCAGGGCCAATAGCTGGTTGCCTGCCTGGGCGGCCTGCAGGGCGCCAGTGGCATTCTGGCTGGCGGAGACCAGTGACTGCATGGCACTGGCATCGGAGGAGATATTCCCGACAACACCAGCCTGGACTTTCAGGGAGTCTTCGAAGGCGCCGACCGAATTTTGCCAGCGCGTCTGTGCCCCGGCGATCAGCGTGGCGTCGGATGCCGTGCTGGAGACCGAACCATAGGTGCTGGTGAAGGCCTGCTCAATCTGTTGGACATTGAAGGCGATGTTCTGTGCCTGGGAGATCAGGCCTTCGGTTTGCTGCACTGAGGATTCGAGCTGGGTCAGGGTGGAGAGCGGCAGGCTGGTCAGGTTCTTCGCCTGATTGACCAGCATCTGCGCCTGGTTGGTGAGGCCCTGGATCTCATTGTCGACCTGCTGCAACTCGCGCGCCGCGGTCAGTACGTTCTGCGCATAATTGGTGGGGTCGAAGACGATCCATTGCGCCAATGCACGTGGCGCCGTCAGGGCGAGAAAAGCGACGCCCAACGGAAAAGCGGTAACAATGGCAAGGGCAACAGCAGCGACGCGGTGCTCGCGACGCACCAGACGCAGGCTCGTCATGGCGAAGCCTCCAGGTTGGGTAGGTCAGGAATGAGATCGGCCGCCCAGTCGAAACCGTGCTGCCTCAACCAGGATTCGGTGAATGATGCGCGGCCATGTTCGGCCAGGATGCGCTCAATAGCGGCATGATCGGCCTTGGAGGAGGCGGCGCAGAAGGCAAGCGCCACCGGGCCGAGGCCCAATTCGAACAGCCGGTTGCCGCGTCGCGACTGGCAGTAATAATCGCGCTTCGGCGTGGCACGCGCGATGATCTCGATCTGCCGGTCATTGAGCCCGAAGCGGCGATAGATGGCAGTGATCTGCGGCTCGATGGCGCGCTCATTCGGCAGAAAGACGCGCGTCGGACAGCTTTCCACGATGGCGGGCGCGATTGGGCTGTTATCGATGTCGGAGAGGGATTGGGTGGCGAAGATGACCGAGGCATTCTTTTTGCGCAGGGTTTTGAGCCACTCGCGGAGCTGCTGGGCGAAGGCCGGATCGTCGAGGACCAGCCAGCCTTCATCGATGATCAGCAGCGTCGGCCGTCCGTCCAGCCGTTGCTCGATACGGTGGAAGAGATAGGTCAGCACGGCGGGCGCCGCGCCGGCGCCAATCAGCCCTTCGGTCTCGAAGGCTTGGACCGGGGCGCCGCCAAGATGTTCAGTCTCGGCATCGAGTAACCGCCCGGAGGCGCCGCCGACGCAATAGGGCTGGAGCGCCTGCTTCAGCGTGGTGGATTGCAGCAACACCGCGAGGCCGGTGATGGTGCGCTCATTGACCGGCGAGCTGGCCAGCGAGGTCAGGGCTGACCAGACATGTTCCTTCACGGCCGGGTCGATGGCGACGCCCTCTTTGGCGAGGATGGCCGCGATCCATTCCGCCGCCCAGGCGCGCTCGGCCGGATCATCGATCCCGGCTAGAGGCTGCAACGAGACCGTGGTCTCCGCCCCAACTCCCGTGGACAGGCTTCCCCCAAGATCGTGCCAGTCTCCGCCCATGGCGAGTACGGCGGTGCGGATCGACCCGCCGAAATCGAAGGCAAAGATCTGGCTGTTCGGATAGCGCCGGAACTGCATCGCCATTAGGGCCAGCAGTACGGATTTGCCGGCCCCCGTCGGTCCGGCGATTAGCGTGTGACCGACATCTCCGACATGCAGCGAGAACCGGAACGGCGTGCTGCCTTCGGTCTTGCCGAAGAAGAGCGGCGGTGCCTTGAAATGCTCGTCGCGTTCGGGTCCGGCCCAGACCGCCGAGAGTGGGATCATATGGGCGAGGTTCAGCGTGGAGACTGGTGGTTGTCGAATATTGGCGTAGGCATGGCCAGACAGCGAGCCAAGCCAAGCTTCAATGGCATTCACCCCTTCTGCCATGCAGGTGAAGTCCCGGCCCTGAATCACCTTCTCGACCAAGCGCAGTTTCTCAGCGGCGAGCCCGGCATCCTGGTCCCAGACAGTGATCGTGGCGGTGACATAGGCCTGGCCGACATCATCGGCGCCCAATTCCTGCAGCGCCATGTCGGCGTCCATAGCCTTGTTGGCCGCATCGGAGTCGACCAGCACCGATTGCTCATTGGTCATCACCTCCTTGACGATGGCGGTGATGGATTTGCGTTTGGCGAACCATTGCCGCCGGATTTTGGTGAGGAGGCGGACTGCTTCGGTTTTGTCGAGCAGGATGGCGCGGGTGGACCAGCGATAGGGGAAGGCGAGCCGGTTCAACTCATCGAGGATGCCGGGAAAGGTAACGGTCGGGAAGCCGACGACGGTCAGCGTGCGCAGATGATGACTGCCCAGACGCGGCTCCAGCCCGCCCGCCAGCGGTTCGTCTGCCAGCAGTACGTCGAGATGCATCGGCGTCTCGGGCACGCGAACACGCTGCGTCCGGGTCGAGATGGTGGAATGCAGGTAGGTCAGCGTCTCGTTATCATCGAGCCAGAAGGCCTCGGGCATAAAGCCTTCAACCAGATGCAGTACCCGGTTGGTACGGTCGATAAAGCCGCGCAACAACTCCCAGGGATCGACACCGGTCTGGGGGCGGCCTTCATAGAGCCAGCTTTCGATACGGGAGGCGTCTTCGACGGGTGGGAGCCACACAAACGTCAGGAAATACCGGCTCTCGAAATGCGCCCCGGCTTCCTCGAAGGCATCCTGGCGTTCCAGATCGACCAGTGCCGAGGCTGGGTCGGGAAAGGTGCTGTGAGGATAGCTCTGGGCGGCGATCCTCTGTGCCTCGACGAAAATCGCCCAGCCGGAGCCGAGACGCCGGAGTGCGTTATTGAGCCTTGCCGTGACACCGACCAGCTCGGCGGGCGTGGCGCTGTCAAGGTCTGGTCCTCGAAAGCGCGCCGTGCGCTGGAAAGAGCCATCTTTGTTCAGCACCACGCCTGACGCCACCAGCGCAGCCCAAGGCAGAAAATCTGCGAGACCGGCGGGACGGTTGCGGTATTCGGTGAGGTTGAACATAGGAGCCCGCCCTCACACGCCGAGATGAGCCGGGTAGCGCAGATGCCGACGCACCACGTCCACGAATTGCGGATCACGTTTGGCCGCCCAGACGGCGGCGGTATGGCCTGCCATCCAGAGCAGCGCGCCGGGGAGCCAGAGCCGCAGCCCCAAAGCGATGGCGGCGGCGAGCGTGCCGTTGGCGATGGCCACCGTGCGCGGCGCACCCGCCATTAGGATCGGGTCGGTGAGGGCGCGATGCACCGGCGCGAAGAAGCCGGGCTCATTCGGGTCGGTAATCCCGGCCATTAGATCAGCGCCCCGCCGGAGAAGGAAAAGAAGGACAGGAAGAAGGAGCTGGCCGCGAAGGCGATGCTGAGCCCAAAGACGATCTGTATCAGCCGGCGGAATCCGCCGGAGGTATCGCCGAAAGCGAGCGACAAGCCGGTCACGGTGATGATGATCACCGAGATGATCTTGGCCACCGGCCCCTGCACGGATTCCAGGATCGCGTTCAGCGGGGTTTCCCAGGGCATGTCTGAACCTGAGGCATAAGCCGGCGGGGCCAGCAGCACGAATAAGGCGATGGCTGGCGCGAGATTCGTCGCATGGCGACGCATGGACCAGGCTGCTGACGACACGCGGCGGACAAGGAAGCGGTTGCGGATCATGATGTGGCATCTCCAACGGATGAACCAAAGCTGGCGCCATCACCTCCAGCGGCGCGGATGCGGTAATCGCCCGTGGCGGGATCAAGGCCGGTGACGAAAGCGAGTTCGGCGAGGCGGCGTTCGCTGCCCCGGCCCTGCAGCACGGCGATGAGATTGACTGTCTCGGCGATCAGCGCCCGGGGTACGGTGATGACGGCTTCCTGGATGAGCTGTTCCAGGCGGCGCAGCGCGCCAAGCGCCGTGCCGGAATGAATGGTGCCGATACCCCCCGGATGACCGGTGCCCCAGGCCTTGAGCAGATCGAGCGCTTCCGGCCCGCGGACCTCGCCGATGGGGATGCGGTCGGGCCGCAGGCGTAGAGCGGAACGGACCAGATCGGAGAGCGAGGCGACGCCATCCTTGGTGCGTAGCGCCACCAGATTCGGCGCCTTGCATTGCAGCTCGCGCGTATCCTCGATCAGCACTACCCGGTCGGTGCTTTGCGCCACTTCCAGGAGCAGGGCGTTGGTGAGCGTCGTCTTGCCGGTCGAAGTGCCGCCCGCGACGAGGATGTTGTGCCGCTCCCGCACCGCGATGCGGAGGATCGCTGCCTGTTGGGCGGTCATGATCCCGTGCTCGACATAGTCGATCAGGGTGAACACGGCGGTGGCGGGCTTGCGGATGGCGAAGGCGGGTGCCGCGACTACCGGTGGCAATAGGCCCTCAAAACGTTCTCCCGTCCCGGGCAATTCGGCGGAGACGCGCGGGCTGCCGGGATGGACTTCGGCGCCGACATGGTGGGCGACGAGGCGCACGATGCGTTCGCCATCGGCGGCGCCAAGCGAGTGGCCGGTATCTTCCAGCCCACCGGTCAACCGGTCGATCCAGAGCCGTCCGTCAGGGTTCAACATCACTTCGACGATCGACGGGTCTTCGAGGAAGTCAGCGATCGCGGGACCGAGTGCTGTGCGCAGCATGCGTGCGCTTCGCGTGAATGATTCGAATTGCAGATTGAGCACCATTGCATGCATCCCCAGCAGAGGCCGATCGCAGGGCGCGATCGGCGGCGGGGATGATTAGAAGGGACAAAAATCAGGGCGCTTCAACAAGGTTTTTGTCTCGGGACAAGAAGAGCGCAGCATGGAGCAAAAAGATTTGCGGCAGCGTAGATCAGTCTTCTTCGCCGGTTGCGCCCTCAGGGTTCGAGTGGGCTGACTGAGTTTCTGTCTCGCTGGTGCGGAGGAAATCTCGTGGAATTTCGTCGAGCAAAGTGCGGCCGTGATTCAGCCGGCGGCCCAGCGCCTCGATGAACCCCTCATAGCGTTCCCGTCCTTTGGCCTGGGCGCTGGTCTGGGCTTCTGAAGGCAAAGGTGGTGTGACGGTCAGCCAGAACCGGACGAACAGCGCCAAAGCTTCGATGGAAATGCCGCTATTGCGTTCGAGGCGTTGCACCTGCCGGGTTAGCCGGTCGAGGCGACGCGCGAAGGCGGCCTCCTTCCGGTCAGCGCCATCGGGCGAGAGGAATGAGGCAATGGCGGCTTCGACGATGGCGGACCGTGTCAGCCGCTTGCGGATGGCGAGTTCGCTGATCTGGGAGATCATCTCGACGGGGAGAGACAGGTTGAGGCGGTCGCGCATTGTCTCTCCTACAGCCCAAGCCCGTCGGACGGATCCATGGAGCCTTGCCGCGCAAGGCCTTGCATGCGTTGGCGTTGAAGCGTGCGCTGGCGGGTGGCCTCGTCGGGCGTGTCGTCCAGCATATCGAATTCATCCCGTTCAAGATGGGCTGAGGACGGTTCCTTCATCAGGGCGATGTGATCAGGCTGTTCCGGCAACTCCGGTTCGCGCCGGATGCCGCCATTGGCGTCATCGCCTTCGGTCTTCAGTGGTTTGGTGAGATCGCCTGAAGGGGGCAGAGGCGGGAGCTGTGACCAGTCATCCGGCCGTGGGGCACGCTGTGCGTCCCGGGGTGGCGACAGGATACGCTCCTGGAAACGCCGGTCCTCGTAATAGCGGGCCTTCTTTGCGCGGATCGGGTGGATGCCGGAGACCATGACGATCTCGTCGGTAGGGGGCAATTGCATGATCTCGCCTGGGGTCAGGAGCGGACGGGCGGTCTCCGAGCGCGAGACCATCAGATGGCCGAGCCAGGGTGATAGACGGTGTCCGGCATAATTCTTCTGATCCTTCATCTCGGTGGCGGTGCCGAGAGCGTCCGAGACACGCTTCGCGGTGCGCTCGTCATTGGTCGCGAAGCTGACGCGGACATGGCAGTTATCGAGGATGGCGTTATTGGGGCCGTAGGCTTTTTCGATCTGGTTCAGGGACTGGGCGATCAGGAAACTCTTCAACCCGTAACCGGCCATAAAGGCGAGCGCGCTTTCGAAGAAATCCAGGCGCCCCAAGGCGGGGAACTCATCCAACATCAGCAGCATGCGCTGTTGTTTGGTCCTGGGCTTCAGCTCCTCCGTCAGGCGGCGGCCGATCTGGTTGAGCACCAGGCGGATGAGCGGCTTGGTGCGGCTAATATCCGAGGGCGGCACCACGAGGTAGAGCGTGGTGGGCCGAGTGCCGGAGACGAGATCGGCGATCCGCCAATCGCATTGGCGCGTGACCTTGGCCACGACCGGATCCCGGTAAAGCCCCAGGAACGACATCGCCGTCGACAGCACGCCGGATCGTTCATTGTCTGACTTGTTCAGCAGTTCGCGCGCGGCGCTGGCGATCACCGAGTGAACTCCGGCCTCACCCAGATGGCGGGTGGTCATCATGACCCGCAGGGTTGCTTCGATCGGGCGCCTGGGATCGGAGAGGAAGCTGGCAACGCCTGCCAGGGTTTTGTCGGCCTCGGCATAGAGGACGTGCAGGATGGCGCCGACCAGCAAAGCGTGGCTAGTCTTCTCCCAATGATTGCGCTTCTCCAGGCTGCCTTCCGGGTCGACCAGGATATCGGCGATATTCTGGACATCGCGCACCTCCCATTCGCCACGCCTGACTTCGAGCAGGGGATTGTAAGCGGCCGAGGCGCTATTGGTCGGGTCGAATAGCAGGATCTTGCCGTGTTTGCCTCGAAAGCCCGCGGTCAGCTGCCAGTTCTCACCCTTGATGTCGTGGACGATGGCGGATCCGGCCCAGGTCAGCAGCGTTGGCACCACCAGCCCGACGCCTTTCCCCGATCGGGTTGGGGCGAAGCACAGCACATGCTCCGGCCCGTCATGGCGGAGATAGGTTGTCTCATGCCGGCCGAGCATAACGCCGTCTGGCCCCAGCAGGCCCGCGGCCTTTATTTCTTCCCGGCTGGCCCAGCGGGCGGAGCCATAGGTTTCTGCCTTCCTGGCCTCCCTGGCGCGCCAGACCGACATGAAGATGGCGGTGGCAGCGGCGATGAGGCCGCCCGAAGCCGCAATATAGGCGCCCTGGATGAACAGTGACGGGGCGTATGCATCGTAAGCGTACCACCACCAGAAGAAAGCCGGCGGCAGATAGACTGGCAGGCCAATCAGGTTGAACCAGGGCGCGCCCAGTCCCGCCTGGAAGCCAAGATGCCATGCCACCCATTCGGTGGCGGCCCACATCGTCGCCAGTACGATGGCGAAGACGATGGTGATTTGTCCCCAGAGAATCTTGGTGCCTGACATGACACGCTCCTTTCAGGAGCGAAGTCGGCGGCGGAATTCCTCGATTGCAAGGGGAATATTGGCGGCATCGCGGGCTGGAGAAACGGGGCGCAAAACTATTGGCTGGGGCGTAGGGCCGCAGCAGTGAGTATGGCTGGTGCCGGTCCTTAATGCAGGATCGGTGCCTTTGGTTCCTCATCCGGGCTCAGGGTCAGAGCAGCATGCCAGAGCGGCGTCTTGGTGAAGAATTCGCGCCGCTCCATGCCTTTGCCGACCCGGTGCTCCTCGAGCAGACCCATCCAGCATAAAGGGCGGAGAACATGGATATAGAATGTCGCCGTCAGATGATAATCATAGCGTCGGATCTCGGCTTCGCTGCCGCCGAACAGGACCGAGCAAAGTCGTTCCTCGGTAACAGCAGTCTCGGCTTCGACATTGACGATGCCGAGGAAAATGTCCCAGTCACCGACGAGGCGGTCACCATGCCGCGTGTAGCGGCTGTGATCCGTCTCTATGAGGAAGTGCCGTGCCAGATGCGCCCAGAGCGCGGCAGGTCTGGCCCTCAGCTCCTTGGCCAGCTTGGTGAGAGGCATCGTCCCTTTATAATACCGGGCTGGTGCTGAGCAGGAGGGAATGCAGGATCGCCAGCGGCAGCCGGACATGGCGGATCACCTTCGGTCGAGCGAGGTTTTCTCCACCACCTCGGCCATATCCGCGTCGAGCTTAAACAGGTGCGTGCTGCCGGAGTTCGGGCAGACCCCGGCGACCATATACCAATTCTCCCCGCACCAAATAGATTAGCAATGTCTTGCGCACCGCCGGTGACCGGGACAGGGCGTAAACGCGGCATTACTGCCGCGTTCGCAGTCCAGTCTACTACTCTTCATTTGAAACAAAAGTATGCCAAAATACGGCGCATTTCCCAAAGATTATGTTGATGTCTGTCGGGTAGAACGTCTCGGACCGAACATCAGGCGACCGCCTTCTCAACCGCCTGCTCCAGCAGGAGGTCAGCGATCTGTTTTCTGAGCCAAGATGAAGCAGGGTCCTGGTCCAGCTGCGCCGACCAGATCATCGTGGCCGCGGGCAGCGGCAGTTTCAGCGGCGTGGGGCTGAGCGTCAGGCCAAAACGGGGGCCATAACGCTGAGCCATGCGGGTCGGCACCGTAGCAATAACGGGCGCGTTCGCTGCGGTGGCGAGCACGCTCATGAATTCCGAGGATGCAGAGACTACGTTCAACTCGGCACCGATCTCGTCCAATGCGGCCTCCAGGCAGCCCTGCAGACTGTCCGTGAGCGTCACCACCACGTGCGGCAGAGCTAGATAGTCTGCTAGTTCGATCGGGGGGCTGAGGGGCAAGTGTTGGGGATTGAAGATGCAGCTCAAGGACGGCTCGAACAGTACCTTCGACCGGTAGCGCCGGGCTGTGGATGGCTCGAAGCAGCCCACCGCAATATCCAGCGATCCCTCGTCGAGCAGCCGATGAACCTCCTCGCGTCCCGCGCGCTGGCTGAGCAGGCGTAGCCCCGGCGCCGCCCGACGCATTGTCTCTGTGAGGTCGGGGATCAGCAGCAGTTCCAGCTCGCCAGAGAAACCGATACGTATGGTACGCTCCTCAGTCCTGGGGTCGAACATAGCGGGTGCGTGCAGTGCAGCCTGCATCTGCGCCAGTGCCGCCCGGATCGGACCGGCCAGGGAAACGGCGCGCGCTGTCGGCTGAATGGCGCTACCGACCCGAACGAACAACTCGTCCTGCAGGAGAACGCGGAGGGTTGACAGGTTGTGGCTCATCGCTGGCTGCCCGACCTTAAGCCGGGCAGCCGCACGCGTGACACTGCGCTCGTGCATCAACGCGTCGAAGGCAACGAGGAGGTTAAGGTCGAACGAACGAAGATCGAAGTGGTTGATGGAGGCCATGAGTCAGATCGATTTGAATAATAACTCATGTGGTCTCACATGTCGGTCCGAGCAAGATCAGCCTTTGAACGGAATGAGAGCATGCCACATAATGTCACTTCGTACCGAGTTGGCGACGCCACTATCTTCAAAATTCCTGAGTTGGCGCTCGATGGGGGTGATGCCGAAATATTGTTTCCCGACAGCGATCCTGCGGCGGTTGCGGAAGCGGTGCGAGGCCTTGGGCCAGGGTCGTTGGACCCGCGCACCCGCCTGCTACGCCAAAGCATCCATGTTTGGCTGGTGCGGACGCCAACACAGGTGATTCTGATCGACACTGCGACCGGCAACGACAAGAATCGCCCCACCATGCCGGTGCTGCACCGGCTTAATGAACCGTTTCTCGACCGGCTGACTGCGGTCGACGTGCGTCCGGAGGACGTGGACCTGGTTCTTCTGACCCACCTGCATGCAGACCATGTCGGTTGGAATACACGCTATGAAGACGGCCGCTGGGTCTCGGCATTCCCGAACGCGCGCTATCTCTTCTCGGCGCGCGAACGCGCCTATGTTGCGGCCGTTGCCAGGGGAGACGGCTCGGATGCTGCAATTCGCGCCGAAGCCGGGCTGGGCACGGCAACCAAAACGCCGCTACACGCGATCTATGAGGACAGTGTGCTGCCCATCATCGAGGCCGGGCTGGCGCATGAGGTTACCGTGGATGGGAGCGAAGTAGCGGCGGGTTTTGCCTTCCTGCCCAGCCCCGGCCACAGTATCGACCACGCATCTATCCGTTTCATCTCGCGCGGTGAGCAGGCGCTTTTCTGGGGCGATGTGCTGCACCATCCGCTGCAGGTAGCGCGGCCCGATTGGAATTCTATCTTTTGCGAGTTTCCGGAGGCGGCGCAGAAGTCTCGCCAGTGGGCGATGAACTATGCCGCGGAAACCGGCGCGCTCGTCTTCACTACGCATTTTGCGGAATCCTCCGTTGGTCGCCTCTCCCGTGAAGGCGACCGCCTCACCTGGCATTTCATCTAAGGATGGCAAACATGCTCCAAACAGCATCAACGACCGCCGGCCTCATCTCTGAACGACGGACGATCCCAAGCGATACCGCCGGTGTCGAGCTCCAGCTCATCAACCGGCGGCCAGACAGCGTCAAGGAATTCACTACCGAACGCACGCTGGTAATGATGCATGGCGCGACCTTTCCGTCGGCCAGCCTGTTCGACGTGCCGGTCGAAGGCGAATCGTTCATGGATGCGCTCGCGCACGCCGGCTACGACGTGTGGGCCGTGGACGCACGCGGCTATGGTGGATCGACACGGCCGCCTGAGATGTCATTACCGCCCAAAGAGGGTGCCCCCCTGACATCGGCGCGAACCGCTGTTCGGGATCTTCGTGCAGCGATCGACTTCGTCCTGCGGCATCGCGACATTACGCGTGTCAATTTGCTGGGCATGTCCTGGGGTGGCTCGGTTGCCGGCGCCTTCACAGCTGAGTTGGGCGAGAAAATTGCGAAGCTCATCCTGGTGGCACCGCTCTGGCTGTCGCGTACAAAGCTGCGCATCGATCCCGGTGGCGCTCTGAACACCTATCGGGTGGTCAGCCCCAAGACCTTCGAGACCGGCTGGCGCGTCGCCGCGCCGGAGCAGAAGCGCCAAGCTCTGATCCCAGAGGGCTGGTTCGAGGCCTGGGAGCAGGTGACGTTGGCAACCGATCCAGGGGCACCGACGGCTGGTACAATTCGGGCGCCGGCCGGCGCGGTACAGGATGTGCGCAACCATTGGACCGCCGATAACCCGCTCTACGATCCAGCGGTCATCCGCAATCCTGTACTTTTGATCGCGGCGGAATGGGATATCGACGTGCCGCTCGAAATGGCACAAGACCTGTTCGTCCGCCTAACCAGCGCCGATTATAAGCGGCTCATCGAGATCGGCGAGGGAACTCACATGGTACTGATGGAGAGGAACCGGCGCCAAGCATTCGACGCCGTTATTCGTTTCCTGGATGAAAGGTTCGAACCGTCGAGCTAGAGAGGAGCCTACCGCCGCTCACGCCCGGATCCTGCCCAAATACTCGCATCAAAACTCCATCCGGAACCAAATGCCCGTATCGATGATCTATGCCCTGGGCCCAAGCCCACGAATAGCCGATTGACAGTCAAGCACGCCGCACCAGAGCCTCAACGCCGCGCTTACGCTGCAGTCACCGGCCATTCAGGGAATAATACGACTGATCCCTGGCCTACGCCTGGGTTTTCTCCCGATTGATTCCGATATGATTCCGGAAAGATGTTTCAGATACGCAAAAAGCCGCCTTGCGGCGGCTTCAATGCATTGATTTGGTTTGATAAACTTGGTTGCGGGGGCACGATTTGAACGTGCGACCTTCAGGTTATGAGCCTGACGAGCTACCGGGCTGCTCCACC
>NZ_JAKGBZ010000020.1 GCF_021556475.1 Acidiphilium iwatense | reverse complement strand
CTCGTTGCGGGAACGTTCCTATTCGCGTTTCGCGACCGAGGAAGCCGCCCGGCTGCTCGATCTGATGGGCGCCGAAACCCGGATCTACGATCCGCGCGACCTGCCGGTCGCCAACAGCGTACCGGTCGATCATCCGAAGGTGCAGGAACTTCGCGCCTTCTCACTCTGGTCCGAAGCGCAGGTCTGGTGCAGTCCCGAGGTGCACGGCGCGGTCACCGGGGTGATGAAAAACCAGATCGACTGGATTCCCCTGGCCGAAGGTGCCGTGCGCCCCACCCAGGGCCGGGTGCTTGCGGTGATGCAGGTTTCTGGCGGATCGCAGAGCTTCAACGCGGTGAACACGCTGCGTTTGCTCGGCCGCTGGATGCGCATGGTGGTGATTCCGAACCAGTCCAGCGTCGCCCGCGCCTATGAACAGTTCGACGAAGCCGGCCGCATGCTGCCTTCGGCCTATTACGACCGGGTGGTCGACGTGATGGAGGAGTTGCTCCGGTTCACGCTTCTGCTTCGTGATCGCCGCGCCTATCTGGTCGATCGTTACAGCGAGCGGAAAAATGCTGTTGCACGCTCGATAGGGACGTTGTGATCCACCGGCTTCGAGGCTTGCGGGTCTGCGGGGGTAAAATTTCATAATTCCAGGGGGGAAAACCACTTGCGTCTGGGGGCGAATGCCCTCATATCGCGCGCTCTTAGCCCCGGGGGGCGCGGCGCGGTGCCGCGTTCTACAGGCTGTCACTGGTTGAGGGGGTTCGCGATGAACGCACTTGCCCGACTGGGGATGGTCTCGGAAATTCCGAGCGAAAACCAGACGTTTGCTCACGGCGAAGCCGGCGATATGGCGCTGCCGAAGGACTATTTCGTGGAACGCGACGGCGTGAAATTCGCCGGCACGCATCTGCTCGTGGATTTGTGGGGCGCGGACCGTCTCGACGAACCGGATTTGATCGACGCCACCCTGTGCGCGGCCGCCCTCGCCGCCGGAGCAACGATCCTGCACAGTCATTTTCACCATTTCTCGCCGAATGGCGGCGTCTCCGGCGTGGTGGTGCTGGCGGAGAGCCATATCTCCATCCACACTTGGCCGGAACGGGGCTATGCGGCGCTGGACATCTTCATGTGCGGCACCTGCAACCCGTACAAGGCGATTCCGATGCTCAAGCAGGCGTTTACGCCAAGCAGCGTGCAGGTTGGCGAGCAGCGCCGCGGCCTGATCGCCTGAACCCGATCCGATGACCTCGTCGCACCGCCCGGTCGGCACCGGGCGGTGCTTTCGCATGAGAGACCGTCATGACCGATATCTGGTATAACGAAACCCTCTATCCGGCCTGGGGCCAGCGCTTTCGCGTGGTGCGCGAACTCGCCCGCGCGCGCAGCGAATTTCAGGACATCGCGATTTTCGAGAGCGAAACCCACGGCAGGGTGATGACGCTCGACGGCATCGTGCAGATCACCGAGGGCGACGAATTCGTCTATCAGGAAATGCTCGCCCATGTGCCGATTCTGGCGCATGGCGATGCGAAATCCGTGCTCATCATCGGCGCCGGCGATGGCGGCGTTTTGCGCCGCGTGCTGATGCATAAAACCGTGACCAAGGCCGTCATGGTCGAAATCGATGGCGAGGTGATTCGCCTGTCGAAGGAATTCCTGCCCTCGATCGGCGGCGGCGCGTGGGACGATCCGCGCGCCGAGGTTATCGTGGGTGACGGCATCGACTATGTGAAGCGCGCGCCGGATGCCTCGTTCGATGTCATCATCGTCGATTCGACCGACCCGATCGGTGTGGGCGAGGTGCTGTTCACCGACGATTTCTACGAAAACTGCGCGCGCATCCTCACCGCTCGCGGACTGATCGTGAATCAGTGCGGCGTGCCGTTCATGCAGGCGGACGAGTTGCGCGATACGTCGCGGCGCCGCAAGCGGTTCTTTCCGCATGTCACCGCTTATGTCACCGCGGTGCCCACCTATGTCGGCGGCTACATGACGCTCGGCTGGGCCGGGAAAGATCCCAGCCTGACCGCGCATACGGCGGCAACGATCGAGGCACGGGCACGAGAGGCTGGCATTCTCGGCACGACCGGCTATTGGTCGCCCGAGATCCATGCCGCCGCGTTCCATCTGCCGCCCTATATCGCGAAGCATCTGCCGTAGGAGATTGACCTAACATGCAGGTAGCGAAACGGAACCTGATTTTCGTTATCGCCGCCATCATCACCGGGCTGGTCTCGATCGCCTTCGGTATTGGCGTGGTGCGCGCGAGCGCCCTGTTCGCCCAGGTCATCCAGGGACGCGACTGGCTGGCGTTCCTGCTGTGCCCGGCTGGCTTCGCGGTCATCGTGTTTCTTACTCGCAATGTGTTTCCCGGCGCGCAGGGCTCGGGCATTCCGCAGGCCATGGCCGGGCTGCAGATGCAGGACCCGGCGGATGTCGATTCGGTGCTGTCCTTTCGCATCGCGGCGGGCAAGTTCCTGCTGACCCTGCTGGGGTTCGCGGTCGGCGCCTCGATCGGCAAGGAAGGCCCGACCGTGCAGATCGGCTGTGCGGCGATGAATATCTGCGGCCGCTTCGGGCTGGAGCGCAGCCACGCGCTGCAGCGGCTGCTGATCCTGGCCGGCGGCGCGGCGGGAATCACCTGCGCGTTCAATGCGCCGATCGCCGGGGCTGTGTTTGCGATCGAGGAAATGGCGCGCAGCTTCGACGACCGGCAGGTGCGCGCCATTCTGCTCGCCGCCTTCGCGAGCGGGGTGACTCTTCTGCTCGTGCTCGGCTACCAGCCCTATTTCGGATTTTCGCGGGCGATGCTGCCGTTCGGAATCGCCTGGGCGCTGGTGCCGGTCTGCGCCGTGATCGGCGGTCTGGCGGGCGGTTTGTTCGCGCGGATTCTGGTGGCGCCGGCGCGGTTCATGCCCGGTCCGATCAACACGCTGGCGAAACGCCGGCCGGTGGTTTTCGCGGTGGTGTGCGGAATAATCCTGGCCTGCCTGGGCGTGATCTCGCACGGCCAGGTGTTCGATGCGAGCTATGGCGAGGCACGGGCGGCGCTCACGCGCGGGGTTCTGCCGCCGATCGGCTTCGCGCCGCTGAAATGGGCGGCGACCCTGGTGTCCTATTTGTCGGGCATTCCGGGCGGGATTTTCGCGCCGTCATTGGCCGTCGGGGTGGGCGTCGGCACCGCGTTCGCCCATCTGGTGCCGGGTGTGCCGGTAGCGGCCTTCGCGATGGTAGGCATGGCCGGATATTTCTCCGGCGTCGTGCAGTCGCCGCTGACCGCGACCGCCATCGTCATCGAAATGACCAGCAATCCGGCAATGACGGTGCCGGTCGGTCTTGCCGCCGTGCTCGGCACCATGGCGTCCCGGCTGGTCTGCAAGCAGCCGGTCTATCACGCCATGTCGCATCAATTCCTGCGGGTGATCGAGCGCAAGCCGGAGGACAATCTCAGGACAGCGGAGCCTGCCCCATAGCGAGGAATTTCTCCCGCCGCTTGGCCTTGAGCGCTTCGGGCGCCATCGTCTTCAGCGGCGCCAGAGCCGTGCCGATCGCCTCGCCCAGCTGAGCCAGCGCCGTTTCCGGCGCGCGATGCGCCCCGCCCAGCGGTTCCGGCACGATCCGGTCGATGATGCCGAGACGCTTCAGATCCTGCGCCGTCACCTTCATCGCATCGGCGGCCTGTGCGGCCATTGCCCGGTCTTCCCACAGAATCGCGGCGCAGCCTTCCGGCGAAATGACGGAATAGATCGCATGCTCGAACATCAGCACTGCATCGGCTGCGGCAATCGCGATCGCCCCGCCCGATCCGCCCTCGCCGATGATGGTGGCGACGAATGGCACCGGGGCGGCGAGGCACGCTTCGATCCCCCGCGCGATCGCCTCCGCCTGGCCGCGCGCTTCGGCGTCGATTCCCGGATAGGCGCCGGAGGTATCGACGAAGGACAGGATCGGCAGACCGAATCGCCCGGCCAGGTCGATCAGCCGCCGCGCCTTGCGATAGCCTTCCGGGCGCGGCGAGCCGAAATTGTGCTTGAGCCGGGTTTCCAGGTCCGAGCCTTTCTCGATCGCAAGCACCATGACCGGCTCGCCATCGAATCGTCCGGGACCGGCGATGATCGCGGCATCCTCGGCGAAGCCGCGATCGCCAGCGAGTGGCGTGAACTCGGTGATCAGCCGGGCGATCACGTCCTTTGCCTTCGGCCGCTCCGGGTGGCGCGCGACCTGGGTTTTCTGCCAGGGGGTGAGCTTGCCGTAGAGCGTGCGCAATTGCCGCTCGGCCTTGTCGCTGAGCTGGGCGACCTCCTCGGCGATGTTGAGCTCGCCGGGATCGGTCATCCGGCGCAGTTCTTCTATTTTCGCCTCAAGCTCGGCGACCGGCTTCTCGAAGTCCAGGAAATGACGCATCAGCCTCGCCTGTCGCAGAACCGTCGTGAAGTCAAATCAGGCTGTCTCCTTATACAGCTCGCGGCCGATCAGCATCCGGCGGATTTCCGAGGTGCCGGCGCCGATTTCATAGAGTTTCGCGTCGCGCAGCAGCCGGCCGGTCGGGTAGTCGTTGATGTAGCCGTTACCGCCCAGGCACTGGATCGCCTCCAGCGCCATCCAGGTTGCCTTTTCGGCCGCGTACAGGATCGCTCCGGCGGCGTCCTTGCGCGTGGTCCGGCCCCGGTCGCAGGCTTTCGCCACCGCATAAACGTAAGCGCGGGCGGCGCTCATCGTCACATACATGTCGGCGAGCTTGCCCTGAACGAGCTGAAACTCGCCGATTTTCTGGCCGAACTGCTCGCGCTCATGGACATAGGGGATCACGATATCGAGAGCGGCCTGCATGATGCCCAAGGGCCCGGCGGCCAGCACGGCGCGTTCGTAATCGAGCCCGCTCATCAGCACATTCACCCCGCGCCCCAGCCCGCCGAGGATGTTCTGCTCCGGCACGGCGCAATCCTCGAACACCAGTTCCCCGGTGTTCGAGCCGCGCATCCCGAGCTTGTCGAGCTTCTGAGCGCAGGAGAAGCCCGGCATGTCTCGCTCCACGATGAAGGCGGTGATGCCGCGCGCACCGGCTTCCGGGTCGGTCTTGGCATAGACGACCAACGTATCCGCATCCGGTCCGTTGGTGATCCACATTTTCGTGCCGTTGAGAACGTAGGTGTTCCCGAGCTTCTCCGCGCGCAGCCGCATCGACACCACATCCGACCCGGCATTCGGCTCGCTCATCGCCAGCGCGCCGACGGCGCTGCCGTCGAGCAGGCCGGGCAGGTATCTGCGCTTCTGCGCCTCGGTGCCGTTCAGGTTGATCTGGTTGACGCAGAGATTCGAATGCGCGCCGTAGGACAGCCCGACCGAGGCCGAGGCGCGGGAGATTTCCTCCATCGCCACCGAATGCGCCAGATAGCCGAGGCCGGCGCCGCCATATTCTTCCGGCACGGTGACGCCGAGCAGCCCCATCTCGCCGAATTTCGGCCAGAGATCAGCCGGGAAATCGTTATCGCGGTCGATCGCGGCGGCGCGCGGCGCGATCTCGGCCTGGGCGAACCGGCGCACCGTCTCGCGCAAGGCGTCGATCTCCGGGCCGAGATCGAAATCGAGCATGGTCTGGCTATTGGCGAGCATTTTGTCCTCCGTTCGTCGCGCCGGCATAGCGTGGAGCGGCGGCTTCGAGCCAGCCCCATAACCCCAATGCCGCGCCGATAATGCCTTCCGTGCCGTTATAGTTCACCACGGCAGCGACCCCGACCGCCAGCGCCGCGACCCCCGGCCAGCGCCGCGCGAAGGCGAAGCCGAGCAGGCCGAGCACCAGGGAGGCCAGCCCGAACAGCCGCTCATATTGCAGCCACAGCACAGCCTGGCGTGGCACGCAGACCAGCGGCGCCTGCGGCCCGGCGCAGACGCCGACATAGGCGCGCGGCACGATAGTCACCTCGCGGAACAGGATCGCGGCGACCCCAACGGCCAGAACCACGCCGATCCCGGCCCAGTCATGCCGGTGCAACCTTGCCCTCATCCCATCTGCCCCGTAATGGTGCGTCGCGAAACGCCACCCTCTTAACATGGTATCATGGCCGACCTGAAACACGCCGCCAGTTCTTCCGCGCTGAGCTTCCAGGATATCATCCTCACCCTGCACCGGTTCTGGGCGCGCCAGGGCTGCGTGATTTTGCAACCCTACGATATGGAAATGGGCGCCGGCACCTTCCACCCGGCCACCACGCTGCGCGCCCTGGGGCCGAAGTCATGGGCGGCGGCCTACGTTCAGCCGTCGCGCCGGCCGTCCGACGGGCGCTATGGCGAGAACCCGAACCGGCTGCAGCATTATTACCAGTACCAGGTCATCATCAAGCCAAGCCCGGCCGACGCGCAGGATCTGCTGCTGGAAAGCTACCGCGCGATCGGCCTCGATCCGCTGCGCCACGATTTTCGTTTCGTCGAAGACGACTGGGAAAGCCCGACCCTCGGTGCCTGGGGGCTCGGCTGGGAGGTCTGGTGCGACGGCATGGAGGTCGGCCAGTTCACCTATTTCCAGCAGGTGGGGGGCATCGCGGTCGATCTGCCGAGCTTCGAGATGACCTACGGGCTGGAACGTCTGGCGATGTATGTCCAGGGCGTGGAGAACGTGTTTTCGCTCCGCTTCAACGACGCGGGAACCACCTACGGGGATGTGTTTCTCCGCGCGGAGAAAGAGTATTCGGCGCATAATTTCGAATTCGCCGATACCGATATGCTGATCCGCCATTTCGCGGACGCGGAAGCCGAATGCGGCGCGCTGGTCGCGCGCAAACTGGCGCTTCCCGCCTATGATTACTGCATCAAGGCGAGCCATTTGTTCAACCTGCTCGACGCGCGCGGGGTGATTTCGGTCGCCGAGCGCGCCTCCTATATCGGCCGGGTGAGAACCCTCGCCAAAGCCTGCGCCGAGGCGTGGGTTGCCGGGGAGACGGCCTGATGCCCGAGTTTTTTCTGGAACTGTTCTCCGAGGAAATCCCGGCGCGGATGCAGGCGGCGGCGGCGGAACAGTTGCAGCGTATCGTCGAACGCGCGTTCGGCAGTCTGCGGCCGCGTGCTGGCAAAATCTGGTTTGCCCCGCGCCGCATCGCCTATCGTGCGGAAATCGATGCGGCACTGTCCAGCGACGCTGGCACCGCAGCGATTCGCGGACCGCGCGTTGGCGCGCTGCCGGCGGCGATCGAAGGCTTCCTGCGCAAACACCGGGTTACCGCCGATGCGTTGGAGCGGGAGGGCGAATTCTTTGTCCTGCGGCCAACGATCGGGAACCGGCCAGCGCGAGCGATTATCCCAGAGGTTTTGCCGTCTGTCGTCAGCAAGCTGCCTTGGCCGAAATCGATGCGCTGGGGCGAGTCGGGCGATTTTGCCTGGGTGCGGCCGCTACGCCGGATCACCTGCCTGCTCGATGGCGAGGTAGTGCCCATCACCATCGGCCCCGTCACCGCCTCGGACGAGAGCGAAGGCCATCGTTTCATGGCGCCGGGCACATTCAGGGTCACCAGCGCCGCGCAATGGGAAAGCGAACTCGAACGCCGTTATGTCGTCGCGGATGCGGCGAAGCGACGAGCCAAAATCGAAGCGGGGTTGCGCGCGGAAGCCGCGTCGCGTGGCCTCACCCTCGTCGAAGATGCTGCCCTGCTCGATGAAGTGGCCGGCTTGGTCGAATTTCCGGTGCCGCTGATCGGACGCATCGAGCCACGGCACATGGCGCTGCCGCCGGAAGTGCGCGAATTGTCGATGCGGGTGAACCAGCGTTATTTCGCCACGCGCGATTCATCGGGAAATCCGGCGCCATATTTCGCCTTCGTCGCCAATATCGAAGCCAATGACGGCGGTGCCACGATCGTCGCCGGCAACGAGCGGGTGCTGCGCGCGCGCCTCGCCGATGCCGAGCATTTCTGGAACCTCGACCGCAAGCATTCTTTGTCGGATTATCTGCCGAAGCTGAAATCCGTCACGTTTCACGCCAGGCTCGGCACGCAGTTCGACCGCGCCGAACGCATCGCCACACTCGCGCGCGAAATCGCCGCAGCTCTCGGTTATGATTCCGTTGCCGATCAGGCCGAACGGGCGGGAAGGCTCTGCAAGGCCGACCTTGTGACCGGTATGGTCGGCGAATTTCCCGAACTGCAAGGCATCATGGGCGGCTATTATGCCGATGATCCGGCGGTAGGAGCGGCGATCCGCACCCATTACCAACCCAAAGGCCCGAGCGACGAGGTGTCGCGCGGTATCATTCCCTGCGCCGTCGCACTTGCCGACAAGCTCGACACGCTGCGCGAATTCTTCCGCATCGGCGAGAAGCCGACCGGCTCCGGCGATCCCTACGCGCTGCGCCGTGCCGCCCTCGGCGTCATTCGGATCATCCTCGAAAACAGGCTGACCCTGAAGCTGAATTTGTTGCTGGAAAACACGGAGCTGTTCGACTTCATTCTCGACCGGCTGCGCGTGAAGTTGCGCAGTGAAGGCCGGCGATTCGACATTCTCAACGCCGTATTCGAGGCCGCACCGGATGACGATCTGCTTCGAATCATGAAACGTGCCGACGATCTCGGTAATTTTCTCGCAACCGATAATGGCGCCAATCTTGTCGTCGCGTATCGGCGGGCGGCCAATATCCTGCGGATCGAAGACGCCAAGGATGGGCCGCATATCGGGGAAATCGAGCCGCTCAGTCTTATTGCGGATGAAGAAATCGCGTTTCGAAACAAGCTCGATGACATTATCAAATCGGTCAAAATTTTTTTATCAACAGATCAGTTCGGGGCGGCATTGGGTGAATTGACGACACTTCGCGAACCCGTCGATGCCTTCTTCGAACACGTCACTGTCAACGCCGACGATCCGGCGCTGCGCCGCAACCGGCTTCGCCTGCTCGCAAGGCTACGCGACGTGATGCACCAAATCGCCGATTTCTCGAAACTGGAAGGGTAACACCGCCATGAGCAAATATGTTTACAGTTTCGGCCCCGGTGCCAGCGATGGCAGTGCCGCGCTGCGCAACCTGCTCGGCGGCAAGGGTGCCAACCTTGCGGAAATGGCCAGCATCGGCCTGCCGGTGCCGCCCGGCTTCACCATCACCACCGAGGTCTGCACCCAGTTCTACGCCAATGACCGGCAATATCCCGCTGGATTGCAGAATCAGGTCGATGCGGCGCTCACGAAAATCGAGCAGGAAGTCGGCCGCAGATTCGGCGACAAGCACAAACCCCTGCTGGTTTCCGTGCGCTCCGGTGCGCGGGTGTCGATGCCCGGCATGATGGACACTGTGCTCAATCTCGGCCTCAACGACGTCACGGTCCAGGGACTTGCCGAAGGTGCTGGCGATGCGCGTTTTGCCTGGGATTCCTACCGCCGTTTCATCCAGATGTACGGTTCGGTGGTTCTCGGCGTCGCCCATCATCGCTTCGAGGAAATCATCGAGAACGTGAAACTCGACGAAGGCACCGTCGAAGACACGCAGCTCACCGCGCAGGACTGGCACCGCGTCGTCGAAAGCTACAAGGAGGTTGTCCAGGCCGAAACCGGCAAGCCCTTCCCGCAGGACCCGCACGATCAGCTCTGGGGCGCCATGGGCGCCGTGTTCGGCTCGTGGATGAACCAGCGCGCCATCACCTATCGCCGTTTGCACGAAATTCCCGCCGACTGGGGCACGGCGGTCAATGTCCAGGCCATGGTGTTCGGCAATATGGGCGAGGACTGCGCGACCGGCGTGTGCTTCACCCGCGATCCGTCCACCGGGCTCAATGAATTCTACGGCGAATATCTCGTCAACGCGCAGGGCGAAGACGTGGTCGCAGGCATCCGCACGCCGCGCCCGCTTTCGAAATCCTATGCGAAACCCGGCGAGATCAGCATGGAAGAGGCTTTGCCCGAGGCCTATGCGGAGCTCAAGCGAGTGCGCGAGACGCTGGAACGCCACTATCACGACATGCAGGACATCGAGTTCACGATTCAGCGCAACAAGCTCTACATGTTGCAAACTCGAAACGGAAAACGTACTGCCTCGGCGAGTGTGCGCATCGCGGTCGAAATGGCCGAGGAAAATTTGATCGACCAGCGCGAGGCGGTCACGCGGGTCAACCCGCAATCGCTCGACCAGTTGTTGCATCCCACGCTTGATCCGAACTCGCCGCGCAAATTGCTGTCGAAGGGCTTGCCCGCGTCGCCAGGTGCTGCCTCCGGCCTCGTCGTGTTTTCGGCCGACGAGGCGGAAATGCGCGCGCAGAAAGGCGAAGCGGTCATTCTGGTGCGGATCGAAACCAGCCCCGAGGATATCCACGGCATGCACGCCGCGCGCGGCATCCTGACGACACGCGGCGGCATGACAAGTCATGCCGCAGTCGTTGCGCGTGGCATGGGCCGCCCCTGCGTCGCGGGTGCCGGCGGTATCCATGTCGATTACGGCGCCAAGACGCTTTCGGCCGGCGGCGTCAGCATCCGTGCCGGCGATACCATCACGCTCGACGGCGCCACCGGCGAGGTTTTCGCCGGATCGGTGCCGATGATCGAACCGCAACTCTCCGGCGACTTCGCAAAGCTGATGGGCTGGGCCGATAACATTCGCAGGCTGAAAGTTCGCGCCAATGCCGAGACGCCGCTCGATGCCGAAACCGCGCGCAAATTCGGCGCCGAGGGAATCGGCCTGTCGCGCACCGAACACATGTTCTTCGACCCCGAGCGCATCGGGGCGGTACGACAGATGATCATGGCGTCCGACGAACGCGGGCGGCGCATCGCACTCGAAAAACTTCTGCCATTCCAGCGGAAGGATTTCGTCGGTCTGTTCCGCATCATGGCCGGGCTTCCGGTAACGATCCGCCTGCTCGATCCGCCGCTGCACGAATTTCTGCCGCATGGCGAGGCCGAACTCGAGGAGGTGGCAATCGCATTGGGAATGGGCGTGGACGCGATGCGCCAGCGCGCCTCCGAACTCAGCGAGGCGAATCCGATGCTCGGCCATCGCGGCTGCCGCCTCGGCGTTTCATACCCGGAAATTTATGAAATGCAGGCCCGCGCCATTTTCGAAGCGGCGCTTGAGGTCGCGAAGGAAACCGGCAAGGCGCCGGTGCCGGAAATCATGATCCCGCTGGTCGGCATGAAGCGCGAGCTTGACATCACCCGCGAGCAGGTCGAGCGCGTCGCCAGATCGGTGTTCGACGAGGCCGGCCAGACGCTGGAATACAGCATCGGCACGATGATCGAATTGCCACGTGCGGCCCTGACCGCCGATGCGATCGCCGAATCCGCCGATTTCTTCTCATTCGGCACCAACGATCTGACGCAGACGGTGTTTGGCCTATCACGCGACGATGCTGGAAAATTCCTGCCGCGCTACGTGGAATCCGGCATCCTGCCGAAGGATCCGTTTGTCACGATCGATATCGAAGGCGTCGGCGCGATGGTGCGCATCGCGGCCGAAAAAGGCCGCGCTACCAAGCCTAACCTTAAGCTCGGTATTTGCGGCGAGCATGGCGGCGATCCGACATCGATCATGTTCTGCGAGGAAATCGGTCTCGATTACGTCTCGTGCAGTCCGTATCGCGTGCCGGTGGCGCGCTTGGCGGCCGCCCAGGCGGCGATCGGCGTTGGCGGCGACCGCACAGCTTAGAGCAAGGTAGGTTCTGATTGAACCATTTCGTTCAATCGGAACCGGCCAACTTGCTCGCCAAAATATGAGTAGAGCGTGATCGGCATGAACCGATCACGTTCTAACTAACGGCACGCAGATACGGACGGCGTTTCGATGCTGGCTTGCCTGCCTCGTCGAGAATCGATTTCACAGTGGCGTCGAAACGCGCGCGGGTGTTCTCGCGTTCCAGCCGGCGCAAAGCCGCTTCGCGCATCCCCCGCCAGGTCTCTTCGTCGCAATAGAGGCGGGCGATTTCACGGGCGAAGCCGCGCGCGTCGTCCACCGCGGCGCCGGCGATTTCCGCATCCTTGTCCCAGCCGAGCTGACGGATCAGCAGATCGGTTGCGACACAAGGCAATCCGAACGACGCGGTTTCATAAACCTTGTAGGGCGTGCCGGCGGCAAATCGCGTCGGCGCGATGAAAACCCGGTGGCTGTTATAGGCGGGGCGAATATCGTCCACGCTGCCGCGAATCTCGATATGAGGATTATCGGCGAATTCCGAAAGATCGATATCCGGTGCGGTGTAGCCGATGAAAATGAGCTTCGGCGGCGTGCCCATCTCGCGGATCAGCGCCGGGAGGATCGCATCGCGATACCACCGCAGCGAATCGAAATTCGGGCTGTCGCGCCGATGGATGCTCGCGATGAACAGAATCCCCTCACGCGCGGAAAAACCGCGCGGTGTCGGATCGAGATCGCGGATCGTCCCCAGAACCGAAACCTGCGGCAGGCCCAGTTCGCGCAACATCGCGGCTTCGGCCTGGTTCACCGCCGTCACGTGCCGGCAGACATCGGCGTTGCGGAATTCGTCCTGCAAAGCGGCGGCAAGATCGAAATCGCCTCGCTCGGAACCGACGGCAGCGGACGCAGCATCCCGTGCGGCCACGATCGCCTCGGTATCGAGAACGAACGGAGTGCGCACCGGATCGATGCCGGCTTCCCGGAAGATCGGCAAAGTCCGGTCGAGATTATGGGTGCGGGAAATCCAGATCGCGTCGTAAAAATCCTGCCGCTCCTCCAGCAATTGCGGTAGGGTCAGGATGGTCCGGTCGTGCAGGACCTCGACCGTGTCAGGCAGGTCGCCGAACAGGCTCATGATATCGTGGCGCGCGCCGTTGACCGGTAGCACCGAAACCCGCCAGCCCGCTTCGGCGATCGCGCGCACCGCGTCATTGGATCTGACGAATCCGGAACCCAGGCGCCGCACCGGCACGGTATCTTCCAGGAATAGAACGCGCTTTCCCCTGCCGTCCAACGCGCGCCCCTTGATGATGTTGGCAGGCGTGGATTCGAATTTGGTCTTGAGAAACGCGGCGTGTTTGCGCTTGAATACACGCCGCCCCCGTCGCATCAGTGCCATCGATGCTTCGGTATTGGCGGCGCTGCCGAATTCGAGATGATGCACGACGACATCGGGATCATAGACGATGCGATGCCCGCCTTCGATCATCCGTACGCAGAGATCGACTTCTTCGTAATAGGCGGGGCTGAATGCCTCATCGAAGCCGCCGAGCCGCCTGATCAGATCGGTCCGGCAGAGCAGGAACACGCCCGAACAGTAATCCACGTCGCGCACGAAATTGGCCTCGGGTGCTAACGGTGACGCGTCGCGCAGGTAACCGATCGTGCTGCCATCCGCCCAGATGATCGAGCCGGCTTCCTGCAGGCGGCCATGGGTACGAATGACCTTGCCGCCGACCGCACCGATGGCGGTATCGGTTTCGAGGCGGTCGAGTGCGGCGGCGATCGCGCCATGGCCGAGTTCGATATCGTTGTTGAGATAAAGCAGCGCGGGCGCGGTCACCAGTTCCAATGCCCGGTTGCACGCCTTGAGAAAACCGAGATTTTCCCGGCTGTGAACGATCGTCGCACCCATCACATAGGTTTCGATCCGCCTGGTGTCGTCGGTCGAGGCGTTGTCGATGATGATAAGCTCGATATCGTCCGCGTAATTGTCGCGCAACGAGGCAAGTGCCAGCATCGTCAGCTCGAACCTGTTGAACAGCACCATCACCACGGCGAGCGCCGCAGGTCCGTGCTGTGCAAAATTCAGCCGCCTGCGCGCGAACAGCGCGACCTGATTGCGGGCCTTGAGTTCGAAAAGCTGCTTCGCCGCCGGCTCGGCAATGTCCGGTACGCGTTCGGGTGGGCAAAAGACGAGATTGTCCTTCAACCCGATCATGCGCAGATGGGCAAACGCATCGCGCACATGTCCCGCGTTGAGATCGTCGCGCACGCGCGGGTTCATGTCGCGATAATAGAGCAGGTCGATATCGCCGCGCGGCCGGCGCAGTTCGAACGCGCCGAATTGCACGAAGTGCCGGTAACCGCTCGGAAAATGTCCGGCTTCGATCGCCGCCCGAATGTCGGGATAGGTGTCGCGATAATAGGATTCGGAGAATTCCGGCACCGGATCGAAACCGTCCTGGCCGCCGAGGGTCACATAATGGTGCAGCGCGTTGCGCACGATGCCTGCGGCGATCGCGGCGCGCGCCCGGTCGTGGGTCGCGGCATACCAATCCGGCGCGAAATAGGGCGAGGCGGCCAATTCCGGTACATCGCGGTAAAGCGCATACAGATAATGCGCGAACGGGCCGCACCGTTCGAGGTCTTCGGGATCGGCGCCCGCCTCGATCGCGCGCGCGCGGTAAAATTGCGGGTCGAACATGAAATGGCCGATCCGCGCCTCGCGCTGGCCCGATTTCAGCCAATGGTCGTAGCGGCCGAAACAGCGATGCCGGTCGAGATTGTCGAGGGTCATATCCTCGTAGAGCCGCCCGTAAAGCGCATCGTCGAACAGCCAGTGCGGCGAAAGCCCCCGATAGCCGTGCTGGCAGTAATGATCGAAGCCTGAGCGATACTGGCCGGCACGGATCAGGGCGGCGACATCCGGGTTCCGGTTCAGATAGAACAGTTCGTCGAAGAGCGGGCTTGGGCTGTGGCCGAGCCTGCAGCCGAAGCGGAGATAATAATCGAGCGCGAGGCCGGGATCGCTGCCGCAGCAATGATCGGCCTCGGGATAGGTGGCCAGATACCATTCGGCATCGAACACCGCCCAGGCGGCATCGATCTCCGTTTCTCCCCGCAACAATTCAACCGCAGTTTTCGGCAAATTATTTACTCATCCCAACGAATATACAGGTTGAACAACAGAATATCGGGTGGCGCAAGAATTTTGTGGCGCGCCGGAATTCATCGGCGCAGCGGGTTGATTCCAAGGGCCGCAAGCGCCGACCAGGCTGTGGGTGCCAGGGCCGGAACCCGGTAATAGGCGAATTTCGGTGAATTTGCACCCGGTCCGATGGTCAGGCCGGTGGCCAGTCTCTGCTGATCCGTCGTGAAGAGATAACCGTCAGGTGCGCCCTGATGCCCGAGTGTGGCGAGAAAGCGTGCCGCCTCGCGGGTTCGTCCGGCACGCCGAAGCGACAGCGCCGCGAAGGCAGTGCCTTCGGTCCAGATGCCACGGCTCGCCGCGCTGAATCCGATGCCGGCGGGGTGGGCGTGCGGCCAGCCGAGCGCGCGCAGTGCCGGCGCGATGACCGATCCGTCCGCCAATCCGGCGAGATACGGCCAGAGATTCGCATCGGCCGCGAGCAGTCCGTTGCGCGCGCCATCCGGCGTCAGCCCGGCGGCGAACAATCCGGTCGCGGGATCGAGCATCGAGCGGACGAATCCCGCGGCGCGGGCAGCATCCGCGTGCATCCCGAGCCGCGCGAAACCGATTGCGAGATCGGTATTCTGCTCCGTGCTGAGCCAGAGAAGTTTTTGCGGATGCGGCGGAAAGCCGAAATATCCGCCGGAGAAACCGTTCTTGTCATGGCAATGCGCCACGATCCAGCCCGCCGCGCGCCGTGCCGCCGCGTCATAGCGCGCGCCGTTCACCCCCGCCTCGCGCAAAGCGGTCCAGAGCAGGATCGCCCAGGCGATCGGCCCCGCCTCGCTGCCCACCTGATACGGGTCCTCGGCCCAGAGCTTCGCCTCCGCGTCCCACCAGCCGGGCAGGGCGATCGGCGGCGTCACCGGGCCGGCGCGATAGGCGTTGCGCAGCCGGCCGTCGCGAAAATCGGGGTCATGCGCCTGCGCCGCCACAAATGCATCGGCGATCCGCGCGGCTTCCAGCGCGTGTCCGGCGGCGAGCAGCGCCAGCCCGGCTAACGCATTGTCATAGGTATAGGCTGCCGTGTCGTTGGCCGGCGCGAATTCTGGAAAATCCGCATTGGCTGCCGCATCGGGATAGCTCGCGAGGAGCGCCGGCCCTCGCGGAACGGCGCTGAGCCGCTTGCGGATCGCCCCGGTCAGCGGTTGCGCGAGCGAAAGAGGCTTCGATGCCCCGGCCCACCCCGCCGCCGGCATCGAAACGATACCGGCGATCAGCGAGCGGCGCTTGATCAACCCAGCACGGAGACCAGCGCTTCCGCCGTGCGGCCATTGGCGATGGTCGCGGCGCGA
Organism: Acidiphilium iwatense; assembly: GCF_021556475.1. Classification (GTDB taxonomy): domain Bacteria; phylum Pseudomonadota; class Alphaproteobacteria; order Acetobacterales; family Acetobacteraceae; genus Acidiphilium; species Acidiphilium iwatense. The sequence goes on along the minus strand of NZ_JAKGBZ010000020.1, from coordinate 46,371 downwards.
CGGTCGTAATGCACGCCGTTCACCCGCGCGAAGGCGTGCGGCACGCCCGGATATATGTGCGTCACGATATGCGGATTGCCCTTCGCGCCGGCGAGCACGGCGTTGCGCACCGTTTCGCTGGAAAACTCGTCCTGTTCGGCGATATGCACCAGAAGAGGGTGCCTGATGTTGCCGAATTCGGGCACGAGCTTGTCGAGCATGACGCCGTAATAGGAAATGTTGATATCGGCGTCCGAACGCGTCGCCATCATCACCGCGAGCCTGCCGCCGAGGCAGAAGCCGACGGTGCCCGCGCGGCCGTTGCAGCCCGGCATTTTGCGCGCGGCGACCAGGGTGGATTTGAGATCATCGATGCCCTTGTCCTGATCGAACCCGTTCATCAAAGCGAAGGCCTGTTTCCACTCGGCTTCGGATTTGTCGGTGATGTCCACGCCTGGTTCCTGCCGCCAGAACAAATCGGGCGCGACCGCGATATAGCCCATCTCGCCGATTTCCTGGCAGGTCGCCCGCAGCGCGTCGTTCACCCCGAAAATCTCCTGGATGACAACCACGGCGCCGGTCGGTTTGGTCGAGGGCGTTACGGTATAAGCCTTGAAGCTGCCGCTGCCGTCGGCGGCCTCGATCTCGATGCTGCCGGTCGTGGTGGTGATCTTGTCCGTCATGATATCCTCCCTGTTGCGGTTGCCATGCGCCGCCGGATTCCGTCGGCAGCGCGACCGACATCACAGATAGTATTCCTGCGGCGGCGGAAAACCGTTGAATCCCTGGCTCGCATAAGTTGTGACATAGGCGCCGGTGTCGTGAATCAGCACGCGGTCGCCCGCTTTCAGCGCCGAAGGCAGGCGATACCCGGTGTCGCGATACATCACGTCCACCCCGTCGCAGGACGGTCCTGCGATCACGGCGGGCGTCGCCGCACCGGCGATGCCGGGGGCGGAAATCCGGTAGCGGATGGCTTCGCCTTCGGTTTCGGCGAGACCGCCGAACCGTCCGATATCGAGATAGACCCAGCGCCGCCCGCCATCTTCGGCGCGCGCGCAGGCGAGGACCACTTCGGACACCGCGACCCCGGCATCGCCCACCACCGCGCGGCCCGGTTCGATCAGCAGATCGGGCAGGTCGTTGCCGAAGGCGGCGCGCACCGACGCCATGATGGCCTCGCCGAAGGTTTCGATCGGCGGGACGTCCTCGCGATAGCGGATCGGGAAGCCGCCGCCGAGATTGAGCAGGCGCAGGTCGATGCCGCGAGCGCGCAGATCGGTGAACACCATCGCCGCCTGGGCGATCGCGGTCCGATAGGCGCCAACCCCGGTCTGCTGGCTGCCGACATGGAACGACACGCCGTGCGGAATCAACCCGAGATCGCGCGCTTCGATCAGCAGATCGCGCGCATGATCCGCCGAGGTGCCGAATTTGCGCGAGAGCGGCCAATCCGCGCCGCTCTGGCTGACCGAAAGCCGGCAATACACTTTCGCTCCTGGTGCCGCTTGAGCCAGTTTCGCCAGTTCCTCGCCGGAATCGAAGGCGAACAGCTCAACGCCGTGCTCATGCGCCTCGGCGATCGCGCTTTGCTTCTTCACCGTATTGCCGAAGCTGATCGTGCCTGGATCGGCGCCGGCGGCAAGACAGGCGCGGATCTCCTCGATGCTCGCGGCGTCGAAGCGCGAGCCAAGCCCGGCCAGACGGTCGAGAATCGGGGCGGCCGGGTTGGCCTTCACGGCGTAATAGATCGCGGCGTCGGGCAACGCCGCGTGCAAAGCGGCGAAATTCGCCGCCACGCGATCGAGATCAACCGCGACGGCAGGGGTGGCGTAGGCGCCGGAATCGAGAAAACGGGCGAGTTTCGGGGTCATGAACCCACTCCCTTTCCAGACGTGCAGCCCCGCGCGATGCGCGGGACGGGTTGCGAAACGGTCGAACGAACCAGCGACCAGACGAAACCGGCGCGTGCGGCGCCGGGTGTTGCCAGAACGCTTGACGTCGTTGCGTAACCCCCGGATGGGAGGCAGAGGCACGTGCGTTGCTGCGTGAGCAGCGCCTGTGACGCGCTGCGTGAGCGGCGCGATAGACCCAAACCCCCGCTGGCGCAAGTGAATTTTATTTCGCCGGCCCGATCGTGAGCGCCGGGTACGAAACGTAATGAAGTGCAACGCGGCCTGCCGCGCGCCGCGGCTTCACGCTATTGTAACAGCCATGGAAACCATGCCGCATATTCTGGTGGTCGACGACGATCGGGACATCCGCGACCTGCTCGCCCGCTTCCTCGAACGCCAGCGCTTCCGCGTCACCGCCGCGCGCGACGGGCGGGAGGCGCGCCGCGCCTTCCTCAACGGACATTACCAGCTTGTCGTGCTCGACCTGATGCTGCCGGGCGAATCCGGGCTCGATCTCGCGCGCTGGCTGCGCACTGAAACCAAGGTGCCGATCATCATGCTCACCGCGCTGGGCGAGGAGCCGGACCGGATCATCGGCCTCGAACTCGGCGCCGACGATTATGTAACCAAGCCGTTCAACCCGCGCGAGCTGGTCGCGCGCATCCGCGCGGTGCTGCGCCGGGTGGGCGAGGGCGAGGAGCGCGGCCGGGAGCAGCCGGCACGGCTCTACACATTCGCCGGCTGGGTTCTGGAAACCGCGCGGCGCCGGCTGGTCGATCCGCAGGGCGTCGATGTGGCGCTGACCGGCGGCGAATACGATCTGCTGGTGGCGCTGCTCGACCGGCCGAACCGCGTGCTGACCCGAGACATGCTGCTCGACCTCTTGCGCGGCCGGCAGGCCGGCCCGTTCGACCGGGCGATCGATGTCGCGATTTCCCGGCTGCGCCGCAAACTGGAGGATGACGGGCGCAACGCCCAGCTCATCAAGACCGTGCGCGGCGGCGGCTATGTGCTCGCCGCCTCGGTCGAGCGCACATGATCTCACGCCCGATGCGATTCCGTCTCTGGCCGGCCAGCCTCGCCTGGCGCACCGCATTGACGCTGCTTGCCGGATTCGCGGTGGTGCAGGCGATCGGGCTCGGGATTCATACGGCCAATCAGATGGCGCTCAATCACATCATCGCCGAGCGCGAAATCGCGACGCGGGATATCCTGCTCTATCGGCGCGTCGCGCTGGCGCCGGCGGAGGATCGCCCGTCGATCGTCGCCGCCGAGCAGGGGCTGAACGGCGAACGGATCAGCCTGGACCCCATCCCGCCTTTTTCGGGCAGCTTCGCCCTGCCGCTGCCGGCACGGCAGATCATCCGCGGCTCCATCCTGGCCTTTCCGATGAAACCGCGCTTTCGCCCGCACCGCATCCTGATGCGCGGCAGAATCCAGTCGCCACCGCGCATGATCCTGAGCTTCAAACTGCCGGATCAGGGCTGGCTGACCATCTCCTCGCCGTTTCATCCCTCGGCACCCTGGCAAAGCCCCGGCTTCGCGACCGCCTTCATCGTGATGTTCGTCCTGGGCGCGTTGCTGATTTTCTGGGCGGTATTCCGGCTCACCGCGCCGGTGCGCACCCTGGCCGAGGCCGCCGAACAGCTCGGGCGCGATATCGCCCACGCACCCGCATTGCCGGAAAGTGGCCCCACTGAAATCGCCACCGCAGCGGTCGCCTTCAATACGATGGCCATGCGAATCCGCCGCTTCGTCGAGGACCGGACCTTCCTGCTTTCGGCGATCGGCCACGATCTGCGCACGCCGATCACCAGGCTCAAGCTGCGCACCGAATTTCTGGAAGACGATCAGCAGCGGGAAAAATTCCTCGGCGATCTCGACGAGTTGGAGGCGATGCTGGCATCGACTCTCGCCTTCGGGCGGGACGTGGCGCAAAGCGAGGCGAGCGTGCCTGTCGATCTCGTGACCCTGCTGCGCACCGTGCTCGACGAAGCCGCCGATATCATCCCGGAATGCGCCGATGCGCTGCGCTATGACGGGCCGTCGCATGTCACATTGCGCGCCCGGCCCTTGGCACTCAAGCGCGCCTTTGCGAATCTGATCGGCAATGCGCTGAAATATGGCGATTCGGCGCGGGTAACGCTGCGCGATGCGGCGCGCGATACGCTGCGGATCGACATCGAGGATGACGGGCCGGGGATTCCCGCCGCCGAGCTCGACCGGGTTTTCGAGCCGTTCCGCCGGGTCGAGTCCAGCCGCAACCGCGAAACCGGCGGCACCGGGCTCGGACTTGCCATCGCGCGCAACGCCATCCGCGCCCATGGCGGGGATATCACCCTGGCCAACAAACACGGCGGCAAAGGGCTGATTGCGTCGGTCTATCTGCCGCGGTGAACGCTCAAACCCGGTATGTCGTTCGCCTATTCCGACGGCCGCTTGAAAAAACCAGGCTCGGCGGGCGGGTCGGCGAAATCCTCGATGATGTCGCGCACCTCGGCACCGGGCGGCCCGCGCCGGCAGGCGCGCAGCAATTCCTCGACCGAAGGCGCATCCCCGGCAATCAGCGCTTCCACCGAGCCGTCGCGCCGGTTGCGCACCCAGCCGGCGAGGCCGAGGCGGCGGGCGCGCGTCACCATCCAGTCGCGGAACCCCACATTTTGCACCCGGCCCGACAGGCGCAGGGTCTTCGCGATCATGGCGCGTGCCGTGCGATCATGCCCATCATGACCGCGCGAGTGTAACGAACCTCACGCCGGATGCAATCTCGGCACCGACCGCGCGGCGCCGTGCCAGGGCTTCGGGGTCGGTCCCCCATTTCCGCTCCTGCCAGGTCTCGTCCAGGGTGGCGAGGCCGTAGGCCGCTTCGGGAGCCAATGCGCCGCGCAGCGTGGCAAGGCCGAGCACGAGGCTGCCAAGCGCCGGCACGATGACGCCGAGTCCGGCCAGGGCCCAGCAATTTTCCGCTACGAGCACGCGCGCGAGGGCGGCGATTGCCGCATCGGATTGATGGACGGCGATCATCCCGGTCGTCGTGGCAAGCCGTGCCCCGAAGCTCTCCGCCGCCCAGTCGAGCCAGGGCTGCCACGCCTGATGCTGGAGGCTGGCGAGATCGTCCGGCGCCTCGGCGCGGTAGCAGAGCAGATCGGTGCGGCCATAGGCAAGCAGATTGCCGCGGACCGGCTCGGGATCGGGAGCGATCCGCTCGATCGCTGCACCGGCGAGCCGGGTGAGCGGCAAATCATCCGCCGCGATGCCGTGGCCGGCCGCGCTCCATTCGGCGGCGATCGCCTCGGCGAGCGGACGGGACGGCACCGCGAGCGGCGCGCCGCCGGGCAGGCGAAGTGGCTTGCCGTCGAGCGAGATGCCGAATCCATCCTCCACCACCACGCAGGCGGCGGAGTGCCAGAACCGTTTCATCGACCCCTACCGGAACAGCGATTGCAGCAGGTTCTGCGGGCCGCCTTGTGGCGTCGTACCCTGCGCCGGCGCGACTCCCGGCGCGGCGGCGGTGACCGGCATCGGGCCGGGATGGCCCATCCGCGCCAGCGCCAGCGCGCCCCGGCAGCTTTGCGGGTTCGGCGGCGCGCCGATGCCGATGCCGAGTTGCCGGGCAAACCGCCCCAGCACCGTGTTGCCGTTGGCGCCGCCCAATTGCTGCGCGAGCGATGCCGCCGTGGCACCATAGGCGCCGGGCGATGCCACGCCGGCATGCGGATTGCGGAACGTTCCGTTAATCGCGACCGGCACCGGCGCGCTGCCATTGCCCATCCGAACCTGCGGGCGCAGAACCAGATTGAGCCGCTCGGCGCCGAGATCGAGGGTGCCGGTGCCGGTAAGATACATCCGGCTGGAATCGAGAGTGAACGCGCGCAGGCTGGCCAGACCGTTCTTCGCATCGAGCCGCGCGGCGAAGCAGCGCACCGAAACCGGACCCTGCGCCCCCACCATACCCGCGGGCAGGCCGGCGGCGCCGAGCGCGTTGCCGAACAGCCGGTTGAGCAAGGCGCCGTCCACCTCGCCATTGACCGTGGCCATGCCGAGATTGCCGTTGAGCGTGGCCGCGATTCCGCGCGGCGTGTTCCCCTGGCCGGCGAGATCGGCATAGAGCTGCACCGTCGCTCCCGCCGCGTTGGGCAAGCCGAGCAGGGTCAGCAGCGGCGCCAGGCGGAACGCCGGCGCCGCCTCCGTGACGTGAACACGTGGCGGATTGGCGGTGGCATCCACGTTCAGCGTGCCGGAGACCGAGCCGCCGGGCAGTTCCGCGCTGATCGGCCGGACCGTCAGCACGCCGTTCTGCAACAATCCGTGCGCGGTGATCGCGTCATAGGTCGCACCGTCATACATCAACTCGCCGATGGTGAGTTCGACATTGCCGTTGCCCCGGCGCAGCAGGCCGAAGGGCAGGGGCGTCGACGGAATCAGCGGACCGGTGCCGGCATGCTTGCCGGCGGCTGGGGCAGGCGCGGGCGGATTGCCGCCGTCCGACGCCGAGGCGGAGGGCTTCGGCATCGCCCGCATCAAGGCGGTGAGATCGACGCGCGGGGCATTGATCACCGCCTGCAGATCGGGCGCCTTGGCGAAAATCAGGCTGAACGCGCCGCCGAACTGCGCCTGATCCGAGCTGACCGCGAGGCTGTCGAGGCCGATTGCATGGTCGAGCCCCTGACCGCCGGGATCGGTGAGCAGGCCGGACAGGCCGATATTGGTCCAGGCGGGCAGCTTCATTCCGGCAAGGTCGGAGAGATGCGCGAGGTCGGGAATTTTTGCCGTGAGTTTCAAGGCCACGCCCGCGAGTTTTGCCGGGCTCGCGATTCCGCCGGCGACGCCGAATTGCGCATTACCCACCTTGGCGGCGAGATTGATGCCAAAGCGCTGCATGGTCGCGGGATTGCCGGGCTGCGCGGGTTTCGTCCCGTGAAAGGCGGCTTCGAGAATCGGGCCGAGCGGTCCGGCGGTGCCTTCCAGACCCAGTACCTTGCCCTGATATTGTCCCGCCATCGCCACATTGAGCGGCTGATCGAGCGAGGCCATGGTTGCATTGAGCGATGCGATGGACAGGCCTTTGCGCCAGGATTCGAGATCCGACCGGCCAGCGGTCAGGCTCGCATTGCTGATCGCCGGCAACAGACCCGAGGCGGTTTGGGTAAGCTGCGCCTTGACATCGACGGATTTGAGCGGCGGCAGGCCGGACTTGCCGGCATTCATGCCGCCCAGATACGGATCGAGCGCGGCGAGATCGGGAATGGTGGCGTGAAGATCGAGCACATAGCCGCGCAGCAGGCGCGGATGGGCGACGCTGCCTTTTATGTGCAGGTCAGACCCCGCTGCTCCGAGCGTGACATCCACCGGCCAGGGGGCGTTCCCCGTGCCGGTAAGGCGCGCGACGGGCCCGACCGTGCCGTCCAGGGTGAAGGGCGCGCTGTTATACCGCGCCTGCATCGACACGTGCAGCGGCGCATCCAGCGCGTCGGCCCGGCCGGTGAAATGCGCGATGGTCAGGGTAACGGGCTGCCCATGCGGCACCGCTTGCGTCGCTCCCGGCTTGAGCGGAACGAGCCTCACCGGCGGCTTGTAGGTGATCGTGCCGTTTTCGATCGAAACCGATTGCAGGGCGATTTTTTGCCCTGTGCTCTTCTGAACCGATAAAGATTGCGTGATGATGGCCTTGGCGTGGCGCGGCTGGCTCAGCAGCCAGTTCGGTTGTCCCGCCGCGTCGTATTCCAGGGTGATCGCGGGATCGACCAGGACCAGCTTGACGATGTCGATCCGGTGACTCAGCAGGGGCAGCAGCGCGACCCTCGCCTCCACGCGCTTCAGCGTGGCCATGTCCGCATCGGCAAAGCCGGGCGGATTGGCCAGAACGATGCCAGAGGCGGAGATGGTGGGCACCAGCGACAGGCGCATGTGCAGCGGTCCCGCGATGGTGAGTTGCCGGTGCGTCGCCCGCTCGACCGCAGCGACGATCTGCGGCTTGTAACGGTCGGGATTGAAGCTGGCGACGAAGATCGCGACGGCGGCAACCGGCACCAGAATGACAATCGCCACGACGATGATCGCCATCCGGCGGAAGTGCTTCGACTGCTGCATGATGTCTGCCATACGTGATTTTCCCGGCCGCCGCGAGCGCGGGCCGGTCGGATTGCGGTGAATTCAGAACCCGAACATGTGGTCGAAGGAAAACGCGCTGCCGCTCCGCTTGCCGTGATAGCCGAACAGCCGGCAGGTGGCGTCGCGGATCAGCACGTAGCCGCCTTCGGCGCGGGAAAGCGCCTCGGAGGTGAAAATGCGCCAGGGTTCGACCATGGCGGAGCCGGAGCAGGCGATGGCGAGCGGCTCCTCGGCGATCACCTGCCCTTCGGCGTCGTGCAGGACGAGATGGGTGTCGGAAAAAGCGTGCCATCGCGCCGAGGCCGGATAGGTCAGCACGCAGAAGCTTGGCCTCGCTTCGGTGCCGAGATCGAGAAACAGCCGGGTCGAAAGGCCCGGCGGTGGCCCGGCATAGGATTGCGGCTCGTTCTTCCAGGTCATGATCGTGTTGAACATATGCGCGCCGAAACTGGTTTCGGCCGCGTGGCTGCCGTCGCGCAGCTCGTAGCGAAACAGCCCGTGCAGCCAGCCATCGGCCTCGCCGCCCTGGGAGAAATCATAGACCAGTTCGCCATGGCCGCCTTCGGGCAGGGCATCGGCGCCGAGTAATTCGTCGATATCGATGGCGCTCGCGTGGTCGCGCCGTAATGCGCCATAGGATTTCTGGACGAGGAGCGTGCCGTCCAGCGCGAATATATCGAGCCGGAGAGGAATCGTGGCCTGGGTATGCGCCATCGGCGTCGGCAGGGCGACGGTGCGAAAATCCCGGCGCGGCAGGATCGGGAAGGGCAGCAGGAAGCCTCGCCCGAGCAGCGGCGACAGCGATTTCAGGCTGGGATCGGGTTTGAGATCGGCGCGCTCGACGTTGACATGGGCGATGCGGGTGCGGTTCGCGCACTCGACCTCGTAGCGCGGACGGACCATGTGGCGCCCGGCGCGGATCTCGATCTGCGCCGGCCAGCGAAGCTCGGGCAGGTGCTCCACGACATCGATGGCGCGTGTGGCGAAAGGCGGGATCTCCGCGCTTAGCGCCACAGGAGTTTCCGCGCCCATGCGGTCGAGGCTGACGGCACCTGCCGGGATCGGCACGGCGTGGCTGTTCTGCAGCCAGAGGATGACCCGTTCGTCCTCGCGCGGGGCGGGCAGGCCGGCGAACCGTTCGGACGGCCAGGCATTGGCGTCATGGGTGCAGGACAGGCTGCCATGGCCGTCGCGGGCAAAGGTGTCGAGCGCATATTTCACCACGTCGTGGCCGGCCACGCCGATCGCGTGGATGAAGAGCTGGCCGGTGAACGGGCCGAGATTGAAGCGGCGGCGGATAGCGTCGCTGCCGATCGCGATGGTGCCCGCATGATCCGGGATCGCGTGCTCGAATTCGGCAATCGGGCCGCCCGCCGCGTCGAACAGGCGGCACCAGAGCCGCACCGATTTCGCGCCGTAGCCGGTCCAGTAATTGGCGGTGACGAGGCGTGTGGCCATCCTGTCGTCATCGCGGAAAAACACGAAATTGGTCGCGAAGTTGAGTGGATCGAGATAACGGCGCGGATTGGTCAGTATCGAGTCGGGCAGGCGGACGGCATCCAGCGTGACGATCTCGGCTCCGGCGGGCGCAAACGGCTTGATGCGCGCGGCGAGGCGATGGGCATCGAACGCGGCGATCAGCACGATTCGGGTGTTCGCGCCGGGCAGTTCGGTCAGCGGGCGGGTTGTCGCGCCACCGCGCAGCTCCCCCAGGGCCAGAGTGTCATGGACATAGACGCCTTCGACCGGGAAATCCGGCGCGAGCGCGCGGAGCGGGGCGAAAATCCGCTCGGGATCATAGACGGCAACCGGACCGAGCGCCGTGAGACGGTTTGCGAGTTCCGCAAGCTTTTCGGCGGCGAGCGGATGCGCCAGCGCCTTGTAGACGGCGTTGCCGCCACGAAGATTGTCGAAGGTTTCGATATCGAGCATCGTTCAAAATCCCAGGCGGCGGCGCAATTCGGCCGCGGCCATCGGCGTGTCGTTCAGGGACTCAGCCGGCCAGAGGTCGAGCCGGCCGGCGAAGTTTCGGGCTCGGCCGCATGCGACCATGTCGTCCATGAAGGCGCCGATGCGCACCGATCGCCCCGGCAGGCGGGCGAGCAGGACGGGTACTGCCGTGGCGGCCGCTTCCGAGACCATCGAGACCGAATCGGCGGTGACCACGATGGCGTCGGCGAGGGCCAGCATCCCGAAATACGGGTTTTCGCCCGTCATGTCCCAGATCCAGGCGCCGCGCGGTGCCAGGGCCTCCGCGAGTGTCGCACGGGCACCGGCATCGGTGCGGCGCGACGGGGTGAGCATCAGGCCGACGCGGTCGCGATCCATCATCGTGGCGAGACCATCGGCAAAGGCGCGCGCCGCCGCCGCATCCAGCCGGTAGCGGCCGTTCGACCCGCCGACCAGGACGGCGACCAGCGGGCGCGGGAGCTGCGCGAAAACCGGCTGCCACAGCGTCCGTTCCTCGGCGAGGCGCGCGGCGGTGACCCGGTGCAGCGCGGTGCGGGTGACGATGACGTTCGGGCCGGTGATGCCGTCGTGTTTCGCCGCGACAATCGCATCGAACCGTGTCGGGTCCATGCGCGGATGCTGGACGATGACGGCGGGCAGGTCGCGCCGGCGCAGCGTGCCGAGCAGGCGCGCGGCGGCACCGCCCGCGCCGATCAGCAGATCGCCTTCCGGCGGGGCGAGAGCGGCCGGATCGATCGCCCGGCGCGGATCGGGCCAGAGCATCGGCGACAGGAACGACCAGGGCGTTTTCGGCGTGATGACCCTGCAATCGGGCGTGAAACCGGCAGCTTCGGCGAGGCCGAGCGCCTGGGCGCGCAGCCCGGCGAGATCAGTGCACAGAATGCGAGCGACCGGGGCGGGCTTCGGCGCGGCATCGATGCGCGGCGCGTCCAGGACATCGTTGCGGGCAGCTTGCATCGCGCGGTTTTGGGTCCGCCTCCCGGTTTCGTCAACCGATGCCATTGGCGGTCAGCGCCGATTCGAGCGGATCGAGACCCAATGCGGCGCGCGCATAGGCCTGCCCGCGCAGCGCAAGCTCGATGCGCCTGGCGGGATCGTCGGCGAGGCGGAGGAGCAGGGACGCGGCTTCGTCGATATCCGGTTCGGCCCAGACCGCGCCCTTCACGTCATAATCGCCCCGGTCGTCGGCGACCGGGATCAGCCGGTATGGCACCAGCCCGGCGCTGGTCTCGTCCATGAATTGCAGATTGCCGGACCATCCGGTCGCGACCACGGCAATCCCGCGCAACATCGCCTCGGCGGGGACCAGCCCGAACCCTTCGGCGCGGTGCGGCGAGAGCAGGATATCGGTACCGGCGAGCAGGGTGCGCAGCTTTTCTCCTGGCCACGTTTCGTCGATCAGCCGGATGTTGCCGGCATCGCCGATCGCCGCGCGCACCCGCCCCATGTCGCCAGGAAACGCATCGCCGCCGGCGAGTTTCAAAACAAGGATGCGATCGGCACGGTTGCCGAAAGCAGCGCGATGGGCCGCGATCGCGCCGAGCGGATTCTTGCGCGCGAAACTGGCGCCGAGATTGGCGATGACCGTGACGATCACCGCGTGGTCGGGCAGGCCGATCGACGCGCGATCCGGCATCGCCGGGGCAAGATCGAGCGACGCGAGCGGGTAGGGGACGAGCCGCACCCGTCCGGGATAGATTGTCTCGATCGCCGCCTTGGTGAAGGCGGACGGCGTCCAGATGTCATGGACGAACTGTTCGGCCCGGCGCCAGTTCTTCGGCAGCGATTCCAATTCCCAGTTCCAGAACCCGATGACACGCCGTCCGCGCAGGAAATTTTTTTCCGCGCGCGCGAGCATCAGCGGGATCGAGGGCGCGTTGACGTGCAGGATCAGCGCGGCATCCTCGGGAAGGGTGGTCGGTATCGGCGGGCGCAGCACGCCGAGTTCGACCGCCCCGCGATCCGCTCCGAGTGAGGCAAGACCCGCATGAAGCAGCCGGGCCGCCTCGCCGAGACCGGAGATTCGCGCCATCTCGCCGGCGATCACGGCTCCGGCGCTCGATGTCGGCGGTGTGGCGTCGGCGCGTGGTGCCGCCGCCAAGGTCAGCGCGCGCAGCGCGGCGCGGCGCGGCGCCGGCGGAATCGCGCGCCAGATTTGGTGCAGCCTGCCAAGCCGGCCGGTCACGCCGGTTCCTGGCGTCGCTGGCGCGGGACGGTTGCGATGTTTCGATCTCCGTTTAGAGTGCGTGTCCGTATCTCGCCGAAAGCGGGTGCCAGAAAGCGACGACCAAAGCGAGTGCCAAAGCGAGTGATGAGCGTAATCGCACCCCCAGGGGAGGGCATCGAAACGGCCGAGTGGCCGCGTTTCGCCGTGTCGCTCGCGCCGCCCGATCTGTCGCCCTGGCTCGAAGGCAATACCGGAGTGCGCGGATTTACCAGTTTCGCGGCACCGCGTTCCGGCCCGCACGTGGTCATCATCGCCCTGATTCACGGCAACGAAATCGGCGGCGCCATCGCGCTCGATACAATGCTGCGCGCGGAACTGCGGCCGATGCGCGGGCGGCTCACTTTGGGCTTCGCCAATATCGACGCATTTGGCCGATTCGACCCGGCGAACCCGATCGCGTCGCGTTTCGTCGACGAGGATATGAACCGGGTATGGGATGTGGCGACGCTGGATGGGCCGCGCCGCTCGCTGGAACTCGACCGGGCGCGGGAGATGCGCACGCTGATCGACACGGCGGACTGGGTGCTCGATCTCCATTCGATGCTCTGGCCGTCCGATCCGCTGTTGCTCTGCGGCAGCGGCGCGCGCGGCAAGGCGCTGGCATTGGCGATCGCGACACCAGGCCTTGTCGTTGCCGATGGGGGCCATGCCGGCGGCCGCCGGCTGATCGACTATCCGCGCTTCACCGCCGAGCGGGGCGACGCGGCCTCGGTCCTGGTCGAAGCGGGGCAGCACTGGCAGGAAACCACGGTGGGCCAGATGCAGGCGAGCATCGCCGCACTGCTCGCCCATGCCGGAATGGTCGAACCGGTGCCGGCACGCTCGGCGGGCGCGCGCTTCGCCGAGGTGACGCGGGTGGTCACGGCGACGACCGGGCGGTTTGCCTTCGTCCGGCCGTTCCGGGGCGGCGAGGTGATCCGCCGGCGCGAAACGCTGCTCGCGCATGACGGGACGGCGGAGATTCGCACACCGCACGACGATTGCCTGCTCATCATGCCGAGCCTGCGCACCGGGCGCGGCCATACGGCGGTGCGGCTGGCCCGGTTCGTCGAATAGGCGCCGCGCGAAACCCTATCCTTCGGTCTTGGCCACGGCCCGCAATGCCCGGAGTTCTTGCCGCAATCGCTTCATCTCCTCGAACCGCGCGGTAACGTCCCGGATCACCGCGGCGATACCGGCCAGGGCACCGGTTTCGTCGTGGAACGGCGTGATGGTGAATTCGATGGAGATTCGCTGGCCATCCTTGCGGAGTGCCGGAACCGCCAGCATGTCGCCGGCGCCGTAACGGGTCTTTCCCGTCCGCATCGTCTGGTCATAGCCGGTCCAGTGGCGCTGCCGGAGGTTCTCCGGGATGATGATGTCGAGGGACTGCCCCATCGCCTCGGATTGGGTGAAGCCGAAAACCCGCTCCGCACCCTGGTTCCAGAACTGGATTTTGCCGGCGGCGTCGGAATAGACGACCGCATCGGCCATCGCGGAGGTCAAAGCGACACAGAACCGGGTAACGTCGAATGACATGATGCAGTCTCCACCGGCCCGAATGGTATTTCGCCGCTACCTGTCGCCGCCGAGGCCACCCAGCGCCAGATATTTGATTTCGAGATAATCCTCGATCCCGTATTTCGAGCCTTCGCGTCCGAGGCCGGAATATTTCATGCCGCCGAACGGTGCCACCTCGGTCGAGATCAGGCCCTCGTTGATGCCGACGATACCGTAATCCAGCCCTTCGGCGACGCGGAAAATCCGCCCGACATCGCGCGCGTAGAAATAGCTCGCGAGGCCGAATTCGGTGTCGTTGGCGAGGTCGATCGCCTCCCGCTCGGTCTTGAAGCGGAACAACGGCGCCACCGGCCCGAACGTTTCCTCGCGGAAGATCAAGGCGTCATGCGGCACGTCGGCCAGCACGGTGGGGGTGAAGAAATTGCCGCCGAGCGCATGGCGTTCGCCGCCGGTCATCACGCGGGCGCCGCGCTTCACGGCATCCCCGATATGCAGCTCGACTTTCGTCACCGCTTCGGCATTGATCAGCGGGCCCTGCGTCACCCCTGGCTCCATGCCGTTGCCGACGCGCAGCGCCTCGACCGCGCGTTTGAGCTTTTCGGCGAATGCATCGAACACGCCATCCTGCACCAGAAGCCGGTTGGCACACACGCAGGTCTGGCCGGCATTGCGGAACTTGGAATCGATCGCGCCCCTCACGGCGGCGTCGAGGTCGGCGTCGTCGAACACGATGAACGGCGCATTGCCGCCCAGTTCCATCGAGGTTTTCTTGATCGACGGCGCGCATTGCGCGAGCAGCTTCGCACCCACCTCGGTGCTGCCGGTGAACGATAATTTCCGCACTAAGGGATTGCCGGTCAGCTCCTTGCCGATCGGCCCGGACGGTCCGGTGATCACGTTGCATACCCCGGCCGGCATTCCGGCGCGCTCGGCAAGCACGGCGAGGGCAAGCGCCGAAAACGGCGTCTGGCTCGCCGGGCGGATCACCCCGGTGCAGCCCGCCGCCCAGCCCGGTCCGGCCTTGCGGGTGATCATCGCGGCGGGGAAGTTCCACGGCGTGATCGCGGCGAACACTCCGATCGGCTGTTTCTGCACGATGATCCGCCGACCCTTCGCGTTCTGCGGAATCGTGTCGCCGTAGATGCGCTTGCCCTCCTCGGCGAACCATTCGATGAAGCCGGCGGCGTAGGCGATTTCGCCTTTCGATTCGGCGAGCGGCTTGCCCTGTTCCGCCGTCATGATGACGGCGAGGTCGTCCTGGTTCGCCATCATCAGATCGAACAGTCGGCGCAGGATCGCGGCGCGCTCCTTCGCAAGCATCGAGCGCCAGGGGTCGAAGGCGCGCTCGGCGGCCTCGATCGCGCGGCTTGTTTCCGCCTCGCCCATCGCTGGCACCCGCCCGACCAGTTCGCCGGTCGCGGGATTGGGAACGTCGACCGTCCTGCCGCTATCGGCGCCGATCCATTTGCCGCCGATATAGTTCGCCTCGCGCAGCAATGTCGGGTCGTTCAGCTTCAGTCGGTCGGGTTGGTTCAGCATGGCGTCCTCCTGATCGAGTCATTCGGAAAATAGGAATGCAACATGCCGGGCAGAACCCTCGCCGATAAATCGGCGGCCCGAAAATCAGAAGCCCGAGAAGCCGCCCGCGTTGCCACCGCCATAGCCGGGACTGCCGCCGCCAAATCCGCCGGGCTGGCCGGCACCGAGGCCAGGATTGTAATGCCCCACGCCGCCGACCAGTTGCTGGAACAGGCTCGCCCGGCCGCCCGGCGCGGGGGTGTGGCCGCCCGCCATCGCGACCATCACGGCGTTCTTCTTGTCGATTCCGTGGATCGACTGCAGCACGCCCTGCTGGTTGAACTGCAGCACCACCACATGCTGGCGGATCACGCCCTGGGTGCGGGCGATGCGGCGCTTGGTGATCTGGCTGACATAAAGCCAGTCGTCGTCGTTGAAGGTCTCGCGCAACGTGGGCGAGCCGAGCAGCGCCCGCGCATCGGCCTTGGTCGAGACTCCTGGCCTGAGCTGTTTCAGCTCATGGGCCGAGACCGCATTGCCGCGATAATGCGGGCGCGCCGAAAAGATTGCGCAGCCGGCAAGCGCGGGCAGTAGCAGAAGCGGAAACAGGCGATGGAGCTTGATGGCGGGTCGGCGCACGCGGCTCGGTCCTTGGTTGTATCTGATCGCAGTCCTATGGGCGAGCTTCCATGATCGCGCAAGATGCGCGACTAATCGGCCATGCAGCATAGCGCGTCACAAGGTTTTTCCCGCAAATTCGATCTCGCCCGGCTTGCCGGCAAGCCGGAGACGATCACCGTCACCGCCTCGCCCGAGGAGTGCGCTGCCGTCGCCGCCGCCTTCGCTCTGCCCGCCATCGCTTCGCTCGGCGGCAAAATCCGGCTGAGCCGGATGCCGAACGGGCGAGTCGCGGCACGGCTCGACCTTGCCGCCCGTGTGACCCAGGTTTGCGTCGTCACGCTCGATCCGTTCGAACAGAACATCGCCGAGCGGACCGCGCTTGTCATCATGCCGTCGGCCGGCGGCGAAACCGAGCCCGAGGACACCCTGATCGCCGATCTCGACTCGCCGGACGAAATCGTCGTGGATGGCACCATCGTCGATCTCGGCGCCCTGGTCGCCGAGCAACTGGCACTGGCGCTCGACCCCTATCCGCGCAAGCCCGGTGCGGAACTGCCCGGACTTGCCGCGGCACCGGGTGAGGCCGCGTTCGCTGCCTTGGCCGCGCTCAAGGGACTCGGCAAAGCTCCAGGCAAATAGGCATGCCCAACTGCGGCGCGGGCCCGCTTGCTGCCCGAAGTCGCGTCTGCTAGACGCCCGTGCTTGAGATCATCCCTGTCCACGGGACGGTGGTGCGTTGTCGCGCCGCCGAGACACCAGAAACGAGACCCGATCATGGCCGTACCCAAGCGAAAGACTTCCCCCTCCCGGCAGGGCATGCGCCGCAGCCACCTGGCTCTGCGCGGCGAAGCCCATGCCGAATGCAGCAATTGCGGCGAACTGAAGCGGCCGCATCACGTTTGCGGCTATTGCGGCCATTATGACGGCCGCGAGGTTGTCGCCGCGGGTAAGGAGCTGAAGGGCACGGTTCGGATCTGAGCGGGCCGCGGCACATCGCGTTTCGCATTTTTCCATGATCCGGTCATGATGATCGACCCGCAAGGTCCCTCGGCGACGGAATCGCAGGCCAGATCGTCGGCGCCGGTTCTGGCGGTCGATGCAATGGGCGGGGATCACGCGCCCGACGTGGTGATCGCCGGACTCGATATCGCCGCCGAACGCCACCCGAAAGCGGTTTTCCAGGTTTTCGGCGATCCGGCTCGGATCGACGCATTGCTGCGGCAGACCAAGCGCCTGAAAGACCGGGTGGTCGTGCGGCCAACCACCGAGACGATCCCGGACGATATGAAGCCGACCGCGGCACTCCGCCTGCGCGACGCCTCGATGCGCCGCGCGATCGACGCGGTCGCCGCCGGCGAGGCGGCAGGCGTGATTTCCGCGGGCAATACCGGCGCCTTGCTGGCGCTCGCGAAAATCGTTCTCAAGACCATGAGCGGGATCGACCGTCCGGCGATGGCGGCGATCGGCCCTTCGGCCAGGGGCGATGTCGTGATGCTGGATCTTGGCGCGAACATGGTCTGCGATGCCCGCAACCTGGTCGAATTCGCCGTGATGGGCGATATGTTCGCCCGCACCGTGCTCGGTCTGCCGAGCCCGACGCTGGGGTTGCTCAATGTCGGCTCGGAGGAAATGAAGGGCGACGAAATCCTGAAGCGCGCGGCCGAGGCGTTGCGTGCCAGCCCGCTCAGCCCGCAATTCCAAGGTTTCGTCGAGGGGCACGATATCGCCGGCGGCACCGTCGATGTCGTCGTGACCGACGGCTTCACCGGCAATGTGGCGCTCAAAACCGGGGAAGGTGCGCTCAGGCTGGTCGGCGACCTGCTGAAACGCGTGTTTTCCGCCAGCATCGCCGCGAAACTCGCTTATCTGCTGGCGAGGCCGGGGCTGAACCGGCTGCGCGAATGGCTCGATCCGCGGCGCTATAACGGCGCGGTGCTGCTGGGCCTGAACGGCGTGGTGGTCAAATCCCACGGCGGCACCGATGCCCAAGGCTTCGCCCATGCCGTCGATGTCGCCATGGACATGATCGTCAATCGGTTCAACGAGCGGATCAAGGACGGGCTGAGCCAATATGCAGGCCGCGCCGCGCTCGTCGCCGAGCCGGCGACCGAGGCGGCACTCGGCGCCAACCCGGTCGCGACGGCGGGGTAGCGGATGCGAACCCTGCTCGAAGGCGTCGGCGCCTATCTGCCCGAACGAATCGTCAGCAACGACGAACTCGCCGCCAGGATCGATACGTCGGATGCCTGGATACGCGAGCGCACCGGCATCGCCCAGCGCCATATCGCGGGACCGCACGAAACCGCCACCTTCATGGGCGCCGAAGCCGCGAAACGTGCCCTGGCCGCCGCCGGGGCGAAGGCCGGCGCCGTCGATGCGATCATCGTCGCGACATCGACCCCGGATCAGGGTTTCCCCGCGACCGCCGTGAACATCCAGAGCGCGCTCGCCGTCACCCAGGGCTTCGCCTTCGATATTTCCGCCGCCTGTTCCGGCTTCGTCTACGCCTTGTCGGTCGCGGACGGCATGATCCGCGCCGGCCAGTGTCGCAACGTCCTGGTCATCGGCACCGAGGTCTATTCGCGCATCCTGAACTGGCAGGATCGCGGCACCTGCGTCCTGTTCGGGGACGGCGCTGGTGCGGTGTTTCTGCGCGCGTCCGGCCAGGGCGAGTCGCGCGGCGTCATCTCGACCCATCTGCATGCCGACGGGCGGTACGGCGACATCCTGTATATCGACGGCGCGACCGGGCAGACCGGCAAGTCGCAGCACCTGGTGATGAACGGCCGCGAGGTGTTCCGTCATGCGGTCGCCAAGCTCGCCGCCGCGGTCGACGAGGCGCTGGAGGCGAACAATCTCTCCCACGCCGATATCGACTGGCTGGTGCCGCATCAGGCCAATCGGCGGATCATCGATGCCATGGGCAAGCGGCTGAATCTCAGGCCGGACCAGGTGGTGATGACGGTCGAGCGCCACGCCAACACTTCGGCGGCGTCGATCCCGCTGGCGCTGGCCGAAGCGGTCCAGGACGGACGGATCAAACCCGGCCATCTCGTTCTGCTCGAGGCGCTGGGCGGCGG
Organism: Acidiphilium iwatense; assembly: GCF_021556475.1. Lineage (GTDB taxonomy): Bacteria > Pseudomonadota > Alphaproteobacteria > Acetobacterales > Acetobacteraceae > Acidiphilium > Acidiphilium iwatense. The sequence continues at coordinate 27,469 of NZ_JAKGBZ010000020.1, read as the reverse complement.
ATTGACCTGGGGATCGGCGCTGATCCGTCTTTGAGGCGGGGTTTGCCGGTGCTTGCGTGTTGACCGGGCCCGAGTTCTTGGTAATCTTGAAAAATGAGCACGTTGACGCGCGCCGGTTTGGCTGAATCGATCTATGCGGCGGTCGGTCTGTCGCGCAACGAATCCGCCGACCTGCTGGAAGCGGTGCTCGATCGCATGAAGCGCGCCCTTGCCGATGGAGATTCCATTAAAATCAGCGGGTTCGGAACGTTTTCCGTGCGGCAGAAGGGGCGTCGGATCGGCCGCAATCCGAAAACCGGACGCGAAGTACCCATCCTGCCGCGCCGCGTGCTGATTTTCCGCGCCAGCCAGATTCTGCGCGAAGCGGTCGATGCCGGCAACGCCGCCGGCCAGGCGTCCCGCTCTTGACCGATACCCTGACCGGACTGAGCGGCGAACCGGACGAACCCGCAAGGGCGCGGCCCCGCAAATCCGCCGAAGCCTATCGCACGATCAGCGAGGTCGCCGACGAATTGCATGTGCCTCAGCACGTGCTGCGATTCTGGGAAACCAAATTCCCGCGCATCAAGCCGCTGAAGCGCGGCGGCGGCCGGCGCTACTACCGGCCGGACGATGTGGTTTTGCTGCGCCGGATCGCCGATTTGCTGTATATTCAAGGCTATACGATCAAAGGCGTGCAGCGGCTTCTGAAGGAAGGCGGCGGTGCCCTTCACGACGAGATCCCGCCCGCGTCGGACGAGGAACGGGCCGCCGCCGCCGCCGAGCGCGCACAGGCCGGCGCCATGGCGCCGATGAAGCCGCGCGCGAGCGATCTTCCCGAACTGCCGATCGCCCCCGCTCCCCAACCGGGCCGGCAGGCCGCGCCGGTCCAGCGCGATGGCGCTCCCATAACCCCGCCCGGTGAAACCCGCGCGGCCGCGCTGCTTCGCGCGGCACTGCGCGAGGCGCTCGCCGAGCTTGAGCGTCTCCGCGACCGGCTGGCCGGCTGATCGGTTTGGCGGCCGTCGCTCGATTGCCTCGCATCGGCGCAGTTGCTAAGGGAATGTCCGTCGGAGCGTAGCGCAGCCTGGTAGCGCATCAGTCTGGGGGACTGGGGGTCGTGGGTTCGAATCCCGCCGCTCCGACCATGGTTTCCGGTTTGACGCACAGGAAGATTGGCTGGTGCCGGCGATGTCTGGCGTCGGCGATGGCCGATATGTTCCCGGCCTTGGTCACGCGCGCCGGGATGAATCTTCAAGCGCAGCGAAACATGCCGATTGCGGCGATCTCACGCATGAAGACGATGCGCGGGCGCTGCGCGGCGCGGCGGAGCGTTACGGTCCGGTTTCGCTGCTCGCGGTCTGTGCCGGCGGCGTCTCGCTCACGAGCGTTAGTCGAGGCGATGGCGATACTGGATGAACCCGGACCGCTCCGCGACATTATCGTAGAGCCGCATCGCCGGCGCGTTCGTCTCGTGGGTCAGCCAGTAGACCCGCGCGCAGCCGTCGCGCGCCGCCGCCGCATAGACATGCTCGATCAGCTTGCGGCCGATCCCCTGGCCGCGAGTCGCCGATGCGACGAACAGATCCTGAAGATAGCAGTAATTGCCGGATGTCCAGGTGGAGCGATGCCTGATGTGATGGACCAGGCCGACCGCCACGGAACCATCCCAGGCGAGCGCGCCGGAAACCGGTTCCGCCGGATCGAGCAGCCGCGCCCAGGTCAGGTCGGAAACATCCGCCGGAATATCGACCTGATAGAAGGCCTGATACCCGCGCCATAACGGCAGCCAGGCCGAATGATCCTCGCGCTGCAACGGACGAATGCTGATATCGGTGCCGGTTGTCATGTTGGTTCCACCATATCGGTTATCGGTTCACGCACCTTCGAGGTGCCGGCCACGATTCCCGCGGCGATGAAATTCGCGCAGACGCCGGCAATGATCGGTACCATGTAGCTGTGGCTCATATCGAAGGCGAATCCGGCGGCGATGGGGCCGATCAGCGTGCCGATCGCGACGCTGGTATAGAGAATGCCGATGATCCCGCTGACATTGCGACCGCCGAAATAATCCATGACCACGGCTGGAAGAATCGCGACCCATCCGCCGTAGACGACGCCGTAGACGAACGCGAAGACGGCGAGCGCCCAGAAATCCTTCGAGACCGCCCAGATGGCCAGGGCAAACCCCATGCCGGCGAACATCGCCATCAGCGCACATGAACGGCCCATCCGGTCGGCCGGCCCGCCGAGAAAGAAGCGCCCGGCGGTGCTCCCGATGCCGATCACACTCAGCAGCAGAACCGCCGAAAATTGCGGAACGCCGTGACCCATCGCATCGGGGACGAGATCGACGAACGGCACGAACACGCCGAACGAGCAGATCAGGCAGGCGGCGTAAAGGCCGATGAACCGCCGGGACCGGATCGCCGTCGGGGGCGAGGCCGCGATCGCGCGGGTCGTCCTCGATCAGGAGAGCCATTCCGCCGCCCGCGACGGCGGCGAGTGAACTCGCGGTTTCAGATTCTGGGTTCGAAGCGGACCGCGGTGGTGTTGGCGCCGCAGAGAAGAACGGCCACGCGCTCGCCGGCGGCCGGCGCGTATTTGCCGGACAGCAGGGCGGCAAAGGCCGCGGCGCCGCCGGGCTCCGCCACGACGCGGATTTTATCCCAGAGCGCGTGCTGTGCCGCAAGGATATCGCCGTCCGCAACGAGGACGGGGCGCTCGATGAAGGCTTGCGCGATCGGGAACATCATGTCCCCGACGCGTTTCGGCGCGAGGGAATCGGCCGCGATGCCGCCCGCTTCGGCATCGACCGGACGCCCGGACTCGAAGGCGCGCCACAGAGTGGGCGAATCCTCCGGCTCGACCGCGACGATTTTCATCCGCCCGCGAAACCAGGCAGCGATGCCGCCGATCAACCCGCCGCCGCCGACCGCCACCAGCAGGGTCGAGATGTCCGGGCAGTCGGCTTCGAGTTCGGGGCCGATGGTGCCTTGTCCGAGCAGCGTCTCGGGCTGGTCATAGGCGTGGATGACGAGGGCTCCCCGTTCCGCTGCGAAGCGTTCGCTTGCGGCGAGCGCATCGGCGTAGCGGTCGCCGCCGACGACGAGATCGGCGCCGTAGCCGCGGATGCGTTCGGCCTTGGCGGGCGAGGTGACGCTCGGCACGAAAATGGTTGCCGGCACGCCGCGGCGCATGGCAGCATAGGCGACCGCGGCGCCGTGATTGCCGCCGGAGGCCGCGACGATGCCGACTTTCGGCACGGTCCGGGTCAGAAGGTGGGCGAACGCACCGCGCACCTTGAAGGAACCGGAATGCTGAAGAAACTCCAGTTTGAACGCGATCGGCCGGGGCGCGAGGCCGAAATCTTCGAGATCGAGCCGGAGAACCGGCGTGCGGCGGATGTGAGGGCGGATCAGCCGCTCGGTTGCGGCGATCCGGTCGGCGGTGATCGGGGTATCCGGGGTCATCTTCTGCTCTTTGCTCAGGATTTTCTGGACGACATCGATAATAATTAGTAACTTGGCAAATTAACGAAATGCAAGATGTCGATATCATCAAGGCGCTCGCCAATGAGCGCCGCCTGATAATCCTCGAATGGCTGAAAGACCCGCGCGCCCATTTCCCGCCGCAGGTCGACGGCGATCTGACGGAGGATGGCGTCTGCGCCCTCCTGCTCGCCGAAAAGCTAGGCATCACCCAGGCGACGCTCAGCGAGCACATGCGCGTCCTGACCCAGGCCGGCCTGGTGCGCGCCCGGCGGATAAAGCAATGGACGTTCTACAAGCGGGACGAGGAGCAGATACGCATCGTCAAAACCGGGCTTCTCGCCCGGCTTTAGCCGATTTCAGTCGATCAGTGCACGGGTTTCCTTTAGGAAGGCCACGATGGCGTCGATTACCTGCCAGCGATTCTTCTCCAGCACGACCATATGGGTTCCCTCACCGATCTCGACCCAGCGGCGGTAAGGTGCGCCGGTCAGGCGCAGGAACAGCGCCTGTATGCGGTCGATCGTCACGTCGGCATCCCATTCCGCATGGGTCAGCAGCACCGGGGAGCGGATCGCGCCGGGATCGTAGATCGGCCGCCCCGCCGTCCAGTATTCGCGCACGTCGAGCACGGCACCGCTCGGCGCGCGGATCGTGCCGGGCGCGCCGGCTCCTGGATCGGTTGCCAGCGTCGTCTCCGCCCAAGAATCGAACCAGCCGGCGGGGATCAGGCCGTCGCGCCGGTCCGCCGGTGCGGCATCGAGCCAGCGCTGCCGGAATGCCTGCACGTCGATGCGCCGATAAGCGCCGAGCGGGCCGCCCGCGTCGATCCGCACCGGCCCTTCCGTCAGCCATTGCGGCGCGATCAGAGCGAGCTTCGCCACGGTCTCGCCGTGCGCGGCGGTATAGGCGGCGGTTACCGACCCGCCCCAGGACATGCCGATCAGGCTGAGTCGATCGAGACCGCCGCGGTTCAGGATATGCGACACCGCTGGACTTGCGGGTGCCGGCCGTGTCGATGGTGTGGTCCGCCCAGTGGGACCGCGATCCCGCCGCGATCTGGCTGCGCGAGCAGGTCGCGGCGACCCTCGCCGGATACGGCGATATGCCGACCCGTTCCGCCGCAAGCGATTCCGGTAGATAAGCATTTGTTTCGTCATATATTTGGAGAAACCCCGGACGCATCACCCCAGCGCCCGGCGCGGCGACGCCGGCGCGCATTTGTAAATGCTGCGGGTTGCCGATAATCAGGGCGCCGGTGCGGCCGGAAGGCCACTGAAATCAACGCCAACCCTGGAAATATCCGGGTGAGGCAGTCAACACGGAGGAGTTGAAATGACGGCAACTATTTCGCGCAAGCAATTTCTGGCCGGCGCGGGTGCCATGGCCGGTGCGGCGGCTCTGGCGCCGGGTTCCGCGCGCGCGGCACGGCCGTTCCTGATCAAGCTCGGGCTCGACGTGCCGGCCGATCATCCCACCGCGGTCAACGCGACCGAGGCCGGCAAGCGCATCGCCGCCGAAACCAAGGGGCGGGTGCGGGTGCAGGTTTTCCCGAGCAACGAACTCGGTGACGACACGCATATGCTGTCGGAAGTGCGCTCCGGCGCGATCCAGATGATGGGGATCGGCGACAACATCCTCTCCAGCCTGGTGCCGAGTGCGGCGATCGACAATGTCGGCTTCGCGTTCAAGAATATCGAAACCGCCTGGAAAGCGCTCGACGGCAAGGTCGGCGCTGTGGTGCGCGCCGATATCATGAAGCTCGGTCTCTACCCGATGCGCCGGATCTGGGACGAAGGCTTCCGCCAAATCACCACCAGCACCAAGCCGATCAAGACCCCGGCCGATCTCAAGGGCTTCAAAATTCGCGTCCCGCCCAGCCCCATTTCGGTGTCGCTGTTCAAATATCTGGGCGCGGCGCCCACCTCGCTGAACATCGCGGAGCTGTATACCGCGCTGCAGACCAAGGTGGTCGACGGTCAGGAAAATCCGCTCGGCCTGATCGAAACCCAGAAATACTATCAGGTCCAGAAATACTGCTCGATGACCAACCACATGTGGGTGGGTTACTGGATGCTGGTGAACGGCGCGTTCTGGAAGAGCATGCCGGAAGCGGACCGCAAAATCGTCGAGGCCGCGTTCAACGAACAGGCGCCCAAGCAGCGCGTCGCCAACAACACGCTGAACAACTCGCTGAAAGGCAAGCTGACCAAGCAGGGCATGGTGTTCAACAGCACCGACCCGAAGGCGTTCCAGGACGCCCTGATCAAAGCCGGTTTCTACAAGGATTGGGAGAAGAAATTCGGGCCGAAGCTATGGTCGGCGCTCGAAGCCTATACCGGCAAGCTCTCCTGACACACTGAATGAACGTGCAACCGAATACCCCAGCCGCCGCCCTCCGGCGGCTGGACGTGCTGGTCGACTGGATAACGCAAGGGCTGGCGGCAGCCCTTGTCGTTATTGAAATTATCATTTTGTTTGCCGGCATCATCTGGCGCTACGTGCTCGACAAGCCGCTGATCTGGTCGAACGAACTCGCGGAGATTCTGTTTCTCTGGCTCGTCAGCCTGGGTGCGGTCATCGCACTGCGGCGCGGCGAGCATATGCGGATGACCGTTCTGGTCGCCCGGCTGACGCCGGGGCGGCAGCGCTTTCTGGCGCGCATCGCGGGCTTGATCGTCGCGGTATTCACCCTCGAACTGATCGTGCCGGGAATCGGCTATATGTACGAACAGCAGGCCATCACCACGCCGACGCTGCATATTCCCGGTTCCTGGGAGGTTGCCGGGCAGCTGGTTGCTCTGATGATGCTGTTTTACGTCGCGCTCCGGCAACTGTTCGCCGGCGCGGCATGGCGGGAATTGCTGATCACGCTGGCGATCGGGGTCGTGATCGGCCTCGGCCTGTGGGCCGCCGAGCCGCTGCTCTACGCCATCGGCAATGGCGATCTTGTCGTGTTCTTCGTTCTCATCGTCGGGGTTTGCATTTTCGCCGGCGTGCCGATCGCCTTCGCCTTCGGCATCGCGACGATCGGCTATATCTATTTTACCAGCTCGATCCCGCTGTCCATCGTGATCAGCCAGATGGATCAGGGCATGGCGTCGATCGAGCTGCTGGCCGTGCCGATGTTCGTCATTCTCGGCCTGCTGCTCGAAATGACCGGCATCGCGCGGGCACTGGTCGATCTGCTGAGCGCGCTGGTGGGCAACCGCCGTGGCGGGCTGTCCTATGTGCTGATCGGCGCGATCTATCTGATCGCCGGGATTTCCGGCTCGAAGGCGGCGGACCAGGCGGCGGTGGCCCCGGTGCTGCTGCCGGAAATGAAGCGGCGCGGCACGCCGCCGGGCGAACTGGTCGCCCAGCTCGCCGCCGCCGCCGCGATGTCGGAAACGATTCCGCCGAGCCTCGTGCTGATCATCGTCGGCGCGGTGACCGGCGTGTCAACCGCCGCGCTGTTTACCGGCGGCCTGCTGCCGGCGGCGGTGGCCGCGCTCGGCCTGATCATCCTGATTTTCTTCCGTACCAGAAACGAGCGGCCGAGCGGCGCGACCGTGGCACCGCGCGAAGCCGCGCGCCTGTTCCTCGTGGCGATTCCCGCGCTGATCCTGCCGTTTCTGATCCGTTATGCCGTGCTGGCCGGCATCGCCACCGCGACCGAGGTTGCCACGATCGGCGTGGTCTACGCCGTGCTGGTCGGCCTCGTCGTCTATCGCTGTTTCGACTGGCGGCGGGTGTTTCCGATTCTGGTCGAAACGGCGGCCCTTTCGGGGGCGATTTTGCTCATTATCGGGGCGGCGAGCGCGATGGCCTGGGCGCTGACCCAGGCGGGTTTCGCGCAGACCCTGACCGCGGCGATGACCGGGCTGCCCGGCGGCAAATACGGCTTCATGGCGGTGTCGATCCTGCTGTTCATCGTGCTCGGCAGCGTGCTTGAGGGACTGCCCGCGATGGTGCTGTTCGGCCCGCTGCTGTTTCCGATCGCGGGGCAGGTCGGCATCAACGTGATCCAGTATGCGATCGTCTCGATCCTCGCGATGGGCATCGGCCTGTTCTCGCCGCCCTTCGGCGTCGGCTTCTACCAGACCTGCCTGATCAGCAAGGCGTCGAGCGACGAAGCGCTGGGCCGCATCTGGCCCTACATGGCAACACTCGTCGTCGCTCTGATCGTCGTCGCCGCCGTGCCATGGATTTCGACGGGTTTTCTATAGAAAATTCCATACGCGGAAGACGGCTCTTGCTTATTTGATGACCTTGCGCTCCCGCAGCGCGGCGATCGCCGCCGTGTCGGTCTCGATCAGGGCCAGCACATCCTCGGTGTCCGCCCCAAGCTCCGGCGCCGGGCGGGTCAGCGCGCCGGGAGTTTCGGACAGGCGTACCGGGATATTGTGCATCGGCAGCGATCCCATCTCCGGGTCCGGCAGGGCGATCAGCGCCTCGCGTTCGCGAACGAAATCGTGGGCTATCAAATCCGCTGGGTCGCAGACCGGCCCGACCGTCACGCCCGCCTGATCGAACAAAGCCAGATTCTCCGCCTGCGTGTGCGCCGCCATGAACTCGGCCACGATCGGGTCGAGCAGATCGTTATGGGCGACGCGCGCGCTGTTGGTCGCGAATCGCGGATCGACGATCAGTTCAGGCCGCCCGATGACGCGGAACAGGCGTTCGGCCATTTGCTGCATCGAGGCCGACAAGGCGACATATTTGCCGTCTGCGCACCGATACACGTTGCGCGGCGCGGTGGTGCCCGACCTGCTGCCGTGACGCGCCGGGGCGCGGCCGGTCAGCGCATAATTCGCCGCCTGCGGACCGAGCACGCTCAGCATGCTCTCGAACAGCGAAAGATCGACTACCTGGCCGCGCCCGCCCGCCACTTCGACATGGCGCAGCGCGATCATGATCGCGGTTGCCCCGTAAAGCCCGGTGATCATGTCGGCGAGGGCGAGCGGCGGCAGCACCGGCGGACGGTCCGGGTAGCCGTTCATCGCGGCGAAGCCCGACATCGCCTCGACCAGACTGCCGAAGCCCGGCTTGGCGCGGAACGGCCCGGTCTGGCCCCAGCCGGAGATTCGCGCGACGACGAGCTTCGGGTTCGCCTCCAGCAGAATATCCGGCCCTAGCCCCATGCGTTCGAGCTTGCCGGGGACGAAATTCTCCACCAGTACGTCGGCGATCGCAACCAGACGCAGCAGCAGCGCCAGCCCTTCGGGGTCGCGATAATCCAGCGCGAGACTCCGCTTGTTGCGGGCATAGACTTTCCAGTGGGTGGAAATATCGTCGACGCGCCAGTGGCGCAGATCGTCGCCGGTCGCTGGGTTTTCTACCTTGATGACATCGGCACCGAAATCGGCCAGCACATGCGTCACGACATTGCCGGCGACCAGGCGCGACAGATCGAGCACCCGCACGCCGTTCAGCGGCGCTCGCGCACCGGGCTCGTACTCCTTCTGATGCAGGCCAGCGTCCATTCCGATCGTCTCCCATAACTGCGGCGCAGGTTATAGAACGTCGCGAACCGCCAGCCATGGTCGTGCCGCGGGCATCAGAGCAAAGGATACATCATGACTGAATTTTCGGGCCGAACCCTGCCGATCTGGCGTTCCATGCTGTTCGTGCCGGTGACGGTCGAACGCTTCGTCGCCGGCGCGGCGCGGCGCGGTGCGGATGCGATCATTCTCGATCTTGAGGATTCGATCCCGGTCGCCGAGAAGGAGCTCGCGCGTGGCATGATCGCCGCCGCCACGAAAACCGTGAGTGCTGCCGGCGCGAATGTGATCGTCCGCGTCAACCGCCCCTGGCGGATGCTGGTGCGCGATCTGGAGGTGGCGGTTTCCCCAGGGGTCACCGCACTCATGCTCCCGAAGATCGAGAGCGCCGACCATCTGCGCCTGATCGCCGAAACCGTCGACGAGATTGAGGCCGAGCGCGGCATGGCTCCGGGGCACACCAGGCTGATCGCGATGTTGGAGACCCCCGGCAGCATCTTCCAGGCCGAGGCGATCGCCCGCGCCCATCCGCGTCTGGTGGCGCTGACGGTGGGGTCGGAGGATTTGGCACTCGCGGTCGGCATGGTACCCGAGGCCGATGGTTTGCTGTTTCCCAAGCAGCAGGCGATCTTCGCGGCGCGCGCCGCCGGCATCCTGCCGCTCGGCTTTTTGGGCACGGTCGCCGATTTCGCCGATCTCGGCCGCTTCCGTGCCACGATCGAACGCTCCCGCCGCCTCGGTTTTTCCGGCGCGTCGGTGATTCATCCAGGACAGGTCGCGATCCTCAACGAGGCGTTCCGCCCGCAGTCGGCCGAACTCGATCACGCGCGGCGGCTGGTCGCGGCCTATGAGGAGGCGACGAAAGCGGGGCGGGGCGCGGTTGCCTTCGAGGGGCGGATGATCGATGTTCCCGTGGTGCGCCGGGCGCAGGCCCTGATCGAGCGCCATGAGGCGATCGAAGCGCGCGGCTCGGCGGATCGCACGGCACCGGTTGCGACCGCAAATGCCGATACCGGGACCTAGAGCAATATGGCTTTAAGTGGAATCGCACAGCGATCCACAAAGCCATGAAATTCCGCGCCGATCGACCGCCGCGACATGGATGGACGGGCTGGCTGGTATGGCGCGCCGTTTGTCCGTCAGCTTCGTGTCGGCGTCGGGTCGATCACGTTCGCGCAGGCATCGGTCGGCGCCGCGGCGACCGGCCCGAGAAGCGGCACGATCTTCAGCCCGGCGGAGGTGACGCGGCAGGGCGCCGCGGCGAGGCCGCAACCGGACAGGGACAGCGCGGCAACACCCAGAACGGCGGTGAGGGTCAGCTTCGAAAGGATGCTCATGATCCGACTATAGGGCGATTTCCCGCGGCGGCGAAACCTGGCGCGCTTATGCAACTGCCCGCCCTTCACAACGCCGGCACCGACCTTTGGCATTCGGGTAATCCGGCGGCAACAAAAATTCCGGCATCTTTGTGACGGTGTTTGAAAACAGGCGTTAAATCAAAAATGTTCATGTCAAAATAATGGCGACATATTTTTGGTTGATTTATAATAAATGTCGAATCTGTAATGACGATTTTATTGGAACGATTCGGCTCGGTTGCCTATATTTTGCAGGCGACTTGTTCCGTGTGGCGACACGTCCCGTATGGTGACTTGTCTTCGCGAAGCAATGAGAGGAGATATTGTTATGAAAAAATATATCTTGCCGAGTCTGGCGGCCCTGGCTCTGATGAGCGGTGCCGCGCTGGCGCAATCGACCACCTATCAATCCACGACCACCACCGCCGTCGTGCCTCCGGCGCCACCCGCCATCGTTCCGCCGCCGCCGGGCACGCTCAGCACCACGGTGACCAGGCGCACCGATAACGGCTACGGCACGCGGAGTTACTCGCAGCAAACCACCTACGGCAATCCCGATACCGCCGCTTCGGAAAGCAGGAGCGTCACGGTCACCCAGCCGGCGCCTTACGTGGCAACCTCGACGCGGCGCACCACCACGACAACGACCACGCCTTGATGCGGCCTGACAGCAACAGGAGAATGGCGATGATCGCGAACAAAGCCGGCGTACGATTGGCGCTGGGGCTTTCCCTGATCGGCGGCATGGCGGCCCTGTCCGCCTGTTCCGGCCCGCCGCCGACCCGGACCATCACGAGCACCGAGGAAACCACCACCAGACCAGTGCTGGTGCCGGCACCGCCGCCCATGGCCGTGCCGGGGGCACCCTCGACGGTAACGACGACGACCAGCCGTTCCGAGCAGGTCAATCAGTAGCCCCGCACCGCGTCCCGCGCGGGTTCGCAAACCCGCACGGGACGCATCTATGTGAGCCGGTCGATCAGCCGCTGCAGCACCGGGCGCATCCGGCGCAGTTCCTCCAGATGAATCGCCGACAGCGCGGCGAGTTTTTCTTCCCCCGCCGGCGTCAGCGCCAGCCGCACCCGCCTGCGGTCCGTGCTGTCGGGAATCCGGGAAACCAGGCCCGAATCGGCCAGCCGGTCGGCCAATTCCACCATGCTGTTGTGGTGCAACGCCAGCCGCTCGGCGAGATCGCCGAGGCCGATCGGCGCGGCGCCATCGGCCCCCTTGATCGCGAGCAGCGCCTGGTGCTGGCGCGGCGTCAGCCCGGCGCTGCGCGCCGCCGTCTCGCTCAGGGACAGGAACCGGCGCAGCGCATATCGGAACTCCGCGAGCGTCCGGTAGTCGTGATCGGAAAGGGTCATGTCGGACATACGCGAGTGTAACCCGAAACGCCTCTTGTCTATATATGTCGTATTACGATATTAGCGCCGCGACAGAACGATATTCCTCTTCAATCGGATTCCAGCTCCATGAAACCCAGTACCCGACCGGCATCCGGTATCGCGGATCTCGGCGATTTCACGACGGATAAGCGCCTGTTCCCGCTATCCGCCCTTGCGCTGCTCGCCGGAACCTTCGGTGTCGCGGCCGGCTGGATTCTGCTCCGGCTGATCGCGCTGATCAACAACATCTCCTATTACGGCATCTGGTCCACCAGGGTGATGCAGCCCGGCGGGGTGCCGCATCATGGCCATCCGGCGCTCTGGACCATCCTGATCCCGGTCGCCGGGGCGGTCATCATCGGCATCATGGCGCGCTACGGCTCGGAAAAAATCCGCGGTCACGGCATCCCCGAGGCGATCGAGGCGATCATGCTCGGCAATGCTCGGCTCGACCTCAAGGTCGCGATCCTGAAGCCGATCTCCTCGGCGATCTCGATCGGCACCGGCGGCCCGTTCGGCGCCGAGGGCCCGATCATCATGACCGGCGGAGCGGCTGCCTCTCTGCTCGCGCAGTGTTTTTCCCTCACCGACGCCGAACGCAAGACGCTTCTGGTCGCCGGTGCCTGCGCGGGCATGACGGCGGTGTTCGGCACCCCGGTCGCCGCGATCCTGCTCGCCGTCGAGCTTCTGCTGTTCGAATGGAAGCCGCGCAGCGTGCTGCCGGTCGCGATCGCGTGCATCACCGCCGCGATCGAACGGCGCTACGTGCTCACGCCCGCGCCGCTGTTTCCCTATGTCGACAACGTCATCATCGACCCGCTCCACGCGCTCGGCTGGGTCGGGCTGGGCCTGATCGCGGGTCTCGGTTCGGCGCTGCTCACCATGATGGTCTACGCCGCCGAAGACGGATTCCTGAAACTGCCGATCCATTGGATGTGGTGGCCGGTGCTCGGCGGCGTGGTGGTCGGTATCGGCGGCATCTTCGATCCGCTCGCGCTCGGCGTCGGCTACCCGGATATCGCCAAGCTTCTCGCCGGCGGCCTCGTCGGCGCGGCGGCGATAAGGCTGGTTCTGGTCAAAAGCGTGATCTGGTCGGTCGCTCTCGGTTCGGGCACCTCGGGCGGCGTGCTGGCGCCCTTGCTCATCATGGGTGGCGCGCTCGGCGCCGTGCTGGCGCCGTTCATGCCGCACGCGGCACCCGGCTTCTGGGCGGTGGTCGGCATGGCGGCGATGATGGGCGGAACCATGCGCTCGCCGCTCACCTCGACCCTGTTCGCGGTCGAACTCACCGGCAATCATCTCATCCTGCTCCCGGTCATCACCGCCAGCATGGCGAGCATGGGCGTTACCGTATTGCTGATGAAACGCTCGATCCTGACCGAGAAAATCGCCCGGCGCGGCCATCATCTGACGCGGGAATACAGCGTCGATCCGCTCGCCATCGCGCGCGCCGGCGAGATCATGGCGACCCCGGTGGAGACGCTCGGTTCCGATATGAGCATCGGCGACGCGATCGAGTATTTCCTCGCCCCCGAGCCGCGCCATCGCGCCTATCCGGTCACCGACGAGAACGGCGATCTGGCCGGCCTGGTCTCCCGCGCCGATATCCTCGCCTGGATCGGCAACGAAGCGGATCGCGCGATTCCACTCGGTGCGGCGCTCGCCCATCGCCGCGTGGTCACCGCCTGGGAAGGCGAGATGGCGATCACCGTCGCTTCGCGCATGATCACCGAGGACACGCCGCGCATCCCGGTGGTCGATCATGAAGGCCGGCTCCAGGGGATCATTTCGCGCGCCGATCTGCTGCGCGTGCATCACCGCGTCGTTGCGGCGGAAACCAAGCGCGAACGCTATTTCCGCCGCCGCGCCGCGATCATCGCCGAAACCTCGCCGGAGTTTGCCTCCGGCGAGGGGGCGAAGATGCGTCAGGTCGAGTGAGTCGCGGCCCGCAGCCGCCGCGCCGCCGCGACCATGTTTTCCAGCGCGGGCCGAACCTCGTCCCAGCGCCGGGTCTTCAAGCCACAATCGGGATTGACCCAGAGCCGGTCGGGGTCGAGCCGGGCCGCCGCGCGTTCCAGCAGCGCCGCCATCTCGGCGGCCTCCGGCACGCGCGGGCTGTGGATGTCCCACACGCCCGGCCCGATCTCGTTCGGATAGTTGCGCTTCTCGAACGCCTCCAGCAGCGCCATCCGGCTTCGCGTCGCCTCGATGCTGATCACGTCGGCATCCAGCGCGGCGATCGCATCGAGGATATCCTCGAAATCAGCGTAGCACATATGGGTGTGGATCTGGGTCGCATCCCGCACCGGCGAAGCCGAAAGACGGAAGCAGTCCACCGCCCAGGCGAGATAGGCGTCGCGTTCGGCGGCACGCAAAGGCAGCCCCTCGCGCAAGGCCGGCTCGTCGATCTGGATCACCCGGATGCCGGCGTCTTCCAGGTCGGCGACCTCGTCGCGGAGTGCCAGCGCGATCTGCCGGCAGGTCGTCTCGCGCGGAATATCCTCGCGTACGAACGACCATTGCAGAACGGTCACCGGCCCGGTCAGCATTCCCTTCACCGGCTTCTCGGTCAGCGACTGGGCGAAGCGCGCCCAGCGCACCGTCATCGGCGCGGGGCGCGACACATCCGCCCAGATGATCGGCGGCGCGACGCAGCGGCTGCCATAGGATTGCACCCAGCCATGCCTTGTGAAGGCGAATCCGGCGAGACGCTCGCCGAAATACTGCACCATGTCGTTGCGCTCGAATTCGCCATGCACCAGCACGTCGAGCCCGATCGCCTCCTGCCAGGATATCGCCTCGCGCGTCCAGGTCTCGATCGCCGCGTCATAGGCCGCATCGTCGATCGCCCCCTTGGCGTGCGCCGCCCGTGCGCGGCGCACCTCGGTGGTCTGCGGAAACGAGCCGATCGTGGTGGTCGGAAAGCGCGGCAGATCGAGTGCTGAGCGCTGCGCTACCCGGCGCACCGGAAACGCCGAACGCCGTCGGGTCATCGCATCGGTCGCTTCGGCGAGCCGGGATGCGACCGCCTTGTTATGCACCGAGTCGCTGGCCGCCCGCGCGGCGATCGCCGCATCCGACTCGTCGAGCGCTGCCGCGATCGCGGCCTCGCCCTCGTCGAGGCCGCGCGCGATCAGCTTGATTTCCACCAGTTTCTGCATCGCGAAGGCCAGATTTCCGGCAAGCTCCGCCGGCAGCCCGGTTTCTTCGGCGAGATCGAGCGGCACATGCAGCAGCGAGCAGGAGGGCGCGATCATCAGAAGCCGCGCGTCGCGCGCCTCGGCGACGCGCTGCGCCGTCGCGAGGCAGGCGCGCAGATCCGCCCGCCAGATATTGCGCCCGTTCACCAGCCCGAGCGACAAAGCGAGATCGGGCCGCGCCTGTTCCAGCACAGGCCCGAGATCCAGCGAGCCGCGGCAGAGATCGAGATGCAGTCCGGCGACCGGCAGGCCGAGAACCGTCGGGAGGTTGTCGCCGATCGGCCCGAAATAGCTGGCGAGCAGAAGCTCCGGGCCGGCCTTGGCGAGCGCGCCATAGGCGCGGGCGAAGGCGTCACGCGCGCGGGCGGGCAGATCGAGCGCCAGCACCGGCTCGTCGATCTGCACCATCACCGCCCCCGCCTCGGCGAGTTCGCGCAGGATGCGCGCATAGACCGGCACCAGCGCGTCCAGCAGATCGAGCGGATCGGAGCCGTCGGTGGTCTTGGCGAGGCGCAGGAAGCTCACCGGCCCGAGCAGCACCGGCCTGGTCCGCAGGCCGGACGAGGCCGCCTCGCGGAACGACGCGAGCGGGCGGTTCTCGGTAAGGACGAAACGCTGATCGCGCGCGAGCAGCGGCACCAGATAATGGTAATTGGTGTCGAACCATTTGGTCATTTCGAGCGCTGGCTTCTCCGCATTGCCGCGCGCGAGGGCGAAATAGGTCGCGAGCGATACCGGCCCGCCGCCGTCCCAGCCATAGCCAGCCGGAACCGCGCCCAGCATCGTCGCGGTATCGAGCACATGATCGTAAAGCGAGAATTCGCCGGACGGGATATGCGCGAGTCCCGCGCCGTGCTGATGCCGCCAATGGGCTTCCCGCAGCGCTGCTGCCTCGCGCAGCAAGGCCGCTTCGCCGCTCTTGCCCGCCCAGTGCGCTTCGAGCGCCGTCTTCAGCGCACGCCGATGGCCGATGCGCGGAAAGCCGAGATTGCTGGCGACGGTCATGCGCGATGCCCTCCGCCGGACCGGAATTCTGAAAACACCATATCTGCCTCCTTGACCGGGGCACCCCGCCCGGTGGGTCTGTTCGTGCCGCGCCGGCAGGTCTCCTGGCTCGCGGGTCACAGCGCCGATGCACCTTCCCAGGGAAATCCCCAGTGGCGGGCCGTTGCCGGCCCATGCATCCTTGCTCGCCGCTCACAGTTGCGGGGGCAGCTACCGACTGGCCTCCGGGATTGCGTCCCGGCCGAGGCGTCACGGCATTCCCATTTGATCCGCTCGCGCGGAACCGTCGCAAAACCGACTGTATCGCCCGGCTTACCGAGACACAAGCTTGCGGTCACGATCCGGCACGGCGCGCCGGCGCCTCATCCGCTCCCGGCCCGCATCGGGCCGCAGGACAAGGAAACACCGATGACCCTCATCACCAAACGCTTCGCCATCGCCGCCGCTCTGTCGCTCGCCGCCACTGGTTCGGCCTTCGCCTATAGCGGCCAGGCATTGCAGAAGGACGCCAAAGTCACTCCGGTCCGGGCGCGGCAGATCGCGCTGCGCGCGCAGCCCGGCACGATCGCCGCCATGGAACTCGAACGCGAGACAGGCGGCAGCGGCCTGCGCTATTCCTTCGACATCAAAACCACAGGCGCGACCCATGAAATCGGCGTCGATGCCAAGACAGGCGCGGTTCTGGAAAACAGCGTGGAAGGCCCCAGCGCCGACTGACACCGGATCATAACAGCGGAACGTAGCGTCAGCTCGTTCCGCTGCTCAGTCATTCCATTTACAAATATTTCGCGTGAAACCGCAGATGATCCTCGATGAAGCTGGCGATGAAGAAATAGGAGTGATCGTAGCCCTCCCGCATCCTGAGATCGAGTGAAACGCCCTTCGCTGCGCAGGCCTCGCGCAGCAATTCCGGCTTGAGCTCCCGCTCCAGGAACGGATCGGCATCGCCCTGATCGACCAGGATCGGCGGGCCCTGCCAGCCCCGCGCCTCGATCAGCGCGGTCGCATCGTAATCCCGCCACGTGGCCCGATCGGCGCCCAGATATCCCGTCAGCGCCTTTTCGCCCCAGGGGCAGCGCATCGGCGAGACGATCGGCGAGAATGCCGAGAGCGATTTGTAGGAAGCCGGGTTTTTCAGCGCGATGGTCAGCGCGCCATGGCCGCCCATCGAATGGCCGAAAATCCCCACCCGCGCCGGATCGACCGGAAATTTTTCTCCGATCAGCGCCGGCAACTCCTTCGTCACATAGGAATACATCCGATAACCGTGATGCCACGGCGCCTCGGTCGCATCGACATAAAACCCGGCACCGGAGCCGAAATCATAGGCATCGTCCTCGCCCGGATAGCCCAGCCCGCGCGGCGAGGTGTCGGGAACCGCGATGGCGATGCCGAGTTCGGCGGCAACGCGCTGCACGCCGGCTTTCACCACGAAATTCTCCTCGGTGCAGGTCAGGCCCGAAAGCCAGTAGAGCAGGGGAACCTTGCCGCGCTCCGCCTGCGGCGGAAGAAACAGGCCGAATCGCATGGCGCAGCCGGTTTCGGCCGATTCGTGACGATACACGCCCTGGGTGCCGCCGAAACATTTCTGCACGGAGATCGTTTCCAAAATTTTCGGTCCGCTCATCGTTTTCTCCCGTTGGAATGGCTGCACTATCGCCGCGCCGTCCCGCCCGCGCAATCGGCCGGCGGCGGTTTATGCGATCGGAAGAATGTATCGCTTTCATGCTGGAATCGCCAGGAATCCCGCCGCGCCATTGCGTATTCGCGTTGACAGGCCGGAGTGTTTCTGCGTCATTAACGCTGCAATCGACTTTGGCTTGCCTTGTTGCGCGAGACGGGGGTTTCCGTATGCGGCCAAGACGTCCAAAACCCGGTTGTCCCTCTTGAGCCGTGCGGCGGTCGTACGGCGGGTGTGTCTAAGGAGCGACGACGCAGCAATGGCGATCGGCACTGTCAAGTGGTTCAACACCACGAAAGGCTTTGGTTTCATCGTGCCGCAAGACG
This sequence comes from Acidiphilium iwatense, assembly GCF_021556475.1. Classification (GTDB taxonomy): domain Bacteria; phylum Pseudomonadota; class Alphaproteobacteria; order Acetobacterales; family Acetobacteraceae; genus Acidiphilium; species Acidiphilium iwatense. Next base: position 9,561 of record NZ_JAKGBZ010000020.1, on the reverse strand, counting down.
GCGGCAAGGATGTCTTCGTCCACATCACCGCGGTTCAGGCGGCCGGAATGCGCGGCCTGAACGAAGGCCAGAAAGTTTCCTACGAAATCGCGATGGAACGCGGCAAGGCCGCGGCCATCAACCTCAAGGCGGTTTGAAGTTCCCGATACTTCGGCCGGTTGGAACGGGGCCCTTCGGGGCCCCTTTTTTTGTCCCGTTTTTTCATCGATTCATACCGAAATCCTTGCGAATGCCGGCAGGTTTTGATAGACATTTACGTTAACGGCAACTAAACGCATCCTGAGTGAACGCGGCCTTTGAGCCGTGTCGCAAGCCGTCTCTGGAGGAAAACGCCATGAACGATCTCGCCGCCCCTCGTCCCGTCGCGGAGTTCACCGCCGTCGCCCGCCCGGCCGGCACGATGCTGGACGATGCCGCGCGCCGGTTCGGCACCCGCCCGGCGATCGATTTCCTCGGCCGGGGCTGGAACTGGGGCGAGATCGCAGCGCTTGCCGACCGCGCCGCCGCCGGACTGCAGAAACTCGGCGTCGCCAAAGGCACGCGGGTCGGGCTCTGCCTGCCCAACACGCCCTATTTCGTCGTCATGTACTTCGCCATCCTGAAGGCCGGCGGCACCGTGGTGAACTACAACCCGCTCTATACCGAGCGCGAGATCGCCGCACAGGTTCGCGATTCCGGCACCACCATCATGGTCTCGCTCGATGTCGCGATGATCCACGAAAAAATCGGCAAGCTTGCCGCCAATGGGCTGTTTCAGCGGGTTATCGTCTGCTCGATGGCTGCGGCGCTGCCGCCGCTCAAAGGGCTGCTGTTCCGGCTGTTCAAGAGCAAGGAACTCGCGAAAATCCCCGCCGGACTACCCTATCTCCGCTTCGAGACCCTGATTTCAGGCGCCGCCAAACCCAGCCCGGTCGCGATCGATCCTGAGAACGATATCGCCACGCTGCAATATACCGGCGGCACCACCGGCGTCCCCAAGGCGGCGATGCTCACCCATGCCAACATCACCGCCAATGTCCAGCAGGTTCTCGCCGGCAGCCCGCCGATGGACGAGGGCGCCGAGCGGATCATGGGCATCCTGCCGTTCTTCCACGTCTTCGCGATGACGGCGGTGATGAATTTCGGAGTTTCGATCGGCGCCGAACTCATCCTGATGCCGCGTCTCGACATGAAAATGCTGATGGCGGCGATCGCCCGCAAGCGCCCCACCATCATGCCGGGCGTGCCCACGCTCTATACCGCGATCTGCAACGCGGCGGGCGAGGGGAAGGATCTGTCCTTCATCAAATTCTGCATCTCCGGCGGCGCGCCGATCTCGATCGAGGGCGCCGAGCGGTTCGAGCGCCTGTCCAAATGCGCCGTGCTGGAAGGCTACGGCCTGTCGGAAACCTCGCCGGTCGTCACCGCGACTCCGCCAAGCGGGGTCAGGCGCGGCTCGGTCGGCACGCCGCTGCCCGGCACCATCGTCGAAATCCGCGACCCCGAACACCCCGAACGGCTGATGCCGCAGGGCGAACGCGGCGAGATCTGCGTGCGCGGCCCGCAGGTGATGAAGGGCTACTACAACCGCCCGGACGAGACCGCGAAGGTCTTCGTCGACGGCGCGCTGCGCACCGGCGATATCGGTTATCTCGACGCCGACAACTATCTGTTCATCGTCGATCGCATCAAGGATCTGATCCTCTGCGGCGGCTACAACGTCTATCCCCGCGTGATCGAGGAAGCGGCGTATCAGCACCCGTCGGTGCAGGACGCGATCGCCATCGGCATCCCGGACACCTATCGCGGTCAGGCGCCCAAGCTGTTCGTCACCCTGCGTCCCGGAACCAAAGCGACGCCGGAGGAGATTCTCGCCTTTCTCAAGGACCACCTGAACAAGATCGAAATCCCGAAATCGGTCGAAATCCGGGAAACCCTGCCGAAAACCATGGTCGGCAAATTATCGAAAAAGGAGCTCGTGGCCGAGGAGGCGGCGAAGACCGCCAAATCCTGACATTCTCCACTGGACAAAGGTATGGGCATGACCTATACGTAATGGCTATTCTCTTTGCGTTAACTCCCGGAATCGGTCATGTTCGTCCACGCTGAACCAAAAAAACGTCTCTCGAACGGCACAGGATGGGGTATGACTATGACGACAACGGATAGCCCGGCGATGACCGCTCTGCACCAGCGGCACCAACGCGAGATGGCCGAGGCCGGCGGCCAGGCGAACGCGCTCTACTCGGTCAGCCAATTGGCGCGTCAGCTCGGTGTCACCGCGCGGACGATACGCTTCTATGAGGACAAGGGGCTGATCAACCCGAGCCGCGCCGGCACCACGCGCGTCTATACGCCGCGCGACCGAGCCCGGCTGATGCTGATCCTGCGGGGCAAGCGGCTCGGCTTTTCGCTCCGCGAAATCAAGGACTATCTCGATCTCTACGATATCGACCCGACCCAGCACACCCAGGTCAGGCAATTGCTGACCGGCGTGCGCAAGCGGATCGCCAAATTGCAGGAGCAGCGCGCGGCCCTCGAGCAGAGCCTCGCCGAACTCGCGGATATCGAACGCCAGGCCGAGGCGGCTCTCCAGCAGCGCCCAAAATAGTCCCAACCCACAGGTTCAGGAGCCAGTTACACAAATGACCAACGTCGTCATCGCAGGCTATGCCCGTTCACCCTTCGCCCTCGCCAAGAAAGGCGGGCTGACGCGGGTGCGGCCAGACGAAATGGCGGCGGAGGTCGTGCGCGCGCTGATCACCCGCACCGGGGTGAAGGCCGAGGACATCGAGGATATCATCGTCGGCTGTGCCTTCCCCGAGGCCGAGCAGGGGTTGAACGTCGCCCGCCTGATCGGGCTTCTCGCCGATCTGCCGATCACCGTCGCCGGCGCCACGGTCAACCGCTTCTGCGGCTCGTCGATGTATGCCATCCACATGGCCGCCGGAGCGATCCAGATGAACGCCGGCGAGGCGTTCATCGCGGTCGGCGTGGAAAGCATGACCCGCGTGCCGATGGGCGGCTACAACCCGATGCCCTCGCCCGCGCTCCATGCGAAAAACCCCGCCGCCTATATGGGCATGGGCGATACCGCCGAGAATGTCGCGCAGCGCTGGCAGATCACTCGCGACGCGCAGGAGGAATTTGCGCTCGCGAGCCACGTCAAGGCCTCTGCCGCGCAGAAGGCTGGCAAACTCACCGACGAAATCGTACCGATCACACTGAACAAGGCCAATGTCAGCCAGGACGAGTGCATCCGCCACGACGCCTCGCGCGAGGGCCTCGCGGGGCTGAAGCCGGCCTTCGACGCCAATGGCACGGTCACCGCCGGCACGTCCTCGCCGCTGACCGACGGCGCTTCCGCGGTTCTGGTCTGCTCGGAGGATTACGCGATGAAGCACGGGCTGCCGGTCACGGCGCGAATCAAGTCCATCGCCGTCGCCGGCTGCGCGCCGGACATCATGGGCATCGGGCCCGTTGCGGCTTCGCGGAAAGCGCTTGCCCGCGCCGGGTTGACATCGCGCGACATCAACGTGGTCGAGCTGAACGAAGCCTTTGCCTCGCAGGCGCTCGCCTGCATCCGCGATCTCGAACTCGATCCCGCCACCGTCAATCTCGACGGCGGGGCGATCGCGCTTGGCCATCCGCTCGGCGCCACCGGGGCGCGCATCACCGGCAAGGCGGCGTCCGTGCTCAAGCGCGAGGGCGGCAAATACGCGCTGGCGACGCAATGCATCGGCGGCGGCCAGGGCATCGCGACGGTGCTGGAGGCGGTCTGACATGGCAAGCGAAATCAAATCCGTCGCCGTCATCGGCGCCGGCGTGATGGGAGCGGCGATCGCCGCCCATGTCGCCAATGCCGGAATCAAGGTGAAGCTGCTCGACATCGTCAAGCCGGGCAGCGCGGACCGCAACGCGATCGCCAGGGGCGCGATCGAGCGGTTCAAGAAAATCGAGCCGGCGCCTTTGATGTCGCCCAAGGCGGCGCGGCTGATCACACCGGGCAATACCGAGGACGATTTCGCCGGCCTCGCCGAATGCGACTGGATCGTCGAGGCCGTCATCGAACGGCTCGACATCAAGCAGGCGCTTTACAAGCGGATCGCCGAGGTGCGCAAGCCGGGCTCGGTGGTGTCTTCGAACACCTCCACCATTCCGCTGTCCGAATTGATGTCGGACATGCCGGACACGCTCAAACCCGATTTCGTCATCACCCATTTCTTCAACCCGCCGCGCTATATGCGCCTGCTGGAACTCGTGACCGGCCCAGACACGCGCGGAGATACCATCGATAAAATAACGAAATTCTGCGACGTCACTCTCGGCAAATCGGTGATTTCCTGCCGCGATACGCCGGGCTTCATCGCCAACCGCATCGGCACCTACTGGATTCAGAGCGCGATGGTTCTGGCGCTCGATATGGGCCTGGAGGTCGAGGAAGCCGACGCGATCATGGGCAAGCCGATGGGATTCCCGTCGACCGGCGTATTCGGCCTGATGGATCTGGTCGGCATCGATCTCGGCCCGCATGTCAACGCATCGCTCGCCCGCCTGTTGCCGAAATCCGATCCGTTCCACGCGATCAATCGCGACGTCTCGATGATCGAAAAACTGATCGCCGAAGGCTATACCGGCAAGAAAGGCAAGGGCGGTTTTTATCGCAGCTCCGGCCGCGGCGCCGACAAGGTGAAGGAAACCCTGTCGCTCAAGGCGGCCGCGCAGGGCCGCCTCGAATGGCGCGCCACGGTCCGCCCGAAAATCGACGAGGTGAAGGACGCGAAGAAGGATCTGAAAAAACTCGTCGGCGCCAAGAGCAAGCCGGGCCAGTATGCCTGGGGTGTGCTCGGCCGCGTGCTCGCCTATGCCGCCTCGCTGATCCCGGAAATCGCCGACGATATCGCGAGCGTCGATGAGGCGATGCGCCTCGGCTATACCTGGAAATACGGCCCGTTCGAGTTGATCGACAAATTGGGCGCGGACTGGGTTTCGGAAAAACTTGCCGCATTGTCGATCCCGGTGCCGCCGATTCTCACCAGGCTCGGCAAAGGCACCTTTTACAAAACCGAAGGCAGCGCGCTCCTGCAATTTTGCTCCGACGGTACCTATCGTCCGGTCAAACGCCCCGATGGCGTTCTGCTGCTGGAAGACGTCAAACGCGGTGCAAAGCCGGTTCTCACTAACAAATCCGCCTCGGTCTGGGATATCGGCGACGGCGTTCTCTGCTTCGAGTTCCACTCGATCATGAACTCGCTGGACGGCGACATTCTCGCCCTGCTCGAAAAAACCATCGCGCTGGTGCAGAAATCCTACAAGGCGCTGGTGATCCATAGCGAGGATCTGCGCGCCGGTCCGGGCCGCGAGAATTTCTCGGTCGGCGCCAATCTCGGCCTCGCCGTGTTCGCCGCCAATCTGCGCATGTGGGGAAAAATCGAAGGCAGCGTCAAGGAAGGCCAGAAAGCCTATCAGGCGCTGCGCTACGCCCCGTTCCCGGTGGTCGGCGCGCCGGCTGGGCGCGCGCTCGGCGGCGGCTGCGAAATCCTGCTGCATTGTTCCGCGGTGCAGGCTTACGCGGAAACCTATATGGGCCTGGTCGAATGCGGCGTCGGGCTGGTTCCCGGCTGGGGCGGTTGCGCCACCATGCTGGCCCGCTGGCAGACCGCGAAGGACGCGCCGAAAGGCCCGATGCCCGCTGTCGCTAAAGTCTTCGAAATGGTCTCCACCGCGAAATTCTCGACCTCCGCCGCCGAGGCGAAGGACCTGAAATTTCTGAAACCCGAGGACGGCATTACGATGAATCGCTACCGGGTTCTCGCTGATGCCAAATCCCGCGCACTCGCGCTGGTCGACGGCTACGCGAAGCCCGAGCCGGCCATGCTGCAGTTGCCCGGTGCGAGCGGCCGGGTCGGCCTTGGCATGGCGGTGGAGGAATTCCGAAAAAAAGGCGTCGCGACACCGCACGATGTCACGGTGGCGTCGCATCTCGCCCGCGTGCTGACCGGCGGCGATGTCGATATCGTCGACCCGGTTTCGGAAACCGACGTGATGGCGCTGGAGCGCGAGGCGTTCATGGCTTTGTTCCGCACCAGGGAAAGCCAGGCGCGGATCAAGCACATTCTCGACACCGGCCGGCCCTTGCGGAACTGAACGAACCAAACGGAGACTGACCATGCCGATCTACAAGGCACCGCTTGAGGACATGCGCTTTGTCCTCCACGAACTCTATGACAGTACCGCGCTCGCCGAACTGCCGGGCAACGCGGAGTTCACCCCCGAGCTGATCGACAGCGTGCTGGAAGAGGCCGCGAAACTGGCCGAAACCGTGCTGTTCCCGCTCAACCAGTCCGGCGATCTCGAGGGCTGCACCTACGAAAACGGCGTGGTCCGCACACCGTCCGGCTTCAAGGAGGCGTACAAAACCTTCCGCGACGGCGGCTGGACCGCGATGGGCGCATCTCCCGACTATGGCGGGCAGGGCATGCCGATTCCGGCGGCACTGATGGTCGAGGAAATGCTCTGCTCGGCGAACGTGGCGTTCGGCCTGTATCCCGGCCTGTCGCACGGCGCCTATGTGGCATTGTCACACGCGGGCACCGAGGAACAGAAACAAACCTACCTGCCTAACCTCGTGTCAGGAAAATGGTCCGGCACCATGTGCCTCACCGAGCCGCAATGCGGCACCGATCTCGGCATGCTGCGCACCAGGGCGGTGCCGAACGACGATGGGTCCTACAGCATCACCGGCAACAAGATTTTCATCAGCGCCGGTGAACACGACCTGACCGAGAACATCATCCATCTGGTGCTCGCCCGCCTGCCGGACGCACCCGCCGGGGTGAAGGGCATCTCGCTGTTCCTGGTGCCGAAGGTGCTGGTCAAGGACGATGGCTCGCTCGGCCCGCGCAACGGCGTGTCCTGCACCGCGATCGAGCATAAAATGGGCATCAAGGGCTCGGCGACCTGCGCGATCAGCTTCGACGATGCAAAGGGCTGGCTGGTCGGCGAGCCCAACAAGGGCCTTGCCGCGATGTTCAAGATGATGAACACCGAGCGGCTGTCGGTCGGCATCCAGGGTCTCGGCATCGCCGAAACCGCCTATCAGAACGCGGTTGCCTATGCGCGCGACCGCATCCAGGGCCGCGCGCTGACCGGCACCAAGGCGCCGGACAAGCAGGCCGACCCGATCCTGGTCCACCCCGATGTGCGCCGCATGCTGCTCACCATGCGCGCCTATATCGAAGGCTGCCGCGCGCTCGCCGGCTGGGTCGCGCGCGAGCTGGAAATCCTGCACAAATCGACCGACGACGACGCGAAACAGGCCGCCGATGATTTCTCCGCGCTGATGACGCCGATCGTCAAAGCCATGTTCACAGATCTTGGCTTCGAAATCGCCTCGACCGCCGTGCAGGTCTATGGCGGCCACGGCTACATCCGCGATCACGGCATCGAACAATATGTCCGCGATGCGCGCATCTCGATGCTCTATGAAGGCACCAACGGCATTCAGGCGCTCGATCTGGTCGGCCGCAAACTGCCGCAGGATGGCGGGCGCCTGCTCACCCGCTTTCTCGATCCGGTGATGGAGTTCATCGAAGCCAACGCCGATAACGCGGCGTTGGAGCCGTTTTTACCGCCGCTGCAGCAGGCGCTGGAACACGTCCAGGTCGCGACCGGCTTCATCATGGAAAACGCGATGTCCAACCATGACGAAATCGGCGCCGCCTCGGTCGATTATCTGCGCCTGTTCGGCCTGACCGCACTGGCCTTCGTCTGGGCGCGCATGGTCGCCATCGCCGCACCCAAGGCGGACGAGCAAAACGGCGCCGGCCAGTTCTATCGGGCCAAGGTGCAGACGGCAAAATTCTTCATGGAACGCCTGCTGCCGCAGACCGGTGCCCTGCTCGCCGCGATCCAGTCCGGCTCCGCCACCATGATGGAATTCGAAGACGCCGCGTTCTGACTGACAATCAGCCAAGGTGAGGCCAGGGCTCTGCCCTGGACCCGCCAAAGGCCGCAGGCCTTTGGAAACCCGGAATCAATCCCACCCTGTCATTGCGAGGCACGCAGTGCCGAAGCAATCCACGCCGCTCAAAGCGCCAGGGCGCAAGTCTGCCGCATCAGAACCAGTCGTGCTCGGGCCGGTCGAAACCGCGTGTGACATTATACGCAGTAATGTCATTCGCATCGCGGAACGTCAGGAACTCGGCACGTAGATCGCGGTAGAATTGCCGCAAGGCGGTCCAGGAACAGAGATAAACGATTTTGATCATCCCACCGCCATAGGCGGTGACGTCGCGGAACTGGTAGTGATCGATGTCCAATATCAGCTCGACATTACTCTGATCCTGATCCGCGCGACTTGGATCAAACGGCTCGATGTCGCCGAAGCTCCAGCGCTTGATCTCCAGCGCCACATCCGCCTCCACCGGCATCCAGAACACTGTCTCCCCGTTTTCCAGAAACCGGCGCATGTCGGGCAACAGGCTACAGAATTCGTCCTCGTTTGCATGAAGCGAGCCCGGCTTCGTGCCACCGCGATCCGCGCTGTTCTTCAGCACCGCGTCGTTCAGGATCGGCTGATCATCGAAGCTCGGGAAGATATTATAGAACACCCACCCAAACTCGAAGGTGCGATAGGTGATCTCCAGCGACAGGCAACGCTGCACGCGATCTGAAGCGCTATTCAATTCAGTGACCAGTTTCGCCATCAGCCGCTCACACCGATCATCGCATTATCCTGCTCGCACAGTACCGCGCCCGAACACGTCATTGCGAAGCCGCGCAGTGGCTGAAGCAATCCATTCCGCCGCACAACCGCGCCTCAACCCCGCGCCGCTTCAAACGCCGCGCGATACGTCACATTGATCGCCGCCATTGCGGCGATGGTTGCCTCCAGCGCCGCCGCGATCCGCTCGACTTGCGTCACCTCATCAAGCGTCAGCACCCGCCCTTTCCGCGATTTCAGGTATTTGTCGAGCACCTGATACCCGCCGATTTGGAACGCCCATATCTCCGGCGGGATCGGTGCGAATTTTTGCGCCGCATTGATATAAACCGCCGGTTCGGCCTCGGCGTAGCGGGGTTTTTCGACCGAATTATCGCCTTTACCGCGATAGCGCCCGAGGGTTGAACGCGGCAGGGTTTTCATCAGATGGATTTGGGCGAGGGACCAGCCGAGATCGGCGAGGCGTTCGAAATCGGCCCGATGCTCGGTGAGCGGGATGCGCGGAAAGTCGATGCGCAGAAATTCGGCGTAGCGCGCGCGGTAGGATGGCGCGTGCAGAATGGCGTAGACGTAGCCGAAAATCTGTTCCGGGGTGAATTCTGCTCCGCCATAGCGGGCCAAAAGCTCTGCGCGGAATTCGGGGCCGATGTTTTCGATCCGGCTTTTACCCTCAAACGGATCATCGTCGCCGAACAGGTCGGATTTGCGCCGTCGCGCTCGATCTTGGGGTGGGTAGAGATCCTATGGGGATGAGCGCAGCGCGGCCATACCGGGCTACGCGGGGGGTTCATCTCTGGAAGGATTCAACATGTTTGCCGAGAAGGAAGTCGCTGCCCCAGCTCCGTCCATCAATACCG
>NZ_JAKGBZ010000002.1 GCF_021556475.1 Acidiphilium iwatense | reverse complement strand
TGATCGAGAACTTCTTTGCCAAACTCAAGCAATTCCGCGCCATTGCAACGCGCTACGACAAAACCGCCAGAAACTTCCTCGCAGGCGTCCACCTCACCGCCACCGCTATCTGGCTTAATTGACGACACACCCTAGGTCTGATGACTACGCAAGATCATCATTCTTGTGCGGAATTTTTGATTTTCGCGCCAGACCCGCCCCGTAGGCCGCAGGTGGGTCTTTTCGGTGCAGAAGTCCGGTGCGCCACCGTCAGCCGTCGGGGGTTTCCGGGCGGACATCCGCGATCCAGCGCGCTAGAGCGTGATCGGTTCATGTCGATCACGCTCTACTCATATTTTGGCGAGCAAGTTGGCCGGTTCTGATTGAACGGAATGGTTCAATCAGAACCTACCTTGCTCTAGATGCCCTCTGAGGCCCGGCATGGTCCGGGGACGGCGGACGGAGACCGGAACTCCTCATCTTCATAGGTCCCGGCAGCCCAAGGCATGCGGCGCCGGTCACGGCAGGACGCTCGGCAACCTTACCCCGGAAGCATTTTCGAAAAATCAAACCGAAGCGGCCTCCATTCTCGCGCAGGCCTTTGCGAGCCAGGCCCGCGTTTCGGCATCGACCAGCGGTCCGACGGTTTCCAGAACGCGCGCGTGATAGGCATTCAGCCAGGCGATCGCGGCGGGATCGAGCAGCGGGGCAAGGATCAGCCGCGTGTCGAACGGCGCGAGGGTCAGGGTCTCGAATTCCAGAAAACGCTTCTTCGCGCCGACCGGCGATTCGGTGACCAAGAGCAGGTTTTCCAGCCTGATCCCGTAGGCGCCGGCCTCGTAATAGCCCGGCTCGTCGGACAGGATCATGCCCGGCGCCAGCGGCACCGGCCTGGCGAGCCGGTGGAAGCTGACCGGCCCTTCATGGACCGAGAGATAGGAGCCGACGCCGTGGCCGGTGCCATGGTCGAAATCGAGCCCGGCTTCCCAGAGCGGCGCGCGGGCCAGCGCATCGAGCAGCGGGCCGGTGGTGCCTTCGGGAAACCGCGCGCGGGCCAGCGCGATATGCCCGGCCAGGACGCGGGTGAAGCGGTCCCTGACCGCATCGGGCGGCGCGCCGGGGCCGGTCCAGATGGTGCGGGTGATATCGGTCGTGCCGTCGAGATACTGGCCGCCGCTGTCGATCAGATAGACCTCGTTGGCGCTGATCGCCCGGTTGCTCGCGTCGTCCGCGCTGTAATGGATGATCGCGCCATGTTCGCCGGCACCCGAAATCGCGCTGAAACTCTCGGCGCGGAATTCGGCCGCCTCGCCGCGAAACCGGCGCAACGCGGCGGCGGCGGACAGTTCGGTGAGGCCGCCCGCCGGAGCGGCGTTGTCGAACCAGGCAAGGAAGCGGCACATCGCGGCCCCGTCGCGCAGATGCGCCGCCCTGGCGCCTTCCCGCTCCACGCCGTTCTTGGTCGCGCGCGGCAGAACGCAGGGGTCGTCGCCCGAGACGGTGATCGCTCCGGCATCGTCCAGCATCTGGGTGAAGCGGATCGGCGCGGTCGCGGGGTCGAGCCGGACCCGCTTGCCGCGCAAGCTCGCGAGGGTCTGCGCCATCCCGGCGCGCGGGACGATGGCGACCGAATTGCCGAGATGGGCTTGGGTTTCCGGCGGGATTTTGGCGGGGTCGATGAACAGCACCGCCGAGGAATCGCGCCGGAGCAGGGCGAACGCCAGGGCGAGCGGCGTATGCGGCAGATCGGCGCCGCGCAGGTTGAGCAGCCAGGCGGCGGCGTGCGGGTCGGTCAGCAGCACCGCATCCGCGCCATCCTTGCTGATCGCCTCGGCGATGCGGGCGCGCTTGGACGATGCGGTTTCACCGGCGAATTCGACTTTGTGCGGTACCGCGGGTGCCGCGGGCGGTGCCGGCCGGCCGGCCCAGAACGCGTCGATCGGGTTGTCCACCGGCACCATGGCCAGCCCGGCCTCGGTATATTTCGTCACGCTATTGGCGCTCATCAGCCAGGGGTCGTAGCCGATCCGCGCGCCGGGAGCGGCGGCCTTGAGCCAGTCCTGCGGCGGGGTTTCGGTGATGTGCAGGCGTTCCCACACCGCGCCGTCGGTCTGCTCGGCGAGTTGCAGCGTGTAGCGCCCGTCGGAAAACACCGCGGCGCGCCCGGCCAGCACGATGGCGAGCCCGGCGCTGCCGGTGAAGCCGGTCAGCCAGGCCAGGCGCGCCGCCGAATCGGGCACGGATTCGCCGAGAAATTCGTCGTTGCGGGGCTGGATGAAACCGTCCAGCCCTTGTGCGCGCAGCGCGCCACGCAAGGAGGAGATGCGCGATTTAATCATGACTTAACCAATTTCCCTATATTTTTTTGCATGGCTGACACGGAAAACTCTCGCTCCACAAACAGCGCCCGGAGGCCTATGTTGCACTGCGAAACGACGATGACGATCGGCAACGACGAAATGCCGGCGCCTCGTTTCGACCCTAAACCGAAGGTGAAGATCATGGCTACCATCACACGTCAAACCACGCTGGGTTCCCCGATCGCCGACGCGATCGCCTCGCAGGATGCCGCGATCGACGCGGCGCTGCGCGACAGCCTCAACCGCACGGTCGCGCTGTTCGACCGCGTGCGCTCGGCGCTCGCCGAACGCCGCGCCCGGCGCGTTGCCTATCGCGAGCTTTCCGAGCTGAACGATCGCGAACTGGCCGATCTGGGCATCGCCCGCGCGGATATCCACAACGTCGTGCGCGGCAAGTTTCCCGCCCGCGTGTAAAGTCTTCCGGCTGGCCTCATGACAAAACCCGGATCGGGCGCTCATGCGTCCGTCCGGGTTTTTGTTTGTCCCCGCCCCGGTTTTTCGAGAACGAGGGTGGTCCATGCGCCCTCGCGGATGCGCGTCTTGAGCACCAGACCGTGCCGCCGGTGCGCGGATAGTACCCAGCGTGCCTGGCTCTCCAGCAAGCCGGCGAGGATGGCGATGCCGCGCGGCGCGAGACTGGCCGCAAGCTGGTGCGCCATCGCCGCCAGCGGCCGGGCCAGGATATTCGCGAACACCAGATCATAGGGCGCGTGCCGCGCGAGCGCGGGGCTGGTCCAGCCATCGGCGCGGGCGGCGCGGAACAGCGGAGCGACGCCGTTCCGCGCCGCGTTGGCCGAAGCGACGCGCACTGCCCGAGCGTCGATATCGGTGGCCAGAACGTGCCGCCTCCAGAGTTTCGCCCCGGCGATGCCGAGCACCCCCGAGCCGGTGCCGAGATCGAGAATTTTCGCCGGTTTTCGTGCCTTGGCGACGCGTTCCAGGGCGCGCAGGCAGCCGCGCGTCGAACCATGCTCGCCGGTGCCGAACGCAAGCCCGGCATCGAGGATCATGGTGATCCGGCCGGCAAGCGGCCGGGTTGCGATGTGAGTGCCGCGAATCGCGAAACGCGCGCCGATGCGCTGTTCCGGGAAATCCTGGACGTTGCGGGCAAGCCATCCGCCGGCGGCAACCCGAACCCGTTCGATCGCCGGCGTAACTCCGCTGGCGGCTTCGGCGAGGATCAGGGCGGCGGCGAGGTCGTCGTCCGCCTCGCCGATTTCCCGCAACCCCTCGATCATCCAGAGGCCGGTGGCCTCATCGAGAAAAAACCCGACGGTCGCGCAGCAGGAGGATAAGGCCGCCTCGAAGGCTTCCAGGCCCGATTCCGGCACGGTGACCGCGATGCGCTCGATGTATTCAGTCATTATGCGCGCTCGACGAATCGGTCGAGCACGCGCTTTTCCCCGGCGCTGTCGAATTCAATGTCGAGCCGGTCATCATCGGTGTCGAGCACGATACCGTAGCCGAATTTCTGGTGGAACACGCGGGTTCCCGGCGCGATCTTGTCGGCGCGCGGCGGCCTTGCCTGGGTGTTCCATTCATCGGCGCCGCGCCGGGCGAGCAGCGGGGTCGCGGCGGCGAAAACCGGCGGCGCCGCAAGACGCTGCTCGCGCGCAAGCGCGGCCGAGCCGCCCACGGAGATACTGTCTTCCGGCAATTCCTCGATGAAGCGGGACGGCACGCTGGATTGCCAGTTGGCGTAGATGCGCCGGTTCGCGCAATGCGAAATGATCGCCCGCTGCCGCGCCCGCGTGATGCCGACATAGGCGAGCCGGCGTTCCTCCTCCAGCGATTTCGCACCGCCTTCGTCGAGCGATCGCTGATTGGGAAACACGCCTTCCTCCCAGCCGGGCAGGAACACGGTGTCGAATTCGAGACCCTTGGCGGCGTGCAGGGTCATCAGAAACACCTTGTCGTCATCGGCCTCGTTATCGTTGTCCATCACCAGGGCGACATGGTCGAGAAAGCCTTCGAGCGTCTCGAAATCGGCGAGAGCGCGGACCAGTTCCTTGAGGTTTTCCAGCCGCCCCGCCGCGTCGGGCGATTTCTGGTCCTGCCACATCGCGACATAGCCGCTTTCGTCGAGCAGCGTGGCCAGTGCGGTGACATGGCCGTCGCGGCGGAGGGTTTCGCGCCAGGCGGCGAATCCGGCGAGCAGGTCGCGCAGCCCATCCCGAGCCCGGCCGCGCAACGTGCCCGCGGCGGCGATGCGCGCGGCGGCCTCGGCGAGCGGCACGCCGTCCGCGCGGCTGCGTTCGTGGATCGTCCGCAAAGCGGTGTCGCCCAGGCCGCGTTTCGGCACGTTGACGATCCGCTCGAAGGCGAGGTCGTCGGCCGGTTGCGCGAGCACGCGCAGATAGGCGATGGCGTCGCGGATTTCGGCGCGTTCGTAGAATCGCAACCCCCCGACGATGCGATACGGCATCCCGATCGCGATGAACCGCTCCTCGAAGGCGCGGGTCTGGAATCCGGCGCGCACCAGCACCGCGCATTCGGCCAGTTTATGCGCGTCGCGGCGCAGCGCCTCGATCCGGCCGGCGACGAATCGGGACTCCTCGTCCGAATCCCAGAAGCCGAGCACCTCGACCCGCTCACCCTCGGCATCGTTGCGGCCGGGATGCAGGGTTTTGCCCAGCCGCCCCTCGTTATGGGCGATCAGGCCCGATGCGGCGGCGAGAATCGGCGCGGTCGAACGGTAATTCGCCTCCAGCCGTACGATTTTCGCGCCGGGAAAATCCGTCTCGAAGCGGAGGATGTTCTCGATCTCGGCGCCGCGCCAGGAATAGATGCTCTGGTCGTCGTCGCCCACGCAGCAGATATTCTTGTGCGCCTGGGCGAGCAGGCGCAGCCAGTAATACTGGACGAGATTGGTATCCTGATACTCGTCGACCAGGATATAGCGGAACCGGCGATGATAATCCGCCAGCACCTCGGGATCGCGCTTCAGCAGGTCGGTCGCGAGCAGCAGGAGATCGCCGAAATCCATCGCATTCAGGGCGCGGAGGCGGTCCTGATAGGCGGCATAGAGATCGCGCGCCGATTCCGCGCCCCAGTCGATATCCTGATCGCCGGGCACCGAATCGGGCAGCAGCGCGCGATCCTTCCAGCGCTGGATGGTGCTCATCAGCCCTTGCGGGGTGAAGCGCCTGGTGTCCATCCGGCGCGCTTCCATCACCTGTTTCAGCAGGCGCAACTGGTCGTCGGGGTCGAGGATGGAGAAATTGGACGTCCGATCGACCCGTTCGGCATGGCGGCGCAGCATTCGCGCGGCGAGCGCATGGAACGTGCCGAGCCAAAGCCCCTCGGCGGGCTGGCCGAGCAGGGATGCGACCCGCTCGCGCATCTCGCGCGCCGCCTTGTTGGTGAAGGTGACCGCGAGGATCTGGCTGGGAAAGGCGCGGCGCGTGAGCAGGATATGGGCGAAGCGGGTGGTCAGCACGCGGGTCTTGCCGGTGCCCGCGCCGGCCAGCACCAGAACCGGGCCGTCGGTCGCTTCGACGGCTTCGCGCTGGGCAGCGTTCAGGCGGTCGAGATACGCGCTCACGAAGCCGGTTTCACCCCGAGAATCCGGGCGATCGCATAGGTCAGATCGGCGCGGTTCAGCGTGTAGAAATGGAATTCGTCGATGCCGTTGGCCTGCAGCGTGCGGACCTGCTCGGCGGCGATGCTGGCCGCGACCATCCGGCGGGTCTCGGCATCGTCGTCCAGCCCGGCGAACATCTCGCCCATCCAGGCCGGCACCGACGTGCCGCCCATTTCGCTCATCCGCTTGGCCTGGGCGAAATTGGAGACCGGCATGATCCCCGGAATGATCGGCGCGGTGACGCCGGCGGCCAGGGCGCGATCGAGAAAGTCGAGGTAATGCCCGGTTTCGAAAAACACCTGGGTGATCGCCCGGTTGGCCCCGGCATCGAGCTTGCGCTTCAGATTGTCGAGATCGGCCTCGGGGTTCGCGGCTTGCGGATGGGTTTCGGGATAGGCGGCGACCGAAATGTCGAAATCGCCGACGCGCTTGAGCCCGGCGACCAGATTGGCGGCATAGGCATAGCCTTCGGGATGCGGTTCGTAGTCGCCGCCGCCGGGCGGATCGCCGCGCAGGGCGACGATGTGGCGCACCCCGGCCTCCCAATAGCGGCGGGCGACCGCATCGACCTCGTCGCGCGACGCTCCGACGCAGGTGAGGTGGGCTGCCGGGATCAGCGCGGTTTCCCGCACCAGGCGCAGAACGGTCGCGTGGGTGCGCTCCTGGGTCGATCCGCCGGCGCCATAGGTGACCGAGACGAAGCGCGGACCGAGCGGTTCCAGCCGGCGGATGCAGGACCAGAGCTGGGTTTCCAGCGCCTCGGTTTTCGGCGGAAAGAACTCGAAGGAAACCGCCGGCGCCGGCGCGCGCGGGCCCCGCGCCGGCAGGGGCGCGATGCGCGGGCCGGACAGCCAGCGTTCCAGGGCGGCGCGGGGCGGATCGTGACTCATCGGGGCGAACCCTCCTCCTAGCGTTCCGTTTCGGAAATTCGTTTGCATTGCCCGATAGCGTTCCACGAATTTCCGAAACGATAGAACACCAGGAAAATCAAAATCTTCCAGTGTGGCCCGTGATTCCGAAATTCCTAAAATCGCCGCCGCGAGCGGATAGGAATTTCAGAATCGCCACACCAGGATGTCGTGGCAGCAACAGCCGGGCGTTGCAAGGCCGATGCCAGGATGGGAGGCTCATGCCTGATCGCGCGGGCCATCCAGTTGATCGTGCCCGCCCTTGCGCTACATAGCGTCTCGGTAACTGGCCTATCATCGGGTCAGGCGCGGCGGAAGCTGCGCGGAACGAACG
Organism: Acidiphilium iwatense; assembly: GCF_021556475.1. Classification (GTDB taxonomy): domain Bacteria; phylum Pseudomonadota; class Alphaproteobacteria; order Acetobacterales; family Acetobacteraceae; genus Acidiphilium; species Acidiphilium iwatense. The sequence goes on along the minus strand of NZ_JAKGBZ010000002.1, from coordinate 173,443 downwards.
CGGGGAGCCGCGCAAAATCGAAGGCGGCTCCGTTCCCGGTGCCGATGAAGGAGGCCCATGGGCATCGCGATCAGATCGATACTCCCGGTTCTTGCGGCGGCCGGCCTGCTCGCCGGGTGTGCGACGCCGCCGCCGAGGAGCAATCAGGCGGCGTACCAGGCATACCAGCAGCAGAACGACCCGTTGAAGCCGATGAACAAGGTTTTCTACCGCTTCAACAATACGCTCGACACCTATGTGCTGAAGCCGGTGGCGCTCGGCTATATCGACGTGACCACGCCGGGGGTCCGCCGGCATGTCTCGGATTTCATGAGCAACATGCAGGCGCCGGCCCAGCTTCTCTACTTCATGGCGTCCGGCAAGCCGCGCGACGCCGGCACTACGCTGGTTCGCTTCCTGGTCAATTCCACCGTGGGCATCGGCGGGATTTTCGACCCCGCCGCCACGCTCGGCTATCGTCACGTCTATACCGATCTCGGCCTGACCCTGGCGGGCTACGGCGTGCCGGCGGGTCCGTATCTCTATCTGCCGCTGTTCGGGCCGTCCGGCGTGCGCGACGCGACCAATATTCCGGCGGATTTCGTGATGACGCCGACCTTCCCCCCGCCGCCCTCGACCGGGCTGAGCATCTTCAACTATTCCAGCGCCGGCCTCAACGTCGTGAATACCCGCGCTCAGCTGCACGGCACGATTTCGAACGTCAAGGCGACCGCGCTCGATCCTTATGCCACATTTCGGAGCCTTTATCGCCAACATCGTGCCGCACAACTCAAGACAATCAACCGGCGCGATGTCGTGACCCCGCCGGCCTGGTATCCGGCCTCGGTGCGGGCACGGATGAAGCATCAGGAATACGGTCAACAGTAGAAAGGATTACTCTATGGCTGCCTATTTCCGCCGCGTTCTGCTCGGCGCCTTCGCCCTGCTGCCCGCCCTGGCGGTCACTCCGGCCGCACGGGCCGCGGCGCCCAGCGCGCCCTCCGCCCAGCATTTCATCAAGCAATCGGGCGACAAGCTCGTCTCGATCATCAACGGACCCGGATCGACCGGCCAGAAAGCGGCCGATCTGCGCAATCTGGTGAACAACATCGTCGCGGTCGATCAGATCGGCAAATTCGTGCTCGGACGCTACTGGCGCGTCGCGACGCCGAGCCAGCGCAGCGAATACATGAATTTGTACCATCAATTGCTGGCCTACAACATCACCACCCAGATCCGCGCCTATAAGGGCGTGACCTTCACGGTCGGGCGGACGCAGACCGGCCCGCAAGGCGAGATGGTGAGCACCGTGGTCACACGGCAGGGGCAGTCGCCCGCTCATGTGCAATGGGTGGTCGACGAGGTGGGCGGTGCGCCCAAGATCGTCGACGTGGTGGTCGAGGGCACCTCGCTGCGCGTCACCGAACGCTCCGACTATGCCAGCGTGATCAACGATCACGGCGGCCAGGTCACCGCCCTGCTCGAGGCGATGAAGCAGCAGCTTCACAAGATGCAGGCCGGATAGGAAATTCTACTCCGGCGGCGATCTGGTGGCGTTCTGCTGTGCTCCGGTGCTCGCACAACACCGCCATCTCGCTCGCCGGAGCGAATTTCCAGATCGAATTTGATTGAACGCCGGTTCGATTTCGGCATCGCTCTTGATCCGGGGCGGCGCCGGGTCTATATCCTCGAAAAATCACATTCTCCAACCTTTACGGAGGTGGCCTCAACGGGCCGCCTTTTTTGTTTGTCCAGCCTGTTCGTCTGTCCGAGACCCGATCCGTGAACGATACAAGACCGCTTCATACCGGCCTCGAAGGCCGCATCGCCGATCTGATCGCCCCTGGGCTCGAATCGATCGGCTATGAACTCGTCCGCATCGCGGTGATCGGCAAGCAGCGCCCGACCGTGCAGATCATGGCCGACCGTGCCGACGACGCGCCGTTCACCCTCGACGATTGCGAGCGGATCAGCCACCTCGTCTCCGCCGTGCTCGACGTGGACGACCCGATCGCCGGCGCCTGGACCCTGGAAGTCAGCTCCGCCGGGATCGACCGGCCGCTGACCCGGGTAAAGGACTGGAACCGCTTTGCCGGGCATCTCGCGAAGATCGAGCTTGACGCGCCGATCGCCCTGGGCCGAAAGCGGATCACCGGAATCGTGCTGGGCGCGGACGAGAGGGTCGCACGGGTGAAGCTTGATACCGGCGAGACCGTCGAATTGCCGCACGCCGATATCAGGCGCGCCAAGCTGGTGCTGACCGAGGATCTGATCAAGGCGGCGGAAACGCCGCCCCCTGCCAATTGATGCTTCGCCAACCGACGAAAAAGAGCGAGATGACCATGGATACCGCGATTGCCCGCCCCGAGTTGCTGCTGGTTGCCGACGCCGTAGCCCGCGAGAAGCAGATCGACCGCGAGGAGGTGCTCGAGGCGATGGAGCAGGCCATCCAGAAGGCCGGCCGCGCGAAATACGGCCACGAGAAGGACATCCGCGCCACCATCGACCGCAAGACCGGCGATGTCCGCCTGTCGCGCTGGACCGAGGCGGTCGAGACGGTGGAGAACGAGGAAACTCAGATCCCGCTGCATATCGCGAAGAAGTTCAAGCCGGATATCGAGCTCGGCGGCCATCTGGTCGATCCGCTGCCGCCGATCGATTTCGGCCGGATCGCGGCGCAGACCGCCAAGCAGGTGATCGTGCAGCGGGTGCGCGAGTATGAGCGCAAGCGCCAGTACGACGAGTTCAAGGACCGGATCGGCGAGATCATCACAGGCACGGTCAAGCGCACCGAATACGGCAACCTCATGGTCGATCTCGGCCGCGCCGAGGCGCTGCTGCGTCGCGACGAGACGATTCCGCGCGAGAATCTGCACAATGGCGACCGGGTCCGCGCCTTCATCTATGACGTGCGCGAGGAGCCGCGAGGGCCGCAACTGTTCCTTTCGCGCACCCATCCGGGCTTTCTCGCCAAACTGTTCGCGCAGGAAGTGCCGGAGATTTACGAGGGCATCATCGAGATCAAGGCGGTCGCGCGCGATCCCGGATCGCGCGCGAAAATGGCGGTGATCTCGCGCGATTCCTCGATCGATCCGGTCGGCGCCTGCGTCGGCATGCGCGGCTCGCGGGTGCAGGCGGTGGTCGCCGAGCTGCAGGGCGAGAAGATCGACATCATTCCCTGGAGCCCGAATCCGGCGACTTTCGTGGTGAACGCGCTCGCCCCGGCCGAGGTTACCAAGGTCGTGCTCGACGAGGAGGCCGGCAAGGTCGAGGTGGTGGTGCCCGATGCGCAGCTTTCGCTGGCGATCGGCCGGCGCGGGCAGAATGTGCGCCTCGCCTCGCAACTGACGCGCTGGGATATCGATATCCTCACCGAAGCCGAGGAGAGCGAGCGCCGCCAGGAGGAATTCCGCCGGCGCAGCTACCTGTTCGTCGAGGCGCTGGACGTGGATGACGTGATCGCCGGACTGCTGGTGACCGAAGGATTTGAAGGAATCGAGGATTTGGCATCGACACCGATTGAAGAACTCGCCGAGATCGAAGGTTTCGACGAGGGCATTGCCACCGAACTGCATCGCCGCGCGGAAGTAGCGATCGAGAAGCGCGCGACCGAAATGGAAGAGCGCCGCCAGGCGCTCGGCGTTTCCGACGAATTGACCGCGGTGGACGGCCTGACGGCGCCCATGCTGGTTGCCCTTGGCGAAGCCGGAGTGAAGACGCTCGACGATCTCGCCGATCTCGCCAGCGACGAGTTGATCGAGATCGTGGGCAAGGACGCGCTGGATGAGGATGCGGCGAACGCGATCATCATGGCCGCGCGGGCCCATTGGTTCGAAGGAGACGAAAACGCTGGCTGACGCGCCGCCGCAGGATATCGCCCCCGAACCGGATGACGAGGCGGCCGATCACACCGGCCCGCAACGGCGCTGCCTGGTCACGCGCGAGCGCCGGGCACGCGAGACGATGCTGCGCTTCGTCGCGGGGCCGGACGATTCCCTGGTCTTCGACGTGGTTGCAACGCTGCCCGGTCGCGGCATGTGGTTGAGTGCAAGCCGCGATGTGATAGAGATGGCGATGAAACGCGGCGTGTTCGCCAGGGTGGCCGGCAGGCGCCTGATGGTGCCGGAACGGCTCGCCGACCGGGTGCAGAGCGTGCTGGAAAACCGGATCGTCGAATTGCTGGGGCTTGCGCGGCGCGCTGGCGCCGCGACCGGCGGTTTCGAAAAGGTCAAGGAATGGCTTGGCTCCGGCCGATGTGCGTTGCTGGTTGAGGCGGCGGATGGCAGCGTGTCCGAGCAGGCTCGTTTGCGTCAGCACCATGCGGTGCCGGTCGTGCACCCGCTGACGGCGGCTCGGCTCGGTGCCGCCTTCGGCCGCGAGAGGATGATGCATGTGGCGATCGGGGCGGGAAAGCTCGCCGGCATGATCGCGACCGAAGCCGAGCGATGCGCAGGAATCGCCGGCGGGGCCGGCGGTACCGGCGCACCCGTTGCCAGTGCGGCCCGGAGCGGGCAGAGAGAGGCCGGCTCGGGCTGAGCGCACCGCGGATGGCGGCGCGATCGGCTTCGGCGGCACGGGTATCGCTGCGGCGATAATGGCTACGGCTAGGACTGCGACTAAGAAACGGACTTGGATACGGACCGGATTATATGAGCGACGACAACGATCAGGGCGAAACCAAAGGGCGGCTCTCGCTGCGGCCGGCGAGCCGCGGCGAACTGGGGCGCACCGTCGATGCCGGTTCGGTGCGGCAGAGCTTCAGCCATGGGCGATCGAAAGTCGTTCAGGTCGAGGTCCGCAAAAAGCGCGGTGGCGCTCCGGCGGCCGCTCCCGAAACCGCCGCCCGTCCGGCGGCGGCATCCTCGCGCGGCGCCGGTCAGGCCGCAACGCCGCCGCGCAGCCTCACCGCGACCGAACAGGCCGCGCGTCAGCGTGCCGTTGCCGAACAGCAGCGCGAGGCGGCGAAACGCGAGGCGGAGCGTCGCGAGCAGGAAAAGATTTCGATCCTTTCCGCCGCCGAAGAGGCCCGTCGTCGTGCGGAGGAGGAAACTCGCGCCGCCGAAGAGGAAGCCCGCCGGCGCATCGAGGAAGAATCCCGTAAACGTGAAGAGGAAGCGGCGCGCGAGCAGGCCGCGATCACGGTCGAGCCCGCGCCGGAATCGGCGCCGCCGGCATCGTCCTCGGCGCCACGCCGGACCGAAGCGCCGGGATCTGTCCCGCCGCGCCGTCCTTCTGCCCCGGCAGCGCCTGGCCCTGCTCTGGAAACCCTGCGGCTCAAGACCGGTCGTGCGGGGGGACGTGAGGATGACGAGGAAGCCCCGCGTGTCGCCCGCCGCCCCGGCGGCGGTGCGGTCCCGGCCCGCAAGCCTGCGGCGCCCGCGCCGAAAAAGACGGTGGATGATCGCCGTCGCGGCGGTGCGCGCATCGACGTTCAGGCCGCGCTCTCGGGCGAGGATGAGCGTGTCCGCTCGCTCGCCTCGGTGCGCCGTCAGCGCGATCGCGAGCGCCGCCAGGCCGAGCTGGAAATGCTGCGCTCCGATCAGGTGCGCGTGGTGCGCGAGGTGATCCTGCCCGAGACGATCACGGTTCAGGAACTCGCGAACCGCATGGCCGCGCGGGTGCCCGAGGTGGTGAAATCGCTGATGAAGCTCGGCGTGATGGCCACCGCGACCCAGACGATCGACGCCGATACGGCGGAACTCGTGGTCGGCGAATTCGGCCATAAATCCAAGCGAGTGTCCGAAGCCGATATCGAGATCGGTCTCGAAGGCGTGCAGGACCGGCCCGAGGACCTGACGCCGCGCCCGCCGGTGGTGACCATCATGGGCCATGTCGACCACGGCAAGACCAGTTTGCTGGATGCGCTGCGCGCAACCAACGTCGCGGGTGGCGAAGCCGGCGGGATTACCCAGCACATCGGCGCCTATCAGGTCACGCTCGAATCCGGTGCGAAAATGACCTTCATCGACACGCCGGGCCATGAGGCGTTCACCGCGATGCGTGCCCGCGGCGCCTCGGTGACCGACATCGTCGTGCTGGTCGTCGCCGCCGATGACGGAGTGATGCCGCAGACGATCGAGGCGATCCGCCACGCCAAGGCGGCGAACGCGCCGATCATCGTGGCGATCAACAAAATCGACAGGCCGGACGCCAATCCCACAAGGGTGCGCACCGAGCTGCTGCAATACGACATCGCCGTCGAGGAAATGGGCGGCGAGACCCAGGATGTCGAAGTCTCGGCGCTCAAGCGCGAGGGACTGGATCGGTTGCAGGAAGCGATTTTGCTCCAGGCCGAGCTTCTCGACCTGAAGGCAAACACGAATCGAAGCGCCGAAGGTGCGGTCATCGAAGCGCGGCTCGATCGCGGACGCGGCCCGGTCGCCACCGTTCTGGTACAAAACGGCACGCTGCGCCAGGGCGACATGGTGGTCGCCGGCACCGAGCAGGGCCGCGTGCGCGCGATGCTCGACGATCAGGGCAAGCCGGTTATCGCCGCCGGTCCGTCGGTTCCGGTGGAAATCCTCGGCCTGTCCGGCGTGCCGTCCGCCGGCGAAGCCTTCGTCGTCGTCGAGGACGAAGGCAGGGCGCGCGAGATCGCCGAGTTCCGTCAGCGCAGACAGCGCGACAGCAGCGCCGCCGCGGGTGCCGCGGCGCGCGGCACGCTCGACCAGATGCTGGCGCGGATTCAAGCAGGGGAGCAGAAAGAGGTCGCCGTGCTCATCAAGGCCGATGTGCAGGGCAGCGCCGAGGCGATCCAGGCGACAGTGCAGAAACTCGGCAACGATGAAGTGCGCGTCCGCGTGCTGCTCGCCGGCGTCGGCCAGATTACCGAAAGCGACATCCAGCTCGCCCGCGCGTCCAGCGCGGTGGTGATCGCGTTCAACGTGCGCGCCAACGCCCAGGCCCGTCAGCTCGCGACCCGCGAAGCCGTCGATATCCGCTACTACAGCATCATCTATCAGGTCGCCGACGATATCGAGACGCTGGTGAAGGGCAAGCTCGCTCCGGTGCATCGCGAGAAGTTCCTCGGCTACGCGGAAATCCGCCAGGTGTTCAACATCACCAAGACCGGCAAGGTGGCTGGCTGTTACGTCACCGAAGGGCTGGTCAGGCGCGGCGCGGGCGTGCGCCTGCTGCGCGACGGGGTGGTGGTGCATCAGGGCGAACTGGCGCAGCTCAAGCGCTTCAAGGACGATGTGCGCGAAGTGGCGCGCGGTTATGAATGCGGCCTGTCCTTTGCCGGATTCGGTGACATTCGCGAAGGCGACGTGGTGGAATGCTACGAGACCGAAGTCGTTCCGGCGTAAGCCGTGCCGCTTTAGGCGGCAAGGCGGATCAGGGCCCGTCGCAGCGCCAGCGCCGGGTGGCGGAGGATATCCGCCACCGGCTGGCGGAGCTGTTCGCGCGCACCGAATTCCGCGACCCCGACCTTGCCGGCGTGCGCCTCACCGTGGCCGAGGTGCGGATGAGCCCGGACCTCAAGCACGCCACCGTGTTCGTCTCCCACCTCGGCCATGCCGATGTCGATCGTCTGCTACCGGCGCTGAAGCGGGTTTCGCCGTTCCTGCGCGGCGCGGTGGGCCAGGGAATGCGGACGAAATTCGTTCCCGACCTGCATTTCCAGCCGGATCACGCGCTGGATGTCGCGACCCGGATCAACGAGATCCTGCATTCGCCGGATGTCGTGCGCGATCTCGGCACGTCCGAAAAGCCGGACAAATAGGCATGACCGAGACGCTGCCCGACGATGCCGCCGGCATCGCGCGGGCGGCTGCTCTGCTCCGTGCGGGAAGTTTGGTCGCTTTCGCGACCGAGACCGTCTATGGGCTGGGCGCCGATGCCACCAACGGCGAAGCGGTCGCGGCGATTTTTGTCGCCAAGGGCAGGCCGCGTTTCAACCCGCTGATCTGCCATTACCCCGATGCCGAAGTGGCCTTCGCCGATACGGTGGCGGATGAGCGGGCGCGCAGCCTCGCCGAAACATTCTGGCCCGGCCCGCTGACCCTGGTTCTGCCGCGCCGGGAGTCCTCGCGGATTTCCAGCCTCGCCTCCGCCGGATTACCGAGCCTCGCGGTGCGGGTGCCGGGACATGCGCGCGCGCGCGCGTTGCTCACCGCCGTGGGACGGCCAGTCGCGGCACCCTCGGCCAACCGTTCGGGCCGGATCAGCCCGACCCGTGCGGTTCATGTGCTTGCCGGGCTGGATGGCCGGATCGCCGCCGTGCTGGATTCGGGACCGGCTTCGGTCGGGCTCGAATCGACGATTCTCGATCTGACCGGCGAGGTTGCGGTTCTGCTCAGGCCGGGCGGCACGCCGGTCGAGGCGCTGGAGGCGGCGATCGGGCCGGTGAAGCGACGGGAAGCCGATGCCGCGATCACCGCTCCCGGCATGATGGCATCGCACTACGCGTCGCGCCTTCCGCTGCGGCTCGATGCCGCCGCGCCGGAACCGGATGAAGCCTGGCTCGGTTTCGGCGCGGCTCAGCCCGAAGCAAGCCTCATGGTTAATCTTTCGTCATCGGGCGATCTGACCGAGGCCGCCGCCAATCTGTTCGGCGCGCTGCATCAACTCGACGCCGAGGGAACCGCGCGCGGCCTGACCCGCATCGCCGTCGCTCCGATCCCCCATCACGGGCTCGGCCTCGCCATTAACGACCGCCTGGCGCGCGCGGCGGCGCCGCGAGCGTAACGCCGGCTTTCAATCCAAGCGGGATGTTGCCACCGAGCAAAAATCAAGAATTTAAGGTCACGCCGGGTTACGCAAGCTGCTTCAGCATGCCCTCGACAGCGTTCGTAAGAACGTCCCCTTCACTTTCCGGCCGGCGTGCCAACCCGATTTCAATATCGGTTAGCGCCGGGAGAGACTGGGAAACGGGCGCACTGACGACGCCTTGTGCCATGGCCGTCGGCAGCAGTGTGGTGACGCCCAGGCCCGCGCGCACGGCGGCATGGATGGCGGTGAGGCTGCCGCTCTCAAAAGCAATCCGCCAACATCGCCCTGCTACGCTCAGAGCCGAGAAAGCAAGGCTACGCCATCGGCACGGCTCGGAGAACATGACCAATGGCAGAGGGTCGATCGTCGCGTCGAAATTTTCCGCCGCCGCCCAAAGCAACGGAACGCGAACGCTCCAGCGCGGCGGGCGTTCGAGGAATTCGGCATCACACAGGGCAAGCTGGATTCGGCCACTATCGAGCGCTGTCCGCGTCTCCGAGCCGAGCAATGCGACCAATTCCAGCGTCGTGTCTGGGTGCAGGCGTCCGAAATCGGCGAACGCCGCCGGCAGAGACGTTCCCGTGAAATCCTCCAGGATGCCGACGCTGCACCGTCCCGAAAGTTTGGCGCGCGGAACGCCGGCCAAGGCTTCACCTGAAAGTGCGAGTATCCGCTCGGCGTAGGGGAGCAATGCGGCACCTGCCGCAGTCAGCGAAACACCCGTCGCCGCGCGCTGAAGAAGTGCCTCGCCGACAATATCTTCCAACCGGCGAAGTTGCTGGCTTAGTGCCGGTTGAGTGCGCCCGAGCGCATGTGCGGCACGGCTGATACTGCCGAGGCGCGTACAGACGAGGAAATTCCTGAGCAATCCGGTATCGAGGTCTATGGCCATAATGAAAACTTATAGGAGGCAGTAAATTTTAGCCAGATCCTTTTGGACGCATCATCTGATATGCCTCACCACTTCCTCAGGGGTGAAGATGATGGCGTTTCAGCTACGCAGACAATCGAACCGACTGACAGGCTCGGGACTCGCTTTAGGCTCGATGCTCAGCGTTCAGTTCGGCGCCGCCATCGCAGTGCCGGTGATGATTACGCACGGCTCGTTCGGTATCACGGCCATGCGATTGGCCTGCGCCGCCGTCGTCATGCTCATGCTGGCCCAGCCGAAAATCTTCCGCTTCGATCGGCGGCAATGGATCGGCACCATCGCACTTGGTGTTACCATGGCATGGATGACTTTGACCTATTTCGAGGCCGTGATCCGCATCCCGCTCGGCCCGGCGACAACCATCGACTTTCTCGGTCCACTGGCCGTCGCCGCGACTGCGCTCAAAGGCTGGTCGAGGCTTGCGCTGCCACTACTCGCGGCGGTCGGGGTCCTGGCAATAACTTATGGCGATAAGGGTTGGCTGCTCGACCCGACCGGTATGCTGTTCGCGCTCGGCGCCGGGTTTGGTTGGGGCGCCTATATCGTGCTGACCCGGCATGTCGGCCGGCTCTTTTCGGAGCAAGAGGGGCTCTGCCTGTCGCTCGTTGTGGCGGCGCTGATAGCCTTGCCGTTAGCGTTTGCCATCGAGCCGTCCGAGCTGTCGCTTGGGCAGCTTCCGGCTGCCGCGGGGCTGGCTTTACTGATGCCGCTGATCCCCTTCTCGTTCGAGATGATGGCGTTGCGGCGAATGGACATGGGCGCGTTCAGTATCCTGATGAGCCTGGAGCCGGCGATTGGGGCTGTCTTCGGATTTCTGATTCTCGGTCAGATGCTATCGATCCGACAGATCTCCGGGATTCTGGCAGTCATTATTGCAAGTATCGGAGCAGTGTACTTAACAACGATCAAGACAGCAGGCGTGGCGATCCATGAATTAGAGCCGAAACTAACATTGTCTAATTCGAAAGCTGACCACAGTTAGGTTCATAATTAACAAAAAAATGCACCACAAGGGGGGCAAGGAAACAAGCATTTATCGGTTGCATACCCATGGTACGAACATCCCCCATACATCTCCGACATTCAAGCCGACCCGTTACAAACCTTGCGTTCCGCTCATCGAATCACCCACTCCCTACCCGATCCTCCGCACCGATCCCCAACTGCTTGAGCTTGCGGTGCAGCGCGCTGCGCTCCATGCCGACGAAATTCGCGGTGCGGCTGATATTGCCGCCGAAACGCAGTAATTGCGCCTGCAAATATTGTGTTTCGAACACGTCGCGCGCCTGGCGCGCACGGCGGTGCCGCGTCGGTAAGGGAGCATTGTGTTTACCTCGATCATGCCGAACGATGGCAGACCGCTTCGATATTGTGACCATCCGGGTCGAGAACGAAAGCCCCATAATAATGCGGGTGATAATGCCGGCGCAGGCCGGGTTTGCCGTTGTCGCGGCCTCCTGCTTCGAGTGCTGTCGCATGAAATCGATCAACACTCGCGCGGTCCACGACCATGAACGCCACGTGGACACCCGTGATCGTTTCCGTCTTGAGGTCGATCCAGAAGAACGCCTTTCCATCGGCGCCATAGCCGGCAAATTCGTCTCTTTCGGCATAAAGACGCTCAATGCCGACGATTTTCAGGGCGGCGTCATAGAATGCTGTTGAGCGATCCATGTCGCTGACGCCGATCGTTACATGATCAAGCATTCCCCACCCGATCCTCGGCGCCGATGCCCAACTGCTTGAGCTTGCGGTGCAGCGCGCTGCGCTCCATGCCGACGAAATTCGCGGTGCGGCTGATATTGCCGCCGAAACGCAGTAATTGCGCCTGCAAATATTGTGTTTCGAACACGTCGCGCGCCTCGCGCAACGGCAAGGCCATGATGTCGGCCAGCGGGTCGATCGCCAGGGCGCGGGGCGCGTGGGCGCCGATCTCGACCGGCAGATGCTCCGCACGGAACGGCTCGCCAGCCTCGCCCGGATGCATGATCATCAGCCAGTCCATCACGTTGCGCAACTGGCGCACGTTGCCGGGCCAGTCATGCACCTGAAGCGCGGCCAGCGCCTCGGACGACAGCACGCGCGGCGGCAGGCCGGAGGTATCGGCGGCGCGCTTGAGGAAATGCGCCGCGAGTTCGGGGATATCCTCGCGCCGTTCGCGCAGGCTGGGCACCCGCAGCGGCACCACGGCGAGCCGGTAATACAGATCCTGGCGGAATTTTCCGTTTGCGATCGCGGCTTGAAGGTCGCGCGCCGAACTCGCGATGATCCGCAGATCCACCTTGACGCGATGGCTGCCGCCGATGCGCTCGAAACTCTGATCCTGCAGCACGCGCACGATCTTGCCCTGGGTTTCCAGCGGCATGTCGGCGATCTCGTCGAGCAGCAGGGTGCCGCCATTGGCGCGCTCCAATATGCCCGCGCGGCGCGGCTGCGCGCCCGCATCGGCGCCCGCCTCGGTGCCGAACAATTCCACCTCGACGCGCTCGGGCGCCAGAATCGCGCAGTTCAGCACCATGAACGGGTTGTCGGCGCGCTTGGATTGCGCGTGGATCATCCGCGCGACGACTTCCTTGCCCGCGCCGGCCGCACCGGAGAGCAGCACCCGCGAGCCGGTGGGTGCCACCTTCTCGATGGCGTGGCGCAGCGCGTGAATCGCGGCGCTGGAACCGGTCAGGCTGGAATCGGCGCCGATGCGCAGGCGCAGTTCGGCGTTCTCGGCGGCGAGCCTTGCCGCTTCCAGCGCGCGCTGGACGATCAGCAGCAGGCGGTCGGACTTGAACGGCTTCTCGATGAAATCATAGGCGCCGTGCTGGATCGCGTTCACCGCCATCTCGATCGTGCCGTGACCGGAGATCATCACCACCGGCATATCCGGCGCTTCGGCCTTCATCACGTCGAGAATGCCGAGCCCGTCGAGCGGCGAGTTCTGCAGCCACACGTCGAGCACGACGAGCGAAGGCCGGCGGTCGCGGAACGCGGCGATCGCCTCGTCGGACGATCCGACGTTGCGCGTCGTATACCCTTCGTCCCGCAGGATCGCTTCGATCAGCAGCCGGATATCCGGCTCGTCGTCGACTATCAGGATCTCAGACATCGTTCTCCTGTTCGCTCGGCAAGGTCAGCGTCACGATCGCGCCCGGTCCGTCCTCGCGATCGGTCAGTTCAAGTCCACCATGGTGATCTTCCATGATCTTGCGCACGATGGCGAGCCCAAGCCCGGTGCCTTTCGATTTATGGGTTATATAGGGCTCCACCAGCCGGGCGCGATCATGGTCCGGCAGGCCGATGCCATCGTCGATCACCGCGATACGCCGCGTCCCGCCGTTGCTGGTGATCTGGAGCGTTACATGTCCGCCTGGGTCGCCAGGGCGCATCCCGATCGAATCGGCGGCGTTCTGCAGCAGATTGGTCAGGGCCTGACCGATCAGCCTTGCGTCGCAGGGCGCGCGCGGCGCCGGATCGGGGCATTCCACCCGCCAGTCGATGCCCGGATGCGCGCTGCGCTGCAAAATCACCGCCTCGCGCGCGATGCGTCCCAGATCCTCGGATTTGATGATCGGCTGAGGCATCCGCGCGAAGGCGGAGAACTCGTCCACCATGCGGCCAATATCGCCGACATGGCGGACGATGGTGTCGGCGCACTGGGTGAAACTTTCGCGATCGGTGGTGATTTCGCGGGCGAAGCGCCGCTTCATCCGCTCGGCGGAAAGCTGAATCGGGGTGAGCGGGTTCTTGATCTCGTGGGCGATGCGCCGCGCCACATCGGCCCAGGCGGCCTTGCGTTGCGCCGATTGCAGTTCGGTGATGTCGTCGAACGTCACGACGAAGCCGGTAGCCCGTTCGCCCTTCAGATCGGCCCCGATGCGCACCAGGAACACGCGTTTCGCGTTGGCCGTGCCATGTTCGATTTCGCCGGTCGCGGGTTTTTCCGGGTGGTTCTGTGCCTGCTCGACCAAGGGTGCGAAGTCCGGCAACAGATCGACCAGTCGCTTGCCGAGATGGGCGAGCAGATCGAGGTTGAGCAGGATCGAGGCGGTGCGGTTGGGCAGTTCGATCCGCCCCTTGAGGTCGAGTCCGATGACCCCTGCCGAAACCCCGGCAAGCACGGTTTCGGTGAAGCGACGCCGTTCGTCGAGCTGGCCGTAGGCGCTCATCAGCTCGGTGCGCTGCTCGGCGATCTGCCCGGTCATGCGGTTGAAGGCGCGCGACAATCCGGCGACATCGTCGCCACTGTCGCCTTCCGGTACCCGCACCAGGTAATCGCCGCCCCGTACCCGCTCCGCCGCCTCGATCAGATAGCTGATCGGACGGGCGATCTGGTTGGCGAACACCAGCCCGATCAGCGATGCGCCGGACAGCACCAGAAGGGCGACGGTTGCGAAAATCAGCGCGAAAAACACCTCGAACTGCGCGCGGTGATGCTCCAGCCGGTTATATTCGGCGAGCGCCTGGCGGGTGCGGTCGACATGGGCGAGAATCGAGGGATCGATCGGCCGTTCGACCATCAGCATCAGGGTCGGCGTGGCGTCGAGCTGCACCACCGCGCGCTCCAGGGTCGAGTTCGGCGCGCTCCACACCGCGACCTGATGTTTCTCGGCATCCGCGATCTTGTCTTCCGGCGGCAACGTTACGCCCGCTCCCGCGAATAATCCGGCGGAGGCCACCACCTTGTTGGTCAGGGGCTCGAAAATCGCCGACTGGGTCAGCCCGTGAAGCGCGGTCTGCGCGACCAGCAGATTGAGAAACCCCTGGTTGAAGAAATTCTGGGGGTCGCCGTAGAAAATCGGCCCGTTCTGATTGAGATCGTTGGCGATCGCCAGCGCGTCGAGCCGGATGCTGTTCTTCTTCGCGTCGAGATAGCCCACCGCGACCTGCTGGCTTTCCGCGAGTGCTGTGCGCACCCGCTGATTGAACCAGGCCTGGATGCCGAGATTGAAGAACACGGCGGCGAAAATCGCGACCAGGATCGCCGGTATCGCGGCGACCCCGCCGAACAGCAGCACGAGGCGCACATGCAGCCGCGCGCCCGCCGCGCCGCGCCGGCTTTCCATCACCACGCGGGTGACCCGCGCCACCAGCACCGTGATGAGCAGGAGCAGGATCGCGATATCGCCGATCGCCAGTCCGAATGCCGAGCCCGAATGGAGTTCGAGTTTGATGCCGCCCGCGAGATAGGCGAAGCTGCCGATGCCGAGCAGCAAGGCCAGGGCCGCGAGAACCAGCGTGGAGACGCGGCCGAGCAGAACGTCCAGCAATCCCGCCCGGATCGGCGACTGCACTGGATTGTTCAGCTCTTGGGTCATCCGGTCCAAACGACGATTCCTTCAGCCGACCCGGCGCGAGACGCCGATATCGTGCTCGCGGATCTTCTTGCGCAGCGTGTTGCGGTTCAGTCCGAGCAGCGCGGCCGCGCGGATCTGGTTGCCGCGCGTCTCGGCGAGCACGAGGCGGATCAAGGGTTCCTCGAAGGCGGCGAGCACACGGTCATACAGCACGCCATCCTCGCCCTTGTCGCGCGCCTCGCCCATCAGCCGGGCGACATGGCGTTCGATCGCCCGCTCGATCGCCTGTGGCGTGTCGGGTGCGGGTTCGGTGCCGTGCGGCGCCGCATCGTCGATGATCGCGCGGTCGGCGAGTTCGGCCTCGACGATCTCATCGGTGATCACCGATTGCGGCACCAAGGCCGCGAAGCGGCGCATCAGGTTCTCCAGCTCGCGCACATTGCCCGGCCAGCGATAGGATGCGAGCCGCGCCACCGCTTCGGGCGTGAGTGTCTTGCCCGGCAGGCCCTCGCTTTGCGCGCGCGCGAGGAAATGGCTGGCGAGGAGCGCGATATCGCCCGGCCGCTCGCGCAACGGCGGCAGGCGGATCGGCACCACGTTGAGCCGGTAGAACAGGTCCTCGCGGAACTGGCCGGAGCGGATCAGCACGCGCAAATCCCGGTGCGTCGCGGCGACGATGCGCGCATTGGCACGAATCGGCTGGCGGCCGCCGACGGTGGTGAACTCGCCTTCCTGCAGCACGCGCAGCAGCCGCGTCTGCGCCTCGGGCGGCATGTCGCCGATTTCGTCGAGGAACAGCGTGCCGCCCGCCGCCTGCTCGAACCGCCCGACATGCCGGTTGGTCGCCCCGGTGAAGGCGCCGCGCTCATGGCCGAACAGCTCGCTCTCGATCAGTTCGCGCGGGATCGCCGCCATGTTGATCGCGACGAACGGGCCTTGCCGCCTGCGCCCGTAATCGTGCAGCGCGCGCGCGACCAGTTCCTTGCCGGAGCCGGATTCGCCGGTGATCATCACGGTCAGATCGGTGGTGGTGAGCCGGGCGATCACCCGGTAGATTTCCTGCATCGCGCCCGAGCGGCCGATCAGCGGCAGATTGTCCTCGGGCGATTGTTCCGGCGCCGCCGGGGTCTGCATCGCCGGCTGCTTCAGCGCGCGATCGACGATGCCGAGCAATTCGCCGAGATCGAAGGGTTTGGGTAGATATTCGAAGGCGCCGCGCTGGGTCGATTGCACGGCGGTCAGGATGGTCGATTGCGCGCTCATCACCAGGACCGGCAATTCGGGCCGGATGCGCTTGATGCGCGGCACAAGGTCGAGCCCGTTTTCGTCGGGCATCAGCACGTCGGTAATCACCAGATCACCCTCGCCATCCTCGACCCAGCGCCAGAGCGTGGCCGCCGAGGAGGTCGTGCGCACCTGATAGCCCGAACGGCCGAGCGCTTGAGTCAATACCGTTCGAATCGAACGATCGTCGTCGGCGATCAGGATGGTGGGCAGGGTGGTCATGCGCGGTCACTCTCCGTCTGATCCTCGAAGGGCGGCAGATGGATACGAAATTCGGTACGGCCGGGCCGGCTGTCCACGTTGATCAATCCTCCATGATCGGCGACGATTTTGGCGACCAACGCGAGACCGAGCCCGCTGCCCGCCGCCTTGGTGCTGACGAAGGGTTCGAACAAATGACGCCTGATATCCTCGGGGATGCCCGCGCCGTTGTCGCGCACCGCAATGAAAATCGGCAGGTTCGGCTGGCTCCGTGCCGGCGAGGCCGCCAGCCGCACGCCATGCTGAAATCCCGTAAGGAGTTGAATCTCGCCGTCCTGCCGTTCGGTTTCGGAGACCGCCTCGGCGGCGTTCTTGATCAGGTTGAGCAGGAGCTGAACGAGCTGGTCGCGATTGCCGAGCACCGGCGGCAGCGAGGGATCGTAGGTTTCGACGAAACGGATGCGCGCGGCGAATCCCTGCTGCGCGAGTTTGCGGACATGCTCGAGCACGCGATGGATGTTCACCGCGTGCAGATCGAGCTTCTTGTCGCCGAACATTTCCATCCGTTCGACCAGGTTGCGGATGCGGTCGACCTCGTCGCGAATCAGCACGGCGAGTTCGCGGTCCTCGGCGGCGGCGTTGGTCTCCAGCAGTTGCGCGGCGCCGCGAATGCCCGAGAGCGGGTTTTTCACCTCGTGGGCGAGCACCGCCGCCATGCCGGTGATGCTGCGCGCCGCATTGCGCGCGGAAAGCTGCTGGTCGAGCGCACGGGCGGCGGAACTGTCCTGCAGCGTCACCACCAGATGCCCCGGCGCTTCGGCGATCGGAGCGGCCTGAAGCGAGACGCCGCGCCGCGCGAGGCGGTGGCTTTCGATCGCAAGGTCATGCTCCGCGATCGTCGCACCGTCGCGCCGCGCCCGGTCGAGAACCATGAAAATCGGATGATCGGCGGGCAGGATGTCGTGCAGCGGCTTGCCGCAAAGAAACGATGCCGAGGAGCCGAACAATTCCTCCGCGGCGTAATTGACGAACAGGAAACGGTCGTCGGCGTCGAGTTCGATCACCGCGAGCGGCAGGGCGTCGAGCAGCCTTCCGGCTTCGGCAGGCGCTTCGGATCGCCGGGCGATGGCCGGTGCGCGGCGGCGAAATGCACCGCGCAGGCCGCTCATGCCGCCTCCCGCAACGGGGCTTGATGCGCCATGACCCGCTCATACAATCCGGCAATCAGCGATTCGACGGCTTCGGCCTCGTCCAGCCGGTTGACCGCGGCGCGGAACTCCGCGGCACCTGGCAGCCCGCGCGCATACCAGCCGATATGCTTGCGGGCGACCCGCAGCCCGGCGTGTTCGCCGTAATGCGCGCGCATCGCGCGGTAGTGTTCCAGCAGAATGCCGTGCTGGGTGGCGAGATCCGGCGCCGGAATACGCCGCCCCGTGGTCAGGTAGCTTCCGACCTGGGCCGGGAACCACGGCCGTCCATAGGCGCCGCGCCCGATCATCACCCCATCCGCACCGGAGCGCGCCAGCGCCTCCGCCGCCTGATCCTCGGTGGTGATGTCGCCATTGGCGATGATCGGAATCGAAACCGCGTTCTTCACGTCCGCGATGAAATCCCAATCCGCGATGCCCTCGTAAAATTGCTGGCGGGTGCGGCCATGCACCGTGACCATGGCGATGCCCGACTCCTCGGCGATTTGCGCGAGGCGCGGCGCGTTCAGGCTCTGGCGGTCCCAGCCCATGCGCATTTTCAAGGTCACCGGCACATCGACGGCGCGCACCGTCGCTGTCAGGATGCGCGCGGCCTGTATCTCGTCGCGCATCAGCGCCGAGCCGGCCATCTGGCCGACCGCCACTTTCTTGACCGGGCAGCCGAAATTGATGTCGATCAGGTCGGCGCCGCGATCGACCGCGAGCCGCGCCGCCTCGGCCATCGCCTCGGGTTCGCAGCCGGCGAGCTGCACCGAGGACGGCCCGCCGCCACTCACGACTTCGGCCATGCGCAGCGTTGCCGCGTTTTCGTGGATCATCGCCCAGGACGCGATCATCTCGGAAACCACCAGCCCCGCGCCCATGCGCCTGACCAGCCGGCGGAACGGCAGGTCGGTCACGCCGGACATCGGCGCGAGGATCACCGGCACGTCGATGGTCACGGCGCCGCGCGGCGCGCGCAGGACGATCGGCTTGAGTTGCGGGATGGATTGCTGGTCCGTGCTCATGATTTAAGCACTACAGGCGCGGGCATTGACGCGCAATCGTTCAATCGCCAAAGCCGCCTGCATTACGCGCATTACCGGAGACACGCATGGACCTGAAATCGCTCATCGCCACCGGCGCGCTGCCGCGGGTCGGCACGGGCTTCGACGTTCACGCGCTGGCGGAAGGCCGCAAGCTCATCCTGTGTGGCGTCGAGATTCCGCACGACAAGGGGCTCGCCGGCCATTCGGACGCCGATGTCGGCATTCATGCCCTGTGCGACGCGCTCTACGGCGCGATGGCCGAGGGCGATATCGGCCGGCATTTCCCACCCGGCGAGGCGACCTGGAAAGACGCCGATTCCGCGCGATTCCTGCGCCACGCGGCGGGGCTGGTCGCGCATAAGGGCGGCGCGATCGCGAACGCCGACGTCACCCTCATCTGCGAGCGGCCGAAAATCACCCCTCATGCCCCCGAAATGCGCGCGCGTCTCGCGGAGCTGATGGGGATTCCGATCGACCGGGTTTCGGTGAAGGCGACCACCAGCGAGCGCCTCGGCTTCACCGGGCGCGGCGAGGGCATCGCCGCCCAGGCGGCCGCGATGGTGCTCCTGCCGCTCGGCTCTTGATGGCACTTGCATTATTTATGACCATATGATATGACTAGTCATATAACATGACTGTATGAGACTATTCATGATCGACACCCAGACGATCGGCGCCGCCGAATTCAAGGCCAAATGCCTCGACATCCTGGATCGGCTGGCCAGCCATGAGCTTGAGCGCGTCACCATTACCAAGCGCGGGCGCATCGTCGCCGTCCTGACCCCGCCTGACGACGATGTCGCGGCAGTACGCGGATTGCATGGCTTCATGCGCGGTTCGGTCGTCATACCATCCGGTTTCGACCTCACCGCGCCGGTCGCGGATGAAGATTTCATTGCCGCTCGGGGCGACCTGCACGGATGAACGGCGCCACGCCCGGCGTTCTGCTGGACACCTGCGCTTTGATCTGGCTCGCCAACGGGGATGCCATCGCCGATGCCGCACGAGACGCGATCATCGCGGCGGGCATCGACGGCGCCATCCATGTCTCGCCGGCCTCCGCCTGGGAAATCGGCATGCTCAGCCGGTCAAGACCGGGACGGGACGCGCCGTTGCAGTTCCTGCCCGACCCGAAAACCTGGTTTACCCGACTCATGGCGGGGCCGGGTATCCGCGACGCGCCGATCACGCCGGACATCGCGATCGACGCTTCGTATCTGCCGGGCGAGCCGCATGGCGATCCGGGCGACCGGCTGATCATCGCGACCGCGCGCCATCTGGGCGTACCCATCGTGACGCGCGACCGCAAAATCATCGCCTATGCCGAAGCTGGATTCGTCAACGTCGTGGCGTGCTGATCTGCATTCGCCATGTGAATCGGGGCACGGACACTCAGGCACCCGCCTTCGCCAGGAAGGCAGCGAGTTTGTCGAACGAGCCGCCCTCGCCACTCCTGGCGCGGTTATAGCCCTCGCGGAGGTCGCCGCTCTGGAATCCGGTCTGCCGCAGGGTCATCAGCGTGCCGTCGCCATCCGGCCGGAAGGCCACGCTGATCAGGGTTTCCTGGTTGTTGTAATTGCCGGCCCAGGTGAAAACCAGCCGTTCCGGCCGGACCATTTCCCGATAGGTTCCGCCGATTTCGATGATCCTGCCGTCCGGCATGGTCATGCGGACCGCGTAATTGCCGCCGACCCGCGGCTCTATCCGGGTTACGGTGCAGGTCGCGCCGAACGGCGGCAGCCATTCGCCCCATGCCCCGGTCAGCCAGGCATCGTATACCCGGCCCGGCGGTGCCGCGAAGCGGCGAGACAGTTCGAGGGACAGGTTCGGGTCAGCCATCGTGTTTGTCGACATCGTGTCCATGGTCGTCTCCTTCGGTTTGTTTGAGGTGGTCGTCGCGCCGGTCGAACGCTTCGCTCCAGAAGCGGCGATAGAAATCGAGCCATTCGCTCGCACCCTTGAGGGAGCGGGGATCGAGTCTGCAGCGCCGGTGCTGGCCGTCCTTTTCGCGCACGATGAGCGAGGCGTGTTCCAGCACGCGCAGATGGCGCGAAATGGCGGGCAGCGAGATGCTGAACGGCGCCGCCAACTCCCCCACGGTTGTCTCGCCCAAGGCGAGGCGGGACAGGATGGCCCGGCGGGTCGGGTCGGCGAGGGCGGCGAATGTGGTGTCGAGATTCATCATTTAACGTATTAGTTAAATAACTAATCGGTTAAGTCAAGAAGTTTTTTGCCATTCCCGAACCCGGCATCGACCATGACATGGCGGGGTAGCGGGGGCGGGGTAGCGGGGGCGGGGTGGCGGGCGCGGTGGCGCGTGTCGCATTGGCGGCGTATAGGGCGCGGAAACAGAAACGGGGATCGATCGATGAGTGCCACGCCTGCCAGCAAAACCCGCGTCACCGCCCTGCCGGGCGACGGCATCGGCCCCGAGGTGTTCGAGGCGACGCGGCGCATTTTCGAGGCGGCGAACGCGCCGATCGAGTGGGAGATGGCCGAGGCGGGCGCTGCCGTGTTCAAGAAGGGCATCGCTTCCGGCGCGCCGCGCGAAACTCTCGACAGTATCGCCAAAAACCGCCTCGCCCTGAAAGGCCCGCTCGAAACCCCGGTCGGCTACGGCGAAAAATCGGCCAACGTTACCCTGCGCAAGCATTTCGAGCTCTATGCCAATATCCGCCCGGTGCGCGAGCTGCCGGGCATCAGGACGCCGTTCACCGGGCGCGGCATCGACATGGTGATCGTCCGGGAAAACGTCGAAGACGTCTATGCCGGCATCGAGCACATGCAGACACCCGATGTCGCGCAATGCCTCAAGCTGATGACCCGCCCCGGCTGCGAGCGCATCATCCGCGCCGCCTTCGGCCTCGCCATCGCCGAGGATCGCAAGAAAGTCACCTGCGCCACCAAGGCGAACATCATGAAGCTTACCGAGGGCATGATGAAGCGCGTCTTCGAGCAGGTCGGCCCGGACTACCCGGACATCGCGCGCGACCACATCATCATCGACAATTGCGCGCACCAACTGGTGATCGCGCCCGAGCAGTTCGACGTGATCGTGACCTCGAACATGAACGGCGACATCATTTCCGACCTCGCCGCCGGGCTGGTGGGCGGCCTCGGCATCGCGCCGTCGGCGAATCTGGGCGATCACGCGGCGATTTTCGAGGCGGTTCACGGCTCCGCGCCGCAAATCGCCGGCAAGGGGCTCGCCAACCCGACGGCCCTCTTATCGGCGGCGATCATGATGCTGCGCCATATCGGTGCGTTCGAGACCGCCGCGACCATCGAGCAGGCCCTGTTCATCACCCTGGCCGAGGGGCAGAATC
This sequence comes from Acidiphilium iwatense, assembly GCF_021556475.1. GTDB lineage: Bacteria > Pseudomonadota > Alphaproteobacteria > Acetobacterales > Acetobacteraceae > Acidiphilium > Acidiphilium iwatense. The sequence goes on along the minus strand of NZ_JAKGBZ010000002.1, from coordinate 151,489 downwards.
TGACCGGCGATCTCTCGCCGCGCGGCCACGGTGTGGGTACCGACAAATTCGTCGGCCAGGTGATCGCGAATCTGGGGCGCGCCAGCAATCAGCCCTCGCGCGACTATCACCCGCTCAGCCTCACGCCCTGGCCGAACCTCACCGCCCATACCGAGCCGAAAACCCGTGAGCTGCTCGGCGTGGACGTGTTCATCGAAAGCGACCTTTCCGCCGCCGAGCTGGGCGCTTCCCTGACCCAGCTTGCCGAAGGCAGCGCGCTGAAGCTCGATTCCATCTCGAATCGCGGCGTGCAGGTCTGGCCCTCCACCGGCGGGCAGACCTTCCTGGTCGATCATTTCGACTGCCGCTTCATGCTGAAGGAACCGGCGCAGGGCAACGGGCCGCAGGGGATCTCCGATCTCGTCAAAGCGATCGGGCAGGAACATTCCTGGATGCATGTCGAGAAACTGCAGCGTTTCGACGGCAAGGACGCCTTCGAGCGGCCCCAGGGCGAAGCATGATTCGAAGTATCGGGCGATTGTTTTCTGTAATCAGAAAATATAAATAATAATTTATAGCACTTAATCAGGTTGTTTTTGAATTATTTTGACCAATCTGTAGGAACGCAGATAATTGTGACGAGACAATATCTGACCCTGTCACGCATTATTTGTAGTTTTTCGGAGCCGCATTGCGCCGAATTACCGCGCGATCTGCGCGGAAACCCTTATAAAGGATATCAAAATGGCCGAAACCAGTCACCAGAACGCAGCAAAATCACACGAAGATGCGGCCAAGGCCCATCACACCGCCGCAGAACACCAGGGCAAGGGTGATCACAAGGCGTCGCTCGAGCATTCGCAGAAGGCCCTCACCCAATCCGAGATGGCGCACAAGCACTCGACCGAAGCCCACCAGAAGACCAGTCAGCACGCCAAGGCGGCCTGATCCCGCGACGCGCCTGACCGCCCATTCAGTCAGGCTTCGTGCGAAAAGACGATCGGAGAACGATCCGGGGATTGCCTCGGGTCGTTTTTTTGCGTTTTCGGCGGCTGGGTTCCCGTCGAAACCCTCATCGATCCGCAAAGCCATGAAATTGCTCGCCCAAACAAGGACCAGAGCGTGATCGGCTGAAAATCATCGCGCTCTATTGTGTCTCGATATGCGGCGTGAAGCGTCGATCGCAAACGACATCAGCTTGGCGCGATCGGTCCGAACTCCCATGTCCATCGCATGGAGGCGGTCTCGAACGATGCGCGTGCCGCCGGCGGCACGCTGCGCGAGACCGCGCCGCGCAAGGCGCCGCCCGGCTTCGCCGCGGTCAATTTCTTCCTCGCCGATGTCGCCGGCGGCCTTGGTCCGTTCCTGCCCACCTGGTTCGCCGAGGCGCTGCACTGGTCCCCCGAGGGCATCGGCCTGCTGATGACGCTGGGCGGCGTGTTCGGTCTTGCATTCAACACGCCGGGCGGCGCGCTGGTGGACCGGCTTGGCCGGCCGAAGCTGATGGTGATGGCCGGGTCGGCGCTGATCCTGCTCGGGGTCGCGACCATGGTGATCGGCCATGCCTTGCCGTTCGTGGTGGCCGGCGAAATCATCCAGGCGGTGGGCGCCGCCGTTGTAGGGCCGGCGATGGCGGCGGCGACGCTCGGTTATGTCGGAAGACAGCATTTTCCCAGCCAGCAGGGGCGGAATGCGGCCTGGAGCAATGCCGGCAACGTCTCCGCCGCCCTGCTGGTCTTCCTCGGCGCGAAGCGGTTCGGAGCGAACATGCCGCTGCTGGTTCTGGCCGGCATGGCGACGCTCACCCTGGTTGCGCTGATGCTGCTCAGGCCGCCATCCGGCGCGATTGCCCGCATGGGGCTTGCCGCCGGGAGCAAGCCGATGGGCTGGCGCGATTTCGTGCGTCAGCGGCCGATATTCATCTTTGCCCTCACCCTGATGTTCTTCCATCTCGGCAATGCCGCGATGCTGCCGCTGCTCGGGCTGCGCCTCGCCCATTTCGGCGGCCAGGGTGCTGCCGGCAACGCGACGCGCTGGATGTCGATCTGCGTGATCGTTTCGCAGATCGCGATGATCGCGGTGGCCCTCGTGGTTGGCCGGCTCGCCGAGCGCTACGGGCGCATCCCTTTGCTGATCGGCGCCTGTGCGATCCTGCCGGTCCGCGCCGGGATCGCGGCGTTCGGCATCGCACCGGTCTGGCTGTTCCCGATCGAGATCCTCGATGCGATGGGGGCAGGGACGCTCGGCGTGATAACCCCGCCGCTCGCCGCCGATCTGTCCTGGGGATCGGGCCGCACCCAGACCGTGCTCGGTTTCGTAATGACGGTGCAGGGGATCGGCGCTTCGCTGTCCAACGCGCTGGGCGGCACGCTGATCGGGCTGATCGGCTGGAAACTCGCCTTTCTCGGCCTTGGTATCCCGCCGCTGATCGCCCTTGGTCTGGCGTTCACGCTCCGGCGTATCACGCTGACCGTTTCGCCTCGATCCGGTCCCACATCGCCTGTTCCAGATGCACGCCGGTGAAACGCGCGATCTGCTGGATGCCGGTGGGCGAGGTCACGTTGATCTCGGTGAGATACTCCCCGATCACGTCGATGCCGGTGAACAGCAGCCCGCGCTCCTTCAGAACCGGGCCGATGCGCGCGCAGATCTCGCGGTCCCGCGCGGTCAGTTCGGTCGGCTGCGCGACGCCCCCGGCATGCATGTTCGAACGCGCATCGCCCTCGACCGGCACCCGGTTGATCGCGCCCATGGCCTCGCCGTCGATCAGGATGATCCGCTTGTCGCCCGCGCGCACGGCGGGTTCGTAGCGCTGCACCATCAGCGGCTCGCGCGAGATGCCGAAATGCAGATCGAGCAGCGCGCCCAGATTCTCGTCATTCGGCTGGATGCGGAAAATTCCCGCGCCGCCGTTGCCGAACAGCGGCTTGACGATGATGTCCTGGTAGCGCGCGCGGAAATCGCGGATCGCCTGCCGGTTCCAGGCGATCAGCGTGGGCGGCATCAGATCGGGGAATTCCATGACCAGCAGTTTCTCCGGCGCGTTGCGCACCGAAGCCGGGTCGTTCACCACCAGAGTCCTGGGATGGATGTGTTCGAGCAGATGGGTCGCGGTGATATAGCCCATGTCGAACGGCGGGTCCTGACGCATCAGCACCACGTCCATGGTCGAGAGATCGACGATTTCAGGCTCGCCGATCGTGTAATGAGTGCCCGGCTCGCGCCGCACCGAAACCGGCCGCACCCGCGCGCGCAGCACGCCGGCTTCCAGCCACATATCGCGCACCAGATAATGCCAGAGGCGATGGCCGCGCTTTTGCGCTTCCAGCATGAGCGCGAAGCTGGAATCGCCGTCGATATCGATGCTGTCCATCGGGTCCATCTGGACCGCGACCCGCAAACCGCTCATGCCCACTCCATCCTGCTTCGGCTCGCTCCTCTATCAGGAGGCGCGGTTCTGTTCCAGGCTGGCAAGGCAGGAGGCTTGGGATATCCCGCGCGGCATCGGTCTCGCGGTCGCGACTTCCGGCTGGCCGGCACTGCTCGGATAGAAAATGACGTCGAGCCGGCAGACCCGCGAATCGTAAAGCCAGACCTGGGCCGGCCCGTCGATCCGCCGCAAGGCGGGCGCGCCGAGTTCGGCTTGCAGGCTGGACGGCGTGGCGCCCACCAGGGTCGCCGGGGCGGCCGATCCGGCGTTTGCGGCCGTACGGGGCGCGGGAGTGGCGGCGCATCCCGCCAGCGCCAGCGGCACCGAGGCCATCAGCCACCAAATTGGGCGTGTCCGCTTCACGGTTCGCCGATCCGGCGTCCGATTTCCGTCAGTCGGTCTTGGCGCCGCTATCGGTGATCATTTCGATCCGGCCGGTGATCTGGCCGCCATCCTCGACCTGCAGGCGCTTGCAGCGGGCGGTGCCGAGCACCTTGCCGGTTCCGCGCACGATCAGCGCGTGGCGCGCGGTCAACGTGCCGTCGATCGTGCCGGCGATCTCGGCCTCCTCGACCTCGACCTCGCCCTTGAACACGCCGCCCTGGGCGATCGCGAGCTCGGTCGCATTGATCATCGTGGCTTCGACGGTGCCTTCGACCACCAGGCGTTCGGCGTCCTGCACCACGCCCTGCACGCTGATGCCCCGGCCGACGACCAGGGTACGGCGCTCGGCGGCTTCCGGCGCACGAGTGCCGGTGGGACGGAAAGCAGCGCCGGGCAGCGGCGAGGCCGGCTGGGTCGCCGGCGCGGGTTGCGGCTGGGTCGGAGCGAAGGGGGAACGGGCCATGGGCGTCTCCTTTTCGGTAGGCGTAATGTCGGCGGATCGCGGGCTCGGAGATGGCGTCGCGGGGCGGAATGGCGGCATGCTGAGCCCGTCATCCGAAGCCTGCTGAGACGATTGCGTGCCGGTTTCCTGCGAATCCTGGTCATGTTTCGGGTCGGATTGCTGGTCGTCGCGTTTCAGGAACTTGATCACGGAACCTCCACTCGCATCGCGGTCTCGGCAGCTAGCACGCACGGCGCGCGCCGGACAATGACCGGGCGGCCAAAAAACCCGAGTTTTCCCCAAGGTTCCGCAATCCGATCGATTATCCGCGCGGCAATGCACCGGCCATGTCTTGGCCGATACTTGGTGCGGGCCGCCGGGGATGTTAGGCGGACGTGACCATCCATCACAGGAGACGGCGATGACCGCAACGCGGCTCGATCTGATCGGTATCGGCAATGCGATCGTCGATGTTCTGGCCCGCACCGACGATGCGTTTCTCGATCGGCACGATATGCGCAAAGGGTCCATGGCGCTGATCGATGCCGGGATGGCGGAGCGTCTCTATGCGGCGATGCCGGCCGGGCAGGAAGCCTCCGGCGGTTCGGTCGCCAATAGCTGTGCGGTGGCGGCCGGTCTCGGCGCGCGGGTCGCCTTTCTCGGCAAGGTGGCGGACGACCAGCTCGGCGCCGTGTTCGCGCACGACATGCGGGCGATGGGCGTATATTACCCCACCGAACCGCTCGCCGGCGGCGATCCCACCGCGCGCTGCCTGATTTTGGTGACCCCGGACGGCCAGCGCACCATGAACACCTATCTCGGCGCGGGCGGCGCGTTCGGCCCGGACGATCTCGACGCCGGGGCGATCCGCTCGGCGGCGATCCTCTATCTCGAAGGCTATCTGTTCGACCCCCCGGCGGCGCAGGAAGCGTTTCGCGAGGCGGCGCGCATCGCCCGCGCGGCGGGTCGCCTTGTCGCCTTGTCGCTCTCCGATCCGTTCTGCGTCGACCGCCACCGCGCCGGGTTTCTCGACCTGATCGCGGAGGGCGTGGATATATTGTTCGCCAATGAAGCGGAAATCCGTGCCCTGTTCGAACGGAACGATTTCGAGAGCGCGGCTGATGCGGCGGCACGATCGGTGCCGCTCGCGGCGCTGACGCGAAGCGAGATGGGCAGCGTGATCGTCGAAGGGGTGACCCGCCATCGCGCCGATGCGGTCCTCACCGACGTCGTCGACACCACCGGCGCGGGCGATGCCTATGCGGCGGGATTCATGGTCGCCCTGTCGCGCGGCGAGAGTCTTCCCGCCTGCGCCGCACTGGCAAGCCGCACCGCCTCGGCCGCGATCGCGCGGATCGGCGCGCGGCCGGATGCGGCAACTCTCGCGGCGCTGATGCGATAAAGCCTCGCCGCCATCGAATCGGCGTGGCCCGTTAACGATTTGGCAAGATTCTTCTGCTGATATGCAGGCCTGAAAACCGGCTTCGCGGCCTTCTCAATTGAAGCCGCGCAGCCGCCGGGAAAATCCCGGCGCCATGCCATTCATCATCGTCGCGCTTCGGGCGCCAGCCTCGCGGCGTGCAGGAGAATCGACCATGCTCGACTATGCGAAAACCTGGCTCGCCGTACGCGGGATTTCTCTCGTCAACGACAAGCGCGGCGTGACCGCGCTGGAATATGGGCTGATCGCGGCGCTGATCGCCGCCGCGATCGTTACTGCCGTTTCCACCCTCGGAACCGATCTGAGTACGTTGTTTACCAACCTCAGCACGCATCTCTGATTACGCACGAGCGGGGCGAGAAATTATCGTTCCTCATCGAGGCAAACACTCATGCTTTTGCGAGTCTCTTTATTCTGTCTATTGGCGATCGGTCTCGCGGGTTTCGGCACGGTGGCCTGGCTGGATCTGCATCCGGCCAGGCCGCACGAAGCGGCGCCGCATAAAATCCTGCTTCTTGCGACCGCGCATGCGCTGCGCGCGGGCAGCCTGATCCAGCCGGCCGATTTCACCGCCCTGGTCGAGCACGGCGCCAGGGCGCCGCTCGGCACCGTGCCCGATACGCCGTTCAACCGTTCGTCCTATACCGGCGCCATGGTGCGCCATCCGCTCGGCGCCGATGCGCCGATCGTGGCGGGCGACGTGATCCGCCCCGGCGATCACGGCTTTCTCGCCGCCGTCCTGCAACCCGGTATGCGCGCCGTCTCGGTCGGGGTCGATGCGGTCACCGGCACCGCCGGGCTGATCTGGCCGGGCGATCACGTCGATCTTCTGCTCACCCAGCAGCTCAGCGCGCCCAATCTGCCGCCCGCGAAAAGCGTTGCCGCCGAAACCGTCCTGTCCGATGTGCGGGTCATCGCGATCGATCAGCGCCTGGTTCAGGGTGCCGACGCGAAAACCCGGCCGCGCGCTCTCGCGCGCACCGTCACGCTCGAAGTCACGCCAGACCAGGCCGAGCGCGTCGCCGTCGCCGCCCATCTCGGTCCGCTGTCGCTGATCGTCCGGCCGACCGATGCGGCAAAGCTGCCGCGTCCCGCACCGCCGCCGGTCTATAGCGGTCAGGTTTCCCCCGCGCTTGCCGCGGTCAGCGCGCCGATGGCGGCCGACAGCGTCACCGTGTTTCAGGGACCGGCGCGGCAGACCGAGTTCACTCCGCGATGAGTCGTCCCGGCGGCAAAATCCTGCGGGATCGTTCATGAACGTTCCGCCAAATCAGGTGTTGGATGTGTCGCATTTCTCATGCCCGTCCGGCGCGCATCCGGGACGGTCCGGTTTTGCGGGTTTCGTCGGCGATGCCGACACTGTCCACATTCTGAGGACGGTGTTCGGCCCCGCATTCCCGGCCGGGCTCGAATTGCACCGGCTTTCGTTCCGGGAGACGGTCGGTCATCTGCGCCGGGTCGAAACGCCGGCGACCATCCTGGTCGATATTTCAGGAGAGGACCAGCCGCTCACCGCGATGCTTCAGCTTGAGAGCGTGGTCGATCCGGGGACCAGGGTGCTGGTGATCGGCGATAACCGCAGCGTCAGTTTCTACCGCACGCTCACCCGGAATCTCGGTGTCAAGGAGTATCTTCCGAAACCGCTCGATGCCGCGGCGGTGGCGCGGGAATTTCTGCCCTGGGCGGCCGGTGGAATTCCTGAAATCGACTCCGCCCGCGGCGGTGCGATGATTGCCATTTGCGGCACGCGCGGCGGCATCGGCGTGACGACGCTTGCCGCCAATCTTGCCTGGTTGGTCGGGGCGGAGACGCGCCGACATACCATCCTGCTCGACGCCGACCTGCATCGCGGCAGCGGTGCGCTGGCGATGAACGTGCCGCCGAGTACCGGCCTCAGAACCGCGATCGAGGCGCCGGACCGGATCGATCCGCTGTTGATCGAGCGCGCCGCCCATCCCGCGGCCGAACGCCTGCATGTGCTGGCGGCCGAGGAACCATTGACCGAGAAATTCCCCTATCGGCCGGGCGGCGGAAGGGCGCTTTCGGCTGCCTTGCGCCAGCGCTACAATTTCGTGATCGCCGATATTCCGGCGCGTCCTTTCGGTTTTGCCGCCGAGATTCTCGCGCTTGCGCAACAGCGTGTCCTGGTCGTCGACGCCACATCCCAGAGCCTTGCCCATGCGTGGCGCTGGCTCGGCCGTCCGCCGGGACCGATGCAGGCGACCCGGCCCATTCTCGTCCTCAACCGCTACCAGCGGCAGCGCCAGATGATGCCGAGCCGGATCGAGGCTTTGCTGAAGACGGAGATTGCCGTGGTCGTACCCGATATCGCCCAGGCGGCGTCACGCGCCGCCGATCTTGGCGAGGTCATCGTGACCAGGAAAGGCAAGTTCCGCGACGCGCTGATCGAACTCGCGCATGTGGTTGGCGCGGGTGCCGCCACGGTTGGCGTGTGATGGACGCATCGCCGGTATTCGGCCGCCGCTCGACCACCCAGCCATTCGACGGGTCGATCGGCTCAGGCAAAATCCAGGCGGGCGTCCGGCAAAAAGACGTCGATCTGATCCGCGCGCTTTGTCTTTCGAAAATCGACGCGTCGGTGATCGCATCTCTGTCGCAGTCGCGGCTGCTCCATACGGTCGAGGTTCTGCTCGCCGAACTGGCAACCGAACACCGGATTCAGTTCAACGGCCGCGAGCAGCGCCAGATTGCGGCGGAACTGGTCGACGACATGCTGGGCCTCGGCCCGCTGGAGCCCTTGCTGGAAGACGACACGATCACCGACATCATGGTGAACGGCCCCGAGAAGGTGTTTGCCGAGCGCAGCGGCAAGCTGGACCAGTTGCAAGTGCGATTCCGCGACTCCGCGCATCTTGCCAATATCTGCCAGCGTATTGCCGCCTCGGTCGGGCGGCGGGTCGACGAATCGAGCCCGATGGTCGACGCAAGGTTGAAGGACGGCTCGCGCGTCAACATCGTGCTGCCGCCGCTCGCGCTCGACGGCCCCTGTTTGTCGATTCGCAAATTCGCGAAAAAGCCGATCAGTTTCGCGCGGCTGATCGAATACGGCTCGCTCACGCCGCCGATCGCGCGCATTCTGGAAATCGCCGCGCGGTGCCGGCTCAACGTGGTGATTTCCGGCGGGACCGGCTCCGGCAAGACCACCTTGATGAACGCGATGAGCAGTTTCATCGACCCGGCGGAGCGGGTCGTCACGGTGGAGGACGCCGCCGAATTGCAGCTTCAGCAGCCCCATGTGGTCCGGCTGGAAACCAGGCCGCTCAATCTCGAAGGCAAGGGCGAAATCAATCAGCGCGACCTGTTGCGCAACGCGCTGCGCATGCGGCCGGACCGGATCATCATCGGCGAGGTGCGCGGACCGGAAGCGTTCGACATGCTCCAGGCGATGAACACCGGGCATGACGGCTCGATGTCCACGATTCATGCGAACAATACGCGCGATGCGCTGGCGCGGATCGAAAACATGGTTCAGATGGCCAGCATGGGCCTGTCGCTGCGGGCCATCCGCATGCAGGTCGTCTCCGCGGTCAACCTGATCGTTCAGGTCGAACGTCAGCGCGATGGCGGGCGGCGCGTCGTGCAGCTGACCGAAATGTCGGGAATCGAGGGCGAAACTCCGCTGCTGAACGACATCTTCAAATACGAAATGCAGGGCGAGGACGCGACGGGGCGGCTGCTCGGCCGCTATATCGTCTCGCGCATGCGGTCGAGCTTCCACGAACGCCTGACCTATTTCGGCCTGTTGCGATCCTGGTCGGCCGCTCTCGAAGAGGCATGCGGCGCATGACCGATCTGCCGGTCCTTCTGGCATTGAGCCTGATCATGACGATCGGCCTGGTTTTTCTGGCCGTCAATGTCGTCCATGCCGACCGGCACGAGCGCCGGATGGGTTTGCGGCTCAGCCGCGTCACCACCGGCCTGATCGTCCAGGACACCGACCGGAAGCCGGAATCCGCCAAGATTCTGGAACGATTTCACCGCCCGTTCGACCTGGCGTTGAGCTGCATCGGAATCGACCGGAAACGGGCGCTGGATTATCCGGCGCCCTGGTGGGCGATCCTGATCGGCGTGGGTGCTGCCGGGCGCGCGGTTGCGTTCCTGGCGTCGATGATGTTCGGCGGCATCGGCACCGCGCTCTGGCCGCTCGCGACCATCATGATCGCGCGCTTCGTTTTCGGCTCCATCCATGCGCGCCGGTCCTCGGTCCTGCTGAACCAGTTTCCCGACGTGCTGGCGACCATCGTGCGCTGCGTCCGGGTCGGAATTCCGGTGCAGGAGGCGCTGCGCATCATCGCCCGCGACATGCCCAGGCCGACCGCGGTGGAATTTGCCCATATCGCGGATCAGGTCTCGATCGGGACGCCGCTCGATCAGGCGCTGAAGGAACTCGCCGGACGGTCCAGACTGCCCGAATACGGCTTCTTCGCGACGGCGCTCAGCCTGCAGGCGCGGTCCGGCGGCGGTCTCGCGCAGACGCTGGAAACTTTGGCCGAAGTGATTCGCAAGCGGGTTGCGATGAAGGCGCGAGGCTACGCGCTTGCCGCCGAGGCACGCACCAGCGCCATGATCCTCGGTGCCATCCCGATCGTCGCCGGGCTCGGGATCGAGTTGCTCCAGCCGAAATACATGGCCGTCCTGTTCATCAGTCGCAAAGGGCGCTTCATCTTCGGCGCGGCGGTCGGCATGTTGATGATGGGCACGCTGACCATGCGCACGATCATTCGCCGCAGCCTCAGTTAGGCATCCAGCAATGAACGCGCTCTATATCGGCGTGCCGGCCTTCTTCCTGGTGGTTTCGGTCATCGCCTTCCTGATGCTGAAACTGGTGATCGAGGAGGAGAAGCTCGCGCGCCGGATTGGCCGGGCGGCGGGGATTTCGGCGCTTGCCGACGATAAATCGACTCTACAGCCTCTGCATATCCGGGTCGTCACCGGGCTCGGCTTCGCGGTGGCCCGCAGCGGTCTGCTGAGCACCAGAACCCTCGCCGAGCTGCACCACACATTGCGGATGGCCGGCATCCGCGACCAGGGCGCACTTGGCTTTTTTGTCGGCGCGAAACTCCTTACCCTCATCGTGCTGCCATGCGTCACGCTGGGTTTCGCGCGCCTGTCCGGCATGGTTGAACTGCCGGAACTGGTTCTTGCCTGCGGCGGTGCGGTCGTCGGCCTGCTTGCGCCTGACATGATCATCCAGCGGCGGCGCAAACGCTTCATCAAGCGCGTCGAAGCCGGGCTTGCCGATGCGCTCGATCTGATGGTGATCTGCGCGGATGCCGGGCTCAGCCTCGAAGCCGGGCTCGTCCGCGTCGCGCAGGAGGTGCGGCAATCGCACGATGCGGTTTCTCAGGAACTGACGATCACCGCGAACGAGATGCGCATCGGAACCAATATCCGCGATGCCTTGACCGCGCTGGGCGCGCGCACCGGGCTCGATAGTCTCAAACGCCTCGGTTCGACCTTGATTCAAACGATCCAATACGGCACGCCGCTGACCCAGGCGCTCAGGATTCTGTCCGCCGAGCTCCGCCAGGAGCAGCTCACCCGGTTCGAGGAGCGCGCGGCCCGATTGCCGGTGCTCCTGACCGTGCCGATGATCGTTTTCATCCTGCCCTGCGTGTTTCTGGTGGTTGGCGGCCCGGCAATCCTCAAGGTGATGGCCGTGTTCTGACGTTGGGCAAACATCGCGCCGGCGAATTTATGCAAAAAGCGCACCAAATCGTGCCGTGGCGTATTCCGTCTGTTTGAATTGCTTGGTATGATCCATGCATGGCACTTGGACCGCGTCTCGATCTAAGGCAGACCCAGTCGCTGGTGATGACCCCGCAATTGCGGCAGGCCATCCAGCTTCTCCAATTCACCAATGTCGAAGTCAATCAGTTCATCGAGGACGAGCTGCTGAAAAATCCGCTGATCGAACGCGCGGACTCGGAATCCGATGCCACCGCCCCGCTCGCTGCCGCGTCCGACGGCATGGCGATCGCCCAGATGGAAGCCGCCCCCATCCCCGCCTCCGAATACGGCGCGAACGGGCTGGTTACGGTCGATGCCGACGCGCCGGGCGCGCAGACTCCGCTCGATACCGATTTCTCCAATGTCTATGATTTCGGCGGAACCTCCGATGGCGGCGGCCGGGATTCCGGCATCGGCTTCGAAGATGACGACGGGATCGGCCAGATCGCCGATCGCCCGCCCGATCTGCGCGAACATCTCGAACAGCAGGCACGGCTTGCCTTCCCCGATCCCGCGCAGCGCCGGATCGCGGCGGCGCTGATCATGGCGCTCGACCCCTCCGGCCGGCTCGCCGATACGCCGGAGGCGATCGCCGTGGCGCTCGGCATCGGGTTCGAGGTTCTGGAGCCGGTCCGGCAGGTGATGCTGCGGTTCGATCCCACCGGCGTGTTCGCGCGCGACCTCGCCGAGTGCCTCGCGATCCAGCTCGCCGAGCGCAACCGGCTCGACCCCGCGATGGATGCCCTGCTTGCCCATCTCGACCTGCTGGCCCGGCGCGATCATCGGGCCCTGATGGAGATATGCGGCGTCGATGCCGAAGATCTGCGCGACATGATCGCGGAGCTGAAGCGTCTGAACCCTAAACCCGGCGCGGGGTTCGACGCGTCGCCGATCACCCCGCTCATTCCCGACGTGCTGATGCGCCCGGCGCCGGACGGCGACTACATGCTCGAACTCAACCCGGAAACCATGCCGCGCGTGCTGATCCGGCGCGGATTTCACGCCCGCATGGCGGCCAAGGCGTCGCGCGAGACCAGGCAATTCCTCTCCGACCGCATCCAAAGCGCCAACTGGCTGGTGCGCGCGCTGGAATCCCGCGCCGAGACGATCCTGCGGGTCGCCGGCGAAATCGTCCAGCATCAGGGCGCGTTCTTCCGCTTCGGGATCGGGTTTCTCAAACCGCTGACTTTGCGTGAGGTGGCCGCGGCACTCGACATCCACGAAAGCACGGTCAGCCGGGTGACCTCGAACAAGGTGATCGCGACCCCGCGCGGCGTTTTCGAAATGAAGTTCTTCTTCACCACGGCTCTTGCCGGCGCGAACGGGGAGAGCCACAGCGCCGAAGCGGTGCGCCACCGCATCGCCGCGCTGATCGAGGCCGAGCCGCCCGCCGCGATTCTATCCGACGATGCTCTGGCCAAATTGTTACAGAAGGAAGGCATAGACATTGCCCGCCGAACTGTGGCCAAATACCGCGAGGCGCTGCGTATTCCCGGCTCGGCGCAGCGCAAGCGGGACAAGGCGCTCGGCATCGCCGAGCCGCTATCCCCTTCGCCTCCGCTGCGAGCCGGCAACACTGGCTAACAAGAAGGATCACTGGTGATGCAGATCACGGTCTCCGGCAAGCAAGTCGATCTATCGGATGCCTTGCGCGTCCATGTTGCCAACCATCTCGATACGATCGCCACCAAGTACTTCGACTATGCGCTGGAAGCGAACGTCACCTTCAGCCGGGCGCGCAGTTTTTTCACCTGCGACATCAATGTCCATGCCGCGCGCGGGCTGACCCTGCGCGGCGAGGGCGAAGCGGCCGACGCCCATGCCGCGTTCGACGATGCGGCCGAACATATCGCCAAGCGGCTGCGCCGCTATCGCCGCCGGGTGAACGAGCACGCCCGCGAAATCGCCGGTCGCGACCGGCCGGAAGCGGCACGCCAATATGTGCTGCAGGAGGTTTATGAGCGGGACGACAAGCCGGCCGTCAACGGTGCCGGCAGCACCGAGCCGGATACCGGCCCGCACGCCGCGGTGGTCGCCGAAACCCCGACCGAAATCGCCTTCCTCTCGGTCAGCGAAGCGGTGATGCGCATGGATCTCGCCGATCAGCCGGTGCTGATGTTCCGCAACTCCGCCAACCGGGCGCTCAACGTGATCTACCGGCGCAGCGACGGCCATATCGGCTGGATCGATTCCAGCACGACGAGCTGAGATTCAGTCAAGCTCAAGCAGAGCCTCCGCACAGGCATTCAGGATCGCGTCGGTATCGATGCCATAGGCGCGATAGAGATCGGGAATGTCGCCCGACTGGCCGAAATGGTTCGGCCCCAGCGTATAGGCGCGCTGCCCGCGCACCCCGCCGAGCCAGGCATGGGTGCTCGGGTGGCCATCCAGCACCGAAACCAGGGCGGCATCGGCGGCGAGCGGGGCGAGCAGACGCTCGATATGCGCGGATGCCCGCGCATCGCCGGACCGGCGGGCGAGCTGCGCATCCCGCCACGCGGCGAACAGCCGGTCCGGGCTGGTCAGCGCCATCAGCCCCGCATCGGGTTCGTCCTCGATCAGCGCCGCAAACGCCGCTTCGGCCTCCGGCGCGACCGCACCCTGATACAATATCGCGATGCGGGCACCTTGCTTGGGGTGCACCACCCAATGCGCGCCGGCGATCACCGATGCCTCGTCCAGCGTGCGCTCGGGCTGGGCCAGCAGCCGGGTCGACAGGCGCAGCCAGACCGAGGAGCCTTCCGGCCGCTGCATCCAATCGAGCCCGTGGCGCAGCAGGATCGCGAGTTCGTCGGAATAGGCGGGCTCGTAGGCCGCGATGCGGTCCTGCACCATGCCGAGCAGCGGCGTGTTGGTCGATTGGTGCTGGCCGCCCTCGGGCGCCAGCGTGATCCCCGAAGGGGTCGCGACCAGCAGGAACCGCGCATCCTGATAGCAGCCGTAGACCAGCGCGTCGTGGCCCCGATTGACGAACGGGTCGTATACGGTGCCGATCGGCAGCAGCCGCGCGCCCTGCATCGGTGCGGCCAGTCCGGCGGCGGCGAGCAGCAGAAACAGGTTCTGCTCGGCGATCCCGAGTTCGATGTGCTGGCCGTCCGGGCTCATGCCCCAGCGCTGCGCGGAGGCGAGCTTGGAATCGCGGAACACGTCGTTGCGGGTGTGCCGGTCGAACACGCCGCGCCGGTTCACCCAGGGGCCGAGATTGGTCGAAACCGTCACATCCGGGCTCATGGTGACGATATGTTTCGCGAGTTCCGCGCAGTCGCCCTTGCCCCGGCCGATTTCCGAGAGAAGCTCCCCGAACCCGCCCTGGGTCGACATACGCCGCCCGGCGAACGGCGCGTGCGGCAATTGCGCCGGCACGTTCACGAGTGGCGCTTCAAGGGTACGCCCATGCGGCGCCAGCCGCCCGGCAAAGGGCACCGAGGCGACGAAGCGGCGCAGCCGGTCGGGCTCGTCGATCCCCTCGAACGCGTCCCATTCATGGCCGTCGCGCACCCGCATCACGCTGCGGAACGCGCCCATCTGGTCCTCGGTCATCAGCCCGGAATGATTATCCTTGTGGCCGGCGAACGGCAGGCCGGCGCCCTTGGTGGTATAGGCCAGGAAACAGGTCGGCTGGTCAGACAGCGCGGCGGTCTCGAACGCTTCGATCAGGGTCGGCAGATCGTGCCCGGCGAGGTTGGTCATCAGCGTGGCCAGGGCGTCGTCGTCCAGCCGGTCGATGATCGCGCGCACCCCGCGCGAGCGGCCGAGATCGGCGACCAGCGCCTGGCGCCACGCCGCACCGCCCTGGAAGGTCAGCGCGGAATACAGGCTGTTCGGGCAATCGTCGATCCAGGCGCGTAACGCGGCACCGCCCGGCTGGCGAAACGCCGTCTCCAGCGCCTTGCCGTATTTCAGGCTCATCACGTTCCAGCCCATGTCGCGGAACAGGCCCTCGAACCGGCCGAACAGCCGGTCCGGCATCACCGAATCGAGGCTCTGGCGATTGTAATCGACCACCCACCACACGTCGCGGACATCGTGCTTCCAGCCTTCGAGCAAGGCTTCGTAGATATTGCCCTCGTCGAGTTCGGCGTCCCCGGCGATCGCGACGTGCCGCGCCGGCGACCGGCTCGGGTCGGTCATGCCGTGGGCGCGCAGATAATCCTGGATCAGCGAGGCAAACGAGGTGATCGCCACGCCAAGCCCGACCGACCCGGTGGAGAAATCGATCTCCGGGCCGTCCTTGGCGCGCGAGGGGTAGGCCTGCGCCCCGCCGAACTGGCGGAGCCCCATCATTTTTTCCACGGTCTGGCGGCCGAACAGGAAATTGATCGCGTGCAGCACCGGGGCGGCGTGCGGCTTGACCGCAACGCGATCCTGCGGGCGCAGCATATGGAAATACAGCGCCGTCATGATCGACACCACCGACGCGCAGGACGCCTGATGCCCGCCCACTTTCAGCCCGTCGCGATTGGGGCGGATGTGGTTGGCGTGGTGGATCGTCCAGGACGACAGCCACAGCAGCTTGCGCTCGATCTGGCGCAACGACGCGTAGTCCACCGCCTGCCGCGCTCCGCTATCGGCCGCAAACCCGGCCAGTATCTCGTCCATTTCCGGTTCCCGTCCTGTCGCTACCATTATAGCGCGAGCTGGCCGATCCGCGCCACCTAGGGAATCAAGGTCATGGTTCCGCGCACCTGAAGCGGTTTCGCCGGCAGGGCGATGGTCCGCCCGTCGCGCCACGGTTTCAGGAAATCCCGCGCCTCGGGGCTGAAGATATCGCCGGACTGGCCGGGCGTCATGATGAACCGGCTGCGGTCGAGATCCGCCAGATCATACACCCCGCGATAGCTCGGCCCCTGCACCGCGATCCAACTATTCGGCGCGGGCACCGAACGGTCCACGGTGCTGCCATCGCCCGGTACCGCGATCGACGGCGAGATATACCGCCCGATCAAAGGCAGCTGACCGAGCAGCATGTCGGGAAACACCGCGCGATGCGGGCCGGCCCAGCGCCAGCGCTTAGGATCGCCGCCGTAATGCTTCGCCAGCGCGGCCATCGCGCGATCCGCCGATTGCGCCAGAAGCGTCCCGCAATCGCCGCCGCACCAGTTTTTCGCGACGCGCCGTGCGGTCAGCAGGGCCTGCACGAACTGCATATGCGCCGGCCCGGCGAGGGCGAGCGGCACATGGTTGCGCGCCAGCACATCGTGACGGAACGCGCGCAGCCAGGCATTGAAAATCAGCGGCTGCGGCATGCGCCGGCGCATCGTGCCGTTCCAGCCATGCAGCAAATTCACGGCGCGCCGCGCGAGTGTGGTGTTCGGGCGGATCGCGTCGAGCACCGGCAGAAGCTGCTGTGCATAGGCGCTGACCACATCATGCTGAATCGCGACGAACTCCGCCACGGTCAGCGTGCGATGCCGCGCAAGCGCCGCGCGGATCGCGGCCGACCGCCAGTCGCCGAACTGATCCGCGCCCATATCGACTGGAAAACCCTTCGGCGCGACCTGCTCATTGGTGTTGACCAGCACGTTGCTCGGCGGCGCGATGATGCGCGGCAGCGCCTTGCCGCAGGCGAGCCCGATCCATTGGTCGGAGGATTTGCCGCCGTCGAGCGGCCACGCGCCGTCCCCCGCGCCGCGGAGCGGCACGCAGCCGGTCACGATCAGCCCGATGCGCCGGCGGCTCGCGACCAGAAGATTTTCGACCGGCGTGGTGATCGCGGCCGCCGCGTCCTCGGCGTCGTGCAGCGAGGGTGCCGCGTCGAGCCGCATCAGCCCGTCCGCCGCCCGATCGTCATGCGTCAGGTTGGCCGCCTTGAGCGCGAGGGCGGTATGCTTGCGCAGGCCGACCACCGGCCCGTCGATCGTCGTGCGCACCACGAACGGCACCGGTTTATGGCCGGCAACCTTGATCGTCTCCCGCTCGATGCCGAACGCGAGCACCCCGCTCGGGCCTTGATAGTGGGTCTTGCCCACCCGCCTGAAGGCGAAAATATCCTGCACCGCCGCGCCGTTATTGGTGAAGGTCCAGGCGATACGGCGGTTATGGCCGAACACCAGGAACGGCGCGCCCGGCGCGGTCGCCCCGGCCAGGGTTTCATCGCCGGCATCGATCCGCGCGAGATACCACAGCCCGGGGAACTGGAACCCGAGATGCGGATCGCCGGCCAGCAGCGGCGCGCCGGTCGCCGAGCGGGGGCCGGCGACCGCCCATTCGTTCGATGCGGTGCGCGGCCCGGTGAACGGCGTCGGGAATCGCGGGATCGCCGCCAATGCCGCCAACGCCGCCCGCGCCTCGCCCGGTGCGTGGTCAAGGCGCGCCGTGTCAGGGGGCGGCGGGCTCACTTTCGGCCAGAGCTGGCCGATTTTCGCGCGCGGCATGTGGCGCGACAGCGCCAGCCGCTCCAGCTCAACCGTCGCGTTTCCCGAAAGCTCGTCGGCGAGCAATTCGCCCCACAGCAGCGAATCCCGCACCCGCCAGGGCCGGGGTTTGCCGTAGATCAGGAACTCCCAGGCGCTCAGCCGGCCGCGCTGCGCGATCCAGGCATTCACTCCGCGCGCATAAGCGGCGAGCAGCGACCGTGCCTTGGGGCTCAAATGCCGCTCGGACGCGATCGCCGCCGCCTCGAACCCCATCGTGCGCATATGTTCGTCGACGCCGAGCGTTCTTTTGCCGAACCATGCGGACAGCCGCCCCTCGGCCGCACGCCGCAACAACTCCATCTGGAACAGCCGCGCGCGGGCATGGAGATAGCCGAGCGCCTCGGCGGCATCGTCGGTATCGGCGGCGCGGATGAACGGCACGCCGCGCGGCCCGAAGGTGACGGTGACGGGCGCCGTCAATCCTGGCAGGCGGAACCGGCCACTCTGGCCAGGCATCGTCACCAGGATCAGCGTGCCCGCGGCCAAGACCGCGGCGATGAGCAGCGTGACCACGGCAAGAACGGCGAATTTCACCACGCGGCGCAAGGAGCCGTTACCCTGCGGCCAAACCAAGCGCGCAGATATGGCGCCAATGTTCGGCGCCGATCGGGCAGACCGACAGGCGCGACAGGCGGATCAGGGCGATGCCGTCGAGCGCGGGATCGGCCTTGATCTCGGCCAGGGTGACCGGCCGCGGGATCGGCGCCACGGCTTTCATGTCCACGGCCACCCAGTCGCCGGTCTCCGCGGTCGGGTCGGGATAGGCTTCGCGCACCACCTCGACGATGCCGACGATCTCTTTGCCGGTGTTGGAATGGTAGAAGAACGCCCGATCGCCCCGGCGCATCGCCCTGAGATTGAGCTTCGCCGTGTGATTGCGCACCCCGGTCCAGGGTTCGACGCCGTTCGCCACCTGCTGGTCCCAGGAAAACGCCTCCGGCTCGGATTTGACCAGCCAGTATTGCATCGGGTTACGCCGTGACCCTGCCGTCGCGCACCACGGTGCGGAAAGCGCGGATTTCGGTCCGGCCGAACAGATTGGCGCGGCTATAGGGGTCGTTCGCGATCAGCGCCTCGGCGGCTGCGCGGTCCGGCGCCTCATAGACGATCATCGAGCCGCACGGATCGCCGGCATCGTCGATCAGCGGTCCGCCGAACACGATGCTCCCGGCGATTTCGGTCAGATAGGCGAGATGATCGGGGCGGATCTGCTTGCGCAGCGCGAGGCCGCCGTCGCGGTCATGGGCGATCAGGATGAACTGCATGGCGAAACTCCCTGTCGAGGCGATGAGCCCTGTTCTGCCACGACCATGGAATACATCACAATGCCAAGATGTGATCGGAATGCCTTGTTTCGCGCGGAAGACAGGGGATGGCAAAGCACGGGCGTTGTATTAAACCACCAGGGTGTGTCCCCAATGGCGGTGTGGCCGCGACCGGGGGCTTTTGGCCGCTGGCCAGGAGAGAGGAGTGAAGTGATCTTGCCGATCATGAGCGACGAACGACACAGCCAGCGGCCAAAAGCCCCCGGTCGCGGCCACACCGCCATTGGGGACACACCCTAGAATGGAACGGACAGGCACCTCGGATTATCCAGGGCAGATAGCAGCGGGTTCGATCGGCGTGCCGCAATCGAAGGCCGGTGCGTGGCTGCATCGCTTCGCCAATCCGGGCAGGTTCCAGCGGCTGATCCAGCCGATCCTGCCGTGGCTTGCCGCCGCCGCCTTCGTCGTCACCGTCACCGGCCTGGTCTGGGGATTTGCCTTCGCGCCGGCCGACTGGCAGCAGGGTATCGCCTCGCGCATCATGTATGTGCATGTGCCGGCGGCCTGGGTCGCGATGAACGGCTATGCGGCGCTGGCCATCTGCTCGCTGCTCTCGATCGTCTGGCGTCATCCGCTGGCGGACATCGCCGCCAAGGAAATCGGCCCCGTCGGTGCGGGATTCACCCTTCTGTGCCTGATTTCGGGCTCGCTCTGGGGCAGGCCGGAATGGGGCACCTACTGGGTGTGGGATGCGCGGCTGACCTCGGTGCTGATTCTGCTTTTCCTCTATCTCGGGCACATGGCGCTGATCCGCGCCTTCGACAACCCGCAGCACGGCTATCGGGCGGCGGCGATCCTGGGGCTGGTGGGGGCGATCAACCTGCCGATCATCGTGTTCAGCGTGTATTGGTGGAACACGCTGCATCAGGGCAACACGATCTCGATCACCGGGCCGTCGAAGATCTACGTGACCATGCTCTACCCGCTGCTAGTCAGCGCCATCGGCTTCTATCTGGCCTTCCTCGCGATGGTGCTGGCGCGGATTTCGAGCGCGATCATGGAAAACCGGGCGCGCTCCCTGCTGCTCGCCCGCGCCGAACGGGGCGGCGCATGATCAGGGACGCGATGCCCTTCGTCGCCGGCAGCTACGGCGCGGCGCTGCTGGTTCTCGGCTTTCTCGCCCTCTCGGCCCTGCTGCGCTATCGCGGCGCGCGCCGGCGTCTGGCGGCGGTCGAGCCGCGCCGGAGCGGAAATCCATGATGAGCCGGAAGAAGCGGCGGTTGTGGATCGTGGTCGCCTGCGGCATCGGGCTGTCGAGCGCCGTCGCGCTGATGCTGGTCGCGTTCCGCTCCAGCCTGTCGTTTTTTCTCTCGCCGCAGCAGGTTCTCGCCAAGCGTCCCGCGCCCGGCATGGTATTCCGCCTCGGCGGGATCGTGCAGGCGGGGACCGTGGTCATGGGCACACGCGACGGCAAGCCCTATACCACTTTCCGCATCACCGACGGTCAGACCGCGATTCCGGTGGTGTTCACCGGCGTTCTGCCGGGGCTGTTCCGCCAGGGTCAGGGCGTGGTGACGATCGGTGCGATGACGCGGGGCGACCGCGAATTCGTCGCGAGCACGGTGCTCGCCAAGCATGGGGCGAGCTACATGCCGCGCGATGTCGAAATGGCGCTGCGCAAGGCCGGCAAATGGAATCCGAAATTCGGGCCGCCGCCGAATGCCGCCGCCTGGGACGATAAATCGCCCCGCGCCATCGAGGCGGACAGCAAGGGATGATTCCGACCCTCGGTCATTTCGCACTGGCACTGGCGCTGGCGATCGCCGCGGCGCAGGCGGTGATCGGGCTGTTCGGGCCGATGTTGCGCGACCGGATTCTGCTCCGCGCCGCGCCTGCCCTGGCGATCGCTCAGTTTCTGATGCTCGGCGCGGCCTTCGCCGCCCTCGTGTGGGCCGGCGTGGTGTCGGATTTCACGGTGCGCAACGTCGCCGAGTTCTCCAGCAGCACCACGCCGTTGTTTTACCGGATCACCGGAACCTGGGGCAACCACGACGGCTCGATGCTGCTCTGGTGCCTGATCCTCTCGCTCTGCGGCGCGACCGTCGGCGTGTTCGGCACCAATATTCCGTCCAGCCTGCGCTCGCGCGTGCTGGGTGTGCTCGGGCTGGTTTCGGGCGGGTTCCTGCTGTTCACGCTGACCGTGTCCGATCCGTTCCGGCGCATCTGGCCGCCGCCGCTGCATGGCGCCGGGGTCAACCCGATCCTGCAGGATCCTGGTTTGGCGGTGCACCCGCCGATCCTCTACACCGGCTATGTCGGCTTCTCGATCGCCTTCGCCTTCGCGGTCGCCGCGCTGATCGAAGGAAGGGTCGATGCCGCCTGGGGGCGCTGGGTGCGGCCCTGGACCTTGGTATCCTGGGTGTTTCTGACCGCCGGCATCTGTTTCGGCTCGCTCTGGTCCTATTACACGCTGGGCTGGGGCGGATTCTGGTTCTGGGACCCGGTGGAGAACGTCGCTTTGCTGCCCTGGCTGACCGGCACGGCGCTGATCCATTCGGCGATCGTGGTGGAAAAGCGCGAGGCGCTGAAAACCTGGAGCGTCCTGCTCGCGATCGCGACGTTTTCGCTCAGCCTGTGCGGCACCTTCCTGGTGCGCTCGGGCCTGCTCAATTCGGTTCATGCCTTTGCCGCCTCGCCCAATCAGGGGCTGTTCATCCTGGTTCTGCTGGCGCTGACCATCGGCGGCTCGCTGCTGCTGTTCGCGTTCCGTGCGCCCGGCCTTGCCGCGACCGGGGTGTTCGCGCCGGTCTCGCGCGAAGGCGCGCTGATCCTGAACAATATATTCCTGTGCGTCATCGCGGCGGTGGTGTTCACCGGCACGATGTATCCGCCTTTCGTCGATCTGCTGTTCGGGCTGCAATTGTCGGTCGGCGCGCCGTTCTACGACCAGGCGGTGCTGCCGCTGACAGCGCCCTTGATCCTGGCGATGGCGGTGGGGCCGATGCTGCCCTGGAAGCGCGGCGCGATCGGGCCGGCCCTGGCGAAAATATGGTATGGCGCGGTCTTGGCCCTGATCGTTTTCGCGTTCGTCCTGTTCAGGGGCCATGCGATCGCGGCACTCGGGCTCGCGGGTGCCGCCTGGGTGATCGTCGGCGCGCTGGTCGATCTCGCGGAGCGGGTGCGGCTGTTCCGGGTGCCGCCCGGCCAGTCCTTCGCCCGGCTGTTCACCCTCCCGCGCGCGCAGGTCGGCGCCGCGCTCGGCCATCTCGGCTTCGGTGTCACGGTGCTCGGAATCGCGGGAATGACGCTCCGGGTGCATACCGTCACGGTGCTGCATCCGGGCCAGTCGGTCGATCTCGGCGGCTATCGCTGGACGCTGGACAGGATCAGCCCGGCACAGGGGCCGAATTATCAGGCACGGCGGGCGACGATCACCGTCACCCGCCATGGCAGGCTGGTGATGACGATGCGGCCGGAACGGCGGTTCTTCACCGCGCAGAAGGTCAAGACGGTGGCTGCCGCGATCCGCACCAACGGCGTGCGCAACATGTTCGCGACTTTCGCCGGCGAGGATAATTCCGGCGGCGGCGAGTTCCGCTTCAACGTGCATCCCTTCGCGCCGGAGATCTGGCTCGGCGGGCTGATCATGGCGCTGGGTGGGGCGATTTCGCTGAGCGACCGGCGATTCCGCGTCGGCGCGCCGGTGCGGAGCAAGCTGCGCAAGCCGGCCGGTTCGGCGACGGTCTGAGCGATCCGATGGATACGCCACGCGTTTCGCGCCGATTGATGCTCGGCATTCCGCTCGCCGCAGTGGCCGCGGGCGGGATCGGGTTCTACGCATTGCTGGAGCGGATGCGCAGCGGCGCCTACAACCCGCAGGAATTCAACAACCCGCTGGTCGGTCACGAAGTGCCGGATTTCACCCTGCCGGGGGTCGATGGCAACCAGGGCTTCGACCGGGCGGCGCTGATCGCACGGAAGCGGCCGGTTCTGGTCAATTTCTTCGCCTCCTGGTGCATCCCCTGCGTGGGCGAGGCGCCCTATCTGCGCGCGATCGCGAAATCCGGGCTGGATATCTGGGGCATCGCCTATCAGGACAAGCCCGGACCGCTCGCGCTGTATCTAGCCAAATACGGCAATCCGTATCGGCGGATCGCCAGCGATCTGAGCGGACGGGTCGCGATCAACTGGGGGGTCTACGGTGTGCCGGAGAGCTTCCTGATCGCCCCCGGCGGCATGGTGCGCTGGCATATCGCCGGGCCGCTGGTGCCCGAGATCATCGAAAGTCAGCTCAAGCCCGCTTTGCGCCGGCTGTCGTGACCTGATCCGATGAAACGCGTCCTGATCCTGTGCTTCCTCGGCCTCGCGGTCACCTTCGCCATCGCGGCGGCCGATACGCCGGTGACGATCCTGCGCGACGGGGTGACGCTGACGATCGCGCAGGAAAAACGCGCCGAGCATATCGGCAACAAATTGCGCTGCCTGGTGTGCCAGAACGAGACGGTGGAGAACTCGCAGGCCGGCCTTGCCAAGCAGTTCCGGGGGATCATTCGCCGGCGGGTGGTGCGTGGCGAGACCAATACGCAGATCGTCGATTTCATGGTGCATCGCTATGGAATTTTCGTGTTGCTCAAGCCGCCGCTGATCCCGCTGACCTGGCTGCTGTGGTTCTCGCCGGTGATCGCGTTGCTGGCGGGACTCATGGTGGTGCTGATCGCGCGCCGCCGCCGCGCGCCGCCGTCGCTGCCGGGGCTGAGTGAAGCGGAACGCGACCGGCTGAAGGACATTCTCTCTTGATCTGGTTCTGGATGGCGGTTCTCGCCTTGGTCGCGGTGGCGCCGATCGTGGTGGTGTGGGTGCGGCGCGGACAGATCCGCTACCGGCGGGACACCGCGCTCGCGCTGCATCGCTCGCAGCTCGACGAGATCGCGCGGGAACGCGACGAGGGGCGGCTGCCGGACTCGGAATATCAAGGCGCGCGGCTGGAAGTGGAGCGCCGGCTGCTGGCGGCGGATGCGCTGCCCGAGCCAGAGGCGAATCGCAGCGCGCGCGGCCTGCTGATCGCCGTGGTGGCGCTGATCCCCGTCGGTGCACTCGCCCTGTTCCTGCCGGGCAGCCTGCCGATGGTGCCGTCCGAGCCGCACGCGGCCGTGGTGCGCGCGGAATCGGCGGCGCGCAAGCAGGACGACGCGCTGATCGCCAGGCTGGAACGGAAACTTGCCGAAATCCCGCCGAACACCGCACGGGCGCGCCAGGGTTACCTGCTTCTCGGTCAGGTGCTGGTGACGCAGCACAAACTTGCCGCCGCCGCCAAGGCCTGGACCATCGCGCTCGATCAGAAATTCGACCCGACCCTCGCCGCCGAAACCGCCGAGGCGGAGACCGAAGCGGCCGGCCATGTGACGCCCAACGCGGCGCATCTGTTCCATCGGGCGCTGGATCGCGCGCCGGCAAACGCGCCGTGGCGCAAGCTCGCGGAACAGCGACTGCGCGAGGCGGCGGTGACGCTGCCGGCGAAACCCTTGCCGAAACCAGCGCCGGACGCCACATCCAGCCCATGACCGAGACAGACAAAACCGATGCTCCCGTTGCAAAAACCGATTCGGAGGAGCAAAAAACCTGGCCGAAAGAGATCGGCGGCCCGAAAGGCCCCGAGCCGACGCGCTACGGCGACTGGGAACGCAACGGCCGCTGTTCGGATTTTTGATTTCCTGCTTCAGCCGGAGAGACTATGCCGATGAGCCTGTTGCCCGTGGCGCTGACGCTGATCGGCGGCCCCACCGTATTGATCGAGATCGGGGATGTCCGGCTTCTCACCGATCCTACGTTCGATGAGCCGGGACGCTACACATTACCACATGTCACGCTGGAAAAACTGGCGGGGCCGGGCCTCGCGGCGGCGGAACTCGGCCGGATCGACGCGGTTCTGCTCAGCCACGACCAGCATGCCGACAATCTCGACAATGCCGGCCGCGCCTTGCTCGGCGCGGTTCCCGCCGTGTTCACCACGCTTGCCGGCGCCGGGCGGCTCGGCGGTGTGGCGCAAGGGCTCGCGCCGTGGCAAACCGTCGAGCTCGCCGGTACGAACGGCCGGCCGATCCACATCACGGCAACCCCGGCGCGGCATGGTCCCGCCGGAATCGAGCCGCTTTCCGGCGATGTCACCGGATTCCTGATCGGTTTCGATCAGCCGGGCGATGCGATCTACGTCACCGGCGATACCGTCTGGTACGACGGCGTTGCCGAGGTCGCGCGCCGCTACCGGCCGCGCCTCGTCATCCTGTTCGCCGGTTCCGCCAAGACGCGCGGCTCGTTTCATCTGACCATGGACAGCAACGACGCGATCGAGACCGCCCATGCCTTCCCGAATGCACGGATCGTCGCCGTTCATACCGATGGCTGGGCGCATTTCACCGAAAGCCGGGAGGAACTCGAACGTGCCTTCGCGGCACTCGGCCTCGCGGAGCGGCTGGTGCCCCTGAAAACCGGCTCGGCGATCGGGTTGCAATTGTGAAACGACCGGCGGGTAGTGCCCCCGTTTGATATTTCGGACCTGGTGGCAATTTGTTCGTACTGCGTCCAGCGCCTTCGATCATCTCGCGGGGGCAGCTTCAGCTCTGAAGCTAGCCGAAACAATGAGATGCGCAAAGCGGCGCGTCGGCCGGGTGATCGCGTAACCGTGATATTGCCCGAAATTTGAATTTTCAGACAGTCCATATTGCCGCAAACGTCAATAAATGGTTCTATTAGAGATAATACCCGCCATGACGGGAAAATTGGGAGGAATACGATGTCCGAGTTCGATTACGTCATCGTGGGTGCGGGTTCGGCGGGTGCGGTGCTCGCGAACCGGCTATCGGCCGATCCGGGCGACCGGGTCTGCCTGCTCGAAGCGGGCAAGGCCGACAAATCGCTGATGATCGACACGCCGCTCGGCATCGTCGGGCTGCTCGGGACGAAGACCTATAACTGGTATTTCAACACCGAGAAGCAGGCGCAACTCAACGGCCGCAGGCTCTATTGGCCGCGCGGTAAGACGCTGGGTGGATCGTCGTCGATCAACGCGATGATCTATATGCGCGGCGCGCCGGCGGATTACGATGGGTGGGAAGCGCAGGGCAATCCGGGCTGGGGATGGTCGAGCCTGTTGCCGATCTTCAAGGCGCTTGAGCGCAACGAGCGGGGCGCCGATGAGTATCACGGCGCCGATGGCGAACTGAACGTCGCCGATCTGCGCAATCCGAACGGGCTGGGGCCGGTGTTCATCCAGGCCGCGATCGAGGCCGGCCTGCCGCGCAACCCCGATTTCAACGGCGCGCGGCAGGAAGGTGCCGGCGCCTACCAGGTGACGCAGAAGGACGGCAAGCGATTTTCATCCGCGCGCGCCTATCTGGATGCGATCAAGGCGCGGCCGAACCTCACCATCAGGACCGAGGCGCGGGCGCTGCGCGTGCTGATGGACGGCAACCGGGCGATCGGCGTCGAGATCAAAACGCCGCAGGGCACCGAGCGGGTGATGGCGCGGCGCGAGGTGGTCCTGGCCGGCGGCGCGATCAACTCGCCGCATCTGCTGCTGCTCTCGGGGATCGGGCCGCGCGCGGAGATCGCCCGCGCCGGCATCCAGCTCTGCCATGAGTTACCGGGGGTGGGGCGGAACCTGCAGGATCATCTGGATTACGCCATCCTGGTGCGTGACCGGACCAAGCAGGCGGTGGGAGTCGGGCCGGGGATGCTGCCGCGCCTGGTGCGCGCCTTCTTCGAGTTTCGCGGCAAGGGCTCGGGCATGTTCGCCTCCAACGCCGCCGAGGCGGGCGGTTTCGCGAAACTGACGCCGGAGAGCGAGGTCCCGGAAATCCAGTTTCATTTTCTGCCCACCATGTTGCGCGACCATGGCCGCAAGCCGACTCTGGGCTACGGCATGACCCTGCATGTCTGCCAGTTGCGGCCGAAAAGCCGGGGATATATCGGGCTGAAATCCGCCGATCCGCTGGCCGATCCGCTGATCGACCCGAATTATCTGTCGCACGATGACGATGTCGCCGAACTGCTCGGGGGCGTGAAGCTGGGGCGGCGGATCATGGCGGCACCGTCAATGGCGGGGATTTCCGGCGGCGAGGTGGAACCGGGCCCGCGCAATGTCAGCGATGCTGCGGTCATCGCCTCGATCCGCGCCCAGGCCGAGACGATCTACCACCCGGTCGGCACCTGCAAGATGGGCAGCGACCCGATGGCCGTGGTCGATGACCGGCTGCGGGTGCATGGCGTGGCGGGGCTGCGGGTGGCGGATGCCTCGATCATGCCGACCGTCATCAGCGGCAACACCAACGCGCCGGCCATGGTGATCGGCGAAAAAGCGGCGCGGATGATCCTGGCCGATCGCAACGCGCCCGCGCAAGTTGCTGCGGAATAACGGGGCTTAGGCCGCCGTGCCGCCGACGGTCAGGCCGGAGATTTTGATCGTCGGCTGACCGACGCCGACCGGCACGCCCTGGCCGTTCTTGCCGCAGGTGCCGATGCCGGGGTCGAGTTCGAGATCGGCGCCGATCATCTCCACTTTGGTCAGCGCGTCCGGCCCGTTGCCGATCAGCGTGGCCCCCTTCACCGGCGCGCCGATCCTGCCGTCTTCGATCAGGTAGGCTTCCGAGGCCGAGAACACGAATTTGCCCGAGGTGATATCGACCTGGCCGCCGCCGAAATTGGCGGCGTAGAGCCCGCGCTTGATCGAGCGGATCATGTCGTCGCGCGAGGCGTCGCCGGCGAGCATGATGGTGTTGGTCATGCGCGGCATCGGCAGATGGGCGTAGGATTGGCGGCGGCCGTTGCCGGTGGCGCGCATGCTCATCAGCCGGGCGTTCTGGCGGTCCTGGATGTAGCCGGTGAGAATGCCGTCCTCGATCAGCACGGTGCGGTTGGTGGGCGTGCCTTCGTCATCGACGGTGAGCGAACCGCGCCGGTCGGGGATGGTGCCGTCGTCGATGACGGTGACGCCTTTGGAGCCCACCCGCTTGCCCAGCAGCCCGGCGAAGGCGGAGGTTTTCTTGCGGTTGAAGTCGCCTTCCAGCCCATGGCCGATCGCCTCGTGCAGCAGAATGCCGGGCCAGCCGGCGCCGAGCACCACCGGCATCTCGCCGGCGGGCGCGGCAATGCTTTCAAGGTTGAGCGCGGCGTTGCGGATCGCCTTGTCGACCGCAGCGCGCCAGAACTCCGGCGCGGTGACGCTGGAATAGGTCTCGCGGCCGCCGGCGCCGTGACCACCGGATTCGCGCCGCCCGTTCTGCTCCATCACCACCGAGACATGCAGCACCACCAGCGGCCGGATATCGGCGGCGCGCACCCCGTCGGCGCGGAGAATTTCCACCACCTGCCACTCGCCGGCGAGGCTCGCCATCACCTGAACCACGCGGGAATCGGCACCCCGCGCATAGGCGTCGATCTCACCGAGCAGGGCGGCGCGGGCGGCGAACGGCATTTCGGCGAGCGGGTTCAGTGCCGTGTAGAGCGGCCGGGACGCCGTTGCCGGCCCGACCGAGACCAGCCCGGTTTCGCCCGGCCGGGCATCCTGCAATGTCGCGACCGCGCGGGCCAGTGCCGCATCCGAGATTTCGCCGGCATGGGCGTAGATCGCCGCCTCGCCGGTTACCGAGCGCAGGCCGAAGCCGCGCCGGCTGTCGAAGCTGGCATTGCGGATGCGGCCATCATCCAGGCTGACGATTTCGGATTCGCGGTATTCGAGGAACAATTCGCCGTCATCGGCCGGGTCGAGCACCGGGGCGATGGCGCGGCGCGCTTCCAGCACATCCAGCCCCTCGTTGTGGTGGAACAGCCGGTCGGCGGTGGCGAGTGCTTCGGACATTATTCAGCGGCCTTCATGGCGAGGGTTTCGGCGCGGATGGCGGTGGCACCGCGCAGCGCGTGGCGGCAGGCGACGCAGGCGGCGAGCAGCAGAACGGCGTTGAGTTCGTGGAGATAGCCGATCGAACCCATGCCGGAGAGCAGCGCTGTCATGCCCAGTATATATTGCAGCGAGACCAGCCCCGCCAGGAGCAGGAACAGATCGCGCGCTTTGGGGCCGAGCGATGCGCGCAGGCCCATGACCGCCGCGACCACCACGACCAGGGTGGTGATGGTCGCAGCGATCCGGTGATCGAACTGCACCGTGGATTTATTGGCAAGAAAATTCAGCCAGAGCGGATGCAGTTTCAGTGCGTGCGGCGGCAGGGCATGGCCGTCCATCAACGGAAAGGTGTTGAACACCTTGTTCGCATGGGTCGCCGCGACCAGCGCGCCGAGCCCGATCGTCGCGATGATCAGCACGATCGAGGCGGTCAGCAGGGCGCGCAGCACCGTGTGCCCGGCGATCGGCGCCGGTTCGGGGTTGCGGATGGTCAGCGCGGTCCATAGCATCGCGGTGAAAATCAGCATCGCCACGATAAGGTGGGGCGCCAGAAACAGCGGTGAGGGGTGCAGGACGCCACCATAGCGCCCCTGATAGGTCATCAGCCAGCCCATCACCGCTTCGCCGGCCCCGGCGGCGAACAGCAACCCGAGCCACAGCGCGAGCCGGCTGGAGATTCTGCTCCGCCACCAGAAAACCGCGAGCGGAACGATGAACACCAGCGCCATCAGCCGTCCCCAGTCGCGGTCGAGCAGCATCGGCCAGGCGAGGGATTTGAACTGGGCGAGGGTCATGGTGGGATGCAGCGCCTGGAATTGCGGCGTTGCCTGATAGAGCGCGAACAGGCGTTCCCAGGCGCGATGGGTCAGCGGCGGCACGAAACCCATCACCGGCTGCCAGAGCTGGACCGAAAATCCGGCGCCGATGGTGCGCACATGACCGCCGCCGACGACCATGCCGAAAATCATGACGCAGATCAGCAGCAGCCAGTTGCCGACAAGGCGGTCGGGCCTGGCGTTCATGCTGAGCGGCGTCCCCGCAGCTCGAAATACGCCCATACCGCGGCCGCCAGCAGCAGAACGGCGTTCATCTGATGCACGATGCCGATATCCAGGATCTTCGAAACCAGCGTGGTCACGCCCAGAATATACTGCACGATCAGAAGGCCGCCCATCACCAGGAACGCATCGCGGGCGCGCGGCGGCAGATCGGCGCGGATCGCCGCGACCACGGCGGCGATGACCACCAGCGCCGCCACGGTGCCGAGCAGCCGGTGATCCCACTGCGCCGCAGCCTTGTTCAGGACCCAGTTGCGCCAGAACGGGTGGAGCGTTGCGTAACCGGGCGGAATCCAGCGCCCCTGCATCAGCGGGAACGTGTTGTCGATGGTGTAGGCGTGGGTGCCGGAGAGGAACGTGCCGGCGACGATCGCGATGCAGATCGCCACGATCGAGGCGATCGCGAAGCCGCGCGCCGTGCGGTATTTCGCGGCTTCGGCAGGCGGCAGGCGTTCGGACTCGGGCCTGAGCACGACGAGGCCGGAGCAGAAAACGGCGATCGCCAGCGCGGTCGCGAAGCAGTAATGGATCGACAGGCGCCAGACCGAAACCTCGGTCATGCCGGGGTGAAAGCCCGAGGCGACCATCCACCAGCCGATCAGCCCCTGAATGCCGCCGAGGACGAACAGGAGCAGAAGCCACGGGCGCAGGCGGCGTTCCAGCCTTCCGGTCCACCAGAACCAGACGAGCGGGATTCCAAAATCGAGGCCGAGCAGGCGGCCCCATAGGCGATGAATCCATTCCGGCCAGAAAATCGCCTTGAACCCGGCGAGGTCCATGTGGCTGTTGAGCAGTTGGTATTGCGGGATAGTCTTGTAGAGAGCGAACATGCGCTCCCACGCCGCATGGGTCAGCGGCGGGATGATGCCGGAAACCGGCTGCCACGCCATGATCGACAGCCCGGCATTGTCGTTCTGCACATAGGCGCCGATCCCGAACATCTCGACGATCAGGGCGAAACTGACGAACAGCCACGCGGCCACCAGCCGGCGGTTTTCCGGCGATGCGGCGCGCGCGGCCCGGCTCTGGTTCATGGCGATACCGGCGGCGGTCTGCGACGCCATCGAGTGGTCCTTCGGTGGTGAAACGGGCTGCCCCGGATTTGCACCCGATCGGCGGATTGTAAACCCGGATCGTGTCGATGGCGTTGGATCGGTGCGACGGTTGCCCGGCGGCGCGGTCACTGAACTGGACCCTGCAGTGAGGACCAGCCCCGGGTGGAATTAAGGTGGAAGCCGCGCCGCCTCCTGGTCCGGCCAAATGGAGCTTTCGATATTATCAGGATGCGGGATGGAGATCGCGATTTGATCAAGCAGCGGCCGCATTGATTTGGATCGCGATTGGGAGGCCGTGCAGCCGGCCGAGCGGCGCGGCGGCGGTTTCGATGTCGGTAGCGTGTTTGGCGAGCGATGATGCGAACGGCGTGATTGTGATATTCAAGCGTTTGCCGCGCGGTTTCGCTTCCCAGGTGCCGGCGGCGCGGCCATCGATCAGAATGGTCGCCGCGACCCAGCCGGCTTTTCGATAGATCAGTGTCTGGTGCGGCTCATCGACCAGATGGGATTTGACGGAACAGCCCAGCACATAGGGATCGAACGCCGGGAGCAGACTCACCCGGCTTGCTGGCGCGATGGTCGCGAGGTCGTCGAGGTCTTCTCGTCGGGCGATCGTCGGCCGGTCATAGACCGTGATGTCGATCAGGTCGTCGGCGAGATCGTGGCCGGCCTGTTTGGCTTCGCCGGACGGGATGCCGGCCCAGCGCGCGAAACCCTGGATGGTGGCGGGGCCGTAGGCGCGGAGATAGCGGTCGAGCAGGCATCGGCGCGCTTCCGGGCCGGGCGGGCGTTTTGGCAATGGGCTGGCTTTGAACCATGTGTCGGTTCGGACGAAGCTGATGTCGCGGTCTTTGGTTGGTCCGAAGCAGATCGCGCCCTCCAGCGCGGCCTGTTTGACGATGCCGCCCCAGCCGTGGTCGATCCAGGCGCGTGCTTGATCGCCGACCAGCGCGACCACCCGATCCGCGAGGTCTTTCCGGGTGAGCGGGCCGGTTTCGAGCGCCTTGCACACCGCATCGCTGGCGCGGGTGATCTGATCCGGTGTCAGCCCATAGGTGCCGAGCCAGCGATGCAGTTCGCGGAGTCCGGCCGGGCCGATCGCGGCGCTGTAGAGCGGCAGATCGGCGGACGGGATGATATGCACCGTTCCGCGCATCAGCCAGGTTCGGGCCAGGGTTCCGCTGGTTTCCAGCGCTTTGGTGAGGGTGCCGGATTGGAGGTTTGTGGTTCTGACCGACGCGGCTTGTTCGGCGGCTGAGGGGATTTGCGCCTGGAGGCCGCAGATGTCCCCGATCATTGCGGGGAGTTGGTCGGCGGAAACGGGGTCAATCAGATGATGCCGCCGCAGGCGAAACGCGACGGCCTGTTTTATAGTGACCGCCTCAGCCACGACCCAACAGCGGCATGGTCAACGGCAAAATCGTTGCATCCAACAAATTGATGCCGGGCGGGAGGGTCGCCATCAGCACGGCGGCGCGGGCGACCTGATCGGCGGGCATGAGCCCTTCCTCGCGCCGTGTCGCCTCCTGATCCGGCCAGATGGAACTTTCGGTGTTGCCGGGATGCAGGATGGAGACCGCGATGCCGTGCATCCGGCCATCGAGGGCCAGCGCTCGGGTCATGCCCTCGAGGGCGAATTTCGAGGTGGTGTAGGGCACCGAATTGCGGCGCGGCACGCGGGCCGAGACCGAGCCGATATTGATGATCCGGCCCGATTTCTGCGCCTTCATGATGCGGAAGGCGCGTTGGGCGCAGCGAAACGCGGCGGTGACGTTGACCGCGATGACCGCCTCGAAATCCGCCATCGGCAGGTCTTCGGTGCGGGTGTGGGTGGCGCGGCCGGCATTGTTGACCAGAATGTCCAATCGTCCGCCGAAGCGGGCTTCGGCGGCGGCAAACAACCGTTCGACATCGGGTTCGCGGGTGATGTCCGCGGTGAAAATCGAGACGGTTTCGCTGCCGATCGCGCGCGCGGCTTCGGCGAGTTTCGCCTCGTCGCGCCCGCAGATGATGACCGAAGCGCCCTCGGCGGCGAGCCCAGCGGCGATCGCGCGGCCGATGCCGCTGGCGCCGCCGGTGACGATCGCCGTCTTGCCGGCGAGGGCGCTGCTCACGAAGCCCCTGTCACGAAGCCTGGGTGACGAACTTGGTGGCGAGGTATGAGTCGATCGCCTCCGCGCCGCCTTCCCAGCCATAGCCGCTATCCTTCATCCCACCGAACGGGGTTTCGGGCAGAGCGAGGCCGTGATGGTTGATCGAGACCATGCCGCTCTCGATCCGGTGGCCCAGAGCGGTGACGGTTTTGGTCGAGCGTGTATAGGCATAGGCCGCGAGGCCGAAATCGAGCCGGTTGGCCTCGGCGATCGCATCGTCGAAGGAGGCGAAACGGTTGACCAGCGCGAGCGGGCCGAACGGCTCCTCGTTCATCGCGCGGGCGGTGACCGGCACGTCGGTCATCACCGTGGGCTGGAAGAAATACCCTTTGTTGCCGATCCGCTCGCCGCCGGCGGCGACTTTGGCACCGTGCTGCCTGGCGTCGGCGATGAAGCCCTCGATGGCGGGGATGCGGCGCTCGTTGGCGAGTGGGCCCATGGTGGTGCCGGCTTCGAGCCCGTCGCCGACCTTGATTTTGGCGACAGCACCGAGGAAGCGCTCCATGAACCCGTCATAGACGCTGTCCTGGACCAGGAACCGCGTGGGCGCGACGCAGACCTGCCCGGCGTTGCGGAACTTGTTGGCGGCGAGGATTTTCGCGGCGGCGTCGAGATCGGCGTCCTCGAACACGATGGCGGGGGCGTGGCCGCCAAGCTCCATGGTGGCGCGCTTCATGTGCTTGCCGGCCAGTGAGGCGAGGTGCTTGCCCACCACGGTCGAGCCGGTGAAGGAGATTTTGCGGACCGAATGATGCGGGATGAGATATTCCGAAATCTCGGCCGGCACGCCGTAGACGAGGTTGAGCACGCCGGCGGGCAGCCCGGCATCGGCGAAGGCGCGCACCAGTTCGGCGCAGGAGCCGGGGGTTTCCTCGGGGCCTTTCAGAATCACCGCGCAGCCGGCGGCGATGGCGGCGGAAACCTTGCGTACCGCCTGATTGAGCGGGAAGTTCCACGGCGTGAAGGCGGCGACGATGCCGACCGGCTCCTTGACGACGAGCTGATAGACGCCGTCGGCACGGGCCGGAATGACCCGGCCATAGGTGCGCGGGGCCTCCTCGGCGAACCAGTCGATCACGTCGGCGGCGAGCAGGGTTTCGCCCTTCGCCTCGGGGAGCGGTTTGCCCTGTTCCATGGTCATGGTGCGGGCGATGGTGTCGGCACGCTCGCGGATCAGATTGGCGGCCTTGCGCATGATTTTCGCGCGGGCCTGCGGGCTGGTCTTGCGCCAAGCGACGAAGCCGGTCTCGGCGGCGGCAATCGCGGCGTCGAGATCGGCGCGCTCGGCATGGGCGGCGGTGCCGATTTTTTCCTCGGTTGCCGGGTTGAGGACATCGAGCGTGCGGCCCGATTTCGCGCCGGTCCATTCGCCGCCGATATGCAGCATCACATCCTGGTACATTTTTGATCCTGTCCGTAAGGTCTTGTCGTTCAGACCGTCTTTAGCACGCCGCGCAGGAGCGCAAACATCTGGTCAAGCTCGTCCTCGGTGGTGATGAACAGCGGCGCGAACACCACCGTATCGCCGGCGACGCGGATCACCAAGCCCTGCTCGAAGCAGCGGCGCAGCACGGCGAAGCCGCGCTTGCCGGCCGACCCGTCGACCGCGAGGTCGACGGCGCCCAGCAATCCGTAGCCGCGCGTGTCGGTGACGATCGGGATATCGGCGAGCGAGGCGATGCGTTCAAGGAATTTCGGGGTGAGCGCGGCGGCGCGGGCGAACAGGTCCTCGTCGCGGTAGAGCTTCAGCGTGGCGAGGGCCGCGGCGCAGGCGACCGGATGGGCGGAATAGGTGTAGCCGTGGAAAAATTCGACGGCGTCGGGCCCGGCGGCGTCGAGGATGGCCTGCTGGATGTCCTCGCGCACCGCGATCGCCGCCATCGGGATATTGCCGTTGGTGATCGCCTTGGCCATGGTCAGGATGTCGGGGGTGACACCGAACGCATCGGCGGCGAAGGCGTGGCCCGTTCTGCCAAAACCGCAGATCACCTCGTCGAAGATCAGCAGGATGCCGTGTTTGTCGCAGATCGCGCGGAGCCGTTCGAGATAGCCCTTCGGCGGGACCAGAACGCCGGTCGACCCCGCGATCGGCTCGACGATGCAGGCGGCGATGGTGTCGGCGCCATGCAGATCGACCAGGCGCTGCAGATCGTCGGCGAGGTCGATGCCGCCGTGTTCGCCCTGGCCCATCACGTTGCGGTTTTCCGGGATGTGGGTGTGGCGCATATGGGCGACGCCGGGCAGGCCGAGGCCGAAGGCGTCGCGATTCTTCACCATGCCGCCCACCGACCAGCCGGCGAAATTGACCCCGTGATAGCCGCGCGCCCGGCCGATCAGGCGCTGGCGCTGACCCTGGCCGCGCACCCGATGGTACTGGATCGCGATTTTCAGCGCGGTTTCCACCGCTTCGGAGCCGGAGCCGGCGAAGAACACGCGGTTGAGCCCCTCGGGCAGCATCTGTGCGAGTTCATGGGCGAGGCGAAACGATCCCGGCACGCCGAACTGGAAGGCGGGCGCGTAGTCGAGCTCCTCGAGCTGGCGGGTGACCGCCTCGCGGATTTCGCGGCGGCCATGCCCGGCGGGTGTGGTGTAGAGGCCGGAGACGCCGTCGAGCAGTTGTTCGCCCAGGGTGTTCCAGTAATGGACGCCCTCGGCGCGGGCGATGATGCGCGGCGCCTCCTGGAACTGCTTGTTGGCGGTGAACGGCATCCAGTGATGGATCAGCGGCTCGTTGGAGCGTGATGCGGCCTGGCTCATGATCGGACCCTCCTTGGTTTGAGCAAGCTTAATATTTTAAGCGTATTTTTGGCAAGGCCTGTTTTTTAAGGGCAATTCAACGCAGACTGTCGATTATTCTTATCACTTGGCGCCCGATCTTGTTCGACGGCTGGACCGCGCGCATAGCTCGTCATGTGTCGATCCGGCTATCAGACTGGACCGAATCGTTCAGTATTTGTCACTATTCTTGCGTTCACCAAGGAAGGTTGTTGGCACGATGCCCAGGCAATTCATCCCGGACCCTGCCGCAGATCTTCTCTCGTCCGTCGAGGGACAGCGTTTCGCTACGATTCTGGCCGATCCGCCATGGCAATTCGCCAATCGCACCGGGAAGGTCGCACCCGAGCATCGCCGATTGGCGCGCTACGGGACCATGTCGCTCGACGACATCTGCGCCCTTCCAGTCGCCGAGGTAACGGCTTCGACCGCGCATCTCTATCTCTGGGTGCCGAACGCGCTGCTGCCCGAGGGGTTTAGGGTGATGAGCGCGTGGGGGTTTCAGTACAAGTCTAACATCGTCTGGCACAAAATCCGCAAGGATGGCGGTAGCGACGGGCGGGGTGTGGGGTTCTATTTCCGCAACGTAACCGAGATGGTGCTGTTCGGGACGCGCGGCAAGAATGCGCGCACGCTCGCCGCGGGGCGACGGCAGGTGAACTATCTCGCGACGCGCAAACGCGAACATTCGCGCAAACCCGATGAGATTTACGATATCATCGAGGCGTGCAGCCCGGCCCCGCGCCTCGAACTGTTCGCGCGCGGCGTGCGCCCGAACTGGACTGCGTGGGGCAGCCAAGCGGATGAGGGTTATGCGCCGAGCTGGGAGACCTATGCGCATAATTCGGCGAGCGATCGGCAGTCGGTCTTGCCGTTGGGCGCAGATTAGCATCGGGTCAGCATTGATATGTTCGATCGTTTGAAAGCGCGCGGGTTCGAGATCCATTTCCTGTCCCACGCGGAAGCGATCATGAGCGTGGATTTTCCCAAGGCCGCCCAGGAACTGGAATCGGCTTTGGTCAATGCTTCGATCCCGATAGAGGAGATTATCGCCGGTGGCGGGGGCGAAGCAAAGGGAACCCAACGGCTGCGCAAGGCGCTGGCTGAAAAAGGCTGGGTCAAAACGACTTTCGTGGTCGAAAAGATCATCAACGGCGTTCAGCGGGAAAGCCAGTCCCACGAGGTCGATCACGTCCGGGCATTCGAGTCTGGTGCGCGGATCGCTCTCGAAATCGAGTGGAACAACAAAGATCCATTCTATGATCGTGACCTTGAGAACTTCAAACGGCTGCACGCCGATGGGGCGATTTCGATCGGGGTCATCGTCACGCGCGGGCGGGCGTTGCATGCGGCCATGCATGGTTTTGTAAGACGTTTTCTGGATCGGCACGGAATTGACGATTTCCCCGCATTGGAATCGTTCGATTACGTTCCTACGCCGAAACAGCGCCGCGATATTCAGAGCCGGGTTGGTCGGGCCAACAACCCCATTCCGTTTCGCGCCGCGTTCACGGACAAATTCGTGTCTGACAAATTCGGCGAGGCGACGACGCACTGGAAGAAACTGGAAGATCGAGTTCACCGAGGTGTGGGCAATCCGTGCCCGCTGCTGCTGATCGGTTTGCCACCTTCGATCGTGACGTTCGGTTGAGCGGGGTTTGTGGCCGCGCGGTCTTGGCGGGGGCGGTGTCGCGCCTTAGAAGCATATTATAAATCGGGGACAAGGAGCGACGGCATGAAACTGTTTCGGCATGGTGCGGCGGGGGCCGAGCGTCCGGGTGTGGTCGATGCCAAGGGCGGCTTGCGCGATCTTTCGGCGCATCTCGCGGGGTTCGATGCGGCGGCGTTGTCGGCCGAGGGGTTGGCGCGGATCGCGGCGATCGATCCCGCCGCGCTGCCGATGGTGCCGGACGGGGCGCGGATCGGCGCGCCGGTGCCGCGCCCGGTCAATTTCATCTGCATCGGGCTGAACTATGCGGATCACGCGGCGGAGAGCAATTTGCCGATTCCCGAGGAGCCGATCATTTTTCTCAAGGCGGGCAGCGCCTATTCCGGCCCGTTCGACGACGTGGTGATTCCGCGCGGCTCGAAAGAGACCGACTGGGAGGTGGAACTGGGCGTGGTGATCGGCACGGCGGCGCATTGCGTGACCGAAGCCGACGCGCTCGACCATGTGGCCGGGTATTGCGTGGTGAACGACGTGAGCGAGCGGGAGTACCAGATCAAGCGCGGCGGCACCTGGGACAAGGGCAAGGGCTGCCCGAGTTTCGGCCCGGTGGGGCCGTATCTGGTCACAAGCGACGAGGTGCCCGATCCGCAGAGCCTTGACCTCTGGTGCGAGGTGGACGGCAGGCGGATGCAGGACGGCAATACGCGCACGATGATTTTCGGGGTGCGGACCCTGGTTTCGTATGTCAGCCAGTTCATCGCGCTGCTGCCGGGCGATATCATCGCCACCGGCACGCCTCCGGGCGTGGGCATGGGGATCAAGCCGAACCCGGTGTTTCTGCGGCCCGGCCAGACCATGCGGCTCGGCATTGCCGGGCTCGGCGAGCAGGCGCAGAAGACGATCGGCGGGTGATCACGGGTCGTTGCGGCGGCGGCCTACCCGTTGCGGGCGGCGCACCTCTCGACTAAAGGCGGGTCATGCGCCGTATCCTGATTCCCGCCCTGCTGCTTCCGCTCGCCCTTGCCGGCTGCGCCTTGTTCGGCCGCAAGACCCTCTCGCCCTATGCCAACGCGCCGTCGCTGGTCGATGTCGCGGCGCTGAGCAAATTCAACGGGCAGTTGCCGCTGGTGACGATCCCGCAAGGGGCGCAGAATTGGGCGCCTTCGGTGAAATACGCGGTGGCCGAGGCGCTGAAAATCAACAAGGACGCGAAATTTCGCGTCTATGTGACCGGGCCGGCGGCGGCGATCCCCTCCGTGTCCGAACAGCAGATGGCGAAGCTCGCCCCCGAGGCGGCCGCGGTAGCCGATGCGATCGCCGCCGATGGGGTGCTGCCGGGGAATGTCTCGCTCGGCGCCTCGACCAAGCTGCCGCACGTGCCGACACCCAAGGCGCCGGAAATCGTGGTGTTCGCGAAGTAATCATGAGTCTTTCAGGCTTCGTGTTGCCGTGGCTGCGGCGGCTGGAGCCGGAGACCGCGCACCGCATCGCGATTGCCGGGTTGCGCTTCGGAGTTGCCGGCGGGTGGGACATCGCGCCCGATCCGCGCCTGGCCGTGTCCGCGTTCGGGCGGACCCTGAAAAACCCGATCGGGCTTGCCGCCGGGTTCGACAAGGATGCGGCGGCACTCGCCGGCCTGTCCCGGCTGGGATTCGGGTTCATCGAGGCGGGAACCGCAACACCGCGCGCGCAACCGGGCAATTCCAGGCCGCGGCTGTTCCGGCTTGCCGAGGACGAGG
Source organism: Acidiphilium iwatense (assembly GCF_021556475.1). GTDB lineage: Bacteria > Pseudomonadota > Alphaproteobacteria > Acetobacterales > Acetobacteraceae > Acidiphilium > Acidiphilium iwatense. Next base: position 112,037 of record NZ_JAKGBZ010000002.1, on the reverse strand, counting down.
CGCTGATCAACCGCATGGGGTTCAACAATCGCGGGATCGAGGCGTTTTCGCGCAATCTCGCGCGGGCGGCCAATCTTGCCTATCAGGATCGGGCGCGGGTGGCGATCGGTGCGAATCTCGGGATCAACAAGGACGGCGCCGATCCGCTGGTTAATTATCCGGCGCTGGTGCGCGCGGTCGCACCCCATGCCGATTATATCGCGATCAACGTGTCCTCGCCGAATACGCCTGGGCTGCGGGATTTGCAGGCGGCGGACCGGCTGGCGGCGATTCTCGATGCGATCGCGCGCGGCGCCGGAGCGCATCCGCCGCTATTCGTGAAACTGGCGCCCGATCTCGACGAGGCGGCGTTGCCCGAGCTGGTCGCCATGGCGATCGGACGGGGGATTGCCGGGCTGATCGTCAGCAACACCACGCTGGCGCGGCCGGAGAGCCTGCGCGGGGCGGCGCGCGGCGAGGCGGGCGGCTTGTCCGGCGCGCCGCTGTTCGCGCGTTCGACCCGGATGCTCGCACGGGTGCGGCTGCTGGCGGGCGACCGGCTGACGCTGATCGGGGTGGGTGGCGTGGCGACGCCGGAGCAGGCTTTCGCCAAGTTCCGCGCCGGGGCGAGCCTGGTGCAGGTTTACACGAGTTTCGTCTATCAGGGGCCGGCGGTGATCGGGCGGATCGTCACCGGGCTGGGCCGTCTGCTCGATCAATATGGCTGCGCTTCACTGGCCGAGACGATCGGGCGGGATGCCGACCGGCTGTCGGAGCTGGAGCTAGGGCACACCGGATGAGCATCGCCGATATCGCCGCGCGGTATGACGGGTTCATCGTCGATCTCTGGGGCGTGGTGCATGACGGGGTGCGGCCCTATCCGGGCGTGCTCGACTGCCTCGCCCGGCTGCGGGATGCCGGCAAGCGCGTGGCGTTCCTGTCGAACGCGCCGCGCCGGGCCGGCGCGGTGGCGGATGCGCTGGCGGCGATGGGCATCGCGCGCGGCTTCTATGACGGGGTGATGACCAGCGGCGAGGCGGTGCGCGCGGCGCTGATCGCCCGCACCGATCCCGATTTCGCGGGGCTGGGGACGCGGCTGTATCATCTGGGGCCGGAGCGGGACCGCAATCTGTTCGACGACCTGGGATTGGTCGAGGTCGCGCGGCCCGCCGAGGCGGATTTCCTGCTCAATACCGGGCCGGACGACCTGGCGCCGCAAGACGACCCGACGGCGTTCGACGATGTGCTGGCCGAATCGCTGGCGGCGGGGCTGCCGATGGTCTGCGCCAATCCCGATCTCGAAGTGATTCGCGACGGGCGGCGGATCGTCTGCGCCGGCGCACTGGCGGAACGCTACGCCGCGCAAGGCGGGCGGGTGATTCTGCGCGGCAAGCCCGATCCGGCGATCTATCCGCCGACACTGGCACTGCTCGGTACCGATCGCGCGCGGAGCGTCGCGGTCGGCGATTCGCTGCGCACCGATCTCGCCGGCGCCAAGGCGGCGGGCATCGACGGGGTGTTCGTGCTGTCGGGCATTCATACCCTGACCATGGCGCAGGCTTCGGCGGCGGCGGCGGATGAGGGGCTGGCGCCGGTCGCGATCCTGCCGGGTTTCGCCTGGTAGGGGTTTCGTGATAGCGCCCCATCGTGATAGCGGGGGCGCATGACAATCCGCGTCCGTTTCGCTCCGAGCCCGACCGGGATGCTGCATATCGGCGGCGCCCGCACCGCTTTGTTCAACTTCCTGTTCGCGCGGCGCCATGGCGGGCGGTTTCTGCTGCGGGTCGAGGACACCGATCGGGACCGCAGCACGACGGAAGCGACCCAGGTGATCCTGGATGCGCTGGACTGGCTTGGCCTGACGCCGGACGAACCGCCGGTGTTCCAGTCGACCCGCTACGCGCGGCATCGCGAGGTTGCCGAGCAGATGCTGGCGGCGGGGACCGCCTATCGGTGTTTCTGCACCCGCGAGGAACTGGCCGAGATGCGTGCCGCGGCCGAGGCGGAGAAAAAACCGTTCCGCTATGACGGGCGGTGGCGAGATCGCGACCCGGCGGAAGCGCCGCCTGGGGTCGATCCGGTGATCAGGCTGAAGGCGCCGCGCGGCGGCGAGACGGTGGTGCGCGATCTGGTGCAGGGCGAGGTGCGGGTCGCGAATGCTGAACTCGACGACATGATTTTGCTCCGTTCGGACGGCACGCCGACCTATCTGCACGCGGTGGTGGTCGATGACCACGACATGGCGATCAGCCATGTGATCCGGGGCGACGATCATCTGACCAACACGTTCCGGCAGGCGCAGATTTACGACGCGATGGGCTGGGCGCGGCCGGACTTCGCGCATATTCCGCTGATCCATGGGCCGGACGGCGCGAAACTGTCGAAGCGCCACGGTGCCGTGTCGGTGCTGCAATTCCGCGAGGACGGCTATCTGCCGGAGGCGTTGTGCAACTACCTGCTCCGGCTCGGCTGGGGCCATGGCGATGCGGAAATTCTGTCGCGCGACGAGCAGATCGCCCTGTTCGATCTCGACGGGGTGGGGCGCGCGGCGAGCCGGATGGATTACGCCAAGCTGCTGCACGTCGATGCGGTGTGGCTGCGCGCGGCGGAAGACGAGCGGTTGGCGGCGGATGTGGTCGGGCGGATCGCGCGCGATCACGGGCTGGCGGTGAGCACCGGGGCGGCCGGAAGGATCGCCGCGATCATGCCCACGCTGAAGGAGCGGGCGCGGACCCTGGCGGAACTGGCCGAATCGGCGCTGTTCCTGGTGCGCGAGCTGCCTTTGCCGATGACCGAGAAGGCGCTTTTGCTCCTGACCGATGAAGCGAAGGCGGATCTGGCCGCTCTCGCGGCCGAATTGAACGCGACTGATTTTTCGGCCGAGGCGCTGCACGCCGCGATGGCCGGCTTCGCGACGGCAAAAGGGAAAAAGCTCGGGGCGGTGGCGCAGCCCTTGCGCGCGGCGCTGACCGGCAGCACGATCAGCCCGCCGATCGACGCGGTGATGGCATCCCTGGGTCGGGACGCCACCATCGCGCGGATCGAAGCCGTTACAGGCTGACGGCTTTCATCCCGGCTTCCGGGTAGCGGGTGCCGGCGGCGGCGCCGGCGGGCAGGATGCGGTCGATCGCCGCGAAGTCTTCTTTCGTCAGCGTAACATCGACGGCGCCGACGTTCTCGTCGAGATATTTGCGGCGCTTGGTGCCGGGAATCGGCACGATGTCGTCGCCCTGGGCCAGCACCCAGGCGAGGGCGAGCTGGCTCGCGGTGCATTTCTTCGCTGCCGCCAGTTTTTTGACTTCCTCGACCAGTTTCACGTTCTTCGCGAAATTCTCGCCCTGGAAGCGCGGGTTGTTGTGGCGCCAGTCATCGGTTTCGAGGTCTTCGGGTTTGGTGATGGCGCCGGTCAGGAAACCACGGCCGAGCGGCGAATAGGGCACGAAGCCGATGCCGAGTTCGCGCACGGTTTCCAGCAATTCACCTTCCGGGTCGCGCGACCAGAGCGAGTATTCGGTCTGCAGGGCGCTGATCTTATGCACCTTTGCGGCACGGCGAATGGTTTCGGGGGCGGCTTCGGACAGGCCGAGATGTTTGACCTTGCCCGCTTTGACCAGTTCGGCCATCGCGCCGACAGTGTCTTCGATCGGCACGTTGGGATCGACCCGGTGCTGGTAATAGAGGTCGATCGTGTCGATGCCGAGGCGCTTGAGCGAGGCGTCGCAGGCGAATTTCACGTAGGACGGTTTGCCGTTGACGCCGAGGCGTTTGCGGTCCGCGCTGAACTCGTTGCCGAATTTGGTGGCGAGGACGATTTTGCTCCGGTTGGCCTTGACGAAAGGGCTGAGCAGAACCTCGTTATCGCCGAAGCCGTACATGTCGGCGGTGTCGAAGAAGGTGACGCCGCGGTCCAGCGCACGGTCCAGCGTGGCGCGGGCTTCGGCCTCGTCGCGGCCGGAATAGAAATCGGACATGCCCATGCAGCCGAGCCCGATGGCGGAGACGGTCAAGCCGCCCAGGTTGCGGGTTTTCATTTTTTGCTCCTTTAAGGGTTGAGGGCTCAGATGGGGCGTGCGCGGCCGCTCCCCAAGCCCGGCAAATCTGCCATGAGGGGCGGATTGCCGACTCGACAGGCGCGCGCCGGTCTTGTATAGGCGCGGCTTCATCGGAACGCGGGAGGTTGAACCACGGCTGGTTCGGCCGGTTGAACCGCGGTCCATTGGCGTTTCCGGGCTTCGGGATGCCATCGGATCAGGAGTGGCGCCGCATGGCGAAGAAAATCGTCGGCTATATCAAGCTGCAGATCCCGGCGGGCAAGGCGAATCCCTCGCCGCCGGTGGGTCCGGCGCTCGGCCAGCGCGGGCTGAACATCATGCAGTTCTGCAAGGATTTCAATGCCGCGACCCAGGGGATGGAAGTGGGCATGCCGGTGCCGGTGGTGATCACCGCCTATGCCGATCGCAGCTTCACCTTCATCACCAAGACGCCGCCGAACACCTATTTCCTGAAGAAGGCCGCCGGCATCGCCAAGGGTTCGACGACAACAGGCAAGGGTGCGACCGTCGGCAAGGTGACGATGAGCCAGTTGCGCGAAATCGCGGCGACCAAGATGGTTCACATGAACGCCAACGATGTCGACGGCGCGGTGCGCATGCTGATCGGCTCGGCCCGCTCGATGGGTCTTTCGGTCGTGGAGGGCTGATCATGGCGAAGAACAAGCGGCTGACCAAGGCGAGCGAGACCGTCGATCGCAACAAATCCTATGCCCTGACCGACGCGATGGCGCTGGTCAAGCGCAATGCGACCGCGAAATTCGACGAAACGGTCGAGATGTCGCTCAATCTCGGTATCGATCCACGCCATGCCGATCAGATGGTGCGCGGGCTGATTTCACTGCCCAACGGCACCGGCAAGACGCTGCGCGTCGGTGTGTTCGCGCGCGGGCCGAAGGCCGACGAGGCGAAGGCGGCGGGTGCCGACGTGGTGGGTGCCGAGGATCTGGCCGAGCAGGTGCAGAACGGCAATATCGAGTTCGATCGCTGCATCGCGACCCCGGACATGATGGCGCTGGTCGGGCGGCTGGGGAAGATTCTCGGGCCGCGCGGGCTGATGCCGAACCCGAAGCTCGGCACCGTGACCATGGATGTCAAAGGCGCGGTGACCGCGGCGAAATCGGGCCAGGTGGAGTTCCGCGCCGAAAAGGCGGGGATCATCCATGCCGGGATCGGCAAGGCGAGCTTCGAGGCGGACAAGCTGATCGAGAACGCCCGCGCCCTGGTCGATGCGATCCAGAAAGCCAAGCCGGCCGGCGCCAAGGGCACGTATTTGCAGAAAGCGGCGCTGTCCTCGACCATGGGGCCGGGCGTGCGCGTGGATGTGAGCAGCCTTTCGGCTTGAGAAATGCGCCGGAGCCGGCGTCCTGCCCCCGAAATTTTTGTCTGAATTTCGGGGATAAGCAGGCCGCTCAACGGTTTCGGCCATGACGGGATGCGCCGGTTGCATGACCGGCGCCGTCCCGACCTGTCCAAGACGGCGCGCAATCCGGGCGACCGGATTTTAATGGGGCGACCCACGAGCCGGAGACGGGGTGTCGGAGCAGATAGCGCTTCGATGGTTCCGACTTTGAGGACAGGCGAACCGGCGGCCGGGATGGTCCTGGCCGCCATGGGCAACCCGGCGGGGCGCGGTCCAAACGCGCGCTGCCTGACGAGTGGAGACCGACGTGGATCGCGCACAGAAGCGTGAATTCGTCGACCAGCTTGCCGCGGTGTTCGCCGAGACATCGATGATTGTCATCACCCGCAATGACGGGTTGACGGTTGCCGATGTCACGGAGTTGCGCCGGCGCATGCGGGCGGCGGGCGCACAATACAAGGTGGCGAAGAACCGTCTGGCTCACCTCGCTTTGGAAGGGACCCGATTCGACGGAATCGCGCCGCTGCTGAAGGGACCGACCGCGCTTGCGTGGTCGCGCGACCCGGTGGCCGTGGCGAAAACCGCCGTCGAGTTCGCCAAGACCAACGAGAAGTTCGTGCTGGTCGGCGGCGCCTTGGGAACGCAGATGCTCGATGCATCCGGCGTCAAGGCCCTGGCCGAACTGCCGTCGCTCGACGCGCTGCGCGCCAGACTGGTGGGGCTGATTCAGGCCCCCGCCACGCGGATCGCTTGTGTCGTGCAGGCGCCGGCCGGACAGCTCGCGCGGGTCTTCGCGGCCTTTGCCAAGACGGGTGAGGCGGCCTGACGGCCTCGAAATCACGATGCGGGCCGGAGCCGGCTTGCATGGAACCAAATGAACGCTAATATAAGGATACACGAACATGGCTGATCTAGCGAAGCTGGTTGACGAACTCTCCGGCCTCACGGTCCTCGAAGCGGCGGAACTTTCCAAGCTGCTTGAGGAAAAGTGGGGCGTGTCCGCTGCGGCTCCGGTTGCCGTCGCCGCGGCACCGGCCGCCGGTGCGGCTGCCGCGCCGGTTGAGGAACAGACCGAGTTTACCGTCGTGCTGAAGGCCGGCGGCGACAAGAAGATCAATGTGATCAAGGAAATCCGCACGATCACCGGGCTTGGGCTGAAGGAAGCCAAGGACCTGGTCGAGGGCGCGCCGAAGACGGTGAAGGAAGCCGTGAACAAGGACGAGGCGGAAAAGATCAAGAAGGTTTTGGAAGAGCAGGGCGCATCTGTCGAAATCCAGTAATTCGTCCGCGCGTCGCGTTCCCTTCGGGAGCGGGACGTTACGAGCCTGAATATGGCGGGGAGCCTTGCGGCCCCCCGCCTGTTTGCCGTGGCGCCCGAGCATGGGCGGCACCGGCGATGCCGAGGCGGGCCGTTTCCGGCGCGCCGCGGTCTTGATGCCGCCCGGTGGCGGCGTTCGCTTACAGAGTTGAAGGTCGGGGTCTGAGCATGAATGCGATTTCTGGTGGCATGAACAGGATTTCCTTTACGAATCGCAAGCGCATTCGCAAAAGTTTCGGCAAAATTCCCGAAAATACGCCGATGCCCAACCTGATCGACGTGCAGCGGGCGAGCTATGACGCGTTTCTGCAGATGCATGTCTCGCCGGATTCGCGTACCAATTCCGGGCTGCAGGAAGTGTTCAAATCGGTTTTCCCGATCGACGATTTCGCCGGCCGTGGCCGGCTCGAATTCGTCTATTACGAGCTGGAAGAGCCGAAATACGATGTCGAGGAGTGCATCCAGCGCGGCATGACCTATGCGGCGCCGCTGAAGGTGGTGCTGCGCCTGATCGTGTGGGATCTCGACGAGGATACCGGCGCGCGCTCGATCCGCGACATCAAGGAACAGCCCGTCTACATGGGCGACATGCCGCTGATGACCGATAACGGCACCTTCGTGGTGAACGGCACCGAGCGGGTCATCGTCAGCCAGATGCATCGCAGCCCCGGCGTGTTCTTCGACCACGACAAGGGCAAGACCCACGCCTCGGGCAAGTATCTGTTCGCAGCGAGGGTGATTCCGTATCGCGGCTCGTGGCTCGATTTCGAATTCGACGCCAAGGATCTCGTCTATGTGCGCATCGACCGCAAGCGCAAGCTGCCGGTCACCACGCTGCTCTACGCCCTGGAGAGCAGGGCGACCGAGGCGTTGCGCGCGGCGCGCGCGGCCAAGGGCGAGACGCTGGAGATTGCCGAAATCAAGGGCATGGACCCTGAGGAAATTCTCAACACCTTCTACGGCCATGTCGCGTTCACCCGCACCAAGGACGCCGAGGGGGCGACCGCCTGGGCGCGGCCGTTCGAGCCGGAGACGTTCCGGGGCGCCAAGCTGGTCGAGGATCTGATCGACGCCGAGACCGGCGCCGTCGTCGCGAAGGCCGAGGACAAGCTGACCGCGCGCGCCGCCCGCAAGATTGCCGAGACGACCAAGCATGTGCTGGTCAGCCGCGCCGATCTGGTGGGGCGCTTTGTCGCCGAGGATCTGTTCGACCCGAATAGCGGCGAGATTTTCGCCGATGCCGGCGAGGAGATCAGCGAAGCGAAGCTGACCGCCTTCGAGGAAGCCGGGCTCGAGACGATTCCGACGCTCGCGATCGACCAATCGAAGGGACCGTGGATTCGCAACACCCTGGCGGTGGACAAGAATTCCAATCGCGAGGATGCGCTGATCGACATCTACCGCGTCATCCGCCCCGGCGAACCGCCGACCAGCGAGACGGCGGAAGCCTTGTTCCGCGGGTTGTTCTTCGATTCCGAGCGCTACGATCTTTCGGCGGTCGGCCGGGTGAAGATGAATATGCGCCTCGGCATCGAGTGCGACGACACGATGCGGGTGCTGCGCAAGGAGGACATCCTGCGCACGGTCCAGATCATGTGCGAGCTGAAGGACGGGCGCGGCCAGATCGACGATATCGACAATCTCGGCAACCGGCGGGTGCGCTCGGTCGGCGAGCTGATGGAGAACCAGTATCGCATCGGCCTGCTGCGCATGGAGCGGGCGATCCGCGAGCGCATGGGCTCGGTCGATATCGACGGGGTGATGCCGCACGACCTGATCAACGCGAAGCCGGCGGCGGCGGCGGTGCGCGAGTTCTTCGGCAGCTCGCAATTGTCCCAGTTCATGGATCAGACCAACCCGCTGTCGGAAGTGACGCATAAGCGCCGCCTGTCGGCGCTCGGGCCGGGCGGGCTGACCCGCGAGCGCGCCGGCTTCGAGGTGCGCGACGTGCACCCGACCCATTACGGCCGGATCTGCCCGATCGAGACGCCGGAAGGGCCGAATATCGGGCTGATCAACTCGCTCGCGACCTATGCCAAGGTGAACAAATACGGCTTCATCGAGACGCCGTACCGGATGGTGAAGGACGGCAAGGTCCAGAACGAATACAAATATCTGTCGGCGATGGAGGAGGAGAAGCTCACCGTCGCGCAGGCCGATGCGCCGAAGCTTGCCGACGGCACGCTGACCGAGGATCTGGTTTCGGTGCGCCGCAACGGCGATTTCCGGCTGGTCCGCCCGGACGAGGTGACGGCGATCGATGTGTCGCCGAAGCAGCTGGTGTCGGTCGCTGCCGCCTTGATTCCGTTCCTGGAGAATGACGACGCCAACCGCGCGCTGATGGGCTCCAACATGCAGCGCCAGGCGGTGCCGCTGATCAAGTCGGACGCGCCGCTGGTCGGCACCGGCATGGAAGCGGCGGTGGCGCAGGATAGCGGGGCGACCATCGTGGCGCGCCGGGCCGGCGTGGTCGATCAGATCGACGGCGCGCGCATCGTGGTTCGGGCGACCAACGAGGACGGCACGACCAAGGGCGTGGATATCTACCGGCTGCGCAAGTTCATGCGCTCCAACCAGTCGACCTGCATCAATCAGCGGCCGCTGGTGCGGGTGGGCGACCGGGTGGGCGACGGCGACATCATCGCCGACGGCCCCTCGACCGAGCTTGGCGAACTCGCGCTCGGGCGCAACGTGCTCTGCGCGTTCATGCCGTGGAACGGCTACAACTTCGAGGATTCCATCCTGATTTCCGAGCGGGTGGCGCGCGACGACATGTTCACCTCGATCCATATCGACGAATTCGAGGTGATGGCGCGCGACACCAAGCTCGGCCAGGAGGAAATCACCCGCGACATTCCGAACGTGGGTGAGGAGGCCTTGCGCAACCTCGACGAGGCGGGCATCGTCTATGTCGGCGCCGAGGTGAACCCCGGCGACATTCTGGTAGGCAAGGTGACGCCGAAGGGCGAGAGCCCGATGACGCCGGAAGAAAAGCTGCTGCGCGCGATTTTCGGCGAAAAAGCCTCCGATGTGCGCGACACCTCGCTGAAGCTGCCGCCCGGCGTGTCGGGTACGGTGGTCGATGTGCGGGTGTTCAACCGGCGCGGCGTCGATAAGGACGAGCGCGCGCTGGCGATCGAGCGGGCCGAGATCGAACGGCTCGCCAAGGACCGCGACGACGAGCGGGCGATCCAGGAGCGCGCCTTCCTCAACCGGCTGCGCGAGAAGCTGCTCGGCCAGATGGCGGGTTCCGGCTTCAAGGGGGTGAAGTCGGGCAGCGAGATCAACGCGGAACTGCTCGCCGAGATCCCGCGCGGCGCGTGGCGGAACCTGACCGTGCAGGACGACGCGGTGATGGCCGAGATCGAGACGCTGAAGCGCGAGTTCGACGCGGCGGTGCATCGCCTGCAGGCGCGGTTCGAGAGCAAGGTCGAGAAGCTGCAGCGCGGCGACGAAATGCCGCCGGGCGTGATGAAGATGGTCAAGGTCTTCATCGCGGTGAAGCGCAAGCTGCAGCCGGGCGACAAGATGGCTGGACGGCACGGCAACAAGGGCGTGGTGTCGAAAGTGGTGCCGATCGAGGACATGCCGTTCCTGGAGGACGGCACCGCGGTCGATATCGTGCTCAATCCGCTCGGCGTGCCGTCGCGGATGAATGTCGGGCAGATCCTGGAGACGCATCTGGGCTGGGCCTGCGCCAATCTCGGCCGGCAGATCGGCGAGATGGTCGACGAATACCGGCGCAGCGGCGCCGAGCGCGAGCGGCTGCACGCGATGCTCAAGGATGTCTACGGCGAGGAGATCTATCGCGCGCAGATCGCCGGCATGGACGATGCGGAACTTGCCGAATTGTGCGGCAATATCCGCAAGGGCGTGCCGATCGCGACCCCGGTGTTCGACGGCGCGCGCATCCCGGATATCGAGGCGATGCTGGCGAAGGCGGGGCTCGACGTGTCCGGCCAGATGACCGTGTTCGACGGGCGCACCGGCGATCAGTTCGAGCGGAAGGTGACGATCGGCTACATGTACATGCTCAAGCTCGGACACATGGTCGACGACAAGATCCATGCCCGCTCGATCGGACCGTACAGCCTGGTGACCCAGCAGCCGCTGGGCGGCAAGGCGCAGTTCGGCGGCCAGCGCTTCGGCGAAATGGAGGTCTGGGCGCTGGAAGCCTATGGCGCGGCCTACACCTTGCAGGAAATGCTGACGGTGAAGTCCGACGACGTGTCCGGCCGCACCAAGGTCTATGAGGCGATCGTGCGCGAGCAGGATAATTTCGAGGCCGGCGTTCCCGAAAGCTTCAACGTGCTGACCAAGGAACTGAAATCGCTCGGACTGAATGTCGATCTCGACCAGTCGGCCGCATGACGGCCAGGAACTGAACTCAGCGCGGGGTTTGATCATGGCGCGCGGCGGCGATGACGTCGCGGGCTGATGAAAGGGACTATCGATGAATGATTTGATGAAGATTCTCGGCCAGACCGGTCAGGCGGCGACGTTCGACCAGATCAGAATCCAGATCGCCTCGCCCGAGCAGATCCGCTCGTGGTCCTACGGCGAGATCAAGAAGCCAGAGACCATCAACTATCGCACCTTCAAGCCGGAGCGTGACGGGCTGTTCTGCGCGCGCATCTTCGGGCCGATCAAGGACTACGAGTGCCTGTGCGGCAAATACAAGCGGATGAAGTTCCGCGGCATCATCTGCGAGAAATGCGGCGTCGAGGTCACCCTGGCGAAAGTGCGCCGCGAGCGCATGGGGCATATCGAGCTCGCCTCGCCGGTCGCGCATATCTGGTTCCTGAAGTCGCTGCCGAGCCGGATCGCGACCATGGTGGAGATGACGCTGAAGGATCTCGAAAAGGTTCTGTATTTCGAGAGCTACATCGTGCTCGACCCGTACACCTCGGACCTGAAGCGCTATCAGTTGCTGTCCGAGGACGACCTGTACGCCAAGCAGGACGAGTTCGGCGATGACGGGTTCAAGGCGGGGATCGGCGCGGAAGCGATCAAGTCGATTCTGATGCAGGTCGATCTGGAGACCGAGCGCGTCACCATGCGCGCGGATCTGAAGGAGGCCACCTCCGAGGCCAAGCGCAAGAAACTGGTGAAACGGCTCAAGCTGGTCGAGAGCTTCATCGAGTCCGGCACGCGGCCGGAATGGATGATCCTGGACGTGGTTCCGGTGATCCCGCCCGAGTTGCGGCCCCTGGTGCCGCTCGACGGCGGCCGGTTCGCCACCTCGGATCTGAACGATCTCTATCGTCGCGTCATCAACCGCAACAACCGCCTGAAGCGGCTGATCGAATTGCGCGCGCCGGACATCATCGTGCGCAACGAGAAGCGCATGCTGCAGGAATCGGTCGATGCGCTGTTCGATAACGGAAGGCGCGGCCGGGCGATCACCGGCACCAACAAGCGGCCGCTGAAATCGCTGTCGGACATGCTGAAGGGCAAGCAGGGGCGGTTCCGCCAGAACCTGCTGGGCAAGCGCGTCGATTATTCGGGCCGTTCGGTCATCGTGGTCGGGCCGGAGCTGAAGCTGCACCAGTGCGGCCTGCCGAAGAAGATGGCGCTCGAATTGTTCAAGCCGTTCATCTACGCCAAGCTCGAAAAATACGGCCTCGCCACCACGATCAAGGCGGCGAAGCGGATGGTCGAGAAGGAGCGGCCGGAAGTGTGGGACATCCTCGAAGAGGTGATCCGCGAGCATCCGGTGATGCTGAACCGCGCGCCGACCCTGCACCGGCTCGGGATTCAGGCGTTCGAGCCGATCCTGATCGAGGGCAAGGCGATCCAGTTGCATCCGCTGGTCTGCACCGCCTTCAACGCCGATTTCGACGGCGACCAGATGGCGGTTCACGTGCCGCTGTCGATCGAGGCGCAGCTCGAGGCGCGCGTGCTGATGATGAGCACCAACAACATCCTCAATCCGGCGAACGGCAAGCCGATCATCGTGCCGAGCCAGGATATCGTGCTCGGGCTGTATTATCTGTCGCTGGAGAGCCCGCAATTCACCGGCGTCGAGGACAAGGACGCGCCGGCGTTCGGCACGCCGGGCGAGATCGAGCATGCGCTCGCGGTCGGCCGGGTGAAGCTGCACGACAAGATCCGCGCCCGTGTGACGCGGACGCTCGCCGACGGCACGTCGGTCCGCGAGGTCGTCGCGACCACGCCGGGGCGGATGCTGATCGGCCAGTTGCTGCCCAGGCACAAGGATGTGCCGTTCGCGCTGGTCAACAAGCAGCTCACCAAGAAGTCGGTCTCCGACGTGATCGACGCGGTGTATCGCCATTGCGGCCAGAAAGAGGCGGTGATCTTCTGCGACCGGCTGATGGCGCTCGGGTTCACCCAGGCGGCGAAGGCGGGCATTTCGTTCGGCAAGGACGACATGGTCATCCCCGAGGAGAAGCACGCGCTGCTGGAGCAGACCCAGGCCGAGGTCAAGGAGTTCGAGGCGCAGTATCACGACGGTCTGATCACCGCGGGCGAGCGCTACAACAAGGTGGTCGATGCGTGGTCGCGCTGCAACGACGCGGTGGCCGCGGCGATGATGCGCGAGATTTCCAGGCAGGAGCCGGGCAAGCCGACCAACTCGGTGTGGATGATGAGCCATTCCGGCGCGCGCGGGTCGCCGGCGCAGATGCGCCAGCTGGCCGGGATGCGCGGGCTGATGGCCAAGCCGTCCGGCGAGATCATCGAGCAGCCGATCCTGTCGAACTTCAAGGAGGGGCTGACCGTCGCCGAATATTTCAACTCGACCCACGGCGCCCGCAAGGGCCTCGCGGATACCGCGCTGAAGACGGCGAATTCGGGCTATCTCACCAGGCGCCTGGTCGATGTCGCGCAGGACTGCATCGTGGTGACCCATGATTGCGGCACCGAGCGCGGCCTGACCGTGCGCGCGGTGATGGATGGCGGCGAGGTGATTTCCAGCCTGTCCGAACGCGTCCTCGGCCGCACCACGGCCGAGGACATTCTCGATCCGGTGGATCAATCGGTTCTGGTGCCGGCGAATACGCTGATCGAGGAGATCGAGGCCGACCGGATCGAACAGGCGGGTGTCGAAGGGGTGAAAATCCGTTCGGTGCTGACCTGCGAATCGAAGGTCGGCGTCTGCGCCATGTGCTATGGGCGCGATCTGGCGCGCGGCACGCCGGTCAATTCCGGCGAGGCGGTCGGCGTGATCGCGGCGCAGTCGATCGGCGAGCCGGGCACCCAGCTCACCATGCGCACCTTCCATATCGGCGGCGCGGCGCAGCGCGGCGCCGAGCAGTCGAACGTGGAAGCCAGCCATGACGGCACGGTGACGATCAAGAACCGCAACGTGGTGGCCAACAGCGCCGGATCGCCGATCGTGATGAGCCGCAATTGTGAACTCGCGATCGTCGATGCGTCCGGGCGCGAACGCGCGCGGTTCCGGGTGCCTTACGGCGCGCGGCTGATCGCCGATGAAGGCGAGGCGGTGACGCGCGGCCAGAAACTCGCCGAATGGGACCCCTATACCCTGCCGATCATCACCGAGCGCGCGGGCGTGGTGGAGTACGCCGATCTGCTCGAAGGCGTGACCCTGATCGAACGGATCGACGAGGTGACCGGCCTGACCTCGAAAGTCGTGGTCGATTACAAGCAGTCGGCCAAAGGGGCGGATTTGCGGCCGCGCCTGCTGCTCAAGGACGCCAAGGGCGAGATCGTCCGGCTCGCGACTGGAGCGGAGGCGCGATCCTTCCTGCCGCCGGACTCGATCCTGTCGGTCGAGAACGGCACGACGGTGCATGCCGGCGACGTGCTGGCGCGGATGCCGCGCGAAGGCAGCAAGACGCGCGACATCACCGGCGGTCTGCCGCGGGTCGCCGAATTGTTCGAGGCGCGCCGGCCGAAGGATCACGCGATCATCGCGGAAACCGATGGCCGCGTGGAATTCGGCAAGGATTACAAGGCCAAGCGCCGGGTGATCGTGAAAAACGACGAGACCGGCGAGGAAACCGAGTATCTGGTGCCGAAGGGCAAGCACGTTTCGGTGCAGGAGGGCGACTACGTCCATCGGGGCGACCCGCTGGTCGACGGCCCGCGGGTGCCGCACGACATTCTGCGCGTCCTCGGGGTCGAGGCGCTGTCGGAATACCTGGTCAACGAGATCCAGGACGTCTACCGGCTCCAGGGCGTGAAGATCAACGACAAGCATATCGAGGTCGTGGTCCGGCAGATGCTCCAGAAGATCGAGATCACCGAACCGGGCGATACCACCTATCTGGTGGGCGAACTGGTCGACCGGATCGAGTTCGACGACGAGAACGACCGGCGCCTCGCGGCGGACGAGCGGCCGGCCCAGGGGCTGCCGGTGCTGCAGGGCATCACCAAGGCGAGCCTGCAGACGCAGAGCTTCATCTCGGCGGCTTCGTTCCAGGAGACTACCAGGGTGCTGACCGAGGCGGCGACTGCCGGCAAAACCGACAATCTGCTCGGGCTGAAGGAGAACGTGATCGTGGGCAGGCTGATTCCGGCCGGCACCGGCAGCGTGATGAGCCGGCTGCGGGCGATCGCCGCCGGGCGCGACAAGCATACGCTGGCCGAGTCCCGTCCCGCGCTGCCATCGCGCCGCGAGGTCGTCGCCGAGTAGTGCGTCTCGCATAGCTGCGTCACGTTTGGCTCTTGACAGCGGAACGTAGCCTTTTGGCTCGTTCCGCTGCCGACCGCGAATGCGGGCGCGCGTCCGCCCGGCGTTTGAGGGCATATATTGAACGCCGGCGGCCTTGTGTCGCCGGCGTTTTTCTTTGGCGCCGGGGCCCGATCCGGGGCGTGCGGCGCTTGACTTGGGGCAGGGCTGCTCTTAAGGGTGGCGGCCTCAGCGAGGCCTGGGTAACGCCCGGCCGCGCCGTTCATTCAGTCTCACGCTTGCGGCGCCGTCGCCCGGCTTCGGGTCGGCTCAGGTCGCGGGTCTGGGTTTGCCGCAGGCGGAGCACCACTCCGCCCTGCGGTGTTTTTATGAGCGCGCGGCAGGACGGAACCGGCAAGAAGGATCAGGATCGAGCATGCCGACTATCAATCAGTTGATCGCCAAGGGACGCGAAGTCCGGGCCAAGCGCAACAAGGTGCCCGCGCTTGAGGGGTGTCCGCAGAAGCGCGGCGTCTGCACGCGCGTCTATACCACCACGCCGAAGAAGCCGAACTCGGCGCTGCGCAAGGTGGCCAAGGTGCGCCTGACCAACGGATACGAGGTGGTGAGCTACATCCCCGGCGAGGGGCATAATCTGCAGGAGCACTCGGTCGTGCTGATCCGCGGCGGGCGCGTGAAGGACTTGCCGGGCGTGCGCTATCACATTCTGCGCGGCGTGCTCGATACCCAGGGCATCGCCAAGCGCCGTCAGCGCCGGTCGCTGTATGGCGCGAAGCGGCCGAAGTAAGGAGAGATTTCGTGAGCAGACGTCACCGCGCGGTCAAGCGCGAAGTTTTGCCGGACCCGAAATTCGGCGATGTCGTGATCAGCCGGTTCATGAACGTGCTGATGTATGACGGCAAGAAATCGACCGCCGAATCGATCGTCTACGGCGCGCTGGACAGCCTGAAGCGCCGGGGCGGCCAGAATGCCGATCCGGTCCGGCTGTTCCACGAGGCGCTGGACAATGTGAAGCCGGCGATCGAGGTGCGGTCCCGCCGGGTCGGCGGCGCCACCTATCAGGTGCCGGTCGAGGTGCGCACCGAGCGGCGCCAGGCCCTGGCGATCCGCTGGATCATCGAATCGGCGCGCAAGCGCGGCGAGCACACGATGGAGGACCGGCTGTCGAACGAACTGCTCGACGCGGTGAACAATCGCGGCGCGGCGGTGAAGAAGCGCGAAGACACCCACCGCATGGCCGAAGCCAACAAGGCGTTCAGCCACTATCGCTGGTAAAGTTGACCCCTCTGACCCGACGCGGATGACGGCGCGGGGCAGGACACGTTACGGAGAGACCGAACATGGCCAAGGCTAAATTCGAGCGGACCAAGCCGCACTGCAACATCGGCACGATCGGCCACGTCGATCATGGCAAGACGTCGCTCACCGCGGCGATCACCAAGGTGCTGGCGAAGTCGGGCGGGGCGACGTTCCGCGCCTATGACAGCATCGACGCCGCTCCCGAGGAGCGCGCGCGCGGCATCACGATCGCGACCGCGCACGTGGAATACGAGACGGCCAACCGTCACTACGCGCATGTCGATTGCCCCGGCCACGCCGACTACGTGAAGAACATGATCACCGGCGCCGCGCAGATGGACGGCGCGATCCTGGTGGTGTCCGCCGCCGACGGCCCGATGCCGCAGACCCGCGAGCACATCCTGCTCGCCCGTCAGGTCGGCGTGCCGGCGCTGGTCGTCTATCTGAACAAGATGGACATGGCCGACCCCGATCTGGTCGAGCTGGTCGAGATGGAAGTGCGCGACCTGCTCAACAAATACGAGTTTCCGGGCGACGACATCCCGATCATCAAGGGCTCGGCGCTGTGCGCGCTGGAAGACAAGCAGCCGGAGATCGGCGAGCAGTCGGTCATCGAGCTGATGGCGGCGGTGGATGCCTATATCCCGCAGCCGGAGCGTCCGAAGGACAAGCCGTTCCTGATGCCGGTCGAGGACGTGTTCTCGATTTCGGGCCGCGGCACCGTGGTGACCGGCCGTGTCGAGCGCGGCATCGTCAAGGTGGGCGACGAAGTCGAGATCGTCGGTCTGAAGCCGACGGTGAAGACCATCGTGACCGGCGTCGAGATGTTCCGCAAGCTGCTCGATCAGGGCGAAGCGGGCGACAACATCGGCGCTTTGCTCCGTGGAACAAAACGCGAGGATGTCGAGCGCGGCCAGGTGCTCGCCGCACCCGGTTCGATCACGCCGCACACCAATTTCGGCGGCTCGGTCTATATCCTGACCAAGGAGGAGGGTGGCCGTCACACGCCGTTCTTCACCAATTACCGTCCGCAGTTCTATTTCCGCACCACCGACGTGACCGGCGTGGTCACGCTGCCGGAGGGTGTCGAGATGGTGATGCCGGGCGACAACGTGACGGTCAGCGTCGAGCTGATCGCGCCGATCGCCATGGACGAGGGCCTGCGCTTCGCGATCCGCGAGGGCGGCCGGACCGTGGGTTCGGGCGTCGTCGCGAAAGTGACCAAGTAAGCTGACTGACCAATGCTTTGTCCTGGAATTCCTTGAGGAAATTCCAGGAACGGAGCGAACAAGGTTTTGACGATGGACAATCAGAATATCCGCATTCGCCTGAAGGCGTACGATCACCGGGTGCTCGACAACAGCACCAAGGAAATCGTGAACACGGCGAAGCGCACGGGCGCTCAGGTGCGGGGGCCGATTCCGCTGCCGACGCATATCGAGCGGTTCACCGTGAACCGTTCGCCGCATGTCGACAAGAAGAGCCGCGAGCAGTTCGAAATTCGGACCCATCGCCGACTGCTCGACATCGTCGAGCCGACACCGCAGACGGTCGATGCGCTGATGAAGCTCGACCTTGCCGCCGGCGTCGATGTCGAGATCAAGATTTAAGTCTGGAAGAGTGTGATGCGCACCGGAGTGATCGCGAAAAAGCTGGGGATGACCCGGTTGTTCAGGGAAGACGGCACGCATGTGCCGGTGACCGTGCTGCACATGGATGAGGTGCGGGTGGTTGCCGCGAAGCGCGTCGAATCCGATGGCTATGCGGCGGTTCAGCTAGGGTTCGGCCATGCCAAGACCAAGAACGTGTCGAAGCCGATGAAAGGCCATTACGCGAAGGCGAAGGTCGAGCCGGCGATGAAGCTGGTCGAATTCCGCGTCGCCGAGGATGCGGTGCTGGAAGCGGGCCAGGTGGTTTCGCCCGCGCATTTCAGCGTCGGCCAGAAGGTCGATGTTGCCGGCATCAGCAAGGGCAAGGGATTCGCCGGCGGCATGAAGCGCTGGAATTTCGCCGGCCTCGAAGCGTCGCACGGCGTGTCGATCAGCCATCGTAGCCTGGGATCGACGGGTAACCGCCAGGACCCCGGCAAGACCTTCAAGAACAAGAAGATGGCCGGGCATCTCGGGCAGGAACGCATCACCACGCTCAATCTCGAAATCGCGGCGGTCGACGCGGCGCGCGGCCTGATCATGATCAAGGGCGCGGTGCCGGGCGCGAAGGACGGCTATGTGCTGGTGCGCGACGCGATCAAGAAGCCGCGTCCGGCCGATGCGGCCTATCCCGCCGCGCTGAAGGATTGAGGAGAGCGTCATGGAAATCGATATCACCACGCTCGATGCCGGGACCGACGATAAAGGCAAGCTGGGCAAGGCCGACCTGCCGGACGCGTTTTTCGGCGCGAAGCCGCGTGCCGACATCATGGCGCGGGTGGTGCATTGGCAGCTCGCGAAACGCCGCGCCGGCACCCACAAGACCAAGGGCATGGGCGAGGTTCAGGGCACCACGAAGAAACCGTATCGCCAGAAGGGCACCGGCAATGCCCGTCAGGGTTCGCTGCGCGCGCCGCAGTTTCGCACCGGCGGCGTGGTTCACGGGCCGGTGGTGCGCGACCATGGCTATTCGCTGAACAAGAAGGTGCGCCGGCTGGGCCTGATTTCGGCGCTGTCGCAGAAGGCGGCGGAGGGCAAGCTGGTGGTGCTCGACACGGTCGCCGGCGTCACCAAGACCGGTGAGCTGAACGGCAAGATCAAGAAGCTGGGCTGGGGCCGCGCGCTGATCGTCGATGCGGTGGTCGATGACGGATTCGCCAGGGCCAGCCGCAATCTGGTCGGCATCGACGTGCTGCCGGTGGTGGGGGCGAATGTCTACGACATTCTGCGCCACGATATTCTGGCGATCACCACGGCCGGGCTCGAAGGGCTGAAGCGCCGCCTGAACGGCGATGCCGGGCATGAGGAGATCGCGGCATGAGCGAGACCGCAAAAAAGACCGCATCGGCGAAAAAGCCGGCGCTGTCGCGCGAGGCGATGTTCGACATCATTCGCGGGCCGCTGATCACCGAGAAGGCGACGGCTTTGTCCGAGCGCAATCAGGTCGGTTTCAAGGTCGCGATCGACGCGACCAAGCCGGGGATCAAGGCGGCGGTGGAAGGGCTGTTCGGCGTCAAGGTGACCGGCGTGAACACCCTGATCCAGAAGGGCAAGGCGAAGCGCTTCAAGGGGCGTCCGGGCAAGCGCTCGGATGTGAAGAAGGCGTTCGTGACGCTGGCCGAGGGCCAGTCGATCGATTTCACCACGCGGCTGGCGTGAGGCGGGGCTGAACCATGGCACTCAAGCATTTCAAGCCGGTGACGGCGAGCCTGCGCGGCACCGTTCTGGTCGATCGCAGCGAGCTGTGGAAGGGCAAGCCGGTCAAGGGTTTGACCGAGGGCAAGCACTCCACCGGCGGGCGCAACAATCATGGCCGCACGACCAGCTATTTCCGGGGCGGCGGACATAAGCGCACCTATCGCCTGGTCGATTTCAAGCGCCGCAAGTTCGACGTGGCGGCGACAATCGAGCGGCTGGAATACGATCCGAATCGTTCGGCGTTTCTGGCCCTGATCAAATATGCCGACGGCGAGCTGGCCTATATCCTGGCACCGCAGCGCCTGAAGGTGGGCGACCAGGTGGTGTCGGGCGCGCGGGTGGATATCAAGCCGGGCAATGCGATGCCGTTGTCGGCAATCCCGGTCGGCACGATCATCCACAATATCGAGATGAAGCCGGGCGCGGGCGGCAAGATGGCGCGTTCCGCCGGAACCTTCGCCCAGCTGGTCGGCAAGGATCAGGGCTATGCCCAGGTCAAGCTGATGTCCGGCGAGCTGCGCCTGGTGCGCGGCGAATGCATGGCCTCGATCGGGGCGGTGTCGAACCCGGATCATTCGAACCAGCAGCTCGGCAAGGCCGGGCGCAATCGCTGGCTCGGCCGCCGGCCGCATAACCGCGGCGTGTCGATGAACCCGGTCGATCATCCGCTGGGCGGCGGCGAGGGCCGGACCTCGGGCGGCCGTCATCCGGTGACGCCGTGGGGCAAGCCGACCAAGGGATACAAGACGCGCTCGAACAAACGGACGGATGGTCTGATCATCCGGCGCCGCAAGAGCGGAAAGGGCTGATCGATGGCACGCTCGGTTTGGAAAGGCCCGTTCGTGGACGGGTATATGCTCAACAAGGCGGAAGCGTCACGCGCTTCGGGCCGCAACGAGATCATCAAGATCTGGTCGCGCCGCTCGACGATCCTGCCGCAATTCGTCGGCCTGACCTTCGGCGTCTATAACGGCCGGAAGTTTCTGCCGGTTCAGGTCAACGAGAACATGGTGGGCCACAAGTTCGGCGAATTCTCGCCGACCCGCACGTTCACCGGCCACTCGGCCGACAAGAAGGCGAAGCGAGGCTGACATGAGCAAGCCCAATCATCCGCGCATGCTCGCCGAGACCGAGGCCGAGGCGGTGCTGCGCAATATTCGCGTCAGCCCGCGCAAGCTGAACGTGGTCGCGGCATCGATCCGCAACCTGCCGGCCGGACGCGCGATCGCGGCGCTGACCTTCAGCAAGCGGCGCATCGCCCAGGACGTGAAGAAGCTGCTGCAGAGCGCGGTGGCCAACGCGGAGAACAATCATCAGCTCGATGTCGACCGGCTGGTCGTCACCACGGCGGAGGTCGGGCGCGGCATCGTCATGCGCCGGTTCCAGGCGCGCGGCCGCGGCAAGGCGGCGCGGGTGGAGAAATGGTTCAGCCATCTGCGCATCGTCGTCGCCGAGCGCGACATCGTGACGAAGGCGGAGCGGCGTGCGGAGAGCGCGCGGATAAAGGGATCTGCGGCCGGGCGGACCAAGCCGGGTGCGGAGACGAATGAAGGGGCGCAGGCGTAATGGGTCATAAAGTCAATCCGATCGGGCTCAGGCTCGGCATCAACCGCACCTGGGACAGCCGCTGGTTCGCCGGCGCGGATTACGCGAAGTTGCTGCACGACGATCTCGAGCTGCGCGACCATCTGACCAAACGTTTGCACGGCGCGGGCATCTCGAAGGTGCTGATCGAGCGCCCGGCGAAGAAGCCGCGGGTGACGATCTATGCCGCGCGGCCGGGCGTGGTGATCGGCAAGAAGGGCCAGGACATCGACGTTCTGAAAAAAGAATTGTCGGCGATGGCGAAAGCCGATGTGTCGCTGAATATCGTCGAGATCCGCAAGCCCGAGATCGACGCGGTTCTGGTGGCGCAGAACATCGCCCAGCAACTGGAGCGCCGCGTCGCGTTCCGCCGCGCGATGAAGCGCGCCGTTCAGTCGGCGATGCGGCTCGGCGCGCAGGGGATCAGAATCAATTGCGGCGGACGGCTTGGCGGCGCCGAGATCGCGCGGATGGAATGGTATCGCGAAGGGCGGGTGCCGCTGCACACGCTGCGCGCGGATATCGATTTCGGCACGGCGACGGCGAAGACCACCTATGGCACTTGCGGCGTCAAGGTGTGGATCTTCAAGGGCGAGATCATGGCGCATGATCCGCTGGCGCAGGACAAGCGGGCCGCCGAACAGGCGCCGCAGCGCTGAGCGGGAGTTAGGGAACAATGCTGCAACCGAAGCGAACCAAGTTCCGCAAGGCGCATAAGGGCCGTATCCACGGCCTGGCCAAGGGGAACACGCAACTCAATTTCGGCGCCTTCGGCCTGAAGGCGATGGAGCCGGAGCGGATTACCGCGCGCCAGATCGAGGCGGCGCGCCGCGCGATCACCCGCCAGATGAAGCGCGCGGGCCGGGTGTGGATCAGGATCTTCCCGGATGTGCCGGTTTCGACCAAGCCGGCCGAGGTGCGCATGGGCTCGGGCAAGGGCAGCCCGGAATTCTGGGTGGCGCGGGTGCATCCGGGCCGGATCATGTTCGAGATCGACGGCGTTCCCGAGGGAATCGCGCGCGAGGCGCTGACGCTGGGTGCCGCGAAGCTGCCGATCAAGACCAAGATCATCACCCGGATCGGGGAGGCGTGAGATGACCAAGGCGACCGATATCCGGGTCAAGACGCCGGACGAACTCGATGCGATGCTGCTCGACCTGAAGCGCGAGCAGCTCAACCTGCGGTTCCAGCGGGCCACCGGCCAGCAGGAGAATACCAGCCAGGTGCGGAAAATCCGGCGCGATGTCGCGCGGGTGAAGACGATCATGGCGGCGCGCGCGCGCGCCGCCCAGAAGGCTTGAGGGGTTCGATACGATGCCGAAGCGCGTCCTGACCGGGCGGGTCGTGAGTGACAAGATGGACAAGACCGTGACGGTTCTTGTCGAGCGTCGCGTCATGCATCCGCTCTACAAGAAATTCATCCGCCGCTCGAAGAAATACGCGGCGCATGACGAAGCCAATCTGTGCGCGATCGGCGACCTCGTGCGCATCGAGGAATGCCCGCCGATCAGCAAGCGCAAGACCTGGCTGGTGACGGCGCGGAACGGCGAGACGCTGGCCGCAGCGCCGGCCGAAGCGCCGCAGGGGGCCTGACATGATCATCGTCGAATCCAATCTCGATGTCGCCGACAATTCCGGGGCGCGCCGCGTCCAGTGCATCAAGGTGCTGGGCGGATCGAAGCGTCGCACGGCATCGGTCGGCGATGTGATCGTGGTGTCCGTGAAGGATGCGATTCCGCGCGGCAAAGTGAAGAAGGGCGACGTGCATCAGGCCGTCATCGTGCGCACCGCCTATCCGGTGCGGCGCAACGACGGCAGCGTGATCCGCTTCGACCGCAACGCGGCGGTGCTGATCAACAAGCAGATGGAGCCGATCGGCACCCGCATCTTCGGGCCGGTGACGCGCGAATTGCGCGCGCGCAAGTTCATGAAGATCATCAGCCTGGCGCCGGAGGTGCTCTGACCATGGCCGCACGAATCCGTAAGGGCGACACGGTCGTCGTGATCGCGGGCGCGAATAAGGGGCGCCAGGGCGAGGTGCTGCGGGTGCTGCCGGCGGAGAACCGCGCCGTGGTGCAGGGTGTCGCGATCGCGAAGCGGCACACCAAGCCGCGCGGCATGGGCGAGCCGGGCGGCATCGTCCAGAAGGAGATGCCGGTGCATCTTTCGAATATCGCGTTGATCGACCCCGAGACGAAGAAGCCGACCCGCGTCGGTTTCCGCGTGCTCGATGATGGTCGCAAGGTCCGGGTTGCGCGGAAAAGCAACTCCGTGATCGACGGTTGAGGATGAAACGATGAGCGAGGCGAGTGCCAAGACCCGGATGCACCAGCACTATAACGAGGTGGTGCGTGCGGCGTTGCAGAAGGAATTCGGTTACGGCAACGTGATGCAGGTGCCGAAGCTGGAAAAGATCGTGATCAACATGGGCGTCGGCGAAGCCGCCGCCGATCAGAAGAAACTCGACTCGGCGGTTGCCGAACTCGCGCTGATTTCCGGGCAGAAGCCGGTGAAGACCATCGCCAAGAAGGCGATCGCCGGCTTCAAAATTCGGAAAGGCCTGCCGATCGGCTGCAAGGTGACGCTGCGCCAGGCCCGGATGTACGAGTTTCTCGATCGGCTGGTCACCATAGCGCTGCCGCGCGTGCGGGATTTCCGTGGAATTACCGGCAAGGGATTCGACGGGCGCGGCAATTTCGCGATGGGCCTCAAGGAGCAGATCGTGTTCCCAGAGATCGCCTACGACAAGGTCGATACGGTGCGCGGCATGGACATCGTGTTCGTGACCACCGCGAAGAGCGACGCCGAGGCGAAGGCGCTACTCAAGGGGTTCAACCTGCCGTTCGCGAATTGAACGGCGTGGGCGAACGCGTAATCAGTTTCATGGAAAACCGCCGGGTCATGCCGGCAGGTTCCGGAGGGTAACAGACGATGGCAAAGACCTCTCAGGTCAATCGGAATAATCGGCGGGCGAAGCTGGCGGCGCGCGATCAGGGCAAGCGCGCGGCGCTGAAGGCGATCGTGATGGATCGCAGCCTGCCGGTCGAGGATCGGTTCGACGCGACGCTGAAACTCGCTCGGCTGCCGCGCAACGGCGCGAAAGTGCGGGTGCGGCTGCGCTGCGAGCTGACCGGCCGTTCGCGCGGCAATTACCGCAAGTTCAAGCTGTGCCGCATTGCGTTGCGCGACTTGGCCAGTGCCGGGCAGATCCCCGGCATGGTCAAGGCGAGCTGGTAAGGGGGCAAAGCCATGTCGATGTCCGATCCGTTGGGTGACATGCTCACCCGTATCCGCAATGCCCAGCGCGCCCGCCAGACGGTGTGCGTCGCTCCGGCGTCGCATTTGCGCGCCAACGTGCTCGACGTGCTGAAGCGCGAAGGGTTCATCCGCGGTTTCTCGAAGGAGGAATTGCGCCCCGGTGTCGCGCAGTTGCGCATCGAGCTGAAATACAGCGAGGGTGAGCCGGTGATCAAGGAAATCACCCGGATTTCGCGACCTGGCCGCCGGGTCTATTCCAAGATCCGCGAGTTGCCGCGCGTTTATGCCGGACTCGGGATTTCGATCCTGTCCACGCCGCGCGGCGTGATGAGCGATGTCGAAGCGCGCGCTGCCAATGTCGGCGGCGAAGTGCTCTGCCGCGTCTTCTGAGGAGGCAGCATCATGTCACGCGTTGGTAAATATCCGGTTATGCTCCCGCAGGGTGTGGCGATCACGATCGTCGACGGCATTCTGACCGCGAAAGGCAGGCTCGGCGAGC
This sequence comes from Acidiphilium iwatense, assembly GCF_021556475.1. Lineage (GTDB taxonomy): Bacteria > Pseudomonadota > Alphaproteobacteria > Acetobacterales > Acetobacteraceae > Acidiphilium > Acidiphilium iwatense. The sequence continues at coordinate 86,724 of NZ_JAKGBZ010000002.1, read as the reverse complement.
TGGCGGTTCCGGTGTCCGACAAGGTCGAGACGAAGGTCGAGGACGGCAAGCTCTCGGTCACGCCGAAATCGAAAGAGGCGGCGTCCCGCATGATGTGGGGCACTACCCGCGCCATCGTCGCCAACATGGTTCACGGCGTGTCGCAGGGCTACGCCAAGACCATGGAAATCACCGGCACGGGTTTCCGCGCCTCGGTGCAGGGCGGCAACCTGGTGATGAATCTGGGGTTCTCGCACGATGTGGTGTATCCGGTGCCGAAGGGCATCAAGATCACCTGCGAGAAGCCGACCACGATCAAGGTCGAGGGCATCGACAAGCGTCTCGTCGGTCAGGTCGCGGCCGAGATCCGCGCGTTCCGGCCGCCCGAACCCTATAAGGGCAAGGGCGTGAAGTTCGAGGGCGAGGCGATCCGGCGTAAGGAAGGCAAGAAGAAGTAATGAGCGCTGTTCAGGACAAAGAGGCGCGGCGCCGGCAACGGCTGCGCTATCAGTTGCGCCAGAAATCCGGCGGCAGGCCCCGGCTTTCGGTGTTTCGTTCGGGCAAGCACATCTATGCCCAGATCATCGACGATGCGGCCGGGCGCACGCTCGCCGCGGCATCCTCGCTCGATGCCGGGCTGCGCGTGGAGTTGCGCACCGGCGCGGACCGGGTGGCGGCCGCGGCGGTCGGCAAGCTCGTCGCGGAGCGCGCAAAGGCGGCCGGGATCACCCAGGTCGTGTTCGATCGCGGCGCTTATATGTATCATGGCCGGGTGAAAGCCCTGGCCGAAGCCGCTCGCGAGAGCGGTTTGGACTTCTGAGGAGCATTGCATGGCACGGGAATCGAGAGAAGGCCGGGGCCGCGAGCGCGAGCGCGAACGGGATCGTGATGGCGACGAGCTGATCGACAAGCTGGTTACCATCAATCGCGTCGCCAAAGTGGTCAAAGGCGGTCGGCGCTTCGCCTTCGCGGCCCTCGTCGTGGTGGGCGACCAGAAGGGCCGGGTCGGCTTCGGCGCCGGCAAGGCCAAGGAAGTACCCGAGGCGATCCGCAAGGCGACGGAACGTGCCAAGCGCGGCATGGTCCGGGTGCCGATGAAGGAAGGCCGCACGCTGCATCACGACGTCGAGGGACGCTACGGCGCGGGGCATGTCGTGCTGCGCTCGGCGCCGGCCGGCACCGGGATCATCGCCGGCGGACCGATGCGCGCGGTGTTCGAGACGCTCGGGATCGGCGACGTGGTGGCGAAATCGCTCGGCAGCCGCAACCCGCACAACATGGTCAAGGCGACGGTTGCCGCGCTGACCAATTGCGCGAGCCCGCGCAGCGTGGCGACAAGGCGCGGCAAGAAGGTCGCCGATCTGTTCGGCAAGCGCGAGAAGGAGGCGACCGTCGATGCCTGAAACAACGAAGGACGCGGTCAGGCGGGTCAAGATCACCCAGACCGGATCGGCGATCGGCCGCAAGCCGGGCCAGAAGGAAACCCTGGTCGGGCTCGGACTGCGCCACATGCATGCAAGCCGCGAAATGGCGGCGACGCCGGAGACGCTCGGCCGGATCAAGAAGGTCGCGCATCTCCTGAAGGTCGAGGAGCTGGCGTAAATGAAACTCAATGAATTGCGCGACAATGCGGGTGCGCGGCCGAAGTCCAAGCGGCTCGGGCGCGGCATCGGCTCGGGCAAGGGCAAGACATCGGGCAAAGGCGTCAAGGGCCAGAAGGCGCGCGAGGGCGTGGCGCTGAACGGCTTCGAGGGTGGTCAGCTCCCGATCTATCGCCGGCTGCCGAAGCGCGGCTTCACCAACATCAACCGCCGCGAATACGCGCCGCTCAATATCGGCACGCTGGCGGCCCTGATCGATGCCGGCAAGCTCGATGCCGGCAAACCGATCACCGAAGCGATCCTGCGCGAGGCCGGCGTGTTCGGCGGCCCGAAAGTTTCGGGCGTTCGCCTGCTCGGCCGGGGTGAGATCGGCGCGAAGGTCGAGATCGAGGTGTCCGGCGCGTCGGCCTCGGCGATCGCGGCGATCGAGCAGGCGGGCGGTTCGGTGAAGACACTGGTTGCCAAGGCCGGACAGGACGCCGCTTAACCGCTCTTGCCGTCGCACGCATGGTTGCGGCAGAATGCATATGACGAACGGCGCCATCTGGTCGTGAGTTTTCACAGGCCGGGCGCCGTTCGCTTTTTCGGGGTCGGTTCGCGACCCGTCTGATGAGGGATATCCATGGCGTCCGCCGCTGAGCAGCTTGCATCGAGCCTGAACCTGGAGACGCTGTCCAAGGCGACCGATCTGAAAAAACGGATCTGGTTCACCCTCGGGGCGCTGATCGTGTTCCGGCTTGGCACCTACATCCCGATCCCCGGCGTCGATGCGGTGGTGATGGAGCATATGCTCGCGCAGAACGGCGGCGGCGTGCTCGGCATGTTCAACATGTTCACCGGCGGCGCGCTGGGGCGGATGACCGTGTTCGCGCTGAACATCATGCCCTATATCTCGGCGTCGATCATCATGCAGTTGATGCAGGCGGCGGTGCCCTCGCTGGAGACGCTGAAAAAGGAAGGCCAGTCCGGCCAGCAGAAGCTCAACCAGTATACCCGCTATCTGACCGTGCTGATCGCGCTGATGCAGTCCTACGGCATCGCGATCGGACTGGAACATATCAGGAGTTCGGTCGGCCCCGCCGTGCTCGACCCCGGCGCGTTCTTCCTGATCACCACGGTGATCACGCTGACCGGAGGCACGGTGTTCCTGATGTGGCTCGGCGAACAGATCACCTCGCGCGGGATCGGCAACGGGTCGAGCCTGATCATTTTCTCGGGCATCGTCGCGGCGTTTCCGGGGGCGATCGCGAGCGTGCTGCAGCTTGGCGCGACCGGCGGATTGTCCACCGGCTTCGTGATCGGGTTTTTCGTGCTGGCCCTGGTGGTCGTCGCCTTCGTGGTGTTCATGGAGCGCGCGCAGCGCCGGGTGCTGATCCAGTATCCGAAGCGCCAGGTCGGCAACCGGATGTTCGGCGGCGATGCATCGCATCTGCCGATGAAGGTGAATACCTCGGGGGTGATCCCGCCGATTTTCGCAAGCTCGCTGCTGCTGATTCCGGCGACGATCATCGGCTTCAGCCACGGCACCGGACCGGGCTGGCTGCAGTTTCTCGCGCGCGAACTGTCCAACGGCCAGCCGGGCTACATGCTTCTTTATGCCGCCCTGATCGTTTTCTTCTCGTATTTCTATACCGCCGTTGTGTTCAATCCCGAGGAAACCGCGGACAATCTCAAGAAATACGGGGGGTTTGTGCCCGGTATCCGGCCCGGAGCGAACACCGCGAAATATTTTGACACGGTGCTGACCCGGCTGACCACGATCGGCGCGGTGTATCTGGTGATCGTGTGTCTGATCCCGCAATTCCTGATCGGCCAGTTCGATCTTGCCGCCGGCTATTATTTCGGCGGCACCTCGCTGCTGATCGTGGTGTCGGTGACGATGGACACGGTCGCGCAAATCCAGTCTCATCTTCTGGCACATCAATATGAAGGCCTGATCCGAAAGGGCCGTGGGAGAGCGCGAACGCGATGAAGATCATTCTGTTGGGACCACCGGGTGCCGGCAAGGGCACGCAGGCGAAGATCCTGCAGGATCGGTATCGCGCGGCGCAGATCGCCACCGGCGACATGCTGCGCGCCGAGGTGAAGGCGGGCACGCCGCTGGGGCGCGAAGCGAAGGCGGTGATGGAGGCGGGACAGCTCGTCTCCGACGACCTGATTATCGAAATGCTGCGCAACCGGCTGGCCCGACCCGATTGCCGGCATGGCTTCATTCTCGACGGATTTCCGCGCACGGTGCCGCAGGCGGAGGCGCTGGATGCGATGCTGGCGGAGAAGCAACTCGGTCTCGACGCGGTCATCCTGCTGAAGGTCGACGAGGACATGCTGGTCGAGCGGATCGCCGGGCGGTTTTCCTGCGCGCATTGCGGCGCCGGCTATCACCGGAGGTTCCACCCGCCGGCGAAGCCGGGAGTTTGCGACAAATGCGGCGGCCATGAGTTCGTGCATCGGGCGGACGACAACGAAGCCACGGTGAAGCGGCGCTTCGCCGCCTATAACGAGCAGACGGCGCCGATCCTGCCGTATTACAAGGCGAAAGGACGGCTTTATGCGGTCGACGGCATGGCGGAACTCGACGAGGTGACCGAGGCGATCGAGGCGGCGCTGCGCCAGGCCGGGGTCGCCGAGCCCGAAGCCGCCACCGCCGGCTGAAACCGGCGGTCGTGCGGGCGGGACCGGCGGTTTCACGAAAAATTGATGTCCGTCGATTGACTCAACCGTCCCCCGGCGATAATGAACGCCATCAGCGGCGCTCCCTTGCGGGGCGCCGCGCTTTATTCAGGCCGAGGTTTGGCGGCTACGCCGCGTGAAACCCAAGCCGTTCATCGACGCAAAAGTCCGAGCGGCATTGCCGCCGGAGACCGAGGAGCAGCAAGCGTGGCGCGTATTGCCGGCGTAAACATCCCTTCGAACAAGCGCGTGCTGATCAGCCTGCGCTATATCTATGGTATCGGGCCCACCAAGGCGCAGAGTATCTGCGCCACGCTCGGCATTGCCGACGACAAGCGCGTCAATCAGCTCTCCGACGACGAGATCCTGAAAATCCGCGAACTGATCGACCGGGATTACCGGGTCGAGGGCGATCTGCGCCGCGAAGTCGCGATGAACATCAAGCGGCTGGTCGATCTCGGCTGCTATCGCGGCCTGCGTCACCGCAAGGGGCTGCCGGTGCGCGGCCAGCGCACCCACACCAACGCCCGCACCCGCAAGGGCAAGGCGGTGGCGATCGCCGGCAAGAAGAAGGTCACGAAGTAGCCCTTCGGCCCGTGCTCGACGCATGGGCGCAACACGGATGACGGATTGATCCGGCCCGGCTTCGCAGTGCCGGCCGGATCGCGAGAAAGACAGGATATTTCATGGCCAAACCAGCCGCCACGCGCCCCCGCCGCAAGGAACGCAAGAACATCAGCTCGGGCGTCGCGCATGTGCTCGCGAGCTTCAACAACACGATGGTGACGATCACCGACGCGCAGGGCAACGCGATCTCGTGGTCGTCGGCTGGCAGCCAGGGCTTCAAGGGCAGCCGGAAATCGACGCCCTATGCGGCGCAGGTCGCCGCCGAGGATGCCGGGCGAAAGGCGCGCGAGCATGGCATGGAGACCTTGGAAATCGAGGTCAGCGGTCCCGGTTCGGGCCGCGAGAGCGCGTTGCGGGCGTTGCAGACGATCGGGTTCTCGATCACCGCGATCCGCGATCTGACGCCGATTCCGCATAACGGATGCCGCCCACGCAAACGGCGCCGCGTTTGATTCAGGACCGATCGACCTGATCGCGCTCGGTTGTCGCGGCCAGGTGGATGAGGTTACGGGTTTTCGGAAGGTAGGGGCGATGCTGTCGTCCGACCGGAGGGGTTGATGTTGAAAGATACGCATTTGGCGATGCAGCGGAACTGGCAGTTGCTGCGCAAGCCGGAAAAGCTGGATATCGAGCCGGGCGCCGACGACATGCGTGCCGCCACGATCATCGCCGAGCCGCTGGAGCGCGGCTTCGGCGTGACGCTCGGCAACGCGCTGCGCCGGATTCTGCTCTCCTCGTTGCATGGCGCCGCGGTGACGTCGGTGAGGATCGACGGGGTTCTGCACGAATTCTCCTCGATCGCCGGCGTGCGCGAGGACGTGACGGACATCGTCCTGAACATCAAGCAGATCGCGGTGCGGATGCACGGCGACGGGCCGAAACGGATGACGCTGACGGCGAAGGGGCCGGGCGAAGTCACCGCGGGGCAGATCCAGGTTGGCCATGATATCGAGATCATGAACCCCGATCTGGTGCTGTGCACGCTGGACGACGGTGCGACCCTGGGCATGGAATTCACCGTCGATGTCGGGCGCGGTTACGTGGCGGCGTCGGCGAACCGCCCGGAAGATGCGCCGATCGGGCTGATCCCGGTCGATGCGATCTATTCCCCGGTGCGGCGGGTTTCCTACCGGATCGAGCCGACCCGCGTGGGTCAGGTGACCGACTATGACCGGCTGATCCTTCAGGTGGAGACCAACGGGGCGGTTACGCCCGAGGATGCGGTGGCGCTGGCCGCCCGCATCCTGCAGGACCAACTTGGCATGTTCATCAATTTCGAGGAGCCGCAGCGACTGCGCTCGGAAGAGCCGCGCCCGGAACTGCCGTTCAATCCGAATCTGCTGCGCAAGGTCGACGAACTCGAATTGTCGGTCCGGTCGGCCAATTGCCTGAAGAACGACAATATCGTCTATATCGGCGATCTGGTGCAGAAATCCGAGCAGGAGATGCTGCGCACGCCGAATTTCGGCCGCAAATCGCTGAACGAGATCAAGGAAGTGCTCACCGCCATGGGGCTCAGCCTCGGGATGTCGGTGCCTGACTGGCCGCCCGAGAATATCGAGGATCTGATCAAGCGGTCCGACCAGCCGTTCTGATCGCGCTTTCGCCTTTGTCGTTGGTTTCGACTTTTTTCTGATCTGGAGTAACCCAAATGCGTCACGGTGTTGCAGGACGTAAACTCGGTGTCACCACGTCCCACCGCGCTGCCATGTTCCGCAACATGGCGGTGGCCCTGCTGAAGCACGAGCAGATCACCACCACCCTGCCGAAGGCCAAGGAGCTCCGGCCGGTCGCGGAGAAACTCATCACTCTGGGCAAGCGCGGCGGGCTGCATGCGCGCCGTCAGGCCCACGCGATGCTGCGCGACGACGTGATCGTGAGCAAATTGTTCGCCACCCTGGCCGAGCGTTACAAGGCGCGGCAGGGCGGCTATACCCGCGTGCTCAAGGCTGGAATGCGCTACGGCGACGCCGCCGATATGGCGGTGATTGAACTGGTCGAGCGCGATCCAGCGGCTAAGGGGCAGGATAGCGGGCCGAAGCCGGAAGCCAAGGAAGGTGAGGGTGAGGCGGCCGATCAGGCCGCCTGACCATCTCACGAACGCTTGAGGTTAGCGAAAGGCGCGGCTCCGGCTGCGCCTTTTTCGTTGCAATCCATGCGCGCCGCGTTATCGTCACGGCATGACAAAACTGACATTCTTCGGCCTGCCGGCCGCCCTTCTTCTCGCCGCCTGCTCCTCGGGGATGGGCGGCGCCCCCACAACCGCCAGTGCCGCCAAGGCCGACAATGCCACGTTTTTGTCGGGGCTGAAGCCGGCCTCCCGCCAGACCGTGCTCTATTGTCAGAGCCAGTTGCAGAAAAAGCTGGGCGGCACGGTGTATGTCGTCGCGGCGCCGAGCCTGCAAAGCGGCGATATCACGGCGAATTCGTCGACCAATTCGATCAGCAATCACGTGCAGGTGGTTTATGATCGGGTGGATAATGGTGCCGTCACCTCCGCCGCACAGGAATGCCATTTGCCATCCTCCAACCTGGTGGTCCGGCCGAGTAGCGGCGACTGACCTGCCCACATATCCGATTGTCCTTCGGCGCCGATCCGCGTAATTTTGTTGTAAAGTTCTATCGTTTCGGAAATTCGTTTGCATTGCCCGATAGCGTGCTATGAATTTCCGAAACGGAACACTTGGCAATACGGCATTTGATGGCATCGCGGAGCGATCCAGCACAGCCGTTTAATTGCGCGCCCAAACAAAGAGTTGAGTGTGATGAGCTTAAACTCGTCACACTGTGCCTGCTCACCGGGTCCGCCGGGGGGCAATGACAAATGCCCTGTATACAAGAGGGGGTAAAAATCATTGATTTAATTGGTGGAGCCAAGCGGAATCGAACCGCCGACCTCCTGAATGCCATTCAGGCGCTCTCCCAACTGAGCTATGGCCCCACCGGCAATGGCGGGCGTATAAACCGGGTTGGCCGGGCCTGCAAGGGGTGGAACCGGGAGGCTGTCGTGATAAGAAGCGACCTGATGCCGGGTTAGCACAGCGGTAGTGCAGCGGTTTTGTAAACCGAAGGCCGGGGGTTCAAATCCCTCACCCGGCACCACCTACGATTGCAGCATTCCGGCGATGCGAGAGACGGACGGGTAGAGCGACGCGCTGGTGATGGTGGCGACCTCGTGGAGATCGGCGCCGAGCCGCACAAGGATTTCGTGCCCGTGCTGGTCCGCGATGGTGATGCCGCTGAGGCCGAAGCGCGGCTGCCCGGTCTCGTCGGTAACGATCGACGCCACCGTCTGCAGGCCGCGATAGAGCTGGCCGTCGTCGATCGCCCAGCCGTCGATCCCGGCGCGGGCGATATCGGCCCGGTAGCTTTCGAAGGTCGGCGGGTTCTGCCAGCGGAGCGTGGCGAAGCGCCGCCGCAATTCGGCTACCGGCAGGTCGAGCGCCGCGGCGACGCAGCGCCCGACGGCGCCGACCAGCGCGGGCAGACGCAGCCCGAGGCGCATCTCGACACGCACCGCCGTTTCGCTATGCGCGCGGTCGATCAGGGCGATATGGCCGTCCTCGCTGATGCGCCACAGGACCAGGAGCATGTCGTAATTGAGCGCGAGCCGTTCCAGCTCCGGCCGGATCAGCTCGGCATGGCGCAGCCCGACCAGCCCGGTGGCGAGTTCCGCCACCGCCATCCCGAGCGTGTAGGTCTTGTCGCCGTCCCGGAACGCGACGAAGCGCGCGCGCGCCAGGGTTCGCAGGATATTGAAGCAGGTGCTCGGATTGATGCCGGTCTCGCGCGCGATGGCGGCGACGCCGAGCGGAGTCGTCGTTGCCGCCAGATGGCGGAGAATGCGGATCGCGTGGACGACTGCGCCAACTTCGCCCTGCACTTTGTTTTCCGACTTCATTCTTGATTCCGATTGACATTCTTTATGGAGAAGGATATGAGCCGTTTTCAGGTGAAATGCAATGGATTTTCGCCGCTGCGCGGCCATCACGGGCAGATCGTCCCTGGCAGGTCATCGCCATCGGACCTGCTCGCGAACCGGTCGGAACGCGGCATCCCATGGTGGGGGAACCGGGTGGGAAGCCGGCGATATTCGGCCTTGGCAAGGAGATTGGCGCATGGATCATCCGATGACGCTACCCCAGGCGGGACATGACAACGTTCCCGATGCCAGCGGGATCAATCTCTATCGCAGTGATCCGGTCTTCTCCGGCCTGCTCAGGCTCTATCTCGGGGAAGACCGGTTTTCGGCGCTTGAGCCGACGCTGATCGATCTCGGCCAGCGCGCCTCCGACGAGCTCGACCAATGGGCTCTGACCGCCGACAAAAACCCGCCGGTTCTGCGGCATCGCACCCGCCGGGGCGAGGCGATCCAGAGCATCGTCAAGCATCCGAGCTACACGGCGCTTGAACGCGTTGCGTTCGGCGAGCTGGGGCTTGCCGGCATGAGCCATCGCGGCGAGCGAATTCCTTCGCTGGTCAAATATGCGCTGACCTTTCTTTTCGTCCAGGCTGAGTTCGGACTTTGCTGCCCACTCAGCATGACCGACTCGCTGGCCCGGACCCTGCGCCGTTTCGGTTCGGAAGAACTGGTCCGGCGCTATCTGCCCTTTCTGATTTCGCGCGATTCGGACACCGCTTTTCAGGGCGCGATGTTCATGACCGAGCAGGCCGCCGGCTCCGATGTCGCCCGGATCGCGACGCGCGCCGTGCGCGAAGGCGGGGAATGGCGCCTTTACGGCGAAAAATGGTTTTGCTCTAACCCCGATGCGGATCTCGCGATGGTTCTGGCGCGGCCCGAGGGTGCCGCCGACGGCATTGCCGGGATCGCGCTGTTCCTGATGCCGAAGGTGCTGGAGGGCGGCGCGCGGAATTCCTACCGGATCGTCCGTCTCAAGGACAAGCTCGGCAGCCGTTCGATGGCAAGCGGCGAAATCGTGCTCGATGGCGCCTTGGCCTATCTGATTGGCGAGGTCGGTCGCGGGTTTCATCAGATGGCGGACATGATCAACATGTCACGCCTGTCCAATGGCGTTCGCGCCGCCGGGCTGATGCGGCGCGCCGCGACCGAGGCATTGCATGTCGCACGCGAGCGGCACGCTTTCGGCCAGAAGCTGGCCGACATGACGCTGATGCTCCGGCAGCTGACGAAAATCCTGCTGCCGGCCGAGCAAGCGCGCTCGATGTTCATGCATACCGCGCGCTGCCTCGATCGCGCCGATGCCGGCGATGCCGAGGCCGCCAAGTTGGTCCGCATTCTCACCCCGTTGATCAAGTTCCGGGCCTGCCGCGACGCGCGCCGGGTGACCGGTGATGCGATGGAAGTCCGTGGTGGGGTCGGCTACATCGAGGAATGGTCCGATCCGAGGCTGGTGCGCGATTCGCATCTCGGATCGATCTGGGAAGGCACCAGCAACATCGTAGCGCTCGATATCGCGCGCGCCGCCCGCCGCGAAGCCTGCCTCGAGCCGCTCTCGGCCTATCTGGCCAGGCTGCTCGACGAGGCGGCGCTGCCGGAGCCAAGTGACGCGCTGATGCGGCGCCTGATCGGCAAAACCATCGGTGCCGTCACCAGGGTTGCCGAGCGCCAGGATACGGAGCGGGTCCGCCAGGCCGGCAGCGCCCTGTACCATCTCTGCAGCGCCGTCTTCATGGCCTGGGAAGCCGCGCGGATGGCGCCGGATTTCCAGCGCCTCGCCCTCGGCCACCTGGTCGTCCGGCACCGGCTGATGCCATTCGACCCGCTCGCACTGGAGGACAGAGGGCCCGATGCGGAGGCGCTGCGCGCCATCGTCGAGGCGCGGACGATGCCGATCGAGGAGGCGATGCGATTCTGTCCAGAATAGGACAGACGGTTTCCAGGTAACAACCTGTTCGGGGCCGCAAGCAGAAGCAGAACCATTTTGCCGCAAAGGGAGATAAATGAACAGTGCGACCATGACTCATGCCGATGAGGACCGCGCGGCGGAAATCGGCGCCAGGATCGACCGGCTGCCGGCCTGGGGGCTGACGCTTGCTGGGAAAGCAGTGTTTGCCGCGGCATATTTCTTCTCGTTCTACGACATCATCGCGATCGGCGCGACATTGCCGAATATCGCGCATGCGCTGCACCTGAGCGGCGCGGAAGAGGCGCTGCCGCTGACGACGAGTTTGATCGGCTACATCATCGGGGCCGTCATCCTGGGGCATCTCGCGGATTCGTGGGGCCGGCGCAACACCCTGCTGGTGACGATGCTTCTGCTCGCCGCATCCTCCGTGCTGTGCGGCCTGTCCTGGAACATCGCGTCGCTTGCGGTGTTCAGGCTGTTCAGCGGCATGGGCATCGGGGCGCAGATTTCGCTGAGTGCGACGATGATCAACGAATTATCGCCGAGTGCACAGCGCGGACGTAACATTCAGCGCAACATCATCGCCGGCGGTATCGGCGATGCGGTGACGCCGTTCGTCGCGATGGCGTTGCTGTCCGCCGGCGAGATCGGCTGGCGGCTGGTGCTCGGATTCGGCGTGCTGGCCTTGATTCCCGCCGCATTGCTCTACTTTCTGCCGGAATCGCCACGCTGGCTGGCCGCCAAGGGATGCTACGGCGAGGCGCAACGGATCGTTGCGGGGATGGAGGCGGTGCTGCGCGCGCGGGGCATGACGATCGCGAGCATTCCTCCGGTGGCCGAGGCGGTGCTGCCGGCAAGTGCCATGTCGGTTCGATTCCTCGATCTGTTCCGGCCGCCTTATCTGTCGCGCGTTCTGGTGGTCACGACCTACTGGACCCTGTTCTATGTCGCGACCTATGCGTTTCTCGGATTCGGCACGGTTCTTCTCGACAAGATGACGATTCAACAGCCGCACGGGCTGCTCTACACCGCCCTGGGCGATCTCGCGTTTCCGGTCGGCGCGGCCCTGCCGCTGCTTCTGCTCGATCGGGTTCCGCGGCGCTATCTGCTCGGCCTGTCGAGCATCACCTACACCATCGGGCTTGCGGTTCTTGCGACCAGCCGGAGCGGTACCGCCATGGTGATCGGCGCCCTGCTCGTCGCGCTGAACATCCTGTTCAATGCGGGCGTGGGCTACATCTATACGTCGGAGATATTTCCGACCCGGATTCGCGCATCGGCCATGGGCATCGCCGATGGCGGCGGCCATATCGGCGGCATGATCGCGCCTTACGTCGTGCTGGCGGCGATGGCGGGCTGGGGTGCGCGCGGCGTCTTCGGATTGCTCGCCGGGCTCATGGTCGTCTGCGCCATCCTGATCGTCACCCTGGGGGTGCGCCGGACCGGCGAATTGCCTTCGATATAGAAACACAAAATTCCCTATGGAGATTGTCATTCTTCAATGAGAATTATAGGCCAATCGAAGATCAGGAAAATCGGCTTCACGCCGGAACTTCATCGGGATCGGGGGATGGATGACCAGCACAGCCGCCAGCGATAACGGGCCCGAGGCACAGTATCGGGAGCATCTGCGTGCCGGTCGGTTCATGATCCAGCGCAGCCGGTCCACAGGACGTTATATATTCTATCCGCGCGTTGCCGTGCCGGAAACCGGCGAGACCGATCTTGCCTGGGTGGCGGCGGCCGGAACCGGCATTGTCCATGCCATCACCGTCAATCGCGGCCGGGACGAAAGCTACAATGTCGCGCTCGTCGAACTGGATGAAGGTCCACGCCTGATGAGCCGGATCGACGGCGTCGAGAGCGTCGCGATCGGCACCAGGGTGATGGCCCGGATCGTTGCCGAGGGCGACGAGCCGTTCGTGGTGTTCGATGTGCTCAAGGAGCCGGAATAAATGGCGCATGCATTGCGCGGACGTAGTGCCGTCGTCGGGATCGGAACCGCCGGGCTGGGCGAGGCGCCGGGCCGCACCGCCATGGAACTGCTTGCCCAAGCGTCGCTGGCGGCGATCGCCGATGCCGGCCTCAGCCTCGCGGATATCGACGGCATTTTCGCCGCGACCAGCAGTCACGCGTTCCCGACGCTGTCGGTCGCCGAATATCTCGGACTCCGCCCGCGATTTTTCGACGGCACCAATATCGGCGGCGCATCCTTCGAGATGCATCTTCTGCAGGCGGCGCTCGCGCTCGATGCCGGGCTGTGTGATGTGGCGCTGATCTGCTACGGGTCGAATCAGCGCACCGCCAGCGGCCGCCTGGTGTCGATGAGCGAAACCCAATGGCACGAGGCGCCGTACCGGCCGCGCCACCCGATCACTGCCTATGCGCTCGCGGCGAGCCGGCACATGCACCTATACGGCACCACGCGCGCGATGCTGGCGGAGGTCGCGGTCGCCGCGCGGCAATGGGCGAACTGGAATCCCGATGCGTTTGCGCGCGGCAAGCTGTCGCGCGAAGACGTGCTGTCGAGCCGGATGATCAGCGATCCGCTGACCAAATATGATTGCTGCCTCGTCACCGATGGCGGCGGCGCCTGCGTGATGGTCCGCGCCGACCGCGCCCGCGACCTGAAGCGAAAGCCGGCCTTCCTGCTCGGTGCCGCCGGAGCGCATTCGCATCGCTCGATCGCGCAGATGCGCGATCTGACCGTCACCGCGGCGGCGGAAAGCGGTCCGCGCGCGTTCGAGATGGCCGGTCTCGCGCTTGGCGATGTCGATCTGGTCATGCTCTACGATGCGTTCACCATCAACACGATCCTGTTCCTTGAAGATCTCGGCTTCTGTCCGAAAGGTGAGGGCGGGCGCTTCGTCCAGGACGGCGCGATCGCGCCGGGCGGGCGCCTCGCGGTGAATACCAATGGCGGCGGACTCTCCTGCGTGCATCCCGGCATGTACGGCATGTTTCTGATTATCGAGGCCGTCACCCAGTTGCGCGGCGATGCCGGTGAACGGCAGCTTCCGCGCTGCGAGGTTGCATTGTGCCATGGCAATGGCGGCACTTTGTCGAGCCAAGTAACGGCGCTGCTCGGCAGCGCCGCAACGGTGACGCAATGAATCGGGATATCGGGCTCGATGCGCTGCTCGCGCCGGGCTCGGTCGCGATCATCGGGGCATCCACCGATCCAACACGGATCGGCGGAAGGCCGATCGCCTATATGCGCGATGCCGGCTTCCAGGGCGCGATCCTGCCGGTCAATCCGAACCGGACGGAAATCCAGGGGCTGCCGGCCTATCCCTCGGTCGCGAGCATGCCGTGCGTGCCCGACGTCGCGATCGTCGCCGTCCCTGGCGCGGCGGCGGAGCAGGCGGTGGCCGATCTCGGTGCGCGCGGCGTGAAGGCGGCGATCGTGTTTGCCGCCGGCTTCGCCGAGACCGGCGCGGATGGCGCGGCGGCGCAGGATCGTCTCCTGGCCGCGGCGCGGGTTCACGGCATGCGGCTGCTCGGCCCCAACGTCCTCGGCCTGTTCAACGCGCGCATCGGGTTTTACGGAATATTTTCCGCCAGTCTCGAAACCGGATATCCGCTGCCCGGCCGTATCGGCATCGTCAGCCAGTCGGGTGCCTATGGCACACATGTTTTCGCCGCCGCGCGGGACCGGCGGATCGGCGCGCCGATCTGCGTGACCACCGGAAACGAGGCGGACGTGACGGTTGGCGAAGTGATCGGCTGGATGGTCCGCGACCCGGACACCGACGTCATCGCCGTCTATGCCGAAGGCATCCGCTGCTCGGCCAGCTTCATGGCTGCGCTGGAGGCGGCGCGGCTTGCGCACAAGCCTGTGGTGGTCATGAAGGTCGGGCGAAGCGAGCGCGGGCAGGCGGCCGCGCGGTCCCACACGGCATCGATCGCGGGGAACGACGCGGTGACCGACGCCGTGCTGGCGGAGTTCGGTGCGGTGCGTGCGCGCAACACCGAGGAGATGCTGGACATCGCCTATCTCGCGACGCGCCGTATCTACCCCATGCGCAATACGCTCGGCATGATTACGGTCAGCGGTGGCGCCGGCGTGCTGGTCAGCGATGCGGCGGAGACCCTGGAGCTGGAGATGCCCCTGATGCCGCCGGAGACCCAGGCACGCCTCAAAACCCTGCTGCCGTTCGCGGCACCGGCGAACCCGGTCGATTGCACGGCGCATGTGTTCAACGACATGTCATTGGTCGGCCAGTTCACTGAAGCCATGGTGGACGAGGGCGGCTACAGTTCCGTGCTCGCGTTTTTCACCCATACCGGCGGCGCGCAGTCTATCGCGCCGCGGCTGCGCGCCGAACTGAGCCGGGTCCGCGACCGTCATCCCGACCGGCTCTATATTCTTTCGGTTCTCGCGTCGCCCGAACTGGTCGCGCAATACGAGGCGGACGGCTTCGCGGTTTTCGAGGACCCGACCCGCGCGACGGTCGCGATTCATGCGATGGGCCGCTTCGGCGCCGCCTTCGCGCGCGGTCCGGGCAGCAAGCTGCCTGCGGTTCCCGCAATCGACTTGCCGGATCGCTCGCCGGACGAAGCCGGAGCCAAGCGGCTGCTCGCGGCAATCGGCATCGAAGCGGCGCCGGAACAAAGCTGTGCAAGCGCCGAAGCGGCGGTTGCCGCGGCGGCGGCGCTCGGCTTTCCGGTGGTGATGAAGATTTTGTCCCCCGATATTCAGCACAAATCCGAAATCGGCGGCGTGCTGCTCGATATCAGTGACGCAGCCGAAGTGCGGGCCGGCTATGCCACGCTGCTGGCGCGCGCGAAGGCGGCGGCGCCGTCCGCGCGGATCGACGGCGTCCTGGTGGCGAAGCAGTTGCGCGGCGGCGTGGAATGCATCCTCGGCATTCATCGCGATCCGGTCTTCGGCCCGGTCGCGATGTTCGGCCTGGGCGGTATTTTCGTCGAAATCCTGCGCGATGTCGCGTTTCGCCGCTGCCCGTTCGGCGAGGCGGAGGCGATGGACATGATTAGCGGTATTCGTGGTGCACCGCTCCTGCTTGGCGCGCGCGGCAGGCCGCCCGCCGATCTCGGTGCGCTGGGCCGGATGCTGTCCCGGCTGTCGGTTTTCGCGCACCGGGCCGGACCGCGCCTGCTGTCGGTTGAGCTCAACCCCGTGCTCGCGATGCCGGATAGTGGCGGGGCCTACGCGCTCGATGCCGTTCTGGAGCTGGAGGCACCGCCATGACGATCAATCCCGACCACCTTCTGAATTTCCCGATCCCGGATGTCCGGCAGCGCCTGACACGGCGGGACACGATTCTCTACGCGCTCTCGGTAGGGCTCGGGCAGGACCCGCTCGACGCGCGGCAGCTCGACTTCGTCGATCAGCACCGGACGTTGCGCGTTTTGCCGTCGATGCCTGTCGTGCTCGGCCATCCCGGCTTCTGGCTGCTCGACCCGCGTACCGGCGTGGACGCCGTGCGGGTGGTGCACGGCGAGCAGAGCGTGGAAATTCTCCGGCCGCTGCCGGTGGAGGGCGAGGTCATCGGCCGCACCCGCATCACCGGGCTGGTGGACAAGGGCGCGGGGCGCGGCGCGCTGCTCTATTCGGAGAAACAGGTGATCGACGCCGCCAGCGGTGATGTGCTGGCGCTAACGCGCAGCACCACCTTCCTGCGCGGCGATGGGGGATTTGGCGGTCCGTCCGGCCCCGTGCGCCCGGCGCATCCGATGCCGGAGGGCGCGCCCGAATTCGTCGTGGACCTGCCGACCCGGCCGGAGCAGGCGCTCCTTTACCGCCTGAATGGCGATGACAATCCGCTGCATGCCGATCCCACCTTTGCGGAGCAAGCAGGGTTTCCGCGCCCGATCCTGCATGGGTTGTGCACGCTTGGCGTCGTCGCCCATGCGCTGCTGCGCGTTCTGGGGGATTACGACACCACCGCTTTCCGCAGCCTCGATCTGCGGTTTTCCGCACCGGTGCTGCCGGGCGAGACGATTCGCACCGAAATCTGGCGGGACGGTTCCTTCCGAGCCCGCGTCCTGGAACGCGACGAGATCGTGGTGAACAACGGACACGCCGTGTTCGAGCGCGCGCCGGACGGAGGGCCGAAACGGTGAGCGTGGCGGCCGACCGGTCGGAAAACCTGCGGATGATCCGCGACAGCGCCGGGGCGGTGGTGCCGCCGGGCGATCTCCGCCGGGTGCGGGCGCTGCGCTCCGGCGCGCCTGGCATCGATCGGGATGTCTGGCGGGAGATGTGCGCGATGGGCTGGCCGGGGCTGCGCCTGCCGGAAGCGGAAGGCGGCTCGGGGCTCGGGATGGCTGAATTCTGCGCCCTGGTTGAGGAGCTTGGGCGCGGGCTGGTCCCTGAGCCGCTGATCCAGGGCGCGTTTGCGGCCCGGCTGCTGCGGGGCGAAGCGCTGGAAGCGCTGCTCGCCGGGGAGCGGATCGTGCTGCCGGCCTGGCAGGAACGCGCCGGCGCGATCGCCGCCGGGCGGGATGCCGCGCTGCGCGACGGGCGCGTCACCGGCCGCAAGCTGTTCGTGCCGATGGCAAGCTGTGCCGATGCCTTCCTGGTTACGACACATGATGGCCTCGCGCTGGTGCGCGCCGACGCGCCCGGCGTTTCGCTTGAGATCGCCGGAACCCAGGATGGCGGGCATTTCGGCACGCTCTCGCTCGACGATGCGCCGGCCGAGGCGGTCGCGGCTGCGACGGAAGACGCGGTGGACGAGGCGCTGGACGAGGCGGCCCTGGCGCTCGCCGCCTATCTGCTCGGCGCGATGGAGCGGAGTTTCGCGCTGACTCTCGACTATTTGTGCACGCGCCGGCAATTCGGCCGGCCGATCGGCAGTTTTCAGGCGCTGCAGCACCGCGCGGCGGATCTCGGCATTCAGATCGCCCTCACGCGTGCCAGCGTCGAGAGCGCCGCCGCGACGCTTGATTCCGCCGGCCCGGCCGCGCCACGCGCGGCTGCTGTCTCGCGGGCCAAGGCCCGTGCGGCCACGGCATCGATGCTGGTGACGCGCCAGGCGATCCAGTTGCATGGCGCGATCGGCTACACCGACGAGGCCGATATCGGTCTCTATCTGCGCAAGGCGATGGTGCTGGCCAATCTGCACGGCAGCGCCGCCGAGCACCGCGCACGCTATGCGCGCCTTCTGCCGGAGACGGACCATGACTGACTTGAACGCGCTCGACGACGAGGATTTCCGACTCGCGGTGCGGCGCTGGCTCCGCGAAGCCTATCCGCCGGAGCTGCGCAACCCGCCAAAGCGCCTGCACTGGCGGGACAACAAGGTCTGGTATCTGAAGCTCGCGGAGAAAGGATGGCTGGCGCCGGGCTGGCCGCGCGAACATGGCGGCATGGGGCTTTCGGCCGCGAAACAGCTCATCATGCTCGACGAATATGAACGCCACGGCGTCGCGCGCACCAACGACCACGGCATCGTCATGCTCGGCCCGCTGCTCATCCGCTACGGCACCGAAGCGCAGAAGAGCCGGTTCCTGCCGAAAATTCTGTCGGGCGAGCATATCTGGTGCCAGGGCTATAGTGAGCCGAATGCCGGTTCCGACCTCGCCAGCGTCGCGACCACGGCGGTGCGGGAGGGCGAGGACTGGGTGCTGAACGGGCAGAAAACCTGGACCACGCTGGCCAACGACGCAAACTGGATCTTTGTTCTCGCGCGCACCGACCGCGCCGCGAAGAAGCAGGAGGGCATCAGCTTTTTCCTGGTCCCGATGGATGCGCCGGGCGTTACCGTGCGACCGATTGTCAATCTCGACCTGCACGACGAGTTCTGCGAGGTGTTTTTCGACACCGTGCGCGTGCCGCACGACAATCTCGTCGGCGCGGTGAACCAGGGCTGGACCATGGCCAAGGCGCTGCTCGGCTTCGAGCGGGTCATGATCGGCTCGCCGAAGCAGTCGGCCTATGCGCTCGGGCGGTTGCGCCTGCTGGCGCAGCGCATGGGGGGCTGGGACGATCCCGTCTTCCAGGACCGCTATACCGGCCTGCGGCTCGACCTCGCCGATCATACATCGCTTTACGAAACCTATTTGGAGATCCTGCGGCGCGGCGAGATGCCGGGGGCCGATGCTTCCATGCTCAAATTGCATCAGAGCGAGCTTTATCAGCGGATCACCGACACGATGCTGGAGATCGCCGCCGAGAATGCGGGGCTACTGGAGCCGATGGAGGGCAACCGCGATCTCAACCCCGCCGGCCTGTTCCTGCAGGCGCGTCCGGTGACGATCTACGGCGGATCGAACGAGATTCAGCGCAACATCCTGGCCCGGACCGTGCTGGGGCTGCCGGGCTGACCGCCCGGATACGGAAAAAAGGAAACATGATGCAGGCAGAGCGGATGTTGGATGGCAAGGTCGCGATCGTCACCGGCGCGGGCGGCGGCATTGGCCGCGAGATCGCCCTGGCCATGGCGCTGGCGGGCGCCTCGGTGCTCATCGCCGATATCGGCGTGTCGCTGACCGGCGCGGGCGGATCGGGAACCCCGGCCGAACAGACCAAGCAGATCATCGAGCAGCGCGGCGGTGCCGCAGCGATCTGCGCCGAAAGCGTCGGCGAATGGCACTCGGCGCAGCGCATCGTGCAGGCGGCGCTGGATGCGTTCGGCCGTATCGACATCGTGGTCAACAATGCTGGCATCCTGCGCGACGCGATTTTCCATAAAATGGCGCCGGAAGACTGGCTCGCGGTGATCAACGTCCATCTGAACGGCAGTTTCTTCGTCAGCCGCGCCGCCGCCGAGCATTTCCGGCGCCAGGAATCGGGCGCCTACGTGCATATGACCAGCACCTCCGGTCTGGTCGGCAATTTCGGGCAGGCGAATTATTCGGCGGCCAAGCTCGGCATCGTCGCCTTGTCGAAATCGATCGCGCTCGACATGCAGCGCTACAAGGTGCGCTCCAACTGCATCGCGCCCTTCGCCTGGAGCCGGATGACCGACTCGATTCCGGCCGCAACGCCGGAACAGAAGGCGCGGGTGGCGAAGCTGCGGCAGATGACGCCCGACAAGAACGCCCCGCTCGCCGTGTTCCTGGCCTCGGAGGCCGCGCGCGACGTGACCGGCCAGGTTTTCGCGGCAAGACACAACGAGATTCTGCTGATGAGCCAGAGCCGGCCGATCCGCTCGGTGCATCGCGGCGAAGGCTGGACCCCGAAGCTGATCGCCGAACACGCCTATCCGGCCCTGCGCGCCTCGCTGCCGCCGCTCGACCGCAGCCCGGACGTGTTCAGCTGGGACCCGGTCTGACCACGATTTCGTCAGTCTGATACACGGGCTCGACTTTACCCCGGCCATTCACGTTAAGGCATATCTGGTATACCATATTCATTATACCTTACGGCTCGACACTCCTTAAATACACGAAGCTTCCAGGAGTTCTTCATCATAGGCCCCCAAATTGGGAATCCTCTGATTTGGCAAAAGGAATAGACCATGAAGACACGATCGATGTTGACAAGCGTTGCGGCGTTTTCGGTTCTGATGACGTGTTCGGCGTTCGCCGCGACCGTGACCCAGGGTCCGGCCCAGAATCCCTCTTACAATTCAAAGTCAAACCATTCGATGGCGCAGCAGGGTGAGCGCCACCAAACCACTCAGCCTTTGTCGACGCCGGGGACGGGGCAGCACCAGAGCATCAACTCGCCTTACAGCTCAAAGCCAAGCCATTCGATGACTCAGCAGGGCGAACGCAACCAGAACAATTGATCGCCCGCCCCCGACCGCCGGACGGCATATCTGTTCTGTTCGGAACGCGCCCCAGCGATAAGGCAATATTTCCCATCTATGCTAAGGGGCAATCATGGCCGAGCAGCAAACCGAATCCGTCATCAGCGTGCGCCACTGGAGCGACACGCTGTTCAGTTTTTCGACCACGCGCGATCCGGGCTTCCGGTTTCGCAGCGGGCAGTTCACCATGGTCGGGCTGGAAGCCGAAGGGCGCAGGATATCGCGCGCCTACAGCATGGCGAGCGCGCATTACGACGATAGTCTGGAATTCTTCAGCATCAAGGTGCCGAACGGCCCGCTGACCTCGCGGCTGGCGCAGATCAAGCCGGGCGACCCGATCCTGATCGGGCGCAAACCCACCGGAACCCTGGTGCTCGATGGGCTGACGCCGGGAAGGCGGCTGTTCCTGCTCGCGACCGGCACCGGCCTCGCGCCGTTCCTCAGCATCATCCGCGACCCGGAAACCTACGACCAGTTCGAGACCGTGATCCTGATGCACGGGGTCCGGCATATCGGCGACCTCGCCTATCGGGACTTCATCGCCGAGGATTTGCCGTGCCACGAATTTCTCGGCGAGCAGATCCGTGAGCACCTGATCTATATCCCGACGGTCACCCGCGAGGCGTTCGCCACCACCGGGCGGATCACCGCGCTGCTCGAATCGGGCGCCGCCCTCGCGGCGCGCGGTTTGGCGCCGATCGCGCCGGCGCAGGACCGGGTCATGCTGTGCGGCAGTCCGGCCTTTCTCGCCGACATGACCGGATTCCTCGACAGCCGGGATTTCGTCGAAGGCAGCCTGGCGCGGCCGGGCCAGTATGTGATCGAGAAAGCCTTCGTCGAGAAATAGGGGATAGCGCCTTATACCATTGCGGGTACGACGGTGCCGCCGTGATGCGCGCCGGCGAAGCGGCGCTCCATGCAGCGCCGTGCGTCGATCGCGGTTCGCGATGCCGCGTCATGAGCCGGCAGGTCCACATCGGCCCAGCGCACGGTTTCACCCGCCGCGACATCGCGAAGCAGGCGGGCGTGATGGGCAAGCCCGATCGGCAGCGCGGCCGCCTGCAAACTTGCCTCTGCCGGCATCAGCCGTCCCCAGACCGTATAACCACCTTCGCCATCCAGCGTCTCGCCCGCGCGCAGCGGCCGTTTGGCGATCGCGGCCACGTCGCCCAAAAAACCGCGCGGCTGGCCGGTCGGTTCGCCGCGCAAGGCGGCGGACAGGACGGAAATATTCAATTCCAGACCGATCAGATGATAGGGCTTGTACATCGCCGCGTAGCGGCCTGACGCATCCGTCTTGAGGCCGTATTGCCGAAAACACGCGGCGGCGTAGTCGTTCGGCGCTTCCAGGACCACATACACGCCCCAGCGCAGGTCGCGGAACACCGGCCTGCCGTCGCGCTCCAGCGACGAGACCACTTCCACCATGCCGGCGCGATCGAGCACGCCGCCCGCACTTCGGGGGCGCAGGATATGCGGCAGATCATCCACCCCGCAGGGCGGAAACCCCAGCCCGGCATCCGGCACGTCAAGCCCAGTGGCATTGGCGATCGCCGCCATCTCGATCGCCGATTTGGTGCCGTCGAGGAAGGAGTTGAACATCCGCGCGTTCATTCCGGCGTCACGAGCTTCATTTTCGGTCAGCCCGTAATGCTCCCACACGGTCGCGGGCGTGACAGTATGGTAGAACGGCAGATATTTGGTGCCCTTGCCCGCCGCGACGACCCGGAATCCGCAGGCTCGCGCCCAATCGACCAGTTCGGCGGTCAGCGCCGGCTGATCGCCATAGGCCAGCGAATAGACCACGCAAGCGCGCCGCGCCTCCTCCGCGAGCAGCGGTCCGGCGAGCGCATCCGCCTCGACATTCACCATCACCACATGCTTGCCGCAGGCCATGGCGGCGCGCGCGTGAACGATGCCGAACGCCGGGTTGCCTGTCGCCTCCACCACGATTTCGGCATCCGCTCGGGCGATCGCCGCCAATGCATCGTCGGTGAAATCGGTCGCTTCGATGGATTCATCCGGCCATCCGACGCCAAGGCACGCCGCGCGCGCCCGATCGGGGTCGAGATCGGCAATGGCGGCGATTTCCAGCCCCGGCGTGTGCGGCGCCTGGGCCAGGAACATCGCGCCGAATTTTCCGGCGCCGATCAGCACCACACGCACCGGCTTTTCGGCCGCGACGCGCTGCGCCAGCAGATGATGCAGGTTCACCGCGCGCTATTCCGCCGCCGCCTGAAACCCTTGCGCCATGCGCCCGAGCGCATCGTCCGCCACCGGCTCGATCGGTGCGAAATCCCGATGCGCGATGAAGCTCGGGCGGGTCGGCGTGCGAATGAAGTTGGAGACGGCGTTGAGCGTCAGATACACGATCCGGCGCGGATAGGGCGTGATATTGCCGGCCGAGCCATGCACCAGATTGCCATGGAACATCAGCACGCCACCCGGCTTGCCGGTGGGGGCCACAATGCCGCCCTGGGCGACCAGACGCGTCACCGTCTCGTTGTCCAGCGTCCATAACGGATAGGATGTGGTTTCGACATCGTGCGTCGCCTCCAGATCGCCGGCTAGATGGCTGCGCGGCACCAGAAGCAGCGGACCGTTGATCGGCATCACCTCGTCGAGAAACACCGAGATGTTCATCGCCTTCGGCTCGGGCATCCCGTCGTCGCGCTTCCAGGTGCCGTAATCCTGGTGCCATTGCCACACCTCGCCGGTGAAGGCCGCCTTCGCGTTGATCTTGAACTGATGCATGTAGAGGCGTTCGCCGAAAATCCGCTCGACCGGGCGGATTAGCCGCGGATGCGCACCCAGCAGCCGGAACGCCTCGTTATAGGTGTGCGCGGCGAAGGCGGTGCGCGGCGCGCCGTTTTTTTCGCGCCACACTTCCGGGCGCTGCTGGGCATAGATCGCCTCGGCTTCGCGCTTGAGCAGGGCGACTTCGCCGGCATCGAACAATTCGGGCAGGAACAGCCAGCCTTGTTCGTTGAAATCGTCGATCTGCTCCTGGCTCAGGTGCATGGTTCCTCCACAGGGTTTTTGGAATTCCGAAACCTGCGCCCGTGCCGTCCCCCCTGTCAAACACCCCGGCGTTGCCCATCTCTGCCGCATGAGCAGGAGTTTCGACGCCATCATCATCGGCGCTGGCCAGGCCGGACCGCCGCTCGCCAGCCGCCTCACCTCATCCGGCATGACCGTCGCCCTGATCGAGCGCAAGCTGTTCGGCGGTACCTGCGTCAATACCGGCTGCACCCCGACCAAGACGCTCATCGCCAGCGCCTATGCCGCTCACCTGGCACGCCGCGCCGCCGATTTCGGCGTGACGCTCGGCGGTTCGGTCGAAATCGACATGGCGGCGGTCAAAGCCCGGAAAGACGCGGTTTCGGGCACGTCACGCCAGAACGTCGAAACATGGCTAAGGGGCATGGAGCGGTGCACCGTCTATCAAGATCATGCACGCTTTGAATCGCTCCGTGAGATCCGCGTGGGCGATGAGCGGATCACCGCCGCGCGCATTTTCATTAATGCGGGCGCGCGTGCCGCCATCCCGGACATGCCGGGCCTCGATCGGGTGAACTATCTCACCAACACCACCATCCTGGAACTCGACGAGGCACCGCGCCATCTGGTGATCGTCGGGGGCAGTTATATCGGGCTGGAATTCGCCCAGATGTATCGCCGCTTCGGCAGCGCGGTCACGATCATCGAGAAGGGCCCGCGCCTGATCGCCCGCGACGACGAGGACGTGTCCGACGCAGTGAAAGACATCCTCGAAGCTGAAGGAATTGCCGTCCGCCTCGATGCCGACTGCATCAGCTTCGCGCCGCGCGGCACCGACATCGCCGCCGGCGTGAACTGCACATCCGGCGCGCCGGAAATCGTGGGCTCCCACGTGCTGCTGGCGGTCGGGCGGCGTCCGAACACCGACGATCTCGGCCTGGATCAGGCGGGCGTCGCACTGGACGAGCGCGGCTATATCGTGGTGGACGACCAGTTGCGCACCAGCGTGCCGGGCATCTGGGCGCTCGGCGATTGCAACGGCCGGGGCGCCTTCACCCACACCGCCTATAATGATTTCGAGATCGTCGCGGCCAATTTGCTCGACAATGATGCGCGCCGGGTCAGCGACCGGATCACTGCCTACGCGCTCTATATCGACCCGCCGCTCGGGCGGGTCGGCATGACCGAAGCCGAAGCCCGCAAGGCCGGGCGCAAAATCCGCGTCGGCACGCGGCCGATGACCAGGATCGCGCGCGCCATCGAGAAAGGCGAAACCCAGGGGTTCATGAAAATCGTGGTCGATGCCGAAACCGACGCCATTCTGGGTGCCGCGATCCTCGGCGTCGGCGGCGACGAGGCGATCCACGGCGTGCTGGGCATCATGACCGCCAAGGCGCCATCCGCCACCCTGCGGCGCTCGATGCCGATCCATCCCACCGTGTCGGAACTGATCCCGACAATGCTGGGAGACCTCCGGCCGTAGACGGCGGTTCCGCCAGACGATAACAAACCACCGTCATGCAGAGCGGCGATGCGGCGATCCTCAAGGACCTTGTGCTGATCGGCGGCGGCCACAGCCATGTCGCGGTGCTGAAGCGCTTCGGCATGAACAAACTGGCGGGCGTGCGCCTGACATTGATCAGCCAGGACGCCCAGACACCCTATTCCGGCATGCTGCCGGGCCTGATCGCCGGGCATTATGCCTTCGACGAGGCGCATATCGATCTCGGCCCGCTTTGCCGGTTCGCGGGGGCGCGTTTCTATCAGGACGAGGTAACGGGGCTCGACCTTGAAGGTCGAGTGGTTCTGTGCCGCAACCGGCCGCCGGTCCGGTTCGACGTTCTCTCGATCAACATCGGTTCGACACCGCGCACCGCCGACGTGCCGGGCGCCGCCGGCAATGTGGTGCCGGTCAAGCCGATCAGCCGGTTCATCGCCCAGTGGGAGGCGCTGCGCGAGCGGGTTCTGGTAACCCGCGATCGGGTGCGCATCGGCGTGGTGGGCACCGGCGCCGGCGGGGTTGAAATATTATTGGCGACCCAACATCGGCTGCGCGCATTGCTGGCGGAAGGCGGGCGGCCGGACGATCATCTGGATTATTATCTTTTCGGCAATGCGGACGAGATTCTTCCGGGCCATAATGCGGGCGCACGGCGGAGTTTCGAGCGCGTGCTGCGGGAACGGAACGTCCAGGTGCTGACCGGACAGGCGATCACCGAGGTTGCATCGGGACGGCTGCGCCGGGCGAACGGCGAAACCTATGATCTGGACGAGATCTTGTGGGTGACGAGCGCGGGCGCGGCGCCCTGGCTGCGCGCATCGGGCCTGAGCCTCGATGCTCAGGGCTTCATCGAAGTGAACGAAACCCTGGAATCGGTCTCGCATCCCGGCGTGTTCGCCGCCGGGGACATTGCCGCGGTGATCCGGCATCCCCGGCCGAAATCCGGCGTGTTCGCGGTGCGCCAGGGCGCGCCGCTGGCGCTCAATCTGCGCCGCTCGCTGCTCGGGCGGACGCTCCGCCCGTTTCGCCCGCAACGCCGGTTCCTCAGCCTGATTTCCACCGGCGATCGATACGCCGTCGCCTCGCGCGGCCGATGGTCACGCGAAGGGCGGTCGATGTGGCAATGGAAGGACTGGATCGACCGGCGCTTCATGCGCAAATTTTCCGAACTGCCGGACATGGCGGTGGCCAAGCCACCTGAATTTGCCACCGGGCTCGCCGATGCCGCGGCACTCGGCGAGATCTCGGCCATCGCCATGCGCTGTGGCGGGTGTGGTGCCAAGGTGGGTAGCACGGTGCTCAGCCGGGTGCTCGGCCAGTTGAGCCCGATCGGCCGGCCCGACATCCTGATCGGGCTCGACGCGCCCGACGACGCCGCCGTGGTCGAAGTGCCGCCGGGCAAAATGATGATCCACACGGTCGATTATTTCCGCGCCTTCGTCGATGATCCGTATATTTTCGGGAAAGTGGCGGCCAATCACAGCCTGGGCGATATTTTCGCGATGGGCGGCGAGCCGCAATCGGCGCTCGCCATCGTCACGGTGTCCTATGGGTTGGAGGCGCAGGTCGAGGATCAGTTGTTCCAGCTCATGTCCGGGGCGATCGAGGTACTGAACGCAGCGGATTGCGCACTGGTCGGCGGCCATACCAGCGAAGGCGCCGAACTCAGTCTCGGCTTTGCCGTAAACGGTCTGGCCGACCGCGCGCGGTTGATGCGCAAGGGCGGAATGCGGCCGGGCGACCGCTTGATCCTGACCAAGCCGCTTGGCACCGGGACGCTGTTCGCGGCGGATATGCGAATGAAGGCCAAGGGGCGCTGGATCGACGATGCGCTGGTCAGCATGGTCCAGTCCAACCGCGCGGGTGCGGCTTGTCTGCACCACCATGGGGCGACGTCCTGCACCGACGTGACCGGCTTTGGGCTGCTTGGTCATCTGATCGAGATGACCAGGCCATCATCGGTCGATGTCACGCTCGATCTTGCGTCCCTGCCGTTCCTCGACGGCGCGCTGGACACGGTGCGGATGGGCATTTTCAGCTCTCTCCAGCCGCAGAATGTCCGGCTGCGCCGCGCGATCCGCGACATCGAAACCGCCTCGGCGGATGAGCGGTTTCCGCTCATTTTCGATCCGCAAACCGCGGGCGGCCTTCTGGCGAGCGTTCCGGCCGAGCAGGCGGAGGCGTGCCTCGCCGAACTCGGAACCCTCGGCTACGATCGCGCCGCCATCATCGGCACCGTCATGCCGCAGGGCGACGCCCTCGAACCGATCACGCTTTGCCGGTGAGTTGCGCGAGGAGCGTTTGCCAGGATGCGCGTTCCCGCGCGGGGTCGAACAAAGGTACGCGCGCGCCGCACCGGGCGCGGAGATCGTCGAGAAAGCCCGGATCGCTCTCGGCACGGCGCAATAATCCAGTCAACGCCGCCGTGTCGCCAACCGGAAAGTAGCCCGGATAGTCGCCGCCGAGCAGCCCGACCGAGCCGGCAATCCGCGACGCGATTACCGGCACCCCGGCGACCAGCGCCTCGGAGACGACATTGGCGCCGCCCTCCATCACCGAACTCAACACCATCAGCTTGGCGCGGGCGAGCGCGCGACGGACCGCCCAGCCCGGCACCTCACCGCGCCAGACATAGCGCCGGTTGACCGTCATTTCCGCGCGCGCCGCCTCGGCCCAGTCCGCATCATGCGCCATGCCGAGGTGGACGATGCGGATACGTGAGGACTCCGGCAGCGCGCGGGCGGCGAGGGCGGTGCGCATCGGGTCCTTTTCCGCGCGCAGATGACCGATCACCAGAACCTCGAAAACCCCCCGCAGCGGCGGCAGGCGGCGGGATAGTGGCGGGACCGACTGATAAATTATTCTGACCTTCGACCGAAACCGGGCGGGGATTGCGTCGGCGACCAGATCGTGCAGCCCGACCAGCGCATCCGCCATCGCCATCGAACCCAGCGTGGTTTCGGGATCGCTTTGCTGAAAGCGGTAGATATCGGTCCCGGTCAGCGCCACCACCAGCTTGCGATCGGGATACCGCGCCCGGAACGCGCCGATGCTGTCGGCACTGCGCCACGCATGGAGCGCGATCATCAGGTCCGCGTTCTCGCCCGCATAGGCGGTGCTTACGGTCACGCGCGCGCCCATCCCGCGCAGAATGTGCGCCCAACGCATCGCTGTGGTCCGGTTGCCGGTGCGCGCGTGTTGGCGGGCCGGCGTGATCAGGCTAATCTTCATCGATCGCTCGGACAAAGAGACGCCCAAAGAGACGCTATGACCGATCCTGTCCCCACCGCTCACCTCATCGATTGCCTTGTGGACGCCCGTGCCCGCACGCTCGAACTGGTGCACGGGCTCAACGCCGACCAGCTTAAGGGACCGCCACTCGACATCGTCAATCCGCTACTCTGGGAGATCGGCCACCTCGCCTGGTTTCACGAGCATTTCGCGCTGCGGACCCTGGGCGACCGCACGCAGCGCCTCGATGCCGCCGATGCGCTCTACAACTCCTCGACCGTCCCGCACGACATACGGTGGGATCTGCCGCTGCCCACGCTTCAGGGCACGCTCGATTACCTGGCGCGGGTGCTGGATGCGATGGTCAACCGGCTGAACGGCGGCGCCGCCAGTGCGGAGGAAGCGTATCTTTATCTTCTGACAACTTATCATGAGGACATGCACGGCGAGGCGTTCACCTATTCGCGCCAGACGCTTGGCTACAAGGCGCCCGAATTCGCGACCCTTGCGGCCGGTCCGCCCACCGACATCGATGCCGGACTGCTCGACGGCGACGTCGCGGTGGCGGGCGGCAGTTTTTCTCTCGGCGCGGCGCCCGGCGCAGACTTCGTGTTCGACAACGAAAAATGGGCGCATCCGGTGACCGTGGAGCCGTTCCGCATCGGCTGCGCGCCGGTCACCAACGCCCAATTCCTGGAATTCGTGGCCGATGACGGCTATCGACGCCGCGCCTTATGGAGCGATGCGGGCTGGCGCTGGCGCGAAGCGGCCGAGGCTGATCATCCGCTCTACTGGGTCGCGCAGCAAGATGGCTGGAGCGAGCGGCAGTTCGATCGCACGATCGGCCTTCTTCCGCACCGGCCGGTCATCCATGTCAATTGGCATGAGGCGGAGGCGTGGTGCAACTGGGCCGGGCGGCGGCTGCCGCACGAAGCCGAATGGGAGGCTGCCGCCGCGACCGAACCCGGCGCCGGGGGGTTCGCCCCACGCAAGCGCCGCTATCCCTGGGGCGACGCGGCGCCCGGCCCGCGCCACGCCAATCTCGACGGGCGTGTGCTCGGCACCGTCGATGTCGCGGCGCATCCCGAGGGCGACAGCGCATGGGGGTGTCGCCAGATGCTCGGCAATGTCTGGGAGTGGACGGCGACATCGTTCGCGCCTTATCCGGGCTTCGCTCCCGACATCTACGAGGATTATTCGGCGCCGTGGTTCGGCTCGCGCAAGGTTCTGCGCGGCGGCGCCTGGGCGACCCGCGGCCGGATGATCGCCAACACCTATCGCAATTTCTTCACCCCGGAGCGGCGCGACATCATGGCCGGATTTCGGAGCTGCGCGCGAGACTGATCTCACCTCACCCCATCGTCAGGCCCATGATTCCCATCAGGATGAACATCACCGCCCAGCCGAGATCGAGGTTGACCCAGTACCGCGTGATCGCGCGCAGTCCGAACCGGCGGACCACCGCGATCGCGACCGCCGATCCGGTCAGAAACAGCGGGACGGCCATCGCCGCACTCACCGCCAGCGCGATCAGGACGGCGCCGAAAATCGGGGCGACGGTGGATGGTGCGGCCACCCACGCGCTCACCAGGATCAGGTTGATCAGCATCGGCGCCATCATCACCGGCGAGCCGCAATGGGTGAGCCCCATGCAGAACGCCCACCGCACCGGCCGGTCCGGGCTGATCCGGGCGAGGAATTTCGGATGGCGCGGCCGCAGGATTTTATAGAGGCCGAAGCCGATCAGTCCGAAACCGGCCAGCGACCCCGCCTGCATCAGCGTCATCATCGATAGCCGGTCCGCGAGCAGCACGGCGATGACGACCGAGACCGGCGCCAGCAACACGATCATCGACAGGAAATGCCCGAACGCGAGCGCCGCGGTGCTCAGCAGGATCGCCCGCGTCGAGTTCGTTTCCAGCCCGCGCGCCACCGCGCGCAGCCAGCCGACCGGCGGATTGACCCCCTGATACACCCCCATCCCGATCGCCATCAGCCAGGGCAGGGCCTGGTTCATCATCGAAACCCCGCTCATGCGGAGGCGAAACAGAAGCTCTCGGTCGAACAATCGCCGCCTTCGAGCCGCACCTGATGCGCGCCATAGCCGGCGCCGAACTCGATCCTGAAATTCGGATCGAGCCTGAAGCCGCCGGCAGCGTCGGCATGGCACATCACCATCTGCCCCGGCACGCCGCGCGGATAGAACTGGGTATCCCACGTGCTGTACAGCGAATTGGTGAAATAGACCCGCTTGCCGTCGCGGCTGATCTCGACCATCTGCGGGCCGCCGTGGAACGCCGCGCCCGAGGGGTGTTCGGTGTTTGCCGCGATGCCGCCGAGCTTCACCGTCCCCGCCAGTTTCGGCGCCATCGGATCGCTCACGTCATATTGGCGCAACTCGCCGGTTCCCCAGCACGCCACATAGAGAAACCGATCGTCCAGCGAGAGATCGATATCGGTGATCAGCGGCGGCACAGCGGCGAACGGCTTCAGCAGCTCGGGCAGCAGCGCCGGGTCGGCCGGCTGCGGCGGAACGATCGCGGTCTTTTTCGCGTGGAACTTGCCGCCCTCGCGCCACCAGGTCCAGATCGAGCCTTCCAGATTGGTGTTGTCGATCACCACGCCGAGAAACCCGTAATCCTTGGTCGGTTCGTGCGCCGGCCGGATTTCGAGCGCCATCTGATGGTTGGCGCCGAGATCGATGCTCTGGATGTGCCGGCGGCCGCGCAGATCCCAGAAATGCAGCTTGTGGCCGTATTTTCCGCCCATCAGCGCTTCCGGCACCACGCCGTTCTCGAACAGCGGCGGCAGCGCCCATTCGCTCGAGACCATGTAGTCGTGCGGCATGTTCCACCAGAAATCGTAATGGGCAAACTGGTCGCCACGGTCGATTTCCCACTGCCCGCGAATCTCGAAACTGTCGCAATCGAGAATGAAGACGCCCGCCGGACTTTCATCGCCGTTGACGCCCTTGCCGCCGAGCGTGCTGATATAGACCCCCTCCGGCCCGCAATGCACCGTGTGCGGCCGGGAATAGCCGGTCTTGCGCCTGACCTCGTCCGGCTCGATCACCTTGACGATTTTCGGCGCGCGCGGGTCCGGCTTGGTGTCGATGATGTAGATGCGCGACGAGCGTATCCCCGGTACCACCAGATAGCGCCGTTCGCTGAACGCATGACCGCTGGTCGGGCACAGGGACGCGCTGCAGGCACTCCACCCGTAATGATGCAGTTCGTCGCCGATATGGGGCAGCACCAGCGTGTTGAGCATAGTGCCGAACCGGGACGATGCGGGGTCGAGATCGACCACCGCCAGCGCATCGGCCGCGTTCTTGTCCTTGCTCAGCAAGGCGACGTAGCCGATGGTTTCGCGCGCCGCCTCCATCGCCAGCTTCGCCGACGGATAGAAGGTCGGATCGGGCCTCATTTGAACCATACTGCTCATATCCGCGTTCCCCCGGTGTTATCCATGCTTTTGTAGCCG
The DNA here is from genome assembly GCF_021556475.1 of Acidiphilium iwatense. GTDB lineage: Bacteria > Pseudomonadota > Alphaproteobacteria > Acetobacterales > Acetobacteraceae > Acidiphilium > Acidiphilium iwatense. Next base: position 55,082 of record NZ_JAKGBZ010000002.1, on the reverse strand, counting down.
TGAATCCTCGGGCCGGGGAAGCTATTTCCACCGGACAGGGCTGCCGGGCGCGGCGCAGCCACCATATCGCGTTCATGAACATATGGTCAGATGTCGGTCATGGCTCTTTTTATCGTCCGACTCTATGGGTAGAACCCGCGGGCTGTGCATATTCAACGGGTTGGCCGATCGGATGCGCGGCGCACCAATTCAAGGACGTGATCAGACGTGACCATGAGTGATCTACCGGCGACCGAGCGCGCGATCCGGGCGTCGGAAACCCAGCCTTTGTTCACCCTCTCGGCGGATCGCGGCTGGATTCAGCGGTTCCAGCTCGCCGGCACCGATCTGCGGGGCGGCGTGAAGCTGTGGCGCCTCGCCTGGTCGCTGGCGTTTTCGGATATCAGGCTGCGCTATCGCGGCTCCGCGCTGGGGCCGTTCTGGCTCACTTTGTCAACCGCGATCATGATCGGGGCGATGGCGTTTCTCTACGCCGACCTGTTTCACACCGATATCCATACCTATCTCCCCTATCTGACCGTCTCGATTATCCTGTGGAACTATCTGAACATGCTGGTCTCCGACGGCTGCACCTGTTTCAGCCAGGTAGAGTCCATGATCCGGGGGATACGGATGCCGTTCACGGTTCATGCCGCGCGCAGCGTGATCCGCAACACCATCATTCTGGCCCACAACATCATCGTGGTGGTCGCCGTGTTCGCGATCATGGGCGTGTCCATGTCGCTCTATTCGCTGTGGGCGATTCCCGGCTTCCTGCTCTGGCTGATCGACGCCTTCGCGATGTCCATCCTGTTCGGCGCCTTCTGCGCCCGGTTCCGCGACGTGCCGCAGATCATCATGTCGGTCATGCAGATCGCGTTTTTCGTCACCCCGATCATGTGGTATGCTAGCCTGCTGGAAAAGCACCCGGAAGGCGAATTATTGATCCGATTCAACCCGTTCTATTATCTTCTCGAAATTGTTCGCGGGCCGCTGCTTGGTACCCCGATGACGCTCGATATGGTCTGGAAGGCGTTGATCGTCTCCGGCGTGCTGATCCTGGTCGCGACGGTTGGTTTCGCCCGTACCCGCGGCCGCATCGCATACTGGGTCTAGCCTGATGACCTATCTCACCGCCTTTGGTCTGTCGGTGGCGTTTCCGCTCTACCACAGCGACAACCGCTCGCTGAAGAAAACCGTTCTGGGCCGCGCCTCGGGCCGGTTCGCCAAGGACGACCGGCAACGCCTGGTCGTGCAGGCGCTGCGGGATATTTCCTTCACCATGCGCTCGGGCGACCGGCTCGGGCTCGTCGGCTCGAACGGTTCCGGCAAGACCACCCTGCTGCGGACGCTGTCCGGCATCTATCAGCCCGCTTCCGGGTCGCTGTCGATGGAAGGGCGGCTGACCTCCCTGCTCGATCCCGGCCAGGGAATGAATCTCGATCTGACGGGCTGGGAAAATATCCGGCTGCGCGGCTATTTCCTGGGCATGGGGAAAGCCGACATCGCCCGGCTGGAAGCCGATGTCGAGGATTTCTCCGAGCTTGGCCAGTTTCTCGACCTGCCGGTGCGCAATTATTCCTCAGGCATGGTCGTGCGGCTGGCTTTCGCGATGGCGACCGCCGTGCATCCCGAAATCCTGATCATGGACGAATGGATTCTGGCCGGCGACGCCGGGTTCATGGACAAGGCCAAACACCGGGTCGAGGCGATGGTGCGCCACGCGGATATTCTGGTGCTCGCCAGCCATCAGGCCGGGATTCTGGCGCAATGGTGCTCGCGCCTGATCTGGCTGGATCAGGGGCGCGTCCGCGCCGAGGGCAGCCCGATGGAGGTCCTGGCGCAATATCTGCCGCCGCAGCAATTCGAGGAAATCGAGAAAACCAAAAGCCTGCTTGCGACGAACCCCGTATTCTGACGTCGCGCGGCTCGCGTCGCCTTTCGGCGGATTAAACCAGATTTCCCTGACGAAGCAGCGCCAGGGCCTTGGCAGGCCAGAGCGCAGGCGTCGACGGCACCGGCTTTTCCCGGCACATTGGCGAGAGCGCGTGGAGCCGGATCGAAGATATCGCCGCGCGTGCCGAAGTCAGCCCGGCCGGTGTCGTCCGCGCGGTCAAATCCTGGCGCTTCAGGCCATGTCGGATCGAAACAGCGGCACGACGGCGAGCGTCGGATTGATCGAGGGGGGCACGCGGCGGAATGTCGTACCGGCCTATGCTCGCGCCGGGATCGACGTTCGCGGGGCGACCCAACCGGAGATGAACCGCATCACGCGGGCGGTTCTGGGCCTCGCGGCACGGAATCCGAAAGCGCGGCTGAAAATTGCCGGAGGAACCAACCGGCCGCCGATGGAACGCACGCCGCAGATCGCGGCATTGTTCGAAAAAGCACAAGAAATTGCCAAGGAACTTGACATCGATTTGCGCGAGGCTTTCGTCGGTGGTGGCAGCGACGGAAACTTCTGTGCCGCTCTGGGTGTTCCCGTGCTGGATGGCATCGGGGCGGTTGGCGGCGGTGCCCATGCGCGAACCGAACACGTCGTCATGGCGGAAATTCCGCGCCGCACCACACTTCTGGCGGCGCTGATCGAGGGGTTTCGACTGCAATAAAGACGATCCAGCCACCTCCGCTTCCGACCGAACCATTCCGTTCAACCAGAATTGGCCAATTTGCCTGTCAAACCAAAGGAGAGCGTGGCCGGCTAAAGCCGGTCACGCTCTCCCGACATCAGAACCGGTACTTGAAGTAGAAGCGGTTGCTGAAATACGGATTGTGATACGGCCCGATATCGCCACGATTTTCGGCGACCTCGATATCCGTGTCGTCCTCGACATAGAGCCCCTTCAGAATCGACGACAGATCGTAGGAGGCGCCGACCTGCAAGGCCCAGAGCTTCTGGTTCGATATCGGAGTCCCGACCGGGAACCCGTAAGGACCATTGTAGGAATAGGTGGAACCGCCAAAACCGTAGCGGGCGACGTAACGGATGTAATTGGCGCTGAGACCCAGCTTGTTGTTCAGAAAGCCGAATTTCGACGTGATGCCGTAGGCATAGCCAGGTCCGAGATCCTCAAGGCCGGCTTGCATCGTGTCGGTGAAGTCGGTGCCGGTGAGGTCGTTATAGGGATGCACCAGGCCGCCATGCCGGTAGGAGTTGTAGTTGACCGGGCTGTAATCGCCGACCAGCGCGACCGTGTCGTTTCCGAACGACATTCCGAGCTTGCCGCCATAGATATGGGCATCGACCGAGTTGGCGTTACCGTCGGTGAACTGGAAAACGCCGTCGCCTGACGAATTGCCTTCGGAGACGATCTGCACCGCGCCGAGGACCGAGGTGTTCGGCGAGATCGGATGGGTCACGTCCGCTTCGCCGTAGAAGAGCTGGGCGAAGTGGTAGAAATCGTAATACCAGCCCTGGACGGTGATATGGTTGCCCTGAAAATCGTCCTGGAAGAGCGCGCCGAGCGTGATGAAGCCGTTGGTCGGCGCACTCGTGTAGCGGTTGCCGGAAATGAAGCTGCTGCTGTAGCGGCTGTCGTAATTGAACATCCGTGCGGCGAATATGCTGAACTTCGCGTCGCTGCCGCTCAGTTGCAGAGGGCCGGCATCGACGCCTCCGCTCTTGCCGCCGATGACATCGACCTTGCCCGCCACACCCATGAAGGCGCGGGGGTTGAAGGTATAGTAGTCCGGGTTGGCCCAGGGCGTGTTGATCAGCTGCCGGCCGAAGCGGATCTCCACCGTGTCGTTCTGATATTGCAGATAGGCCTGACGGAAGGACTGGATGCTGTGGTAATTGCCTGTCAGCTCCGTGGAACCGCGCAAATTATTGTAGATGCCGAGCGACTGGGCCGTATAACCGCCGAGTCCGACGCTGAAACCCTCGAACGAGCCGGTATGCGCGACGAGATGGCCGCCGACCGCGAAGGCATGATTATCCTTGGACGAATGGCCATGGTTGAGATAGTCGAAGTTGAGAGCCCCGACCATGCCTGAGAACGTGGTCTGCTGGAGAGCGGATTCCAGGCTTTGAGCGCTCGCCGCCGGTGCCAGGAACATGGTCGATACCATGAGCGCCGCGGCAAAGCCGAATGTACGCGTAACGCCGCCGGGCAGGCGGCGGGAGCGCTGTTGTGTTTTCAGCATTCTAGTCTCCCAGATTGAACGAGATTTACCTTCTCTTGTTCGGTTGATGTCAAGTTTAACGTGCTGTTATCACTGTGTCGGCGATCCTGGTTCCTTTTGTTAGAAATGCGATTGCCGCGATGACGACTCCGCCCGGCGCGAGGGTAGAACGGCCTCTCGGCACGATCGGCGCATGATAACGTGCGCCCAACGCCTGAACGCGGCCCCATATCGTCGGCGGCAAAAGGGACGGCGAGACAAAGTTCCTGCCTCACTCTTGGGTTTCCTTTTCCAGTCGGTTTGCACAGCGAGATTGGAATGGCCCGCTTGCGCGAATTATTTTTACTCTTTAATAAACCCATAAAGAGGAGCGTGATTGGTGTCAATACGAAATCGTGCTGGCAAGGCCGCGGCCGCCGGAGTAACATGGCAAACATGATGATCAGGGGCCCGGCATGACCAAGCCGCGCGTCAATTCCGCATTGATCCGGCGCATCAATACCGGAAGGCTGTTCCACATCATTCGCCAGAATGCCGGGATTTCGCAGCAGCAACTCTCGCACGTCTCGGGAATCGATCCGGCGACCATCTCGATCATCATCAACAATCTCGAAGCCGCGGGTATCGTGCGCCGGGTGATCGACGCGCCCACCGGCCGCGCCGGCCGTCCGACCTCCGCGCTGAGCATCGATGCGCGCGCCGGCTATCTTGCCGGCATCGGCATCGAACCCGACGCGATCCGCATCGTTCTCGCCACGATCGACGGCGCGCGCTGCGCCGATCTCATCGTTCCCGGCAGCCTCGATCCTGAAGCGGCGCGCGAAGCGGCGCGTGCCGGGCTTGCTAGCGCGCTGCGCATGGTTCGTGCGCGGCGCAGTACGCTTCTCGGGGTCGGCATCGCGCTGCCGGGCCTGGTTTCGCTCGACGGTCAGGTGGTGTTCGCACCCAATCTCGGCTGGCGCGATCTCGATTTCGCCGCAGGTCTGCGGCAGAGCCTGAAATGCCCGATCCGGCTGGAGAACGACGTGAAGGCCGCGGCGCTTGCCGAGCATCTGTTCGGCGCGAGCCGCGACATCACCGATTTCGTCTACGTGATGGGCCGGTCGGGCATCGGCGGCGGGCTTCATCTCATGGGTGAACTCTATCGCGGCCCGCACGGGCTTGCCGGCGAGATCGGCCATATGAAGATCGTGCCGGGCGGCAGGCTTTGCGGCTGCGGCGGGCATGGCTGCTTCGAGGCCTATGCCTCCGAGCGCGCGATTCTGGCGGAACTTGCCGCGCAGGGCCACCCCGCGCGGGATGTCGATGCGGTTCTGGCCGCCTGCCGCGATGGCGACAAGACCGTCCTTGCGGTGCTCGCCGAAGCGGGCGCGCATCTCGGCCTCGGCCTCGCCAATCTCATCAACATCATGAGTCCGCGCCGTGTCGTGCTCGGCGGCAGCCTGGCCAGGCTGGCGCCGTTCCTGCTGCCGGCCGCCGCACGGGCACTGGACGAGAACGCCTTGGCGGCGATCCGGCACGATGTCGAACTCGTGGTTTCGGTGATGGGCGACCACGCCGCGCCGATGGGGGGTATCGCGCTGGCGCTGCAACAATTTCTCGACGATCCTCCGGTCCGGCTTGGCCATCCGCGCGAATCCGGGCGACGGACGAAATAGCGTTCCGCCCGCATGCCCATCGGCCAATAACCGCCCGTATTCGAAGCCGCCCAATATGGTTCCCCCGGTTTGGCCGCCGGCCGCATCCGCGACCGAACGATCCAAGTTGCGATTTTTATTTGCAATTTTGTTGCAAAATCACGCCGCCCCGCAGCAGGGTCAAGCATGTTTTTCGGAACAATCGGGATGGGTCTGAAAAGATCTTCAGGTGTTGCAAATTTACAAAGAGCTAAGGCGCCGTGCAGCCGAACAAACCGCGCTTCACATGCCGCGCAAGATCGACCCGGCCTCGTTCGGAATTTCAATTCTTTATTTTTCGTATTTTAGAATAATAAATCCATCAACCCTGTCAAGGGGAAGTGACGCGACGATGGCCTTGCCGCTCTTGCTCTGGCGGCGCGGGCAGACGCCTGGGAAAATCCAAAATTAAGCGAAGGTGGCTGCGGTCTCGCCCGAGCGAACAGCACCCTCGATCGTCGCGGGCAGGCCGGTCGCGGTGTAATCTCCGGCGAGGACGAGGTTTTTGAACCGTGTCGCCGCATCGGGGCGGCGTGCGAGCTGTTCGGGCGTTGCCGCGAATGTCGCGCGCTTTTCCTTGACCACCCGATAGGGCGGAACGGTGCGCGGCAGGCCGAACGCCCGCCGCAGATCGGACCAGACTTCGAGCGCGAGGGCGTCGGAATCGGTGTCGATGCGGTCATTGGCCGCGCTGATCGTGACCGAAACGACCTCGGTCTTCTCGAAAACCCATTCCGCCGCCCCGCCGAGCAGCCCGTAGAACCCGGCCTCGCCGGCATCGATCCCGGCGCGGAAATGCAGATTCAGGATCGCCTCGAACGCGTCCGGCACGGTCAGGCCGGCCAGCAGGTCGGCGGCAACCCAAGGGGGGGTTGCCAGCACGACGCGTTCATCAGGTGCGATGATCTCGTCCATGTTCGGCCCGACCAGACCGGTGACATGGGCGTCGGAGACCGTCATCCCGGCAATGCGGGTGCCGAAGCGCAGTTCGGTGCCCCGCTCGCGGAGATAGGCGAGGGCGGGATCGACGAAGCTTTCCGAAAGGCCGATTTTCGGAAAGCGCGGCATCGACGCCCTGCCACCGCGCCTGAGGCTTTCGGCAATGACCGCGGCGAGCGGGGCCGCAGCGGCGATCCTGGGCTTGGTGTTGAGGGCGGCGATCGCCAGCGGCTCGAGCAGATTGTCGTAGAGCGGGTCGAGATCGCCGAGCAGGGCGGCAACGGTGTCGTCGGCCCGTGCGCGATCGAGACGGCGCAGCGCGAGATAGTCGCGCGCTTTGGTATTCGGCACCCGCCAGGATTTGCGCAGCACCCACCAGGGCAGCCGGCCGCGATTGAGCCGCAGCGTCCAGGCCGCGCCGGAGACGAGATCGATGAAGGGAAAGACCGGCCGGTTCGGCCCGGTGAGGCTGTCCGCCGCGCCGATCCGTGCGAGATAGGCCATGGTCGCGTGATTGCCGGAGAGCAGCAGATGGTTGCCGTTGTCGATCCGGCAGCCGAGGCTCGCATCCTCATAGGAGCGGCAGCGCCCGCCAGCCCATTTCGCCGCCTCGTACAGAACCACCCGTGTTCCACGGCTGGCAAGCGACGTCGCGGCGGCGAGTCCGGCCATGCCCGCGCCGATCACATGGACCCGCCCGGCCATCATGACCCGCGATCGGCGAGGAGCAGAAGCTGCGCGGCGAGCGCCACCTTGCGCCAGAGAGGCAGGCGCGGCCGGCGCTCCGGGTGGGCGAACCGGTCGCGGCGCATTGCCGCAAGCAGGGGACGATAGGCCGCCGCCATCATCCGGGCCGGGCGCATCGCACGCGCATCGCACAGGCGCATCGCCACCTCGGCTTCAGCGTAATGGCTTTCGGCCTGCGCCGCGATCGTGGCGAGAATGCGCTTCAGGCCGGGTGCCTGCAGGATGGTGGCGGGATCGGCGGCCACGCCTTCCTGGTCCAGTGCCTCGCGCGGCATATAGAGCCGGCCGCGCGCCGCATCCTCGGCGACGTCGCGCAGAATATTGGTGAGCTGAAGCGCGCGGCCGAGATGATGCGCGACCCGATCCCCGGTTGCCGACGCCTCGCCGAACACCCGGACCGAAAGCCGCCCGACCGCCGAGGCGACGCGATCGCAATAAAGATCGAGCAACGCTGCGTCGGGAGCGACGATCGGCGTGCCGGCATCCATTTCCATGCCGTCGATGATCGCGTGAAAATCCTCCCGCCGCAGCGCGTAGCGCAGCGAGGCCCAGCACAGCACGCGAGTGACCGGATCGTCCGCGCCGCCGGCGTGCAGCGCGTCGATCCGGGCGCGCCAGTCGTCCAGCCCCCGGCGTTTGGCGGCGAATGGTGCGTCCGCGTCGGCAATGTCGTCCACCGCGCGGCAGAAGGCGTAAATACCGTACATGGCGGTGCGGCGCTGTGCGGGCAGCACCGCCATGCCCCGGTAGAACGAGGTGCCGGCCGCGCGCGTCGCGGCGGCGACCGCACGCGCATCGTCCTCCATGGTCGGGACCGTCGCGAGCATCAGGCGAACCGGGGCAGCGATGCGAGAATCGCGCCGATCGCATCCGGCGTGCGCAGCCTCACCCGCGCGGCCAGCGGGTCGCCGCGCCGCAACCGTGCGTGGAGCCGCCGTGCGAGGCCGCAGATGATCGCGGTTTCCACCCGAAGCCGGCGCGCGCGCACCAAGCCGGGCAGGGCGCGTGCCTGATCGTTGAGCAGCGCGGTTTCCGCCAGCATTGCGTCGAACACGCGGCGCAGGCCGGGGCCGGTTTTCGGCGCGCGCACGTCTTCGGCTGTCGCCCCCTCGCGCGCGAGCCAGGCGCCGGGTAGGTAGGAGCGGTCGAGTTCTGCAAAATCCTTGGCGCAATCCTGAAGGTGGTTCATCACTTGCAGACTGGCGCAAAGCGCGTCCGAAGCAGGCCAGGTCGCCTCGCTCTCGCCATGCAGGTCAAGCACGTAGCGCCCGACCGGGGCCGCCGAGTAGCGGCAATAGTCCATCAGTTCGCCCCAATCGGCATAGCGGCGTTTCACCGCGTCCTGGCGGAAGGCGATCAGCAATTCACGGGCATGAACCGCCGATACCCCGGTTTGCGCAAGACTGGTGCGCAGCCGCGCCGCCGAGGGCGAACCTTCGGCCGCCGCTCCGGTCAGCACCGCCTCCATCGCGTCGAGTCGGGCGATTTTTTGCGCGGACGCAAGGTCCGGGTGGTCGGCAATGTCGTCCGCATTGCGGGCGAATGCGTAATAGGCGTGGACATGGCGGCGCAGATCCGCCCGGATCAGCCAGGAGCCGACCGGGAAATTCTCGTCGCCCCGGTCCTTGCCCGACCAGGTTTCGACGTTCGGCGCGGCGAGATCGGCACTCATGGTCCCGCTCCGTAGTCGCGGCGTTTCCATTGTGCGCCGGTGCCGCGCCAATGGCGCAGGGCGGAGGCGAGCGTCGCTTCCATATAGACCAGCGCAATACCCGGAAGCGCGAGACTCCAGAAACCGGAAACCCCATAGCGCCTGAGTGTCGGCCGATAGGACAATACGGCAAGCAGGTAGGCGACGAGGCCGAGGACAAAGCTCCAGCCGCCGCCGAAAATCACCGCGAGCGGCGGCACCAGCCAGACCAGGGCGAGGCCGATCAGGGTCAACGCCAGTAGCGCGGCGGAATAGCGCAACTGGGTGAAGGCGGTACGGGCGATCATCGCGCGAGTATCGGCGAGGTGCGGATAGGGGCGGATCGAGCGGGCGAGGCCGGAATGGCCAAGGAAAATCGCGCCGCCGCGCTTCACCAGGCGCGCCAATGTCACATCGTCGATCAGCGCGCCGCGCATCGCGGCGATGCCGCCGATCCGCTCGAGCGCCGCGCGCCGAATCAGCACGGTGCCACCCGCCGCCGCCGCGGTGGCGGACAGCGGATCGTTCACCCGCGCGAACGGATAGAGCATCTGGAAGAAATAGACGAAAGCCGGAATCAAGGCGCGCTCGGCCCGGCTTTCGCAATTGAGCCGCACCATTTCCGAGACCATGTCGAGTCTCGCGCCGCGCTCCGGCGTTCCCATGCGCGCCACCAGGGTCGCGAGATGGCGCGGATCGTGAGTGATGTCGGCATCGGTGAACAGGAGCAGTTCCGCGCCACTCCGTGCGACGCCCTGATCCAGCGCCCAGAGCTTGCCGGACCAGCCGGCCGGTTTCGTTGCACCGGAAACCAGCAGAAACCGTGGATCGCTTCCGGCGGCTTCGGCCGCACGGACGGCGGTGCCGTCGGTGCTGCCGTCATCGACCAGGATGACCCGGAACGGCGCCGGATAATCCTGCGCCAGAAGCGACGCGATCGCCGCACCGATGGTCTCCACCTCGTCGCGCGCGGGAATCACGATATCGACGGCAGGAGCGGTAACCGGCCGCGCCGGCAGCAGCTCGGGGCCGCTGTGCCAGAAATGCCCGTGCAGAAAATAGAGATACAGCCAGATCAGAGTGGCGATCGCGGCGAGGATCATGCGGCGGGCACCACGGCCGGGTCGAAGGCGAGGCTCGCAAGCTTGCCGCGCCGGCAGAAATCGGCCAGCGCGTCGCGCACCGCCTGTTCCGCCGGGCGCGGCGCGTAGCCGAGTTCGCGCATCGCCTTGGCCGAGCTGTAGAACATCCGCCGGCGCGCCATGGTCAGCATGTCGCGCGTCATCAGCGGTTCGTGGCGGGAAATCCGCGCCCAGGCTTCCATCAGCGCGGCGATCGGCATCAGCGGACCGATCGGCAGCTTGATGCGCGGCGGCGAGCGGCCGGCGAGCCGGGTGATCATCCGGCCGATCTCGGAGAGCATCAGGTTTTCGCCGCCGAGAATGTAGCTCTCGCCGGAGCGGCCATGTTCGAGGGCCAGAATATGGCCCTCGGCAACGTCATCGACGTGGACGATGTTCATTCCGGTCTCGACATAGGCCGGCATATGGCCGCGCGCGGCGTCCAGCACCATGCGCCCGGTCGGCGTCGGTCTGATGTCGCCGGGGCCGACGGGTGCCGAGGGATTGACGATCACCACGTCCAGCCCATTGGCGGCGAGAAGCCGCACCGCCAGCTCTGCCTCGTATTTCGATTTTTTATAGGGACCGACATGATCCTCCGGCGCGTTCGGCGTGGCCTCGTCGGCCGGGCTGCCATCCTGGGTGAGACCGAGTGCCGCGACGCTGCTGGTATAGACCGCACGCTCCACGCGCGCCGCCTGCGCCGCGCGGAGCAGGGCGAGGGTGCCGTCGATATTGACCCGCCGCATCGCGGCGGGGTCGGGAACGAACAGCCGGTAATCGGCGGCGACATGGAAGACGTAGCGGCAGCCGGCGGTGGCGCGGGCGAGCGAATCGGGGTCGGTCAGATCGCCGATAATGCGCTCGCCCGGCAGACCGGCAAGATTGGCGAGATCGCTCGACGGCCGGTGCAGGATGCGCAGCCTATGCCCACGCCGCGCGAGGGTGCGGGCCACGGCGGCGCCGATGAAGCCGGTCGCTCCGGTCACCAGGGTCGGGCGCGGGTCTGGCGCAGGATCGGGATTGCTGCTTCGCTCGCTCGTCATGCGGTGCCGTTCGGATGCCTCGGATAGCGTCCTAGTGTGGTGGTTCTGAAATTCCTAATATGCTTGGGGCAGTGATTTTAGGAATTTCAGAACGATAAACCACACTAGAATCAAATGCTTACTAGTGTCCTGCTCGATTCGGAAGTTCGTTTGTGCTGGCCGAGGTGTCTTACGAACTTCCGAATCGAGCAGGACACTAATGGCAAATCCGCGACGCTGCAAAATCGCCCGTATCGGACCGCGCGGGGATTTGGTAAGGGATGCGCCGTTACACGGAGAGACGATTTGATACGAAAGGCATCGCGCGGGGGGCGATCCGAATATGGAGAGCAGGCACGGGCGTTGATGCGCCGCCTCGGCGTCTGGCCGGCGGCCTTCGCGCTGCTCGGCCTTGCCCTGTTCACCGGCACCATCGCGTGGCTTGGCTGGGACGGCATCATGCGCGCGCTGGAGCGGGTGAGCATCGGCGGATTCGCGATCTATTTCGGCGTGCAACTGGTCATCATGGCGGGCCTCGCCGGCGCGTGGCGGTTGCTGCTGCGGCATCGGCGCGGCGGGCGCTTCGCCCTGCTCTACTGGGGGCGGCTGGTTCGCGATGCGGCGGGCGAATTCCTGCCATTCTCCCATGTCGGCGGCTTTATCCTGGGCGGCCGGGCCATCGCGCTCGGCGGCGTCACCTTCGCGGACGCAGCCGCCTCGACCCTTGCCGACGTGACGGTGGAATTCCTCGCCGAATTGGTGTTCATCGCGGTGGGTCTCGTCCTGCTCGTCGGCCTTGCGCCCAAGAGCACATTACTCGTCCCGGTCACCCTTGGCCTCGTGGTCGCGATGTTCGGCGCGGCGGGGTTTCTGTTCGTCCAGAAGGGCGGCGCGCGGGTGTTTCGCGGCCTTGCCATGCGCATCGCCGGGCGGTCGGCGGAGTCCGCCTCGATCCGCATGGAACGGTTGCAGGCGGCGCTCGATGCGATCTACGCGCGCCCCGCGCGGATGCTCGGCGCCGGGGCGCTCCATCTGGTCTGCTGGTTCGGCACCGGGGTTGCCTCCTACGTGGCGTTTCATGCGCTTGGTGCGGATATCAGCCTGACCGACGCGCTGGCGATCGAGGCGCTGCTGCATGCGATCCTGGCGGCAGGGTTCTTCGTGCCGGGCCGGATCGGCGTGCAGGAGGCGGCCTACACGCTGCTCGGCTCGGTGTTCGGGATTCCGCCGGATATCGCGCTGTCGGTCTCGCTGCTGCGCCGGGCACGGGATCTGATCATCGCCGTGCCGGTACTGCTGGTCTGGCAGGGAATCGAGGCGCGGCGGCTGCAGCCGGTTTCGAGCGATCTCGGCTGACATTCTTGCATCGCATCGCCGGGATGCCAAAATTATCGGTTAGGAAAAGTTCACAATTGCGGAGTTCGCGTCATGGGGTTGCTCGCCATCATCGTGCTGGGACTGATCGCGGGCTGGATCGCCAGTCTGATCGTCGATAACGCCGGCAAGGGACCAGTGCTGGATATGGTGCTGGGCATCGTCGGCGCGCTGGTGGGCGGGGAGATTTTTTCTCTGCTCGGCGCCGCGCCGATCACCGGGTTCAACCTCTACAGCCTGTTCGTCGCGGTGATCGGCTCCGTGGTGGTGCTGGTGATCTACCACGCGGTCATGGGCCGCCGCAGACTCTGATTTAGCTTCAATACAATCTGGAGTTGTGATAACCGCGTGTCGTGACGGCACGTGGCCATGGCACATTTCCCGAAGCGCCGATCGGGCGGCTGACCCGGCTCGATGGGCTGCGCGGCGTTCTCGCCGTTTATGTCATGCTCGGTCATGCCGCTCCGTTCATCCGCTGGCCGCCGGGTGTCGGTCCATTCATCGAGGCAGTGGTCGGCCACGGCATGGCGGCGGTCGATCTGTTCTTCGCGCTTTCGGGTCTGGTGATCGTGCAATCCATGGCGCGGTTCGAAGGGCGGACGGCACCCTTCTTCGCCGCGCGGGCGCGGCGGCTTTTGCCGATCTATCTCGTGGTGCTCGCGGCGTCGATCCCGATTCTCACCGCGGGATCGCCCTTCGCCTTGCTGCCCTGGCTGCATCCGGGCGACGCGGCGCACCAGATCTGGGAGGTGGGTCTGCCGCACCCGCTCGCCGCGCATATCGCGCTCCATCTCGCCCTGATCCAGGGCGCACTCCCCCGCGCGATGCTGCCCGATGCCGAATTTTCGCTGCTCGGCCCGGCCTGGAGCCTTTCGACCGAATGGCAATTCTACGCGCTCATCGCCCTGCTGATGACCCGTATCGGCAACGATCGGCGCGGTCTTGCCCGCCTGACGGTCATATTTCTCGCTTTGGCGCTTGCCGGGCGGGCCTATGCCGGCTTGGCACCGCCATCTTGGCAATTCGGCCGGGCCTTCCTGCCCAATCAGGCGGCTTATTTCGCGCTCGGCATCGCCGCCGCGCGGCTCTGGCGCGGTTCAGACGGGACGCGGCTGTTCCTCGTCGTCCTGGCGGTCGCCATGGGACTCGGCCTCAGCCATAGCACGGGTTCGGGCGCGATCGGCAAGGCGCTGCCGCCGCTGACCTGGGCACTCGCCATCGTTGCCCAGCGCGCTCCGGCAAACCGGCTCATCCGCCCGTTTGCGCGCGTGCTTGGCCATCCGGTTCTGCTCTGGCTGGGGGCGATTTCCTATCCGCTCTATCTGGTCAACGAGCCGGTGCAGCGCACACTGGCATTGCTGTTCGGCGGTGCCGATCCGGCGCAATTCGCCCTGCTCTGGGGTGGGCTCGCGCTCGCGGTGCCGATCGGCCTTGCGGCCTTGTTGCACCATGCGGTCGAGCGCCGCTTTATGCGGCAGCGCCGCCGTTCACTCCAGGCGGCGGCGCCGGCAGCCGCGCCGTGACGCCGATGGCCGGTTGAGCCTTGACCCAGGTGAGGCTGCCGATCATGCCGCATTTGCGGCAGGTCGCCTGCCATTCCTCGTGCGGCGTTTCGCAGGCGGCACAGACCCAGCCGATCCCCGCGGCGTCCGCCGCCAGCATCTCGTGACGCTTCGCCTCGCCTTCGAGACCGGCGGCTTTCGCGGTGCGGGCGAGCAGTGCCTCGCTTTCCGGGTGGCCCGGATTGGCGCTGGCGAGTTTATGCGCGGCGCGGGCGCGCTCCAAAGGCGCGGTGATGCGGGCGAGCCACGCGGTTGCCAGATCGGGATGCGGCGCCGCTTTCCAGCCGCGCAGCAGGGCACGTTTCGCCCGCCAGGGATGGCCCGCGCGCTCATGGGACTGGAACAGCGCGAGATAAGCGGGCGCGAGGCCGGGTGCGGCGCGCACCGCCTCCTTCGCCCAGTCGATCGCGAGGCGCGCGGTTTCGGCGTCGCGCGACGCCATGATCGCGAGGGCGGCGTGCTCCGGCTTGCCGGTGGCGAGCCGTGCCGCCTCGGCGAATCGTCCCTGGCCCATCGCAAGTTGAACCCGCCGGTCGCGCAGCCAGGCCGAGTTGGGATAGGCGCCGGCGGCTTGGCGGGCCTGAGCTTCGGCTTCGGCCAGGGTCGCGGCGTCGGCCAGATTCTGGGTCCGGTGATGCAGCAGCCCGCGCCAGCCGAGGAACCCCGCATCCTTGTGGCGGGCGAGGGCGGTGAAATGCGCGTCCGCGATCGCATGGTCGCCGTCGCGCCGTGCGGTTTCGCCGGCCACATAGAGAGTGAGCGGCGCATCCGGCGCGTGGCGCTGGGCGATTCGGGCATGGCTGCCGGCGGCCCGCACATCCCCCGCCGCGAGCGCCGAAAGCGCCCGCAGCGAAGCGGAATCGGCGGCGTTGCGCCAGGCCAGCGCACGGCGTGCGGCGAGCCGGCCCGGCGCGCGGACCAGCGCGCGGATGATCGCCAGAATGAGCATGACGATGCCGGCCAGGACCACCAGGAGAATAATCGCCACCGGCGTCGAGGCGGTGGCGCTGTAGCCGCCGAAATCGAGCGTGACATGGCCGGGCAGCGTGGCGACATACCAGGCAATGCCGAGCAGGACGATCGCGACGATCGCGAAGCGGAAGGCGCGGAGCATCAGGAATGATCCGCCATGTCGGCCAGGGCCGCGCGCGCAGCGAGCAAATGCGTCGCCTGTCTGGTCCAGGGCGTCATCGCCGATTGCGCGCCCGGGGGCAGCGTCTTCAAGCTGGCGAGCGCGGCGGCGAGATCGTCATTGCCGAGATCGCGCTGCGCCGCCGCGAGAATGCCCTGCGCACGGCTGCCGACCAGAACCTTGCCGCCGTGGCGAACGGTGACCAGGCTCTCGACCCGGAAGCGCAGTTTTTGCCAGAATCCGCCATCGGCCGCGACGCTGCCGCCGGCCCGCACGGCCTTGCGCGCATAGGCGGGGAAGGATGATTTCAGCGCCCCGAGAGTCGGCGGTTTCGCGTTCGCATAGCGGACAAGCGCTTCCGGCGCGTTCGGGATCGGCCCGAGCGCGTCGCCGTTCTGCAGGGCAAGGCTCGCCTGGGCGATGCGCGCGAGCGTTTGCGCCTTGGCCACCAGTTTCGGCAGGCTGGCGGCGTTGCTCTGCAAGGTCACCACGGCGGCATGATCGGCAACGGTCGTGGTTGAAAGCGCGGCAAGGCCCGCCTGCATGGCGGCGAGCCTGGTGTCGAGCGCGGCAGGAATCTGGTTTTCGGCAATCGCTTTCGGCGGCGCCGCCTTGGGTTGCGGGCGAGCGGCCAGTTCGGCGAGCCGCCGATCAAACGACGTCACCTTGGATTGCAGCGCGTTGACCTGCGACTCCAGCGTGGCGATCCGGCGGGTCTGGTTTGGCATTCCCGATTGCGCGCGGAACAGGAACGTTTCACCGCCGGCGAGCAGCACGGCGACGATCACGCCGGCGGTGACCAGAAAGGTTGTGCGCCACGAGCGCCGCGCCGTCGCGGCCGGCTCGGAGGGGCGTTCCGGCAATGCCGGCTCGGGGGACGAAGTGTCGTGCTCGCTCATGATAATATCGCTAGCATGTGATCCTGATCCGGTGAAACCGCCGCGCGCACCGCGCGGAACGGCAGGCGCGCGAGCGCCGCCGCCGCCGCGGGGCTGATCGCGATGCCGACGGCGTCCCGGAGTGCGGCCTCAAGCCCTTCACGCTCGACGAGTGCCGCGAAATGCCGCGCGGTCGCCGGCGAAAACACCATCACCCGGTCGATCGCCCGCGCCGACAACGCGGCGATCGCGGCTTCCGGCAGGGTTTCGGCCGGCCGGGTGCGATACACCACACGGCGGCTCACCCTGAAGCCGGATGCGCGCAAAGAGACCGCGAGATCGCGGCTCTGACCGGCACCGCAGGGCAACAGCAGCGCCGCGCCGGACGGCATCCGGGTTTCGACCAGCGCAGCAAGCTCGCGGGCGGTGCCTGAAGCGCTCGCCACCTGAATGAAGCCCGTCGCCATGGCGCGAGCGGCGGTCGCGTCGCCCACCGCGAACAGGGGCAGATGGTGCAGCTCACGCGGCAGGCCGGGCAGCGCCTGAGCACTCGCCACCACGATCGCATCGCAGGAAGCCGGCAGTGCCGCGGGCAGCGTCTCGATGTCGAGGCAGGGAGCCAGCACCGGCACATGGCCGCGCGCACGCAGGGCGGCGGCGGTTGCCGAGCCGCCCGGCTCCGGCCTGGTGATCAGGACGGTGAGGGGGGCTTCAGTCAAGAAAGATATCGGCGGGGCTGTCGCGCCGCAGCGAGGCACCAAGCTCGGTGCCCAGCCGTGCCGCGTCGGAAACCGGCGCGATCTCGCTGCGCTTGAGCAGGAAACTGCCGTCGGCGCGGGCGGTCAGGCCGGTCAGATGCAGCGTGCCATCGGGCAGCAGCCGCGCATGGCCGCCGATCGGGGTGCGGCAGGAGCCGTCGAGCGCCGCAAGCAGTGCGCGCTCGGCGGTCGACACCGCCTTCGCTTCGGGGTCTTCGATCGCCGCGAGCAGGTCGCCGAGGGCGTGATCTTCCGCGCGCACGGTGATGCCGACGATACCCTGGCCGGCCGAGGGCACCATGGCCTCGGGGTCGAGCGCCGCGGCGATCTCATGCTCGAAGCCGAGTCGCCGCAGCCCGGCAAGGGCGAGCAGCGTACCGTCCAGCGTGCCGTTGCGCGTGGCGTCGAGCCTGGTGCGGACATTGCCGCGCAGCAGGCTGATCCGCAGATCGGGCCGCGCATGCAGCAATTGCGCCTGCCGGCGGACCGAGGAGGTGCCGATGCGCGCCCGCGCCGGCAGGGCAGCCCAGATGTCGGCTGCCCCGCGATCGGCGCGATCGACGATATCGTGCCGGATCGCGAGAATCAGCGCGTCGCGCGCATCCTCGCGCTTCATGGTGCAGGCGAGGATGATGCCCTCGGGCAGTGTGGTTTCCAGATCCTTGAGGCTATGGACCGCGAAATCGATCCGTCGTGCCAGCAGCGCCTCGTGGATTTCCTTGGCGAACAACCCCTTGCCGCCGATCTCGGCCAGCCTCCGGTCCTGCACCCGGTCGCCGGTGGTGCTGATGATCTCGGGGGCAAAAGCCTCCGGCGCATAGCCGAGCGCCGGGCAGACCGCGCGCAGCTCGGCGAGGAACAGCTCGGTCTGGCGCCGGGCGAGCGGCGAGCCCCGCGTGCCCACCCGCAATGGCAGCTTCCCGCTATGCGGCGCCACTTTCGGCGCCGGCGTCCTTTCCTGGTCCATCGGCGATGCTTAAAAGCATCGTCATGGAAAGAAAAGCCGCGATCCCTGGCGCGCCCGGCGCCGCCGCGCTGATTCTCGGCATCGAGACCTCCTGCGACGAGACCGCCTGCGCGGTGCTCGACGGGAGCGGGGCGATCCGCGCCGAAAAACTGGCCAGCCAGATCGCCGATCACGCGCCGTTCGGCGGCGTGGTGCCGGAAATCGCGGCGCGCGCCCATCTCGACATTCTGCCGGCGATGGTGGGCGCGGCCTTGCGCGAAGCGGGAGTGAGCGCCGGAAATCTCGCGGCGATCGCGGCGACCGCCGGACCGGGGCTGATCGGCGGCCTGATCGTGGGGGCGAATTTTGCCAAGGGCATGGCGATCGCCACCGGCGCGCCGTTTTTCGCGATCAACCATCTGGAAGCCCATGCGCTGACCGCGCGGCTGCCCGGTCTCGACGTATCGGTGCCGGAATTCCCCTATTTGCTGCTGCTGGTCTCCGGTGGCCATACCGCCCTGATCGCGGTGGAGGGGGTTGGACGATATTGCCGGCTCGGCACCACTCTGGACGACGCGGCGGGCGAAGCCTTCGACAAGGTCGCCAAGCTGCTCGGCCTGCCCTATCCGGGCGGACCGGCACTGGAACGTCTCGCCGCCGAGGGCGATGCCGCGCGATTCGCCCTGCCGCGCCCGATGCTCGGCCGGCCGGGCTGCGATTTCTCGTTCTCGGGGCTGAAGACGGCGGTGGCGCAGCGCGTCGCCGCCACGCCGCCGGGGGCGCTTTCGCGATCCTTCGCCGCCGATCTCGCCGCATCGTTCCAGCGCGCGGTGGTCGAGGCGATGGCCGACCGGCTGGGTCGCGCGCTCGCGATGATGCCCGGCTGCACGGCGGTGGTTGTCGCCGGCGGAGTCGCGGCCAATGGCGCGATCCGCTCGGCTCTGGCCAATGTCGCGGCCCGCGACGGGCGCAGCCTGATCGCACCGCCGCTGCGGCTTTGCACCGATAACGCGGTGATGGTCGCATGGGCGGCGATCGAGCGGATGCGCGCCGGTTCGCCGTCCGATCCGCTTGCCGCACCGTGCCGGCCGCGCTGGATGCTGAATTGCGCGGCGTAAAGTTGCGTTGCAGCGAAGCCGGGTTTCATGTCAGTCTGACCGCCAAGAATGAAAAGGCTGCCCTGATGAACGATACACCGACACAGGACCGGCCGGACCAGACTCGTCGCGACACGAAACCCCTGGCCGCCGTTCCGCCGCCGCTGCCGCCGATCCGCTCGGCGCAGGATTGGCGCGACGCCATCGTCGCCAAGCTGATCTACGGTGTCGGCAAGAATGTTTTCACCGCGAGCGAACGCGACTGGTTCGTCGCTCTTGCCTTCGCGCTGCGCGATCGGGTGGTGGAGCGCTGGATCGCGAGCACCAATGCGATTTACGAGCGCGGCCATAAGCGGGTCTATTATCTTTCCCTCGAATTCCTGATCGGCCGGCTGCTGTTCGACACGCTGACCAATCTCGGCATGGTCGATATCACCCGTGCCGCCCTCGCCGATCTCGGCGTCGATCTCGATCGCGTGCGCGAGACGGAGCCCGATGCGGCGCTGGGCAATGGCGGGCTCGGCCGGCTTGCCGCTTGCTTCATGGAGAGCATGGCCACGCTCGCGATTCCCGGCTATGGCTATGGAATTCGTTACGATAACGGGTTATTTCGTCAGGCGATCCATGAGGGGCGGCAGCACGAATTTCCCGAGGATTGGCTCTCGGTCGGCAACCCCTGGGAATTCGAACGCCCGGAAATCGCCTATGACATCGCATTCGGCGGCCGTGTCGAGGCGGTGCGCGACGATGAAGGCGAGATCAGCCATGTCTGGCATCCAGGCGAAGTGGTGCGCGCGGTTGCCTATGACACGCCGGTGGTGGGCTGGCGCGGCCGGCACGTGAATTCGCTGCGGCTGTGGTCGGCCCGAGCGGTCGATCCGCTGCAGCTCGATACGTTCAATCTGGGCGATTATGTCGGCGCCTTGGCGCAGGATGTGCGGGCCCAATCGATCTCGCGCGTGCTCTACCCGTCGGACGCAACGCCGGCCGGCCAGGAGCTGCGGTTGCGCCAGGAATATTTCTTCGCTTCCGCGACATTGCAGGACATGCTGCGCCGGCATTTGCGCCATTACGGCGATTTGCGCATCCTGCCTGAGAAAGTCGCGATCCAGCTCAACGACACTCACCCCTCGATCGCGATTCCCGAACTGATCCGATTGCTGGTCGATGTGCATGGATTGCTGTGGGACGAGGCGTGGGAGATCGCCCAGGGCACGTTTTCCTACACCAACCACACACTGCTTCCCGAGGCTTTGGAAGCTTGGCCGGTGCCGCTGATGGAGCGGCTGCTGCCGCGCCATATGCAGATCATCTATCTGCTCAATGCAGAGCATCTTGAGCGCGCGCGGGCACGGGAAGACGTTACCGACGGCAGCCTCGCCACGCTGTCGCTGATCGATGAAAGCCACGGCAGGCGTGTGCGCATGGGCACGCTCGCCTTCATCGGCTCGCATCGGGTCAACGGCGTTTCGGCCCTGCACACCGAGCTGATGCGCGGCACGGTCTTTCGCGAGCTGCACGGAATGTTTCCCGACCGCATCGCCAACGTCACCAACGGGATCACCTTCCGGCGCTGGTTGTTCGAGGCGAATCCCGGTCTGATGCGCTTGCTGGTCGAGGCCCTCGGCGAGCAGGTCTGCGACGATCCCGCCGAACTCGCGGGCTTGCGCGATCTCGCACAGGATGCCGGGTTTCGCGGCCGGTTCGCCGCCTGCCGGCGCGACAACAAAGTGCGGCTCGCCCGCTGGGTGCGCGACCATCTGCGGGTGAAGCTCGACCCGGACGCGCTGTTCGATGTCCACATCAAGCGCATTCACGAATATAAGCGGCAATTGCTGAACATTCTGGAAACCATCGCGCTCTACGATGCGATCCGCGCGCGGCCGACCGCGCATTTTGTGCCGAGGGTGAAAATCTTCGCGGGCAAGGCGGCGGCGAGCTATCATCAGGCCAAGCTGATCATCAAGCTGATCAACGACGTGGCGCGCGCGATCAACAGCGACCCCACGGTGCGCGGGCTGCTGAAGGTCGTGTTCCTGCCGAATTTCAATGTCAGCCTCGCCGAAATGATCATTCCCGCCGCTGATCTCTCGGAACAGATTTCGACCGCCGGGATGGAAGCCTCCGGCACCGGCAACATGAAATTCGCACTGAACGGCGCGCCGATCATCGGCACGCTCGATGGCGCCAATGTCGAGATCCGCGACCATGTCGGCGCCGACAACATGTTCATCTTCGGTCTCACCGCCGAGGAGGTCGCGGCGCGCAAGGCCGAAGGCTGGCGGCCGGCGGAGGCGATCGCGGCATCGCCCGCGCTCGGCGAGGTGATTGACGCGATCGAGTCCGGTGTATTTTCGCCGGGCGACGCGGCGCGGTTCCATCCGATCGCGCGGGAACTGCGCGGCGAAGATCGTTTTCTGGTGACCGCCGATTTCGATTCATATGCGCAGGCGCAACGCGCGGTCGATCGGCTCTGGCTCGATCAGGAGGCCTGGTGGCGCATGTCGATCAACAATACCGCCGGCATGGCATATTTTTCGTCGGATCGCGCGATCGCCGACTATGCCCGCGACATCTGGCGCACGACCAGCCTGGAGACCACATGATGCGCTAGTGTGGCGGTTCTGAAATTCCTAATATGCTTGTGGCAGCGATTTTAGGAATTTCAGAACCATAAACCACACTAGAATCAAATGCTTACTAGTGTCCTGCTCGATTCGGAAGTTCGTAAGACACCTCGGCCAGCACAAACGAACTTCCGAATCGGGACACTAGTGTGGCGGTTCTGAAGTTCCTACGCCGCGCAATCAGGGGAGCGAACGAAAAATGGCCAGAGAAAACGGATTGACCAAGCCGCTCTCGCGCAACGCGATGGCCTATGTGCTGGCGGGCGGCCGCGGTTCGCGATTGTACGATCTGACCGACAAGCGGGCGAAGCCGGCGGTGCATTTCGGCGGCAAGTGGCGGATCATCGATTTCGCCCTGTCCAACGCGCTGAATTCCGGCATCCATCATATCGGCGTCGCGACGCAATACAAGGCCCACAGCCTGATCCGGCATTTGCAGCTCGGCTGGACCTTCTTTCGCCGCGAGCGCAACGAGAGTTTCGACATATTGCCGGCGAGCCAGCGCGTATCGGAAGAAAAATGGTATCTCGGCACCGCCGACGCGGTATATCAGAACATCGAGATCATCGAGAGCACCGGCCCGCAATACATCATCATCCTCGCCGGCGATCATATCTATAAAATGGATTACGAAGTGCTGCTGCAGCAGCATGTCGCGCAGAAAGCTGATGTGACAATCGCCTGCGTCGAAGTACCGCTGGCGGAAGCGAGCGGTTTCGGCGTGATGCATATCGACGAGAACGACCGAATCATCGGATTTCTGGAAAAGCCGGCCAATCCACCGCCGATGCCCAGCCGTCCTGATCTCGCCCTTGCGAGCATGGGGATCTATGTGTTCGACACCAAATTCCTGATCGAGGAATTGCGGCGCGATGCCGCGAGCACCGCTTCCCAGCATGATTTCGGCCGCGACATCATCCCGCATCTGGTGCGTCACGGCCGCGCCTTCGCTCATCATTTCTCGCGATCCTGCGTGCGGTCGAGCAAGGAGGCCGAGCCGTATTGGCGCGATGTCGGCACGATCGATGCCTATTGGGAGGCGAATATCGACCTCACCGATTTCATCCCGGCCCTCGATATCTACGACCGGGGCTGGCCGATCTGGACCTATACCGAAGGCACGCCGCCGGCGAAATTCATCCATGACGAAGAAGGCAGGCGCGGCCTCGCGGTTTCATCGCTGGTGTGCGGCGGCTGCGTGGTTTCGGGCGCGGCGCTCCGGCGCTCGCTGTTGTTTACCGGCGTGCGGGTGAACTCGTTTTCGCAGATCACGGCAGCGGTGATCCTGCCGGATGCCGATATCGGCCGGCACGCGCGGCTGACCAATGTGGTGATCGATCGCGGCGTGCGGATTCCCGAAGGCATGGTGGTGGGCGAGGATCCGGAAGACGATGCGCGGCGATTCCGCCGCACCGAAAAAGGCGTGTGCCTGATCACCCAGACGATGATCAGCCGGCTGGAAAACACCTGAAGCATGAAGGTTCTTTCGGTCGGGTCGGAACTCTACCCGCTGGTCAAGACCGGCGGACTGGCCGACGTGATGGGCGCGCTGCCGGCGGCGCTGGCGCCCGAGGGAATCGCGATGCGCGCACTGATCCCCGGCTATCCCTCGGTGCTGGCCGGGCTGACGAAAACCCAGCCCGCACTCGACATCCCCGCTCTGTTCGGCGGCGATGCACGCATCATCTCGGCGGAATCGCAGGGTTTGCCGCTCTTCGTGCTCGATGCGCCGCATCTGTTCGCCCGGCCGGGCAATCCCTATCTCGGCCCGGACGGGATGGACTGGCCCGATAACGCGCAGCGTTTCGCGGCCCTCTGCCGGGCGGCGGCGATGATCGCGCAAGGTACTGTCGCCGGTTTCGCCCCGGACGTTGTCCATGCGCATGACTGGCAGGCGGGATTGCTGCCCGCCTATCTGCGGTTCGGCGAGCGTCCGGCGCCGCCCACGGTGATGACGGTTCACAACCTCGCCTATCAGGGGCAATTTCCGGCTTATCTGCTCGGCACACTCGGCCTGCCCGCGCGCGCCTTCACCATCGACGGGGTCGAGCATTACGGCGCGATCGGATTCCTCAAGGCCGGAATGCAACTCGCCGATGCGATCACCACGGTCTCGCCGAGCTATGCGGCGGAAATCGCAACCCCCGAAGGCGGCATGGGGTTGGATGGGCTGATCCGCGCGCGCGCGTCCGCGATGCACGGAATCCTGAACGGTCTGGATACCGCGGTGTGGAATCCCGCCACCGATGCCGCGCTCGCGGTACAATTCACATCCCGCACCCTCGCCGGACGCGCCGCCAACAAACAAGCGTTGCAGGCGCGCATGGGACTCGATCAGGACAAGGCAGTGTTGCTGTTCGGCCTGGTCAGCCGGCTGGCATCGCAAAAAGGCATCGACCTCGTGATCGAAACTCTTCCGGTTATCGACGCGTTGGGGGCGCAACTCGTGGTGCTGGGTGCTGGCGATCCATCCATCGAACGCGCGCTGCGCGCGGCGGTGGTGATGCGGCCGGGCCGGGTTGCCGCGACGATCGGCTTCGAGGAAGCGCTCGCCCATCTGATCCAGAGCGGTGCCGATGCGATTCTGGTGCCGTCGCGCTTCGAGCCATGCGGGCTCACGCAACTTTCCGCGCAACGCTATGGCGCGATCCCGGTCGTCGCGCGGGTGGGCGGATTGGCCGACACGGTGATCGACGCGAACGAGGTCGGTCTCACCGCCGGCGTCGCGACCGGCGTTCAGTTCGCGCCGGTCGCCGCCGACGCGCTGGCCCTGGGGCTGCGCCGCACCGCCGCGCTCTTTGCGGACAAGCCGGCCTGGCGGCGGATGCAGCGCAACGCCATGGCGCTCGATGTATCCTGGACACAGCCGGCACGCCGCTATGCGGCATTATACCGATCACTCGTGAACTAACAAATAGTCATTCGGCGGGCATCGTCGCGATGCGCCGCGCGCGGCGCTTGCCGAAGCCGGCGAGCGCCAGATAGATCACCGGCGTGGTATAGAGGGTGAGCGCCTGGCAGACGAGAAGGCCGCCGATCACCGCGACGCCGAGCGGCCGGCGCAACTGATAGCCGGTGCCAACCGCGAAGGCCAACGGCAAGGCACCAAGCATGGCGGCGATCGTCGTCATCATGATCGGCCGGAACCGCTCCAGACAGGCGGCGCGAATTGCCTCCTGCGGCGACATATCGCCGCGCCGTTCGGCATCGAGCGCGAAATCGACCAGCATGATGCCGTTCTTCTTCACGATGCCCATGAGCAGGAAAATACCGATCACGCCGATCACCGACATCGGAATGCCGGTGATCAAAAGCGCCAGTAGCGCGCCGACGCCGGCCGAGGGCAGGGTGGAGAGAATCGTCAGCGGCTGGGTCAGGCTTTCATAGAGCACGCCGAGCACGATATAGATCGCGATCAGCGCTGCAAGAATCAGGATCGGTTCCTGGTCGATCGATTTCAGGAAATACTTGGCGTTGCCGCCGAACTGGATTTTGACGTCGGCGGGCAAGGGCATCGTGGCGATCGCCTGCTTCACGTCGGTGATCGAGGTGCCGAGCGAAACACCCTTGCCGACATTGAAACTGATCGTGCCGGCCGGAATGCCGTTCACATGAGTGACCGAAAGCGGCGCGGTACTGCGGATGACGGTGATGAGCTGGCGTAGCGGCACCGGTCCCTTGGTGCCGCTGACAAAAATGCGGTCGAGCTGGCTCGGCGCGCGATCGAGCGCTGCGGGCACCTTCATCACCACGGCATACTGGTTCTGCGCCTGATAGATTCGCGAAACCTGGCGCTGCGCATAGGCATTGGCAAGCGCCGCATCGATCGCCGCGACCGACACGCCGAGCCGCGAGGCAGCGTTGCGGTTGATCTCGATCATGATCTCGGTCTGCGCCTTGTCCTGGTCGGTCGAGATGTTGTTGATCGATTTCAGCGTGCGCAATTTCGCCTCGATGTCGCGGGTGACGTGATCCAGCTCGGACAGCGACGGGTCGAGCACCGAAAAACTATATTCGCCGCCATTCGACTGGCCGCCGATGAAAATATCCTGCGCAACCTGCATCTGGGTGGTGATGCCTGGAATTGTGTCGAGCTTTGCGTTCAATTGCCGGATTACCGTTTGCGCGGAAACGGTTCGCTGCGACAGCGGCTTGAGCCCGATGAACATATGGCCGCGATTGGCGGTGGAGAAGCCGTTGGCGACTCCCACACGCGAGCTGATCGTCGCGACCGCTTGGTTTGCTAAAATAACGTGCACGACCCGCGCCTGCAGGCGCTGCATCCGGTCGAACGAGACATCCGGGGCCGCGATGGTTTGGCCGAGAATGAGTCCGGTATCCTCCTCCGGGATGAACGTCTTGGGTACCTTGACGTAGAGAAATATCGTGAGAACCAGGGTGATCGCGAAAGAGGCGAGCATCAGCCAGCGATGCGCGAGCGCCCAGTCGAGGCTGCGCGCATAGGCAGCGAGGCCGTTGCGGTAGAGCCGGTCGATCCCGCGCGCGAGGCGCGACTGCCGGCCGATTTTCGGCGTGCGGCCCATGAAATGGGCACAGATCATCGGCGTGACGGTCAGCGAGACGATCCCGGAAATGATGATCGCAACCGAAAGCGTCATCGCGAATTCATAGAACAGGCTGCCGATGATACCGCCCATCAAGGTGAGCGGCAGGAACACCACGACCAGCGAGACGGTGATCGAGAAAACGGTGAAGCCGATCTGGCGCGCGCCGACCAGTGCCGCCTCGATGCCGGTCAAACCGCGCTCGTGCTGGGCGACGATGTTCTCGATCATCACGATCGCATCGTCCACCACGAAGCCGACCGAAATCGTCAGGGCGAGCAGCGAGAAATTGTCGAGCGAAAAGCCGAGCGCCCACATCGCGGCGATGGTTCCGGCGAGCGAGAGCGGCACGGTCACGCCGGCGGCAATGGTCGGCGTCAGCCGGCGCATGAACAGCGTGACCACGGCAAGCACGAGCAGAATGGTGATAAGCAGCGTAAGCTGAATGTCTGCGACACTGGCGCGGATTGTCGTGGTCCGGTCGGTGAGGATCGAAAGATGGATTCCCGGTGGCAGCCATTTGCGAATATCGGGAAGAAGTCGCTTGATCCCTTCGACGGTCTTGATCACGTTGGCCTGCGCGGTCTTGGTGATCGCGACGACGATACCGGGCTGATCGCCATCGGTCGCGGCCAACTGGGTATTGGCGATGCTGTCGACCACCGAGGCGACAGCGGACAGGCGCAGCAGCGCGCCGTTCTTCGCCTTCAGCACGATGCGTCGGTATTGCGCGGCGTCGTGCAACTGCCCGTTGATCGCGATGATGCGCGCGCGGCGCTTGCCCTGCAGAACGCCGAGCGGAGCGATGTCGTTCGCGCTGCGCACCGCGTTGTACACATCGGTCGCGGTAAGTCCGGCCGCGGCAAGCGCCCGCGGGTTCAGCCGAATGCGCACCGCCGGCGAGCCGCCACCATAGAGATTGACCTGGGCGACGCCCTTCACCTGCGAAAGCCGCTGCACCAGAATGGTGTCCGCGGTGTCGTAGATCGCGCCCAGGCTCATGGTTTTCGAGGTGAGCGACATGGTCAGAACCGGCCGCGAGGCGGGGTTGAACTCCTTGTAGAAAGGCCGGCTCGGCATCGCCGAGGGCAGGTTGGGCAGGGCGGCGTTGATCGCCGCCTGCACGTCGTGCGCATCGGCGTTGATGTCGGTGCCGGTGTCGAACAGCATGACCACGGAGGTCGAGCCGGTCGAACTCACCGAATGCACGTCATCCACGCCCGGAATGGTGCCGAGCGTATGTTCCAGCGGCGCCGCGACGGTGCTCGCCATGATCGAAGGGTCGGCTCCCGGCTCCGAGGCGAACACCACGATGGCGGGGATCGGGATGCTGGGCACGGCGGCAACCGGCAGCAGGCGGTAGGCAAGGCCGCCGGCGAGCAGAATGCCGAGAGCGAGCAGGGTGGTGCCGATCGGCCGCTTGATGAAGATGGCCGAGAAGCTCATCGCTATTCCGCCGGCGCCGGCTGGCTCAGGCGGCGCGCGCTCGGGCGCAGCCGGTCCATCGCGAGATAGATGACGGGCGTGGTGAACAGGGTCAGCAACTGGCTGACCAGCAGC
Organism: Acidiphilium iwatense; assembly: GCF_021556475.1. Classification (GTDB taxonomy): domain Bacteria; phylum Pseudomonadota; class Alphaproteobacteria; order Acetobacterales; family Acetobacteraceae; genus Acidiphilium; species Acidiphilium iwatense. The sequence goes on along the minus strand of NZ_JAKGBZ010000002.1, from coordinate 27,281 downwards.
CCGCCGATGATGGTGATGCCGAGCGGCGCGCGCAGCTCCGATCCCGCGCCGCCTTCAAGCACCAGCGGAATTGCGCCGAACAGTGCCGCCATCGTTGTCATCATGATCGGGCGAAAGCGCAAAATCGCCGCTTCGGTGATCGCCGCTTCAGGCGTGACCCCGCGCGTGCGCTCCGCCTCGATCGCGAAATCGACCATGATGATGCCGTTCTTTTTCACGATGCCCATGAGCAGCACGATGCCGACGAGTGCCACGAGCGTGAACTCGGTGCCGGTCAGCATCAGGGCAAGCAGCGCGCCGATACCGGCGGACGGTAAGGTGGACAGAATCGTGACGGGATGGATCGTGCTTTCATAGAGCACGCCGAGCACGATGTAGATCACCACCAGAGCGGCCGCGATCAGCCAGGGTTCCTCGGCGAGCGAGGATTGGAACTCCGCGGCGGCACCCGAAAAGGTGCCCGTGATGGAATTCGGCACGCCGAGCTTTTGCTCCGCCTTCTGAATTGCGGCCTCGGCCGCGCCCAGCGATGCGCCGTTCGCGAGGTTGAAGCTGAGCGTGACCGAGGGGAACTGGTCTTCGCGGGTGATCGCGAGGGGGCCGTATTTCCGCTCGATTTTCGCGATCTCAAGCAGCGGCACCTGCGCCGGCACGCTGCTCGCGTTAGTCGTACTTGTCGTCGTGCTCGCGGCGCCGGTGGTGGTCGTGCTGCTACCGCTCACCGCACCGCCGGGACCGAGCGCCGTCGTGCTTGTGCTGGCGGCAAGGCTGCCGGTGGAAAGAAAAATATGCGCGAGTGCCTCGGGCGAGGTCGCATAGGAGGGATCGACGCCGAGCACCACGCGATACTGGGCATTCTGGGTATAGATGGTGGAAACCTGCCGCTGGCCGAACGCGTCATGAAGCGTGTTCTCGATCGTCGCCATGCTGATGCCGAGCCGTGCGGCAGCGGCACGATCGACATCGATATAGGTCTGCAGACCCTGGTTCTGCTGATCGCTCGCAAGATCGGTGATCTGTGGCAACTTCCCAAGTTCGGCCTGGATTTTCCGCGCCCAGAGATCGAGTTCGACCTGGTTGGTGTCGGTCAGCGTGTACTGGTATTGCGTGGGCGAGACGCGCGATGAGAGCGTGATGTCCTGCACCGGCTGCATGTAGAAATGCAAACCGGGAATGGTGGCGAGCGAGGCCTGCAACTGGCGCATCACCGTGGCGATCCCGGCGCGCTGGCCGAACGGTTTGAGCGTGATGGTCAGCCGGCCGGTGTTCGGCGTCGGATTGGTCAGACCCGAACCGAGTTGGGATATCACGCCGGCAACCGCCTTGTTGTGCCGGATCGCGGCGATCGCCTGGTTCTGAATTTTTTGCATCGCATCGAGCGAAATGCTCTGCGCCCCCTCGGTCACCGCGACGATCGCGCCGGTATCTTCCTGCGGTAGCAGCGCTTTCGGCACCACGGCGAACAGAATGATGGTGATCGCCACGGTCGCGGCGAAAACAGCCAGCATCAGGCGCTGATGGGCAAGGCTCCAGTCGAGCCCGCGCCGATAACGTTCCCGCACGGCGACGAGCGATGCTTCAGCACTGCGAGCGATCCGCCCTGGCCGCTCGGATGCCGCCGGGCGCAGCAGCCGCGCGCTCATCATCGGCGTCAGTGTCAGTGAAATCACCGCCGAGATCACCACGGCCACGGCCAGCGTGACCGCGAATTCCGAGAACAGCCTGCCGATCACGCCGGGCATGAACAGCAGTGGAATGAACACAGCGACCAGCGAGACGGTAAGCGAGACGATGGTGAAACCGATCTGCTGCGCCCCGAGATAGGCTGCGCGCAATGGAGTTTCGCCATTCTCGATGAAGCGGACGATGTTTTCGATCATCACGATGGCATCGTCGACCACGAATCCCGACGCGACGGTGAGCGCCATCAGCGAGAGATTGTCGAGCTGATAGCCAAGCGCGCTCATCACCGCGAAAGTGGCGATGATCGAAAGCGGCAGCGCCACCGCGGGAATCAGCACCGCGCGGGGGTTGGGCAGGAACAGAAAAATCACCAGTACGACCAGAAGCGCTGCGGTGATCAGGGTAATCTGCACGTCGCGCACCGAGGCCTTGATCGTGCCGGTGCGGTTGGCGGCAACCGTCAAGTCGATTCCGGGCGGCAGGGTCGTTTGCAGCGATTCCAGGGCCGATTGAACCCGTTGCACGGTACTGACGATGTTGGCCCCCGGCTCGCGCTGGATATCGAGCACGACCGCCGGCGTTCCATTGTAGCTCGCCAGCTCCTGGTTGTTTTCCAGCCCCTCGGTGACCGATCCCACCGCCGACAGACGCACCGGCGCCTTGTTCTGATAGGCGACGATGACGTTGCGGTACTCCGCTGCCGAAGTGATCTGGTCGTTGGCGCCCAGCGTGTAGGATTGATCGAGCCCGTTGAACGCGCCTTTCGCGCCGGTCTGGTTCGCATTGGAAATCGCATTGCGCACATCCTCGAGCGAAATGCCGTAAGCGGCGAGGCGCGCGGGATTGACGTCGATCCTGATCGCCTTGCGCATCCCGCCTTCGATGGTCACCCGTCCGACCCCGCTGATCTCGGAAAGCTTTGGCAATATCTCAGTCTGTGCGGCATTGGCGATGGCGTAGAGCGGTACCGTCTTCGAGGTCAGTGCAAGGCTGATGATCGGCGCATCGGCCGGGTTCACCTTGGTGTAGGTGGGCGGATATTGCAGATTGGGCGGCAGCGTGCCGGACGCCGCGTTGATCGCCGCCTGCACGTCCTGCGATGCGGTGTCGAGCGAAACGCTGAGCTGGAATCGCAGCGTGATCGCGCTGGTGCCCTGGCTGGAAATCGAACTCATCGCGGCGAGCCCGGCGATTTCGCCGAACTGACGCTCCAGCGGCGCGGTGATCAGCTTCGAGACGGTATCCGGCGAGGCGCCGGGCAGCTTGGTGACGACCTGAATGGTCGGAAAATCGACCTGCGGCAGGGAGGAGACCGGCAGGGAGCGGTAGCCCAATATGCCGAGCAGAAGAATGGCGATCGCGAGCAGCGAGGTTGCGACCGGCCGCGCGATGAACGGGGCCGAGATGTTCACGGCGCACCCGCCTTGGGCGGCGCCACGATGGTCACCTTCGAGCCGGCCTTGAGCCGTGAATTACCTTCGGTGACCACCTGATCGCCGCCGGCGAGCCCCTTGGCGACCACCACGACCGACTGGTTTTCATAATCGATGGTTATCGGCTGATCGGTCACGGTCGCGGGGTCCTTGGCGTTCGCGGAGGGTTTGACCAGGAACACGAAACTGCCGTTCGGCCCCTGCTGTACCGCGACCGGCGGCACCGTCACGGCGTGGCCGATGGTTTGCACCAGGGTGCGCACATTGACATAGGAACCCGGCCAGAGCTCCAGCTTGGGGTTGGGGAATTTGCCTTTCAGGGTGAGCGTCCCGGTATTCGCGTTGACCGTGTTGTCGAGCACCGAGAGAACGCCGTGGTCGAGCACCGGCGCGGTCACCGGGTTGCCCTCTGCGGTGGCGATCAGATGCACCGCTCCCGCGTCCATCGCGCGGCGGATCTGCGGCAGATCCTGCTGGGGCAGGCTGAACTGCACCGAAATCGGCTGCAGCGTGTTGATCACCACGATCCCGCCGGTGATGTTGGGATTGACGATATTGCCGGCATTCACCTGGAGAATTCCGGTCAGGCCGGAAATCGGCGCGCGGATTTTCGTGTAGGCGAGGTTGATCTTGTCGGTCTCGATCGTCGCTTCGTCCTGCTTGACCAGCGCGCGATCCTCCGCCGCGGTCGCCTCGGCGGTGGCCGCCTGCTGCTTCGACGTATAGTTCCGTGCGACCAGCGACGCATATTGCCGCGCTTGCAATTCCGCATTGGCGAGGCTTGCCTGGTCCTGAGCCAGCTTGGCCTCGGCCAGGGCGAGCGACGCCTTATAAGGCGCCGGGTCGATCTCGGCGATCAACTGACCCTGCTTCACGAACTGTCCTTCGTGGAACAGAACCTTTTCGAGCGGTCCGGTGATCATCGGCTGCACCGTCACGGTGCGATAGGCAACCACCGTGCCGAGCGCATCGAGATAGACGGGCACGTCCCGCACCGAGGCTTTTGCAACGGTGACCGGAATCGTCTGGGACTTCGTGGATTTCGGCTTGGCCGGCCCGCCGAACAGCCGGACCAGCACGATCGCGATCACCACGATCACGATCACCAGAACGATAGTCCGTCCGCGTCGTTTCGCCATCGCTATTGCACCTCGTCCTTGGGCAGTATCCAGCCGCCGCCCATCGCCTTGTAGAGATTGACCGCCGCATCCAGCCGGGTCAGCCGCGCCTGCTCCAGCGTGTTTTCGTCGGACAGCAGCGTCTGTTCGGCGTTCAGCACGGTGCTGATATCGACCACTCCGGCCTGCAACTGCGCCTTCGCACCGTCAAGCGCCGCTCGCGCCCGCTCCACCGCGATGCGCTGCAGCCGCTCCTGGCGCGTCGCGAAATGCAGGGCGGTCATCGCGGTCTCGACATCGGTAAACGCCTGCACCACCGCCTGTTCGTATTTCGCCACATCCTCGCGATAGGTCGCGCGATCGACATTCAGCGTGCCCTCGAGCGCGCCGCCCTCGAAAATCGGCTGGCTCAGCGATGTCGCGGCCGAAAGCAGCATCGAACCGGGCGCGAACAGCGTGTTCAGCGCCGTGCTCTGCCAGCCCGCCGAGCCGGTCAGCGAGATCGACGGGAAAAACGACGCGATCGCACCGCGCACATTGGCGTTCGCCCCGATCAGCGTGGCCTCCGCTTCGGCGATATCGGGCCGGCGGGTCAGCAACTGCGCGGGCAGGCCGGGGCGGATGCGCGGCACATGGATCGCGCTCAGCGTGCCGCCGTGGATGCGCAGGAATTCCGGCGCCCTGCCGGTGAGAATGCCGAGCCCGATCGCCTGCTGGCGCATCTCGGAGGTGATGTTGGGAATGTTCGCCCGCTCCGAGGCGACCAGCGCCGCCTGTTGCGCGACCGACGGCGCATCGACCACCCCGGCCCTGAATTCGGCGCGGAGCTGGTCGAGCAGGCCCTGGGCCGCGGCGAGGTTGCGTTTGGCGATTCCGAGTTCGTCCTGATAGGCGAGGGTCTGGAAATAGGTGGTGGCGACCGCGGCCTCCTCGGTCAGCGCCACGGTCGCGGCGTTGAACTGCGCGGCGGCGGCGTTCGCCTGGGCGGCGCGCAGCGCGTCGTAATTCTTGCCCCAGAAATCGAGCTGGTAGGAGGCCTGGAACGCGGCGGTGAAATGCCGGCTGTCGATGTTCTTCCTGGTGCCGACGCCGCCGAAACTGGAAAAATTCGACGCCGAGGACGCCCCCGCCGCGCTGGCGCCGGCCTGCTGGAAATTGCCGCTGCCGGTCGCGGTGATGCTCGGCAGCAGCGGCGCGCCGGAGATCTCGATCTGGGCATTCGCCGCCTCGAGCTGGTCGATCGCCTCGCGCACCGAGAAATTATGGGTCTTCGCGGCGGCGACGAGCCGGTCTAACTCCGGCGATCCGAAATATCGCCACCAGCCGGGCTTGGGCCAGGCGGGCGGCGCCGCGGCGGGCGACACGAAGCCGGTCGGCACCGCGAGCTTCGGCGCATGGAACGAGGGCCCGACCACGCAGCCGGCAAGCGTCAGGGTGCTGACGAGCGATGCGGCCAGCCGAATCCGCGTCACCGGGTAGTCATCCTTGCCGGCGCTCCTCATTCCTGCCGCTCGTCATAACGGGCCGTCATAGCGGCCGATTGTAACAGCCGCATTGCACGATGGCGCGAAATACGGAAGCGTCACGGGGTCCAGCGCAGCGCGCCGGGCGGGGCGCTTGTGGGATCGTAGCCGATCCACTGCCCGTTCATCAGCGACTGGCCGGTCAGCGCCAGAATGAACGCCCAGTGACTCACCACGATCGTCTCGCGCTGGTCGGGCCGCGCCGCCATCATGGCGCGGAACCGGGCGGCGCGGTCGATCACCGAAGCTTCCTCCTCGCGGCCTTCCGGCCACCAGCGGTCCGGCAGATGCGCGAAATCGTGATCGGGAAACGATTCCGCCAGCACCGCGGGCGCGCTGCCGATATCGCAGGCGAAGGCGTAGCGCTCGCGGATCAGCAGCTCGATCTCGACAGTCAGGTCGCGGCTGGCGATGAACGGCGCCGCCGTCTGCAATGCACGCGTATAGGGCGAGACGATCAGCCGAGTCAGTTTCGTATCCGCCAGCGCCCGTGCGGCCGCCTCGGCCTGGGTGCGGCCCTCCGGCGTCAGATGCGGATCCTCGATGCCGGGGTCGCGGCGGGTCGCGGAAAAATGCAGGTTGAATTCGCTCTGGCCGTGGCGAAGCAGGATCATGCGGCAGCGATACCGCGCGGCGTGCACCCCGGCAAACCGGGCGGAGCTGCCGCGCGGTGGTTGCGGTGCGGGCTGGCTCGGCCTATCACCTCACTTGGACTTTCCTACCGGATATAGGTTGCCGTCGGACATGCATGCCGGATTTCCCATCGATATCATTCTGCTCGCCCTGGTGGCCGGGTTTCTCGTGCTGCGCCTGCGCAGCGTGCTCGGCAAACGCACCGGCTACGAGCGGCCGCCTTTGCCGGACCAGCAGAGCGTCGGGCTGCGCGGCCCCACGGCTCCGGTCATCGATGGAATCGCCGAGCCGGTGCGCCCCAAGCCCGGCCGGCCAATTCCGCCGCCGCACACCGAATTGGGCCAGGCGCTGGCGCGGATTGCCGCCGCCGATCGCGGCTTCGATCCGGTGCGTTTCCTTGACGGCGCGGAAGCCGCATTCCGCCGCATCGTCACCGCCTTCGCCGCCGGCGACCTGACGACGCTGCGCAACCTTCTCACGCCCAGCGTGTTCGCCACCTTCGAGCACGCCATCGCGATGCGGACCGAAGCGGGCGAAACCCAGCAGACCGACATCAAGCAGATCGTGGAAGCGACGATCGACGAAGCGGAAACCTTGGGCGATCATGCGATCATCGTGGTGCGGTTCGTCTCCGATCAGGAGAATTTCACCCGCGACCGCCAGGGCCAGCTCGTTGCCGGAACCGAGGCGGTGACCGAAATCGTCGATCTGTGGAGCTTCGAGCACACCATCAACGCGAGCGATCCGGTCTGGCGGCTCGCGGCGGCGCGCAGCGGCTGAGACCCATGCCCGGTTTTTTGTCGAGGCGGGCTCGCCTCCGCGCCGCGCTGCTGCCTGTGCTGCTCGCCGGTTGCATGATGAAGGCCCCGAATACCGGGGTCGTCGCACCCGGCGCGGCGGGGCTGAGCCCGGTCGCCTTCACCGCACTGCCGGGCTGGAGCCCGGCTATCGCCCAGACCGGGCTGGCCAGCTTCGTGCGCTCCTGCCGCGCGCTCGCCGTGATGCCGGAAGACCAGACCCTCGGTGGCGACGGCGTCGCGGCGCGCCTCGCCGGCAAGGCGGGGCTGTGGCGCGGCGTCTGTGCAGCCGCCCGCGCGGTTTCCCCCGGCGATCCCGCGGCGGCGCAGACCTTCTTTCAAACCTATTTCGTGCCCTACGAGGCGGCGGGCCCGACCCGGTTTTCCGGCTATTTCGAGCCGGTCTACGCGGGATCGGAGATCCGGCTGCGCGGCTACGCCATCCCGCTCTACGGCAAGCCGCGCAACCTCGTCCGCGCCAATCTCGGCGTGTTCCGCGACAGCACCGGGCATCAGCGCATCGTCGGACGCCTGCGCTACGGCAAGCTGGTGCCGTTCTACAGCCGCGCGCGCATCGAACGCGGCGCGATCGCCCGCGAGGCGCATGTGGTCGCCTGGCTGCGCGATCCGGTGGATACCTATATGGTCCAGGTTCAGGGTTCGGCCCGTCTGCGCCTGCCGGATGGAACCCTGATCGATCTCGGATTCGACGGCACCAACGGCCGGGCCTATACCCCGATCGGTAAGCTGATGGTTCAGAAGGGCTATCTCCAGGCCAATGACGTGTCGATCCAATCGATCAGCGCCTGGTTGCGCGCTCACCCGGCCGAGGCGTCCACACTGATGGACGCCAACAAGAATTACGTGTTCATGAAACGCGTCCGGGATGTGCCGGACGGTCTGGGTGCGCCTGGCGCGCTCGGCGTGCCGCTGACCCCGGAAGGCTCGATCGCGGTCGATGAAAAGGCGATTCCCCTTGGTGCGCCGGTCTTCGTCGCCGCCAACACGATGGACCGGCTGATGACCGCGCAGGATATCGATGTCGGCGCCAAGGGCGCTGCCGGTGCCCAGATCTTCTTCGGCATCGGCCGCAATGCCGCGACCCTCGCCGGAGCGACGGACGACACCGGCCGGCTGTTCGTGCTGCTGCCGCGGCCGATCGCATCGGCTTCGGCCACATCCGCCGGTGGGCCAACCTCATGAGTGAGGCCGTCAACCCGAAGCCGCGCGTCGCTTTGTTCGTCACCTGCCTCGCCGATCTCTATCGCCCGAGCGTGGGCTTCGCCGCGATCAAGCTGCTGGAAGCCGCGGGCTGCACGGTTGAGGTGCCCAGGGCGCAGACCTGCTGCGGCCAGCCAGCCTACAATTCCGGTGACCGGGCCACCGCCCGCGCGCTCGCCGAAGGGTTGATCGCGTCCTTCTCGGCCTATGACTACATCGTCGCCCCCTCGGGTTCCTGTGCGGGAATGCTGCGCCGGCACATGCCCGGCCTGTTCGATCAGGATCCCGATCTGCGCGGCCGCGTCGAGTCGCTGGCGGCGAAATGCTGGGAGCTGACCAGTTTCCTGACCGACGTGATGCGCTTCGAAGGTTTGCCGGTCCGGCTCGACGCGACCGCGACCTACCACGATTCCTGTGCCGGCCTGCGCGAACTGGGGGTGAAGGCGCAGCCGCGCGCCCTGCTCGCCAAGGTCGAAGGGCTCACGATGGTCGAAATGGCCGAACCCGAAATCTGCTGCGGTTTCGGCGGCACGTTCTGCGTCAAATACCCGGACATCTCGGCGCGCATGGCGGGCGACAAGGTGGCCGACGCGGCAGCGACAGGTGCTGACCTGCTGCTCGCGGGCGATCTCGGCTGCCTGCTCAACATGGCGGGCAAGCTCTCGCGCGAGGCCAGAACCGCCGGGGCGCGGCCCGTCGCGGTGCGCCACGTCGTCGAGGTTCTGGCCGGAATGCATCACGATCTGCCGCCGATCGGCATGGCGCGCGACTGAACGCCCTCATGTCCGAAGCCAGTTCATCCGAAACCAGCTCGATCGCAACCAGCCAGACCGAAAAGCTCAAGCTCGCGGCTTTGGTCGGCGTGCTCGGTGTGGTCTATGGCGATATCGGTACCTCGCCGCTCTATTCGTTGCAGGCCTGTCTCGGTTACGTCACCAAGGGCGGCCTCAAGACCATCGACGTGCTCGGCCTGCTGTCGCTGATCTTCTGGGCGCTGATCGTCACCGTCACGCTGAAATACGTCACCTTCGTGATGCGCGCCGACAATAACGGCGAGGGTGGGGTTCTGGCGCTGATGGCCCTGGCGCAGCGGGTCGCCCGCACCTCGCGCACGCGCTACGTGCTGATGCTGGTCGGCATCGTCGGCGCCGGGCTGTTCCTGGGCGATGGCGTGATCACCCCGGCGATTTCGGTGCTCTCGGCGGTCGAGGGACTCGGCGTTGCCTCGCCGGCGTTCAACCGACTGGTGCTGCCGATCGCGGTCGCCGTTATCGTCGGGCTGTTCCTGGTGCAGCGGCGCGGCACCGGCGCGGTGGGCAAATTGTTCGGGCCGATCATGACGGTCTGGTTCATCACGATCGGCGGTTTCGGCCTCTATCGCATCGTGCTCGACCCGAAAGTGCTGCGCGCCCTGGTACCGAGCTACGGCATCCATTTCATCGTCCGGCACGAGTTCCTCGCCTTCATCGCACTTGGCGCCGTCGTGCTGGCGGTGACCGGGGCGGAAGCGCTCTACGCCGATATGAGCCATTTCGGCCGCAGACCGATCCGCCTGACCTGGATGTTCTTCGTGCTGCCCGCGCTGGTGCTGAATTATTTCGGCCAGGGCGCGCTGGTCATCGCCGATCCGAAAGCGGCCTCGAATCCGTTCTATCTGACGATGCCGCACGCGCTGCTGATCCCGATGGTGATTCTCTCGACCATCGCCACCATCATCGCGAGCCAGTCGGTGATTTCCGGCGCCTTCACCGTCGGCAGCCAATGCGTGCAGCTCGGCCTGCTGCCGCGCATGGAAGTCCGCCACACCAGCCTGACCGAGGAAGGTCAGATCTACGTGCCGCAGATGAATATCGCCCTCGCGATCGGCGTGCTCGTCCTGGTGCTCGGGTTCCGCTCCTCGAACGCCCTGGCCTCCGCCTACGGCATCGCGGTGACCGGCACGTTCCTCTGCACCAATATCCTCGCGGCCCTGGTGTTCCATCGCCATTTCAACTGGTCGCGCTGGAAAACCATCCTGATCTGGGGCGCGTTCTTCACGATCGACGCGGCGTTCTTCAGCGCGAACATCCTGAAAATCGTGGAAGGCGGCTGGGTGCCGCTCGCCATCGGCCTGTCGATCGTGGTGCTGATGACCACGTGGCGGCGCGGGCGGGGCCTGCTGTTCGCCCGCTGGCAGCAGGACAGCCTGCCGCTCGCCTCGTTTCTCGGCCGCCTGCCGCAGTCGCGCATCGTGCGGGTGCCGGGCATCGCGGTGTTCCTGACCGGCAACCCGGAATACACCCCGGCCTCGCTGCTGCATAACCTCAAGCACAACAAGGTGCTGCACGAGACCGTGTTCTTCGTCACCGTACGCAATCTCGACGTGCCGATCGCCGCCCCCGAGGACCGGATTCGCTGCGAGGAACTCGCCTCTGGCATCTACCGGGTCGGCATCGGCTACGGGTTCATGGACAGCCCCAATCTGCCGCGCTCGCTCGAATTGCTGCGCGAACAGGGGCTGCCGTTCAACCCGATGCAGACCAGCTATTTCCTCGGCCGCGAGACGGTGGTGCCGGCCATGGTGCCGAAGCTCGGGCTGATCCGCCGGACGATTTTTCTGTTTATGCTGCGCAACGCGATCTCGGCGACCGAATTCTTTCAGATCCCGTCCGACCGGGTCGTGGAACTCGGCGTTCGCGTCGCCATCTGACCGATATGGCGCAACCCTTTCCTCGCGCCGTCGCCGAGGACGGCACCGAACTGCATCTCGTCCCCATCCAGCCGCCGCGCCTGCCCAGGGTCGCCAAGCGCGACCTGGAACGGGCCTGGGAAGCGGCGCACGACGCCGCACAGGCCGGCCATGACGGTCCGTGCCGGGGTTTCCGCTTCGCCGGCGGCCCGGATGTCCTGCTCCGCGACCGCGATGCCCGCGCCTGGGCCGCCTCGGTCGACCGGATCGCCGATCTTTCGACCGCGCACGGCGTCTCGGTCTGCCTGCGCCTGCTTGGCCTCGTCGCGCTGATCGCCGATGCCGCCTGGATCGCCCGATTCGTGACGATCCGGCGCGACGGCGCCGCGCTCGATGGCGCCCTGCTCGCCGCCGCCGCGCGCACCCGCTTGACCGAGGATGGCGATCTCGATGAGATGGAATTGCGCGCCATGCTCGACCGCAGCGTTCATAAGGAATCCGTCTCATGCTCCGCCTGACCCTGATGATGACGGCTGTGGCCCTCCCGCTCGCTTCGTGCAGTTTCGGGACGCCGCCGGCGGAATCCGCCGCCGACCGGGCCGATCTCGCCGCCTGCACCCAGCGGGCCGATCAGATCAACGCCGCGCGCCACTACGCCTATCTGTCGCGCACCGACCAGTTCGCCACGCCGTTCGCCGGTACTCCGAATCCGCGCTATCTGAGCAACAAGCTCGCCCAGATCCATGACCGGCAGGACCGGATCAATCGCTGCGTGAACGATTCCAACCCGGCCTATACCGGCTCGGGCGCCGCCCTGCCGGAACCGACGATCATCGGCCCGGCGCCGTAATCGGCCGACCCGCCCTTATCCCCGCAAACGCAGGTATAAGGCGCAGACATGAAACCCGTCGGCTATTCCCCGGTCAATCGTTTCGACCCGGAGGCGCTGTTCCGGCCCAAAACCGTTGTTCTCTCCGGCGGTGCAACCGCGCTTGGCGCAAGGCTGCGCGAAACCCTCGCTTCGGCGCCGTTCGAAGGCGGGATCGCCGAGACTATCGGCAAAACACCGTCGATCGACCTCGCGCTGATCGCCGATCCGCCGGAGCGCGTTCCGGCGATTCTCGCCCGGTTGTCGGGAAAGCTGCGCGGCGCCGCGATCGTCTATTCCGATCCGCCGGGCTTGCGCGCCGCCGCGATCGCCGCCCGCGTGCGGGTAATCGGCCCGCATTCCTTCGGCCTTGCGGTGCCGGGACTCGGCCTCAACGCGCTGCTTGCGCATATCGCCCCGAAACCGGGCAGGGTGGCCCTGCTCGGCCAGTCGCCCGCGCTCGCCCGTGCGGTGATCGATTGGGCGGAACCCAACGGCATCGGATTTTCCCATATCGTCGGGATCGGCGGCAACGCGGATATCGGCTTCGGCCGGGTGCTCGACCATCTGGCGCGCGACCCCGGCACCGGGCCGATCCTGCTGGAAATCGCCGGGCTGCGCGATCCGCGGCTGTTCCTCTCGGCGGCGCGGGCCGCCGCGCGGCTGCGGCCCATCGTCGCCCTGGCGCCCGGCGCGCGGCTCGCCGATCCGAGTTTTACCGCGCTGGCCGCGTTCGAGGCGGCCTTGGCCCGCGCGGGCGTGCTGCTTACCACCAGCCTCGGCGAGTTTTTCGCCGCCGCCGAAACCCTCACCAGGGCGCGCCCGGCGCGTGGCGATCGCCTTGCCATTCTCGGCAACAGCCGGGGCGGCTGCCTGCTCGCCGCCGATGCCGCCCTGGCGGCGGGAGTTGCGCTCGCCACCCTCGCGCCCGAAACCCGCCGCGTCCTGGGCATGATGATCGGCGCCGAACCCGCGCCGGACGCGCCGATCGCCCTGCCGGGCGCACCCGGCACTAAACTCGCCGATATCGCCGCCATGCTCGCCGCGGCGCCGGAGGTCGGTGGCGTTCTGGTCATCCATGCGCCTTCGGGCCCGGCGGACGACGCGGCGATCGCCGGGCTGATCGCCTGCGCCGGCGCGATCAAGGCACCGCTGCTCGCCGCCATTCCGGGCGAAACCACCGGCACCGCACAGCGACTCCGGCTGGCGGAAGCCGGCGTCGCCGCCTTCGCAACGCCCGAGGACGCGGTCAGCGGCTTCGCCGATCTGCTGCGCCACCGGCGGATCAGGGCGGCGGCACGCGAATTGCCGCAATCGGCGGTGCTCGACATGGCGCCCGACCGTGAATCGGTTGCCGCCGTCCTGGCGAGCGCCCGCGCCGAGGACCGCGCCACGCTGACCCAGGCGGAAGCCTTCGCCGTTCTGCGCGCCTACGGGATCGAGGTTCTGGACTCCCGGATCGCCGCGACCCAGGACGAGGTGGCCGAAGCCGCCGCGGCAATCGGGTTTCCGGTGGTGGTCAAGCTGTCGCATCCCGATCTCGCAACAGCCCGGCCCGAGGGCAGCGTCGCGCTCGACCTGCCGGATGCCGCCTCGGCGCGGGCGGCGGCGGGCATGATCACCGCGCGCCTGCGCAGCCGCGGCGAATGGCCGGAGGATGCGAATTTCCTGGTCCAGCGCCAAATCCGCCGCGCGCGCGAACTGCGCATCCGCGTCGCCGAACATATCATCGTCGGTCCGACCATCGGCTTCGGCCCCGGTGGTGGCGATCTCGGCGAAGTCGGACGCCTCGCGGTGGATCTGCCGCCGCTCAACCTCGCCCTCGCGAACGCGCTGGTCGAACGCGCCGGCGCCGCGTCGATTCTGCGGCTCGCGCGCGGGCTGGGCGAGGCGCATCGCGGCGCGGTCGAGGCGACCCTGGTGCGGGTCAGCCAGTTGATCGTCGATTGGCCGGATATCGCGGCCCTCGATATCGACCCGCTGTTCGCGACTGAACACGGAGCATCGGCGGCCAGCGCGCGCATCACCCTGCGTCCCGCCGGCGAGCGCCGCGCGGAGCTGGTGATCGCACCCTACCCGGCGGAACTCGCCGAGGCGGTCGAGCTGCGCGGCAAACGTTTCCTGATTCGCCCGATTCGCCCAGAAGACGCCGAAGCGCATCACCGCCTGTTCGAGCGGCTGACACCAGCAGATGTCCGGTTCCGCTTCTTCTCGGCGGTGCGCGCCCTGACCCCGGAACAGGTGGTGCGGATGACCGAGGTGGATTACGGGCGCGAGATCGCGCTGATCGGCGTCGATCAGGCGACCGGCGAGACCGCCGGCGTCGCCCGCCTGGTGCGCTCGGACACCGATGGCACGGAAGGCGAATTCGCCGTGCTGGTCGAGAATGCGGCGAAAGGGGTGGGGCTCGGCTCGGCGCTGATGCACCGGCTGATCGTCTGGGCGCGCCGCGAAGGTGTCGCCGAAATCGTCGGTCAGGTGCTGGCCGCCAACACGCCGATGCTCGCCTTCGTCCGCAAGCTCGGATTTGCCGTGCGCCGGCTGCCTGGCGAGGACGATGTGGTGGAGGTGCGGCTCCCGCTCGCCTGATCGGCCCGGACCCGGCCAGCCTTGCGTCGGCATGGGTTGCTCTGCCCCGCGCGATCGCGTTGATAAGCGCCATGAGCGAGATCACCCGCCCGCGCGCCGGATCGATGCGTCTGCCATCCCCTGTGCTGGTGCTGGTGCTGGTAACCATGCTCTGGGGCGGCACGTTCCTCGTCACCCGCATTGCGCTGCATTTCGTCGGGCCGTTCGGCTTCGTCGGGCTGCGCTTCGCCGTTGCCGCCATCGCGGTCGCGCTCGCGGTGCGGCCGCACCCGGCCAGTTTTCAGCGTCGGGAACTCGTCGGCGGGGTGGTGATCGGGGTTATCCTGTTCCTCGGCTACGGGTTACAGGCCGACGGGCTGCGCACCGTGGCGAGCGGGGAGTCCGCTTTCCTCACCGCGCTCTACGTGCCGATGGTGCCGATGCTGGAATTCCTGCTGTTCCGTCGCAAACCGGGACTCGCCGCTCTCGTCGGGCTGATCCTCGCCTTCGCGGGCCTGGTCCTGATCTCGGGGGTCACGCCGTCCAATCTGGCGCTCGGCGCTGGCGCAATTCTCACCCTGGGCGGCGCGCTCGCCGCCGCGGTCGAGATCGTGCTGATCGGACGATTTTCCACGCACACCGATCCGCGCCGCATCGCTCTGGTCCAGCTCACCACCGTCGCGGTCCTGGCGCTCGCCACCGAACTCGTACGCGGCGGGCGCATCCTCACCACGGCACCCTTCGCGATCGGTGCCGTCCTCGGTCTTGGTCTGGTCACCGCCTTCATCATGGTCGCGCAGAACTGGGCGCAGCGCAGCGTGCCCGCGAATCGCGCAACCCTGATCTATGCGATGGAGCCGGTCTGGGCCGGGCTGATCGGCGCCGCCTTCGGCGAGATGTTCGCGGCTGCGCAGGTTTTCGGCGGCGCGATGATCGTGGGGAGCGTCGTGCTGAGCCAATGGCGCAGCGCGCGATGACATAATTGCTGAGCCAATGGCGCGGCTGTGCCGCCTGAACCCGCCTTGCTCCCGCCACGCCTTTGTGTCACATGCGCCGTTCTCCTGCCGTGTGCGTGGCATCGCACGCGGCTATGCCCGTTTCCATGGGGGAAATTGGTGCTTTGCACCGGGGCTGAAGCAACCCATAGGGGGTATCAATGCCGCTTTATGAATGCGTGCTCATCGCACGCAGCGAAGTCACGCAACAGCAGGTCGACGCCATCGCCGACGGCGTGACCGCCCAGCTCGAAGGCGAGGGCGGTGCCGTCAAGAAGCGCGAATACTGGGGTCTGCGCAATCTTGCCTATCGCATCAAAAAGAACCGCAAGGGCCATTATGTCCTGCTCGGGCTCGATGCCGAACCCGCATCGGTCAACGAAATGGAGCGCCAGCTCGGCCTCAACGAGGACATTCTGCGCTTCATGACCCTGCGCGTCGAGGAAATCGACGAGGCACCGTCCGCGCCGCTGTCCCGCCGGGGTGACGATCGCGACCGTGAGCGCGGTTTCCGCGGGCCCAAGCCCGCCGGACGGTTCGACAGCGGCCGCCGTCGCGGCCCTGAGGACCGCGAGGAGTTCCGTGCCCGCGACGAGTTCCGCACCGATCGCGACGACGATCTGGTCGAGGAGGATTGATCATGTCGGACACGACCCCCGATAACAGCGATGTCAATCCTGCTGCCCGCCGCGCCGCCGTCGGCGCCCGTCGCCCGTTCTATCGCCGGCGCAAATCCTGCCCGTTCTCCGGTCCCAACGCGCCAAAAATCGACTATAAGGACGTTCGCCTGCTGTCGCGCTTCCTGTCCGAACGCGGCAAGATCGTCCCCAGCCGGATCACCGCCGTCTCGGCGAAAAAGCAGCGCGAACTCGCGCGCGCCATCAAGCGCGCCCGGTTTCTCGCTTTGCTGCCCTACGTGGTCGATTGAGGAGCACGCATCATGGCAAACGTTGAACTGATTCTGCTCCAGCGCGTGGAAAAACTCGGCCAGATGGGCGAGATCGTGAAGGTCAGGCCCGGCTACGCCCGCAATTTCCTGCTCCCGCAGGCCAAGGCGGTGCGCGCCACCAAGAACAACCGCGAGCGGTTCGAGCGCGAGCGCGTCCAGCTCGAGGCGCAGAACCTCAAGCGCCGCGAGGAAGCCGAACGGATCGCCGAGCGCGTCCATGGACTCTCGGTCGTCCTGATCCGTCAGGCGAGCGATGCCGGTTCGCTCTACGGCTCGGTCACCGCGCGCGACATCGCCGATGGTTGCGCCGCTTCGGGCCTGACGATCGAACGCAGCCAAGTGTTGCTCGAACACCCGATCAAAACGCTCGGGCTCACTCAGGTCCGGGTCGCCCTGCATCCCGAGGTGGTCATGAAGGTGACGGTCAACGTCGCCCGCAGCCCCGAGGAAGCCGAGAAACAGGCACGCGGCGAGGCCATCACCCGCGACGAGGACGCCGAGGACGAACCCGAGGCGTTCGACGAGACGGAGACGGCCGAACAAGCCTGATTCTCTACGTCTCATCCAAAGCCATGCACCGGCCGAAAGGCCGGTGCTTTCGTTTTGGACAGCACCTATACCGTTCTGACCTCTTTTTCTGACCGCACGACCTCCCTAAATAATGCGGAAGGTTAACCTTCCGGCAAGGGGTCGATCATGCGCGCGATGTTGGACAAGCTTCTCAAACGACTGGTTGTCCAGGGTGAATTCGACGTGATCTGGCCCGATGGCACCGCCAGCCACTATGCCGGCGCGCCAGGCCCCTCTGCCACCATCGCCATCCGTGACCCGGCGATCATCCGGCGCCTGGCGCTGGAACCCGGTATGGCGTTCGGCGAATGCTATATGGATGAAACGCTGACCCCGGTCGATTGCTCGATTTACGACGTGCTCCACGTCCTGCTCGCCAGTGTCGAACTGGTCGAGAAACGCATCCCGATGCTGCGGCTGCAAGCGGCGGTCCATCGAATGGCCCGCCCGCTGGTCCAGATGAACACCGCGCGCAAAGCCCGCCGCAACGTCGCCCATCACTACGATCTGAATGGCCGGCTGTATTCCCTGTTCCTCGATCGGGACCGGCAATATTCCTGCGGCTATTTCCCGCGCGGCGACGAAACCCTCGATGAAGCCCAGGCCGCCAAGAAACGCCACATCGCCGCCAAGCTCCTGCTCGACCGGCCCGATCTCACCGTCCTCGACATCGGCTGCGGCTGGGGCGGCATGGCCCTCACCCTTGCCCGCGACTACGGCGCCCGCGTCACCGGCATCACCCTCTCGGCCGAACAGCTCACCGAAGCCCGCTCGCGCGCCCAAGCCGAAGGCCTCGCCGACCGCGTACGCTTCGAACTGCTCGACTACCGCGCGATGGACCAGCAATTCGACCGCATCGTCTCGGTCGGCATGTTCGAGCATGTCGGCCTGCCGAACTATCCGGCCTTCTTCGAAACCATCAAGCGCTGCCTCAAACCCGACGGCGTCACTTTGCTCCACGCGATCGGCCGGTTCGACGGGCCGGCCGCAACCAGCACCTGGCTCGCCAAATACATCTTCCCCGGCGGCTACTCGCCCGCGCTGTCCGAGGTGTTCGCCCCCCTCGAACGCTCCGGCCTGCGCAGCACCGATATCGAAATCCTGCGCCTGCACTACGCGAAAACTCTCGCTCATTGGCGCAAACGCTTCGCCGCCAACCGCGACACCATCGCCTCCCTCTACGACGAACGGTTCTGCCGGATGTTCGAGTTCTACCTCGCCGGCTCGGAGCTGGCCTTCCGGGTGCAGGACCACATGGTGTTCCAGATCCAGCTCGCCCGCAAACAAGACGCCGCCCCACTCACCCGCGATTACATGATCGACGCCGAGCGCGCATCTCGCCGGCAGACCGCATAAAGCTGGGTTTCACCCCGCGATGCGTTCGATGTCCGCACCGCAGGCGGCGAGTTTGCGTTCCACGGCTTCGTAGCCGCGATCGAGGTGATAGACGCGGTTGACGATGGTTTCGCCCTTCGCCGCGAGCCCCGCCAGCACCAGCGAGAACGAGGCGCGCAGATCTGTCGCCATCACCGGCGCGCCGGACAGGGCGGGCACCCCGCGCACGATGGCCGAGGCGCCGTGGACGTTGATGCGCGCGCCCATGCGGTTGAGTTCCGGCACGTGCATGAAGCGGTTTTCGAAAATGGTTTCGGTGATCATCGAGGCGCCTTCGGCGACCGCCATGAGGGTCATGAACTGCGCCTGCATATCGGTGGCGAAGCCGGGGAAGGGTTCGGTCATCACGTCAGTGCCGTGCAGCCCGTTGCGCCGGCTGACCTGGATTCCCTCCGTGGTTTCGCTGACATCGACGCCCGCTTCAGACAGGGTGACAAGCACGGCGCCGAGATCAGCCGGGCGCGCGCCGCGAAGAAAAATGGCGCCGCCGGTGATCGCGGCGGCACAGGCATAGGTGCCGGTTTCGATCCGGTCCGGCAGAATGGCGTGGTTTGCGCCATGGAGCGATTTCACGCCGAGAATGCTCAGCCGATCGGTGCCGATGCCGGTGATGCTGGCGCCCATGGCGTTCAGGCAGGTGGCGAGGTCGCCGATTTCCGGCTCCCGCGCGGCGTTGATCAGCGTGGTTTCACCCTCCGCCAGGGTCGCCGTGAGCATCAAGTGTTCGGTCGCCCCGACCGACACGAACGGGAAGGTGATCTCCGCGCCGTGCAGCCCATGCGGCGCGGTCGCGTCGATATAGCCGCCATCGAGCCGGATCGCGGCGCCCATCGCTTCCAGACCCTTGAGGTGCAGATCGACAGGGCGGGTGCCGATCGCACAGCCGCCGGGTAGCGACACCCGCGCCTCGCGGGTTCGCGCCAAAAGCGGGCCGAGCACGAGAATAGAAGCACGCATTTTGCGCACGATGTCATAGGGCGCTTCGGTATTGGTGATCGCACCACCCACCGAGAGCCGGCGCGGCGTGGGCCGATCGACCACGATGCCGTGCTGGGCGAGCAGTTGCGCCATGGTCTCGACATCCGCGAGGTTCGGCACGTTATCCAGGATCAGCCGCTTGTCGGTGAGCAGCCCGGCGACCATCAGCTTGAGCGCCGCGTTCTTGGCCCCCGAAATGTCGATGGTGCCTTCGAGCGGCCGGCCGCCCCTGATCCGAATTCTATCCATGATATGCGGTCTTCGGCCTTACAGTTTGGGGAGCGAAACGCCACGCTGGCGCATGTATTTGCCCGCCTTGTCGGCGTAGCTGACCTCGCACGGGCCGGCACCTTGCAGGAACAGGAACTGGCAGATGCCTTCGTTGGCGTAAATCTTGGCGGGCAGGGGGGTGGTATTGGAAATCTCGATCGTCACCTGACCTTCCCATTCCGGCTCCAGCGGGGTGACGTTCACGATGATGCCACACCGCGCATAGGTCGATTTGCCCAGGCAGATCACCAGAATATCGCGCGGGATGCGGAAATATTCGATCGTATGGGCCAGCGCGAAGGAATTGGGCGGAATGATGCAGACCGGTCCGGTCCGATCGACGAAACTGGTCGGCGAGAAATCCTTGGGATCGACCACCGCCGAATCGACATTGGTGAAAATCTTGAAATCGTCGGCAACCCGCGCGTCATAGCCGTAGGACGACAGCCCGTAGGAGATCACCCCGGCGCGCTTCTGGGTCTCGACGAAGGGGTCGATCATCCCGAAGTCACGCGCCTGCTCCCGGATCCACCGATCGGGCATTACCGGCATGATTTTGCCGGGCTTTCCGGTTTCGGCGCCTCGGCCCGCGCGCGGTTTTGCGCCTTGCGTTTCGCGAGATTCGCCCGCAGCGCCTCGGCCTCGCGGTCGCGCCGCGCCGCGGCCGCCACCTTGGCGTCCTGGGTTCGGTGGGGGGATTTGCCGTCCATGGCCGGACAAAGCTTCTTTGCTCGTGCCGCGTCAAGAGGGGTCACGCTTGCACGGCCCAATCCCATTGGATATACCCGCGCGGCACTCGGCGCTGTCATAGCTCAGGGGTAGAGCACCTCATTGGTAATGAGGAGGTCGAGGGTTCAATTCCCTCTGACAGCACCACTGTTTTCAAGGACTTGCATGATCCGTCCTGGATTAATTTTTGGATTTAGTCCGTGAATTAGGTGTTTGATCCCGGACTTTAATGGTGCGATATTTTCCCGATGTATGGCAGCCGGCGGTTGCAGGTTGAACCGGACTCCGTCGAAAGGAGACGGAGATGAAGAAGATCCGGTTCAGCGAGGAACAGATCATTCGGTGTCCTGAGGGAGCACCGGGCGAGGATTCCCACTGCGGAGCTATGCCGCAAGCACAGATCTCGGACGCGACCTTCTACAACTGGCGTAACCGCTATGGCGTCACGGAAGTGTCGGGCGCCCGGCGGCTGAAGAGCCTCGAGGAGGAGAACCGCAAGCTCAAGGTCCCGCTGCACAAAATCGCCGACGGCCGGCCACAAAATTGCCGCGCTTGCGCGTGCATTGGAATGCGGACCTCGAACGGAGGAAGATCATGGACAAAAAGACAGTTGGTTTGCTTGGCGCAATAGCAGGACTCGCCGCGGTCAATTCCGCGCAGGCCTCCACGGCCCATGCGCCGGATTTACGCAGCGCGTTCGACGCATCGTCCTACGCTGATCTGCTGGAACCGATTCCGAATGCCGCCGCCATGCTCAGGGCGGAAGATGCCGCGCGCGCCGATCAAAAAACGGTGGCGCCGGCGCAGGATGTCGAGTTGGCGCAAGCCTATCTGCAATTCCAGTACGGTCCGCCGCCGCCTTACTCCAGCCCCTATCCGTATCCCTATTCCTATCCCTACCCCTATTACCACCACCACCACCACCACCACCACCATCATCACCATCACCATCATCACCACGGCTACTACCAGGGGTAGCAAGGCGACGGGCGGCCGATCCCAGGGATAGGGGGGGGTGGCGTCGGTGACATGTGGCGATGCACCGGGGAATCAGGCGCTCCGCTTTTTTGCCTTTTCCCTGGCGGCCCGCAGCAGGCGGCGATAGGTCGCATCGAACACGGTGTTAGTCGACGAGAGCCAACGGGAATCCCGTCCCAGCGTCTCCCGGCTGGCGTGGATCCGCCGCCCGCGCAATTCGCGTTCGGCGGCTTCGTCTTCCGCCATCGGCGCCAATTCGAAATCGCACGAACCCGGTAAGAACAGCAATTGCATGAAGGGCTCGCCCGGCCTGAAGATGTGCGTGCGCCCCTCGGGCGGTGCCTTGAACACGACGAAGGAGATCATCGGCCACCAACTCGTGTGCAGCAATGCGGGAACGGCGATCGGCACGTCATCAGCGTCGCTCGTGTAAAAGCGTGGGTGCGGTTCGGTGCGCACCGCGATATCCTCATCAGCATCGAGATCGAGGAGAAGCTGATAGGTATAGTAATTTTCACCAAAAGACCGGAATGGCGGCCACTGGATGCCGGTTGCGGGGTCTGGGCCGAAATCCCCCTCAAGCACAATGCGCCCGCCGCGTTTGGATACATGCAACTCGTTATCGTACGGATAGATGAGTTCCATGCCGTATTGCGCCCCTTCGACGAACGGCATGCAGTGCCAGGCCTGTTCGTGCGAACCGTCACGGCGCGGCTGCGGCTCGCCTGCCCAGCCGGGGACCTCGAGCTTGGTCCGGCGAGGCGCCAAGCGCGGTTCGAACAACCGATATTTGACCATGATCACCATGAATTCTCCAACCCCCCATCGCCTTCGCAAGGCGTTCTATTCACATCCGGTGCGGATCATCAATGCCGACAGGATGGCGATATTTTGGCAGCCAGGTTCGGGCGTGGTTTTTGCTCGCGCTCCGCATAGAGGCAGTACCGATTGGATACTCAAGTCCATCTTTCGGCCGAAATGTGGCCTCTTTTCGCGATACGGATCGGCGTCTATGAATCGGCGAACGACAAATGGGAGGCCGTTTCATGTGGCAGCAAGCCGAGCGTTACCCCGATCCGGCGATTGAGATACTTCAGCCCTCCTTCGCGAAGTATCGGCTTTTCAGCGCATCGGTCGAGCGGCTGGCAAGCGGGATGCGCTGGGCCGAGGGGCCGGTATGGTTCGGCGACGGCCGGTATCTGCTGTGGAGCGACATTCCGAACGACCGGATGATGCGATGGGACGAGGCAAGCGGGCAGGTGTGCGTGTTTCGCCAGCCCTCCGGCTATGCCAACGGCAATACGCGCGACCGTGAGGGGCGGCTGGTCACCTGCGAGCATGGCGGGCGGCGGGTGGTCCGCACCGAGTATGACGGGCGGATCACCGTGCTGCTCGATCGCTTCGAGGGCAAGCGCCTCAATTCACCGAACGATGTCGTCGTGAAATCGGACGGCAGCATCTGGTTCACCGACCCGCCGTTCGGATTGCTGTCGAACTACGAGGGCGCGATCGCCGAGCCGGAAATCGGTGCGAACGTGTACCGGATCGACGGACGCACCGGAGCGGCGACGATTGTGGCCGCCGACGTTCTGGGACCGAACGGGCTGGCGTTTTCGCCCGATGAGAGCCTGCTCTACATCGTGGAATCGCGCGGCGTGCCGAACCGCAAGATCCGGGCGTTCGACGTGGTGGATGGGGTGAAGCTCGCGAACGGACGGGTATTCGTCGATGCCGGGCCGGGCACGCCGGACGGCATACGCTGCGATATCGACGGCAATGTTTGGGCCGGCTGGGGCATGGGCACGCCGGAGCTGGACGGGGTGGTCGTGTTCGATCCGGCGGGCGAGGCGATCGGCCGGATCGCATTGCCGGAGCGCTGCGCCAATATCTGTTTCGGGGGTGCGAAGCGCAACCGGCTGTTCATGGCGGCGAGCCATTCGGTCTATGCGCTGTATGTGAATACCCAGGGTGCCGCGGGAGGATAGCTAACGAGGTTCGGTTTTGTGGTGAGCGCAATCTCGAAGCGATATGGTCAGGATTTCTGCACTGATTTCTTTTTGCTTCGCTCGCAAGCAGTGATGTCTGGATATGGTTTGTTCACGCGCCAAGATTGCAGTCTCAAAATTAATCTCTAGTAAAAGTACGTTGATTTTGTCAGCGTGTTTGTATACTTATCAAATACTGCTTCGTTTGAGAGAATTCCTTTTCCAGAACAGGTGAGGAAATTCCGTGATTTCACAAAAGTCATTGAAAATCATCGGCGGCGGGCGGTTTTCTCATAACGTAAGTGAACCGTCCAGGAATCATGTCGAGCCGGGGGGGCGGAATGACGCCGACGGCAACGGTATTTTGCACGACCGGTCTCGATCTGTCGCCGATGCGGCAAAGCTCGCCACGGCCCTTGCAGCACCCAGGGAAGATCGGTTTGTCGTCGGCACGAGTCCGGCGATGCGCAAGCTGTTCGTGACGATTCGCAAATTCGCGTGCGCGGATGCGCCGGTCCTCATCGTCGGCGAAACCGGCACGGGAAAGGAACTGGTCGCGAACGCGATCCACCAGAAATCAACCAGGGCGAGCGGACCGTTCAAGGCGGTGAATTGTGCGGCGATTCCGCCGACGCTGATCGCCTCGGAATTGTTCGGCTACGAAAAAGGCGCGTTCACCGGCGCGGTCGGCCGCAAGACGGGCATTGTCGAGGCCGCCAAGGGCGGCACCTTGTTTCTTGACGAAATCGGCCATCTGCCAAGCGATCTGCAAGGCTACATGCTGCGTTTTCTGCAGGAAAAGACGATTCAGCGGGTCGGCGGGATCAGTCAGATTCCGGTCGATGTTCGGATCATCGCCGCGAGCAACGTGAACTTCGACGATGTCATCGCGGTCGGAGCGTTTCGCGCCGACCTGTTCTACCGGCTCAATGTCCTCACGGTTCATCTGCCGCCGCTCCGTGAGCGGCCCGAGGACATCGAATTGCTCGCCCGGTTCTTTCTCGGCCGGTTTGCGGCGGAAGCCGGAAAAACCCTGACGGGATTTGCGCCCCAGGCAATCGAGCGGCTATGTTCGCATTGCTGGCCCGGAAATGTCCGGGAATTGATGGCCTGTATTCAGCGCGCGGTCGTCATTACCGATGCCGACAGGATCGCGGTCGACGATCTCGATCTGTCGGACCACCCGTCGGCGATGCCAAAGCAAGTGATCGCGCCCCGCGTGCCGAAGCGCAGGCAGAATGCAGGAACTCAGCGCGAAGCGCTGATCGATGCGATCGACCGATGTGGCGGCAATCTGACGCAGGTGGCTGCGGCGCTCGGAATTACGCGGGTCTCGATATACCGGATGGTCAGAAAGTTCGGCTTGGTCGATCGCGTTGCCGCAAGTCGCCAGGAGGGGCATGCGCCACCGGAGGCCGGGCCATGAAACCGCTTGCTCCAGATCGTCAGGCAATCCACAATCGCATTCACTTATCGTTGGCATGAGGCAATCGTGATCGAGACAATGCGTTCCACAGTGGTTTTCTCAGCGGGTTGCAGGCGCCGATGGAGCATCGCGGCTGGCCTGATCGCGATTCTCGCGCTGCCGCCAACGGCTTTTGCCCGGTCGCCCGGTTACGGAGCGAACGGGCCGCCCACCCAGCCGGCAACCGTCAAGGTTCTCAGCTTCGAGCTTGTGCCGCTCTCGGCCAATCAACTGCAAAGCGAGGCGGGCAGGGGCATACCCAGCGAGGTGCCGGGCACCGTGGTGCCGAAACCAGGCAACGGAACCATAAAACTTTGGGACGAAGTTCCGACCGTGAGGGTGATCACGACCCAGGCGTCGGAGACGTTGACCATCAACCTGGCGCGCTGAAGCGGGTTTTTGTCGGATTCGGCATAAATCCCGTCCGCGCGCCATTGTTGGCCATGCCGCGCGAAGCGTAGATTCGCACGCGCGGATGAAGCTGTCCGGTCTATGCGGATCGCTGGATTGCTTCGATCGTTGCACGATCTCGCAATGACGATTCTTGCCGTCGGAATTTGGCATGACTCGCGGCACCCCGAAACGGCGGATCGAAAATCCGCTGCCGGGATCAGGGCCGGAACCGGATTGGCACCTCGAAAAGAACCTTCGCGACCGGGCTGTTCGGCCCGACGCCGATCCCCGCACCGATATTGAGGGTGATGTTCTTGGTCAGCGTGAGCCCCACCCCGAAATTGAACGTGCCGAAATCGAACGACGAACCAGCGATGCCCACGCCATTCTCCGTCGCGGGCCATACATGTTCCTGCTGGTAGCTGAACGTCATCGAGGTCCGGTTGTTCACGGCGAAGCCGACGCCGAACGTTCCCGAGAGGTAGTTGCCGGGACCGATCGTGGCCGGCGTCGAAGGCCCGCCGCCGCGATTCGCGATTCGCACCCCGCGCGCGAAATTGACCCCGTAGAGAATATTGGCGAACAGGACCGCTGGCGATGTCGGGATCAGAATCGTCATGTTCGGTTCCAGCGTATAGAAGCCGGTTCCGGTCGGTAGTTTCTTCTCGATTCCGGCAATGTAGATCCCGTTCGGATCTTTGGTCGTATAGATCGGAACCGAGAACGGGCTGGTGCCCGTGGTCGTCTTGAACAGGAGATTGCCGATCAGGATCGGCCAGCCATTATTGCCGCTGTTGATCTGGTAGCTTCCGCCGACCACGACGTCGCCAAGGCTGAAAGCGTTCGCGCCGGGCGAAAACACCTGGGCACTCGGCCCGAGCGGCTGCGTCGTGGTCGAACCCGTCGCGTAGACCAGGGGGACCCGGAGATTCAGCTCCAGCCGATTGGTGACGCCGTAGCGGAATGTCATCGCCGTGGTCGCGTAGTTCGCCTGGACGCGCTGGACATTGATGTTGCCGAAGGTAATGCCGGGGATTATCGTGAAACCGCTGATATTGACCTGGTTCTCGTTGTAGTAGTCGTACTCGAAGGACGGATCGACGACCAGATCGCCTTTCGGCGTCAGCACGCCGCCCGTGCTGGAAAGCTCCTGCGCGGTTTGCAGCACCCGCCGCGCTTCCTGCTTCCTCGGGCTCGGCCCGGTAATCGGCGCGGCTTCCGGTGCGCTTGCCGCCGAAGCTTGTGCGGCACTGGTTCCGGTTTGTGTGGCCGCCGGTTCGGGCGCGTTGGCCGCCGTGCCGGTGCCGGTGCCGCGCAGCTTGCCGAGTTCGGTGTCGAGCAAGTTCTGCTCGTCGTTGAGCCGCAGGCTCTGAAGGCGCAACTCCCGTTGCTGTTCCTTGATCTGCGCTTGCTGCTTCAGGATTTCGGCACGCAGCCTCGCCGCTTCCTGTGGCGTAATCGACTGCCCGGCGGTTTGCGTGTCGGACTGGGCATGGGCCGACACGGACAGTCCGGCGAGGCAGATCGTTCCGAAAAGTGCCGCGTGCCATAAGCGGAAAGATTGCCGCGCGAGGTTTCCGTTTCCCGGAAGCGCGATGCTTTCCGCAGTACTCGGGCGACATTCGGTGAGCATTCTGTTCCTCCCCGCAAAATTGGTGCAGCGAACAGCGTTCCGGTCGTGCATCAAGGCACTAACATTTTTGTGCCGATTAAAAACACGCTATCATATTCACTTATCCGATCACAAGTTTTTATAATGCTTGCCTGCAATGAATTCCGAATGGGCGGACAGGAATTCGCAACATGTGACTTATCGGCCACGCGCGCTTCGAGCGGCCCGCGGATCGGTTCCTGCCCTCATGGCGCACAAACCCACCCGCCGGCGCATGTCGGCGAGCCGATTACGTCGTTGTTCCTGCCCCGCGCACCACCACACTAGTACCCTCCGTCATTGATTTTGCGGCGGACCTTCGATTCGATGACTCCGCAACGACGGAGATGGTTCGTGACCGCGAAACAAA
Organism: Acidiphilium iwatense; assembly: GCF_021556475.1. Classification (GTDB taxonomy): domain Bacteria; phylum Pseudomonadota; class Alphaproteobacteria; order Acetobacterales; family Acetobacteraceae; genus Acidiphilium; species Acidiphilium iwatense. The sequence continues at coordinate 41 of NZ_JAKGBZ010000002.1, read as the reverse complement.
GTGCCGTAAAGAAGTATGTGGTGAAGCTCAGCCTCGAAGAG
>NZ_JAKGBZ010000019.1 GCF_021556475.1 Acidiphilium iwatense | reverse complement strand
CGTCTCGGGGCATCACCAAACCCCCCGCCACGTCCTGACATTATGTTGCGTGGAAGCCGTCGATCGCCTGCGGCACAAAGCCCAACCGCAGATCCGCAACATAACTTTCGCCGCAACATGTTCTGTCCATTTGCCGGCCGGGCCTTTGGGCGAATCCTTTAGCCGGACGAACATTGAGCGGCCCTGCGCATTGCGAACATCACCAACCTGCCAATAATTGCCCTGGCGATGGCCGTTGGAAAGATAATGCTTGCACACCGCCTCGGCCTGCCGGCCGAGACGGTGCGCGAGGTCGGAAGCGTCGTGGCGAGCCATTACGCGGCCTCCTTCTCGGAGATGCGCGCGACCGGATAGGTGTCGAGCAGCTTGCCGAGGACGGCGGGACCGGAAGCGTCGACTGGCACGAAGAAGCGCAGCTTCCACGAGATGATCTCGCTGAACAAACCATAGGCGCGCAGTCGCTCCCGCATCGCCTCGGTGAAGCCGGTCAGTTCGAGGCGATGGGCGCCCATCACACGCACGCGCCGAAGCTGGAGCCCATCGGCAAGGTCGAGGATCGTACGGCCGTCCGCCAGCGCGGCATAGGCGCTGTCCGCCGTCAGCGTGGATGCGCCCGTATCGGAGGCGTTCGCGGCCCAGGCCGCGGAGACGCGGCGACCGATGATGCGTTCGCCATCGTCGGTCTGAAGGCGGTAAACCCGCGTCGAATCGTCCGGCAGCCGCTTCCACACCGGCAGAAGCAGCCCCGCGACGATATGGAGCGTGCTGTCGGAGAAGGTCGGCACTCGCGCGACCTCGTGGTTCCAAATCGAGGCGAACGTGTCTCGATCGGTCTCCTGCCAATGGCTGTCCGCCATCATCTTGAGCGATGCGTGGTGGTGCTCCATCGGCCGGATCAGCCGGACCCGGCGCTCGATCTCGCCATCGTCGAGCATGATGCTCGGCGCAGGGGTCTGCACAGCGGCGCGCCTGGATTGCGTGTTCACAAGCAGGACCGCGCCCGGATAGTTGGAATGATCGAATGCCTGGGCGAGCGTGACGGGGCGATTGCGCTGCCGCTCGGTGATGGTGAGCAGCCGGGTTTCCGCGCCGGAGGTCGGGTGGGTGTAGATGGTCCGGCGGTCGGTGACGACGAAACTCTCCGCCATCAGCGTTTCCAGCCCCGCATCATAGACGCCGCTGGCGATCGCGCCCTGCACCTTCGCATCGAGCAGTTGCTCGAAGGCGGTGAACAGGATGCCCTGCAACTCGATGGTGAGCGCCAGCAGCCGGTTGAGGAAGGTGGTGATCGGCGGCAGCTCGTCCTTGATGCCGTTCGAATCCGTCAGCTTGAGGCCGGTGCTGGATTCGAAGCGGTCGAGCGAGCAGCCTTCGACCTTGCCGCGCACGAGCAGGCCGTAGAGCTGGCGCAGGGCGGCCCGCGCATAGGAGGATTCCAGATTGTCCTCGGGCCGGAACAGGCCCTGACCGCCGGTCTGCCGCTGCCCGCGCGTGATCGCACCCAGCGTATCCAGGCGCCGGGCAATGGTTGAAAGGAAGCGCTTCTCGGCCTTCACATCGGTCGCGATCGGCCGGAACAAGGGCGGCTGGGCCTGGTTCGTCCGGTTAGTGCGGCCGAGGCCTTGAATGGCGGCGTCGGCTTTCCAGCCTGGTTCGAGCAGATAATGGACGCGCAACCGCCGGTTCCGCGCCGAAAGTTCGGCATGGTAGCTGCGGCCGGTGCCGCCGGCGTCGGAGAACACCAGCACGCGCTTGTCGTCGTCCATGAAGGCGGCCGCCTCGGCAAGGTTGGCCGAGGGCGCACGGGTCTCCACGGCAAGACGATTACCGTTGCGGACGATGCGGCGCGAGCGGCCCGTCACCTCGGCCACCATCTCCGTGCCGAAGCGCTGCACGATCTGGTCGAGCGCGCCCGGAACGGGAGGAAGCGACGCAAGCCGTTCGATCAGTTCGTTGCGCCGGGCGACGGCTTCGCGGCTTTCGACCGGCTGACCATCGCGATAGACAGGCCGCGATGACAGGTTGCCCTCGCAATCGGTGTAGGGCTCGTAGAGCTGCACCGGGAAAGAATGGGCGAGATAGTCCAGAACATATTCCCGAGGAGTGATGTCCACCCGAACGTCGTTCCATTCCTCGGTCGGGATCTCGGCCAGACGGCGTTCCATCAGCGCCTCGCCGGTCGAGACGATCTGGATCACTGCGGCATGACCCGCCGCCAGGTCCTGATCGATCGAGCGGATCAGGGTCGGCGTCTTCATGCTGGTGAGCAGATGACCGAAGAGCCGCTGCTTGGCGGATTCGAAGGCCGAACGCGCGGCGGATTTGGTCTGCCGGTTCAGCGTACCGTCCGAGCCGGTGATATTCGCCGCCTCCATTGCCGCGTCGAGATGGTTGTGGATGATCGCGAACGCCCCGGCATAAGCGTCGTAGATGCGCTGCTGTTCTTCGGTGAGCGGATGTTCGATCAGCTCATATTCCACCCCGTCATAGGAGAGCGAACGCGCGGTGTAGAGACCGAGCGCGCGCAGATCGCGGGCGAGCACCTCCATCGCCGCAACGCCGCCGTCCTCGATGGCGGTGACGAATTCGGCGCGGTTGGCGAAGGGGAAACCCTCCCCGCCCCAGAGCCCGAGCCGCTGGGCATAGGCGAGATTATGGACGGTGGTGGCGCCCGTCGCCGAGACGTAGACGATGCGGGCATCGGGCAGCGCGTGCTGCAGGCGCAAGCCCGCCCGTCCCTGCTGCGAGGGGGCAACGTCACCCCGGTCTCCCTTGCCGTTGCCGGCGTTCTGCATGGCATGGCTCTCGTCGAAAATGATCACTCCGTCGAAGTCGGAGCCCAACCATTCGACGATTTGGCGGACGCGCGAAACCTTCTCGCCGCGGTCGTCGAACCGCAGCGTAGCGTAGGTTAAAAATAGGATGCCTTCCGCCAGGGTGATTGGCCGCCCCTGGGCGAATCGGGAGAGCGGCGTGACCAGCAAACGCTCCATGCCGAGGGCCGACCAGTCACGTTGCGCGTCCTCGATCAGCTTGTCGGACTTCGAAATCCAGACCGCCTTGCGGCGTCCGCGCAGCCAGTTATCGAGAATGATGCCGGCCGCCTGGCGACCCTTGCCGGCGCCAGTGCCGTCGCCGAGCATGAAACCACGCCGGAAGCGCACGGCGCCGTCCGCGCCCTCAGGTGCGGTAGAGACGAGATCGAAGGTCTCGTCCATCGTCCACGATCCGGCGAGATAGTCGCCATGCGCCTCGCCGGCATAGATGAGAGTCTCAAGCTGGGCGTCGGAGAGCAGGCCATCGGTGACGATGCGGGCTGGCAGCATCGGCCGGTAGCTCGGCCTGGGCGGCGTGACCGATGCCATCGCGGCCGACTGCACCAGCTTGGTCGGGTGCGGCTGCGCGCCGGGGATACGAATCGACTGGAGCGCGTATTCCTCGTAGATCGCGTCGGTCAGGCGAGCGCCTTCCGGCGGCGTCCAGTCCACGGTCTCATAGGCAAGCTCGATGCCCTCTGGTTCGATCGAGGCGAGTCGTGCCGGCCGAGCGGCTGTGGCGCGCGCGAGGTATCCGCGCACAGTACGAGGGACCTGCCTCGCCGTGAGGGCGACGGCCGCCGGTCGGGCGACAACGAGACGTGCCGGCACCTGCGTCTCGATCCAGCCGAGCAGCGTGGCGATGTCGGGCGCAACGCCGGCCGATGCCGGGAACAGGGCCGGATCGGTGGCGGGGCGCTTGTCGATGACGGTGAGCCGGATGTCGATGGACGTACCGTGCCTGGCATAGACCGAGCCATCGATCGCCGCGGTGAAGACGATCGTGCCGCGCTCCTGAAGCCGGACGAAGGCATCGCGCCAGGCAGGAAGGTCCGGGCTGAAATTGGCGCCGGTGATTGCGACCAGGCGCCCGCCGTCGGCGAGCCGCGCCAGTGCTGAGGCGACATGCCTATAGGCGGCGTCGGCGACACGGCCGGCGACGTTCGCCAGTGCCGAGAACGGCGGATTCATCAGCACGACGCTGGGGACCGCGCTCGGTGCGAGGTGATCGTCAATCTGGGCCGCGTCGAAGCGCGTGACGGCGACGGCTGGAAAGAGGGAGGCGAGCAGATCGGCGCGGGTCTCGGCCAACTCGTTGAGGAGAAGCGTGCCGCCACTGATCTCGGCGAGAATGGCGAGGAGGCCCGTGCCGGCCGAGGGCTCCAGCGCGATGTCGGTCGGCGTGATCGCCGCTGCCGTCATCGCCGCGAAGCCGAGCGGCGCCGGCGTCGAGAATTGCTGCATCGCCTGGCTCTCTTCGGAGCGACGGGTATGCGTCGGCAGGAGGCCGGTGATTTTCGACACGGCAGCAAGCCGTACAGTCGGCGACGCGGCTTTGCGGAAAAGCGCCTTTCCGTATTTGCGGAGGAAGAGGACGGTCGCGGCCTCGCAGGCATCGTAGGCGGCTTTCCAGTCCCAGGCGCCGGAGGTGTCGGAGGCGCCGAACGCGGCCTCCATCGCAGCGCGCAGCATTGGGGCGTCGACGCGCTCGCCGCGTTCGAGATGGCCGAGAAAATGATGGGCGGCCGCGAGGATGGCGGACGCGGAGGTGGCGGGCGCGACCGGAGCGGTCACGGGGAACATCACGTTCATGGGGAGACTTTCAGGAGAGCGGGAACGGGAAGGCCCGGTCGGCGCTCTCTCTCGACCACCCGGACTCAGCCCGTCCCGGCGCTCCTCTCCCTCTTAAGACGCCATCATGGCTGGCACGAGAAAAGCGCCCGGCCGGAAAGCAGGGTCAGGTCCTTGAGAACCGTAGGGCCTAGGCCCTCAAAAACCGAAAAGGCGACCCTACGGCCGACGCAGCAGGATGCAGCGGGCATCAGCCCGCTTTGTTCAAGATGCGCGAGGGATGGATGTCGGATGGCAGGAGCCGTGCGAAGTACGACTCCATTCACGACAGCCTGGTTGGGCATGGCCTGGTAGGAAACAAATCGCGAACAAAGTTGTTTGGGATACCTCCGAAGTGCCATATGATATGGCATGTCGAAGAGAATCACCGATAGCCAGGTCCTGGGTGAATTGGGCGAGACAGCGATCAAAAAGATCGTTCTCGAAACCGGCTTTCTTTACGAGCAGCGGGGGCGCCTCGAAGCGGGCACGGACGGCATCGTCGAACTGCGCGATCCGAAGAGCGGCGCGCCGCTCGGCAAACTGCTCGGTGTCCAGGTCAAATCCACGGAGAGCGGCCAATATGTCCGCGAGAACGACAACAGCTTCGAATACCTTCTCAAGCCGGACGATCTGAAGTACTGGCGCACCTCGAACATCCCCGTCATCATTGTTCTTTGGCGGAAGTCCGACGAAACGGCGTATTGGAAAGACGTTAGCGATTGCGTCAGGGGCGAGGAACGCCGTCTGAAGTTCGACAAAGGGACCGATGTATTCGACCCGCGCTGCGCTGATCGCATTGGCGCGCTCACCATTGATCGTCGCACGCCAGGCGTTTTCCTGCCGCCGCTCAATCAGGGCGAAGACGCCATCATCAACCTGCTGCGCGTCAAGTTGCCGGATGAAATCTTCATCTCAACGTCGCCCTTCGGTAGCGGTCGCGACGCCGTGCCCGAACTGGTTAAGCAAGGCAACATCCGGTTCGACTGGGTAATCCGCAAGCGGCGCTTCGTCTCTTTCTTCGACCCCAGAGAGTACGGCACTCGCGCGATTGTCGATCTCGATCAGGTCGAGGCCGTTGATACTAAGCTCATCGCATTCAATGACGAACGCGACGACATCAACGACACGATGGATTTGTTGCGGCGCACCGTCGAGCGACAGACAACAGGGCAACTTTCCTTTCTCCGCAAAGACAGGCTGTTCCACTTCAAGGCGGTCGGTACCGGCAAGTCGCGCAGCTACCGCTACATGTCCAATGTCAATGAAACCTCCGCCAAGGTCGTGAGCGCCTATGCGAGCAAGAAGAAGGAAGGCCGTGGCTACGTTCGGCATCACGCGGCACGGCTGCGGTTCGAACGTCTTGCCGATGAATGGTTCGTAGTCATCGACCCCGATTTTTATTTCACCATGGACGGTTTCCAGCCGCACCGTTATCCAGAGGCGCTTTTGGCAGGCAAGAAGCGTCTGGAGCGCAATGCCGCCGTGCGCGGCCAGGTGATGATGTGGCAGCACTTGCTGGTCGAGAGCGGCAAACATGAGGTTGGTCTGTTCGACGCCGACAAACCCGCGCCATTGCTGCAATTCGAGCGGCTCCCGGTAATCCAGTTGTCTCAGGCAGTGCCGGAGTCCTCATGGAACCGGACCGATCCGCGCGCCAAGGAGATGGAAGCGCAGGACCTCTTTGAGGACGGGGGCATCGGATGATTTTCAAGGCGCATGTCTTTGACGAACCGATGCTTGAATTCGGCGACGGCGGACAGCATTGCGATCCCCGACAGGGCTTGCGCGAGCACGGGCCGTTGCAGCCGCGTTCGGGCGACGTTATCCGCGTCGGCGTCATCGGCACGGACGACACGGTTGCGGGGTTCACGGAATTCCTCGGAGAAACCGGGCGCGGCATCGAAAGCGGGAACAAGCAGCTTATCAATCTCAACCCGGATTTTCCGGGTCTGGGCAATCAGAACCCGTTCCGCTGCAAGTTCGAAGTGCCCGATGGGGCTACAGCCACCATTTCCCGTCGTCAGGTCAACGAAATCACCGGCATAGGCCGTCACGACGAAGCGGTTCGCCATGCCGTCGAATTGGTCACGTCGCAGCTTTCGGCTCTGATCGAAGGCAACGCGAAGCCCGATGTCATCGTTCTGGCTTTGCCCATTCCGCTCATCGAGAAGCTCGTTAACGCCAAGAGCGAGGAGGACGACGACGATGACGACGGCGGCGATATGCTCAACTTCCGCGACCTGCTCAAGGCGAAGACGCTTCACTTGCCGGTTCCGACGCAGATCGTCTGGCCGGATACGTGGGACGACGCTGCCAAAATCCCCCGCAAGGTCAAACGCGACAGCAACCGCCAAACGCAGGTAAAGGCGACGCGCGCGTGGAATCTTCTCAACGCGCTCTTCTACAAGGCGGGCAAAGTGCCATGGCGCTTGCTGCCGGATCAGGCGGAATACCGCACCAGCTTCCTGGGCATCGGCTTTTATCGTGACCTCGACGGTCAGCAACTTTGGACCAGTACCGCGCAGATGTTCGATGAGCGTGGTCGCGGTCTCATTCTGCGAGGGGCGCGCGCGCAGACGGAAACACGCGGGCGGCATCCATATCTGACCGCCAAAGACGCGGAAGAACTCGTTGTGCAGTCCATCGCAGCGTACAAAGCGCATCACCGACATGTGCCTGCGCGGCTGATGGTCCTGAAGACCTCGCGCTTCCGCCCCGAAGAGGCGGAGGGCATCGACGCCGCTCTTGGGAAGTCCGGTATCGAGATGTCCGACCTCGTATGGGTGCAGGAGAGTTCCCCGATCGCCATCTTCCGGGATGGCAATTATCCCGTCCTGCGCGGCACGTTCGTCGATCTGGACGGGAAGGGCCTGCTCTATACGCGCGGCAGCGTGCCGTTCTACGGGACATTCCCCGGCCTGCGCGTACCGCGCCCTTTACTGCTCGTGCCTCATGAGAATTCGGACAGCAAAATCTTGACTGTAGCAAAAGATGTGCTCGCGCTGACGAAGGTGAACTGGAACACGACGCAGTTCGATCAAAAGCTTCCGGCACCCATCAAGGCGGCGCGGGAGGTCGGGCGCATTCTCAAGCACGTCGAGTTCGGGACAGCGGTCTCGTCGGACTTCCGCCGCTACACGTAGATTGCAGCCGTGCCGGTCAACCGCTGTTCCGGCCCTACGGGGCGGAAAAGTCGGCGAAAAATTCCGAAGAGGGTTGAACGCCGGAAACAAGCAGCCGGTCGCGGGCGCGGGTGCAGGCAACATAGAACAGGTTTCGCTCGGTGTCGTGAACCTCGTCGAGTTCCGATTCATCGGCGACGGTCTCGATGCGCTCCTGCAAGGGCAATACGTCGTCGTCGCAGGCCATGACGGCAACGGCCTTGTATTCGAGGCCCTTGGCAAGGTGCATGGTGCCGATGGCGATGCGGCCCTGCGGCTGCTCAAGACGTTCCGACAATTCCAACTGCGTGTGACCGGCGGCTTTCACGGCGGCGCGCGCCCTGGCGAGCTGGTCGTTGGACCTCACGAACAGGCCGATCTCAGCAGGGGCGATTCCGTCTGCCACGGACTGTTTGATCCAGTCGGCCACGCCGTGGATCTCGCGGTCGGCGTCCGCGAAGATCTGGATTTCGGGATCGGGGCCGTTGAACACGGACACGGTGCCGCGCCGGTCTTGCTCGTTCCCGTCAACGTCCTGTACGATCTTGGGCAGAAGGCGGTCGGCCGCCTGCCTGATCTGATGCGAGGTCCTGTAATTGACCTTGAGGGTGCGCGAGCGCCCGCGAATATCGACACCCAGCGCTTTCCACGAAAACGGCTCCTGAAAGATGCGCTGGCCGAGATCGCCGGCGAAGAACAGCGCATCGGGGCCGCCCGGCGTAATGGCGGCGAGCATCCGCAGTTCCGGCACGCCAAGGTCCTGGGCCTCGTCGATCACCGCATGGGTGAAGGGCTCGTCGGCCCGGCCCGCAAAATGCGCGGTGACTTTCCCGAAGATGGACGGCCAGGTGAGAAGCCCCTGCGCCTCGATGATATGCCGCGCCTTCACGAAGACAGGCCAGAGTTTTTCGCGCTGCTTGACCCCAAGGCGGTTCTTGCGGCCAAGGCGGGGAACGTCCTGATAGGCTTGAAGGCTGTCCAACTGCCACGCATCGACGACATTGAGCCATTCCGATGCCAGGAAGCGCGGGGTGAAGCTGGTCAGGGACGCTTCGCCCGCCGCCGTCTTGAGCGCTCCGCGAATCTGGTCCTCGGTCGCCGCCCTCGGGTGGTGCCCGAAGGCCAGCGTAAACAGTTCGTGCGCGACGCCCCTGAACGGCAGGACGGTCACGCGGGGAACAATGCTGTTGTCTGCGCCCGTCAGAATGCGAAGCTTGCCTTCCAGCGCGTTGGCAAGAGGCAGGGAAAACGTCGTGAGCAAGAGCCGCGCCTGCGGATGCTGGCGCAGGATATTCGCGGCGCGATGCAGGGCCACGACGGTCTTTCCCGTTCCGGCGGAACCAGACACCCGCGCGGGGCCGCTGAACGATTGCTCCACCACCTGCCGCTGCGACGGATGCAGGAACACCGTCCATTGATCCCACGGGAAATCAAGCGCGCGCTTGAGTTCTTCGACATCCTCCATGACGCGGAAGCGGCGCTGGGCATCGGGATGCTCGAAGGGGCTGACCGCCTCCGGCGCGGTGACGGCCGGTATCTGCGGCTTTGCCCCAGTGGCAAGGTCCAGCAGCGCTTCCGCCGCTTCGCGCGGCAGGTGCTCGGCAAGATCGAAGATCGTATCTTCCGTGGCGGCTTTTACGTCGGCAAGCCAATCGACCGGGACGCCGTAGGTGAGAAGTTCCTCGTCCGTGATGCCGGGAAACAGTGGCGGCAGAACAACGCGGATCGGCGCGGCCGGCTGCTCTGCCTCGACCGGCTTGTGAACCACAATCTCCTGAACACGCTCGCGGACTTCCACGATCTGCGCCGCGCCGGTCGTGGGATGGGTTTCGATGCGGCGGCGCTCGGCCCAGGTGTAAGCATCGTCGTGATGGGCAACGTAGCAGATCAGAAAGCTGCCTTCCGTCTTGTGGACGATCAGGCGAATGTCGCGGTTGACGCGCATCGACCAGAAATTGGGGTCTTTGGACTTGTCGATGCGGTGAAATTGAAGCCCCGGCGCGGCGGGGTTCATCTGCAAATCGAAAACAGTCTCCTTCACCGCCTTCTGTTCCTGCGCGGAAAGGCGGCGCAAAGCAGTTTGAAAACTGTCCGCGATGCAGAAGATCACCGTTCGTCCCCATCGTCCTCGTGAGAATCGCCGTCAATTCTCTGAATGCCGATGAGCTTCCTTTCGGCAATGCGCGGGACAAGCCGATCTTGATCGTTGCCGATCAGCGCCACAAGGACATCTTCGGGAACGTCGTGGAAATCGCGCCGCAAATTCAGAATGGCGCGGGCGTTTTTGATCTTCAGAGTACGTAGGGACTCCCGATCCCTTTCGAGTTCCGTTTCCTTAACGGACGTTTCGATTTTCGCTTGCTCATCGGCCTGGCGCCGAAGTTCACCTTCGGTGAAAAACTTAATGAGGCTGTCGATTATTCCCTTAAGCGCGTTGCAGGCTTGCCCGAGGCCCGCGAGATCAATCCCTCCGGGAGAGGCATACGAAATCCGGGCGACCTTCATTCGATAGTCAACGCGAGCCGTCGCGCGCGCCCGCGCAAGAAGCCAGTTGTTGGTCTGGTCCAACTGCTCGTCAAAGCTTGCCGACAGATACGAGCGCTCAAACGAATAGAACGGTGGCTCGTAGGGGAATCTGCGGATTAGAGCCGCTTTATAGTAAAGCGATTCAACGCCGGTAAGGACTTCAATGAAGTCCTCCGGCTCCCATTTTCCGTCTATCTCAAGCCGCAGCATCACTCGCCCCCCCTACACCGCAAAGACCTTCATCACCTCGTCGCCGAAGTGATTGATGACCTTGATCGCGAAGCGGCCCGTGTCAGGGCGCGGGAACGGGCGGGACTTGTCCCGGTAGAGGGTCGCCCAGGCGTCCTCGTCGATCTCGGCCTTCAATGCGGTCTTGAGCGACTTGTAGGGATCGTTCGCGCCCATAAAATAGGCGTGGCGGACGAAGAAGCTCTCCTCGTTATAGTCCGTGTCGATGAACCACGCGGCGATGTCGTCCTTGCCGCTGGCGCGGACTTCGCCGGTCTTGGGGTCGAACACATCGACACCCAAGACCTCGACAACGATCTCGCCGTCTGTGTCGAACTCCCACTTGATGTCCGGCTCGCCGAACACGACGAACAGATTGCCCGCGCCCGTGTTCTTCAGTTCGTCGGACATATGCAGTTCGGGATTCATCTTGGCCTTGAGGATCGGCAAAGGTCCCAGCTTGTTGAGTTCAGAGGTATGGGCTTCGAAGTTGAAGCCACAGGCGATCAGCGCGTCGAAACGCGCGTCCAGCGCCTCGCGCGCAGCGGCGGTAAGGTCGGCGCGGCTGACTGTGCCGAATTCCGGGCCGATGAAGATCGCGGCGCGCTTCTCCGTCTCGCCTTCCATGAACCGGCCATCGGCGGCGATCCATGTTCCGGGCCAGCCGGTAATGGACGTGAAGGCGATGCGGTCCGCTTTCTTCGCCTGCTGGACACCCGAGGTTTCAAGGTGGTCCAGAATCATCGTCGTGAAGTCGTTGAGTTCTTGGGTGCCCTTGGGCAGCTTGCGTTTGCGCTTGCCGTCGGCGGCATCCAGTTCCTCGATCAGGTCGATTTCTCTGGACGGGACGACACGATGCGGCGAGAGGCTTTCGACCGTGAACGGCCCGGCGACGCGAATGCGGGATTTATCCTCATAAGGGCGGTCGTAGAGAAGTTCGACATCGGCCTTCTTGGCAATCGACTCGTCGATCTTCTTCTGCCGCGCGATACGCTGATCCCACCAGGCTTTTTGCAGGCCCTTGATATTGTCGGACCAGCCGGGCGCGGCCTCGCGGGGGATTTCCCATTCTTCCCACTTCTTGCCGAGCGCGGCGTTCAAGTCGCGACGCAGCGGTTCAAGCTTCGCCTGAAACTCCTCCCAGATTACATCGATCTCGGTGTTTCGAGAGATTGACCCCAACGTAATGTGCGGCACGCGGTCGTAGACGAAGCCTTGGCGAATGTCGCCATGCGTCGCGCCATCAATAGGCGGCTTGCCGGTTAGCTCGCCTTCCTTCTGGCGGCCTTCCTTGCTATCGGCCAAAAGGTAATACGGATATTTCGCGCCCATCACCCGCGCGCGGGCGAGCGCCAGCGCCACGCGCGAAGTGTCGATTGTGATCCAGCGGCGCCCCCATTGCTCGGCGACTGTCGCGGTCGTACCGGAGCCGCACGTGGGATCGAACACGAGATCACCGGGATCGGTGGTCATCAGGATACAGCGTTCGACTATCCTCGGGGAGGTCTGAACAACATAGACCTTTCCAGTCGCTCCCCCAACATCATTCCAGTAGTCTCCGAGCCTTGTGACAGGATAGTCGTCATGAAAGTATTTCAAACGAATTTGATTCTTCTGGGCCACAATTCTTCCAGCACGGGCTACTCTGTTAAGATCGTTCGGAACGACTTTCCAATGCGCCAAGGTACCCGGATGAAAAGTTCTGCCTTCAAATTCAAAATCACACGTGCTCGTAGATCGAACGCCATCCGACGTTAGCGGATAGGCACCGAAATCCTCTCTTTCAATAGTAGAAAGGCCGCTGCCCTCTCCATCACGAGCGAGAAAGAGTGGCCGAAATTTTGTCGATCCCCCTTTTTGTCTCGCGTACCATAATACGTCATCGCTTGTAGCTTGCAAAAAGTTGCCCGACTGACTTCCAGTCTTTTGTGCCGAGATTGCACAAATAAGATTCTCTTGCCCGAATACCTCATCCATCAAGGCCCGCAGGCGGTGTACATTTTCATCGCCGATCTGAACGAAGATGCTTCCACTATCAGTCAGCAAATCACGCATCGCAGTAAGGCGGTCGCGCAGATAGGTCAGATACGAATGGATGCCGTCTCTCCACGTGTCACGGAAGGCGCGCACCTGTTCCGGCTCGCGGGAAATCTCCTCGATTTTCCCATCCTTTACGTCGCGCGAGCGCGTTGAGACCTGCCAATTCGAGTTGAATTTGATGCCATAGGGCGGGTCGAAATAGATGCACTGCACCTGTCCGCGTAAGGACTCGCGCTCGGCAAGGCTCGCCATCACCTGCAAGCTGTCGCCGAGGATGAAGCGGTTCGACCAGTTCTGGTCGTGCTGGTAGAATTCGGTCCTGGCTTCCGGGTCGATACCGTTGAAGTTGTGGAACAGGTCGGCAATGTCACTTTCGGCCTCACGCTTTGCCTTGGTGCGGCGCGTCAGGTCGTCAATGATCGCCTTGGGGTGAATCTTCTCCTGAATGTAAAGCGGCGGCGCGTTGACAACGAGGTCCGACCAGTCCTGCTGATCCTTGCCACGCCATGTGAGTTGGGACTCGGATATGTCGATATAGCCGGTCTCCGCCGCCTTCCTGATCTGCTCGGCCGTCAGGCGGACGCGCGCGCCTTTCCAGACAAGCTGCGGATCGAGGTCGGCATCGCGGGGACGGGTTTCACCATGGGCAAGAGGATACCGGCGCGGATAGACGACGGGCGCGAAGGGCGCGATTTCCTCCGCCCGCTGCGCGGCGGATTGAAGCTCGGCGGTCGGGATGTTCTTCCGCTTGGCCCCGGCGTGCGTCAGCGTTTCGACCTGCTTGGGCGCGCCCGCCGTTTTTCTTCTCCCCTTGCTCATGCCCCACTCGCTTCTTTCAGTTCGTTGACGCCATTCGCCTCAACCGCACTTTTCTCAAGTGCTTTGGCGATCAGCGCGGCGAATTCCTTTTGCATCTCGAACACGTCGTTGAATTCCTCGAACGCCCAGCGTCCATAGGCGCCAAGGTTGTTCACGCCCCTGATCCATTTCTGCCGCATGGTTTCGGATTTCAGCTTCACGTTCTCCCGACGATAGCCCTTGACCTCGACGATCAGGTGCAGGGGATCGTCCGGGCCGCGTCCGTCGTCTACATTGACGATGAAGTCGGGCAAGTAGAAGCGCGCCGTCGATCCATCCTGGTACGGGACTTCGAGTCCAAGGCCCTGATTCTTGACGTAGGAGAGCACGCGCGGATGATCCTCGGCGGCGCGGGCGAACTCCGCTTCCCAATCGCTATCGCAGACGACGTAGTTGATATGACTCTTAGCCAGATCGGTCGTGTAAAGGTCTTTGCTCGTCATGAACCCGACATGGCGGGTCGAGCCCTTGGGATTGTAAGGATCGAGAACGGCGCGGATGCGTTCTTCATCGCCGATGGCGGCGGCGATGCCGTTATAAATGCGCTCGGCGGCCTGCGCGGCGATGCTCAGGATTTGGAGCATCCACGGGCCGGTGCCGCCCTTGCACTCAAGATAACCTTCGTCGATCCAGTGCCGGACGATGCGCTGGATTTGATAGAACAGGTGCAGCTTCGGCTCACCATCGGCATCCTTGAAGTACGAATAGAGAAGATACTTCGCCAGCTCATAGGACACGGTGCTGGGGCGCTTGTCCTTCATTTCGGCGACAGTGAGGGTGACGCCTTCACCGACAATGCCCTCAAGCAAGGTCTGACCCGGCCCGACCATATCGGGGGTGAGAACCAGCTTCGAATTTGGAGTCAAGTTGGCTTGCAGCTTCTCTTCGGGCAGGTCGATCCGGTAGCCGACCACGCAGGGGAAGATCATTTCCAGCGCGGCGCGCTCGCGCACCGCCGCCACGCGCGTCATCTTCTTGGGCGGCTTGACCGGCGCGACCTGGGGCTTCGCCGTGAAGTCGAACGGGATGCCCATGATGTCGGCATATTCGACGTTGAACAGCTCTTCGGCGTTCAGATCGTAGGAATAGCGACGCAGGCCGCGCCCGACGACCTGCTCACACAAAAGCTGCGTACCGAAGGCGCGAACGCCGAGAATATGGGTGACGGTATTGGTGTCCCAGCCCTCGGTCAGCATAGCGACCGACACGACGCAACGTACCTGTTCGCCAAGCCGCCCTTTCTTGCCGACCGTGTTCATGACTTCGCGCAGCAGATCGGAGTCGGAGAGTTCCCCGACTTCGCCCGCACCCGAGCGCTGCGCGATCTCGCGCTTGTATTGCTCGATCTCAAGGGCAGCGGCGCGGCGGAAATCGTCGTCAAGCGCCTCGCCCGATTCAAGTTGCTTGCTGTCGATCAGCAGCGTGTTGGGACGAGCGAGGCGGTTGCCGTGCTCGTCGAAATTGCTGAACAGCGAAAGATGGCCATGATGGACGGTGCGAAGTTCCTCGCTGTCCTCCGCAACGGGCCGCTGCCAGCCGGAAATCCATTCATAGACCAGCTTCGACGTAGACGTGTTGTTGCAGACGACGATGAACACCGGCGGCGTGTCGATGCCGGACTTGCCCCACTTCTCGAATGTTTCCTGATAGTGGTTGCAAAGGGCGACAAGGGCGGTTTGGAGCTTGGCGGGAAGCGAATTGGGATCAAGGTCGCCCTGGCCCTTGCCGCGTCCCTTCTTCGGCATTTCGTCGCGGATGTGCTCCCACAGGTCGCGGAACACCGGGACATCCGCCTCGGGAATGTTGTCGGCGGTGGGAACGCGCGGCAGTTTGACGATACCGCACTCGATGGCGTCCATCAGCGAAAAGTCGCTGATCGTCCAGGGAAAGAGTGTGCCTTCAGCATAGCCGGAGCCGCGCAGGAAAAACGGCGTGGCAGACAGATCGTAAACGGCGCGAACACCCAGCTTGCGCTTGAACATTTCGATGCCGCTGATCCAGAGCCGAGCGGCCTCGTTCTCTTCCTTGGCGATGGCCCTGTCGTCGCCAGTCAGGTCGTCGATGTCCTCGTTGTTCGGCTTTTCCCTGTAGCAATGGTGGGCTTCATCGTTGATGACGACGATGTTCTTGAGGCCCATGAGTTCTTCGGCCACGCGGCGAACCATTTGGCCTTCGGTTTCCTTGGTCACGATAGGCGCGTGACGGCCTTGCAGAAGCGACCGTCCGACCTTGTTGACCTCCAGAAGCTCCTTGAGCGCGAGGGCGTGGTAGTTGGTGATGACAATTTTGGCTTTGTTGATGTCGTCCAGCATGTCGCTGGGAACCAGCTCGCGGGCGCGGTAATAGCTTTCGATGTCACTGGGCAGCAGGACACGCAGACGGTCCTTGATCGTGATGCCCGGCGCGATGATGAGAAAGCCCCGCGAGAAATTGTTGCTTGTCGGCGCGCGCACGGCATTCACCGCCTGCCACGCGATCAGCATCGCCATCACGGTGGTCTTGCCCGCGCCGGTCGCCATCTTCATGGCGAGGCGGAGCAATTCAGGGTTGGCCTGTTCGTTGGCCCCGAGGATGTGTTCCCAGATGTGGGCGTATTGCTTTTTGTTTCGCGCAACTTCCGTCAGCCAGATGACGGTCTCGACGGCTTCCACCTGACAGAAAAATGGGCGCACGCCCTGGAATTGATAGCTGCGCCAATACTTAAGGAGGCGTGCCGTGGCGGGCGTTACGCCCCATACGGCTGGGTTCGAGCGCCGCCATTCGCCGACATGGCTGCGAATCTCGTTAATGATCGGGGTCGGGTTATATTCCTGTTCCTCGGTCGAAAGCCCGTCGTCGTTTTGCAGATTGAGGCTGCCCTGATCCTTGGCTGCGTTCTTGCGCTTCTTCTTGCGCGGCTTCGGGACGGGCGTGATGAGTTCGGACTTTCGCCGTCCGTCGCGTGGCGGCTCATTGAGCGGCTGGCCTTCCGCATCCAGCGGATGGTGCCGTGTCGGTTCCTCATAAGGAGAATTAAGAATGGGTTGCTCGAAGAACGGGCTCGCCGGGGTCGTCATGGTTGCGCGCGCCTATTACTCGCAGTGGCGGGGGTGAGGATCGGGTGCCTTCCGCTCACCGTATGGGCGAGTGATTTCGCGTGGTACTGGCTTGTCACTCCCCGTTGCCCCCCTGCTGCTCTTCTACCTTGCGCTTTATCCAGTTTGCGATTTCCTGCCGCTCGAACCGCCACGATCCGCCGACCTTGAAGCCAGGAATCTTGCCTGCCGAGGCAAGCTTGTAGGCGGTCTTCTCATTGATCTTGAGAAGTTCCGCCACCTCCCGAATCGTCAGGATTTCATCGGTCATGCGCCCACCGTGACACGCGCTTGGGGAAATGTATAGAAGATCGGAGAAAATCAGGAAAGATAATGGTGATGGCGGGTGTCGTCGTCGGCGACCTCATACATCCATGACGAATAGGATGATCGGGATGTTTGCCGCAGCCACCGTCGGCGTTCATGGGGTTGGCGGGATCGGGATCGCCGATTTCGGTCGCGCGCGGCACCACCGGGGAGTATTCGGCGCCGATCACGTCTTCGGATGGTGGTTCGTCATCGAACGCATGACTTCACCGTTCCTGGGCGATGCGCATGCGCCAATCCTAGGCGTCGTTGCCGTGGGGATGTTCGTGGGTGGCGACATGCACAACATGCCGTGTGCTGTGTCCTTTGCTTTCGGGCGTTTTGTCAGCCGTGTCGGTCATGGGAATCTCCTCAAACGAGGTCTCGGCGCAGGGGCCGAGCGCCGGTGATTGTGGAACGGGAAAGAAGCGCGGGACGGCAGAGCCGTCCCGCGCGTATTTCGCTATTCAACCGCGATCGCTGTTTGGGCGTCGCCCTCGTCGGCAGCGGCGTCCTCGTCATCGCCGGTGAGGAAATCCGGCAGCGCGGCATCGTCGCCGGCGTCGGCCTCTGTCGACGTCTCCCCGGTCTGTTCGGCGTCGAGATCCGCGAGACGGAGCGGCTCGGGCAGCCAGCCGGTGTCGGTGAGGAGCCGCTCGGCTTCCCGCGCCATGTCGCCCTTTTTCAGGTGCTCGATGAGTTGGGCGGCCCGCTCACCGGCACCCTCGCGGACGGCCTCGAGGATGCGGGGCTTAGTGACGCGATTGAGGTAGTTGCCGAAGGTCGGACGCCAGCCCGCCGCGACCATATCGAGCCCGGTCGCCCGCGCGAGCCGGTCGGTCTGCGCGAAACGAACCTGCAGCCCATGCTCGCTGACGCCGCTGCCGCTGTACGGATTGGGCCGCTCGTAGAGCGCGTTCACTCCATAGCTGACGCAATGCGCGAGCAGCGCCATGCGGCTGGTGTCATCGAGCCAGTCGAGCCAGCTCCACAACGCATCGTCATCGGCCGGAATGTCCTGCTTCCACGCCTCCTGTCGTCCGGTGACGGTCTTCGCAGGCACGCTGTCCTTCAGATCCTCGGCCTGGATGGGGAAGAAGGTCTCGCGGACATTGGCGTGCAGGCAGCCGGTCGTCCCGCCGTGCAGGAAGGTGTCGGTCACGAGCTTGTGCAGCAGCATCGTCATGGCGACATGGGGATGCTGCGCCACCGCATCGCGCAGCGCGAGGGTACGATACGCGGTCAGTTCGATGACCAGACGCTCGGGCAGCGGCTTGATGGCGTCGTCTTCCTCGTCGTCGGCTTCGACGGGTTGGCTGCCGATGGTGATGACGGCGCGTTGGACGTCGGGCGCTTCCGGCTCCTCGGTGGTGATGCCGTCAGCCCCCGACCCCTCGCTGGCTTCGGGCTCGACCGGAAGCTCATCGTCGGGACGGACATAACCGCGATCCACGACGAGGCCGCCGCCAGCATCAATGCTGACGAAGACCCCGGCGATGGCGATGTCGGCGGGATCATAGCGGACGGGTCGATCGTCGAAGGCTTCCAGCGCCTGTTTGATCTCGCCGAGTCGCTGGTCGATCTCGTCGGGCAACTCGTCCGCGTCCTCATATTCGGCTTCGAGCCTGGCATATTCGGCCTGGAGCGCCTCGGCCCTGACCTGCTCCTCGTCGATCATGTCGAGCGCGACGCCGGTCAGTTCGCGCAGGCCACGGGTGGCGCCATAGGGCAGCGTCAGCGCTACCTCGACCCATTTCCAGCCTTCCGCCGCGACCTCCTCGGCCACCGCCTTCAGCTTGCTGGCGACCAGGGTGTCGAGCAGCGCCGGATCTTGCAGCCAGCCGCCATCGTCATGCTCGAACAGGTCGCGCATGACGTAACCGCCTGCCTGCTCATAGTCGTCGATGCCGACGAACACCGCCCGCTTGTCGGCGGCGCGCACCGCGCCCTCGGTCAAGAGGCCCTTGATCTGCCAGGATTGCATCCGTCCGAGCGTGCGGGCGGCTTCCCACACCTTTTCCTGACGGTCATGGCTGTCCGACACGGTGAAGGCCATGAGCTGCTCCAGCGTCATGCCGTCCTCGGCATAGACGTCGAGCAGCGCCGGCGAGACCGACGCCAGCTTCAGGCGCTGCTTGACGATCTGCACCGGCACGAAATGGGCGGCGGCGATGTCCTCCTCGGGCATCCCCTTGGCCCGCATATCCTGAAAGGCCCGGAACTGATCCAGGGGATGGAGTGCCTCGCGATCGGCGTTCTCGGCATAGGAGATTTCCTCGGCAAGAATCGCATCGTCGCGATCACGGACGATGCAGGGAACCGGCGCGGTCTTAGTGAGGCGCTTCTGCTTGACCAGCAGTTCCAGCGCCCGAAAGCGGCGGCCGCCGGCCGGCACCTCGAACATGCCGGTCTCGTTGCCTTCGGCATCGATAACCGGCAGGACGCTGAGGCTCTGGATCAGGCCGCGCCGCGCGATCGACGCCGCCAGGCTGTCGATCGAGACGCCGGCCTTCACGCGCCGGACGTTCGATTGGCTGAGCATGAGCTTGTTGAAGGGAATGTCGCGCGAGGACGACAGGGTGATCTTCTGAACGGCAGTAGCCATCGGGATTTACTCCGCGACGGGCGGCCGGGAGACTCTCTCTCGACCTCCAACCCGTTACGGAAATCCGGCCCTTCTCTCCCTCTTTGGGGCGCCGGCCGCGGGCACGGCGCGCCGCGTGATGGAGCAGATCATACCTCGCACATGCCTTCGCATTCGTTCGGCCAGAGATCGAGCTGGCCGCGATCGGCGGCGGTCGTGAGATCGGCCTGGTCGAGTGGCACGGCGGAGCGGTGTAGATAGACCTCGCCGCGGATGCCCCGGAACCCGGTGCGTATGGCGTGATCGACCCATCCGGCGTCCGCCCAGGCATCGGGATGGTGATCGCGCATCTCGCGCCAATGATCGTCGGAATGGAAGGGGCAGCCGATGCAGGCGCTCTTGGGCGGCAATGGATAGCCGTGCCGCTCCAGCCAGAGAAGGCAGTCCTGCCGGGTCATGTGCTGTTCGATCAGCGGCCAGCGGTTGACCTGCCAGTCCTCGAAGGACGGCTTCATCCGAAGAACCTCGTCAAGCGAGATGCCGATCCATTGCTCGGCGACCGGCACCGTGGGCGAGCGTCGGCCGGCGATGCCGAGCAGCTCGCGTACCTTTCGGCGGATCGGCACGATCTTGTAATCGCCGGTGCATTGGCGGCGGATCATGCCGACCCCAATGCGCTCGGTCTTGAGGATGCGGGAGCCAACAATAACGAGATCGCCATTTTCGTCCTCGTCATACACGGGCAGCTCTGCGCCGGCGGGCGTGACATTGCGCGTGAAGGCCGGGATCGAGGCCCAGCGATGGCCCTCGGCGCCGGCGAGAAGATCGGCGCGCAGGTCGCCGGCCGACACGATATGGACGGGGAATGGCAGGACGTTCGGCGATCTGAGCCAGGCCAGATGATCGTAAACGGCCTGGGTCTCCCAGCCGGTGTCGGCGAAAATCGCGCAATCCGGCATCGGGCCGATCTCGCCATGGGCGGCCATCAGGGCGAGCGTGGTGGACTGGACACCGGCACCTAGGCTGAGGACGCGCAGACGGATGCCTGCGGGCGGCTGAAAAGCTATCATCGGGATTACTCCGCGATGGGCCGCCGGGAGCCTGTCCCTCGGCTTGCAACCCATCACGAAGCGAGGCGCGGCCCTCGCACTCGGAGAGGACCGCGCCGTGGAAGATCGGAATCGGAGAGACGTAAAAGCGCAAAGCCGGAAACGCGGAAAACTGCGCCCCGGCTTTGCGGAAGTCAGGCGGCCCGGTCCATGAGCTTCTTGGCCTTGGCCTCAAGGTCGAGGCGGGCGTCCTGATGAGGCTTGTCCCGCGCAACGGCGGTGATGCCCTGCACGAAGTCGAAGACGCTCTCGGGCGGGCGACCTTCCTCGGCCAGCACGGTGTCGATGATCTTGCCGGTCTCCGCCTTCGAGAAGCCACGACGGCGCAGGAACTCGGAGCGATCTTCGTCGTTGCGCGCCACGATCCGTTCGCGGGCGGCCCGGATGCCGTTGACGAAGGGCATGGGCGAGGAATCCGCGAAGTTCAGGAGCGCCGGCGCAGCCTCGTGGGCGAAGCGGGAGGCGGCATATTTGGAGTGGCGGATGGTGATCTCCTCGAAATCCTCGACGCCCCACAGCATCCGGTTCTGGCAGACTGCCCGGAGATAGAAGGAGGCGATGCCGAGCGTCTTCGCGCCAACCTCGCTGTTCCAGGCATAGAAGCCGCGGAAGAACAGGTCGGGCGAGCCGTCCGGCAGGCGCCCCGCCTCAATGGGGTTGAGATCGTCAACAAGGAAGACGAACACATCGCGGTCGGACGCATAGAGCGTCGTCGTGTCTTTGGAGACATCGACACGGGGATTGTAGATCCCGGTCGACCAATTGAGCACGCCCGGCACCTTCCAGCGGGTATCGCCGGTGCCATTCCCGGCGATACGCTGGATCGCCTCGATCAGCTCGAAATCGTGGATGCGGCCATAGTCCGGCCCGGTGACGGCGCGCAGCTCGACGCGGCCGTCCTCGATCTCGAAGGTCTTGATCTGCTCGGCGCGGTGCGAGGTCAGGCCATATTGGAGATTGATGCCGGCCAATGCGGCGGGAAGCTGGCGCAGATAGGCGGCCGGAGCGCCGACCAGGCTGGCGAGTTGCCCGAAGCTCCAATGGGTTGGCGCGATCGGAGCCTCGGCACCCGGCAGGATCAGCGCCAAGCGCTCGGGATCGCTGCGGTTCGCCTCGACATGGACCAGCGCGCTTTCCACCGTGCGGGTCCGGCTTCGCTCGGAGCGTTCGCGCACGGTGCGGCCCAGATCGGAGAGCGACAGGAAGCGTTCGTCGTCGGGGCGCGAGAACCATTCCGACGACACGCGGCCGATATGCTCGCCGCGGCTGACATCCACCTTGTAGCCGCCGCTCGCGTCACGGCGGGCATCGAGAACCTGCATATTCATGGAACGAAACTCCATGACGGGCGCCGGAGACCTCTTCTCCAGCCCTCAACCCGTCACGGGAAACCGGCCCTCCTCTCCCTCTCAAGGGGGCATTGCGGGGGGGCTCCCCGCAGAAGGGGTCGGCCAAGACACAAGGCTCCGCCGCAGGGGAAGGCTTTCTTCTTCCGTTAAAAGCGGCTCATTGAGGCGGCGTGACACACCGATTGTGGACAATGCTACAGTCAATGAATGAGCTGCTGATGCAGCCCGTGTCGAGTGGAGTAGAAAAGGAAGATCGGTATGGAATTGCCCGAAAGATTGTAGGCCTCGACGCGCGCCAAATGCGGGGGATGTTCAAGAACTTCATCGCACAGGAATCCGAGATGGATTGGAACGACGGCAAGCCCGTCGTGAAAGTCCGACGAATGACGCCGGATTTCATCGAGCGACAGTTAGGGATCTCATCCCGCGAGGCTCAGCGCATACAGGCGGAGTTGATCGACGAGGGGTGGATCGAGCAGGGAAAATTCACGCCGACGCGCAAAGGTATGGCCCTGGCCCACCATGTCGACCGTCCGACGCTGCCGCGAGCGGAGGCGGAGGCTATTCTCGATCAGGTGCTTGAGTGGGCCGACAGGACGAACGCCGTCGCCGATACCAGGGTGAAGGTGAAGGCGATCCATTTGTACGGCAGCCTGGAGCGCGGCGCGGATGAGGTCGCGGACATCGATCTCTTCATCGAGTTCACCACGATGGATCTCGGCGAGGATATGCAACCGGAGGACATGGAGCAGGAAAGCGAGTTGTGTGAGGAACTGTCGGCAATTTCCGAGTATGTGAGCCCGTCCTCGGCACTCGATCGAATGGTGATGGACGATGTTTCGATGCGGCAGGTCTTTCCACCGCGCGACTGATTAGCCGCTTACAGTTTCGATAGCAGCGGCAGCGACCACGGATGTCCCTTCATCCACATACTCGCCCGCGGAACGCGCTTGCATCGTCGAGCCGCTCAGGATCATATTCTTAAAGACATGCCGTTGAGTTGATGGGAGTGCGTCCCACCACCTCGGCCGGAGAAACAGATTGTCAGTCTGAAGGAACAACAGTCGGACGAGGACATCCGCCTTGCGGTCTTGGGCAACCTTCATAAATGAATCTGCGAACGCTTGTGCCGGCCCATCGGCGTTCCCAATCCAGCCCAACACCATAATCGTTTGGCCATCAAAGGCGGTCACGTTGAGCGCAATGTGGTCGAGGTCAGCGCCATCACGACCGAGGCGCTGAAGTGGGTTGCCCTGGACGTCGAATTCTGGGTGGAAGGCGCTGGAAGCCACAATCGGAAGCACGGTGTCGAACCTGACCGCGAGAAAATGGAAATCGTCGCGGCAGCCGGAGAGAAGCCTAGCGTCAAATTGCGCTTTCCAGCGATCCATGTCGCGTCGGCCAACCTGAACTCCCGCCGCGAAGACATTCAGGTGAGTCTGGATCAAGCCTTGGTGGAAGAAGGACTGCCCGCGATCCATCTCGCGCTGAGCGGCGATAGCCTTGAACTGCGCCTCCTTCGCGAACCGCTCATAGGCAATGGCTCGGTAAGAGAAGAGGAAGGCCGTATCTTTGTTCAATGACAGGGCCTTGCCCTCGATCGGTTTGAACAACGCCGTGTCGTGCTTGTTGCAGAAGCCGGGGAAAACCGAAGCCTTGTTGATACCGATCTTGCGAGGCGAAGGATGCCCCTCGGATTCGATCATGTCCTTCATGGTCGGCTTCACAGTCAGGACGTGCCCGGCTTCCGCTATCGCCGTGATGCCGCCTTTCTTCTGGACCGTATGGGCCTTGGTGATTTTCGGGCTGCAAGGGTCGCTGGAAGGATCGGGGTGGGAGCAATAGCCCTCCCGAAGCTGGGCGATCAGCCTTGTCTCCACCTCGAAGATATTGACCGGGGCCTGCTTTTCTCGGTCCAGATGACACTTCTTGTATTTCAGGCCGGACCTGCACCAGCACGGCTCGTTGCGCCCCATCGTTTCGA
Organism: Acidiphilium iwatense; assembly: GCF_021556475.1. GTDB lineage: Bacteria > Pseudomonadota > Alphaproteobacteria > Acetobacterales > Acetobacteraceae > Acidiphilium > Acidiphilium iwatense. The sequence goes on along the minus strand of NZ_JAKGBZ010000019.1, from coordinate 40,889 downwards.
GAGGCGTGATCAAGTCGCCTTTGACCGGAGATGCGGTAAGGGATGGGTGCGCGGGCATGTGGCTCGTATAATGATCGCAAACGGCGATATCGACACGAACAATTTTACAGGGGCGGTGAGTGTGCTTCTCAGAGGTCCTTTCGGAATGAAGTCAAAATGAGGAGAGATGGCGGGTTGGCTGGCCGGGCGAGATGTGATTCCAACGGGTTGTCGAGACCGAGTTGGAGAAAAACCTCATGTGGACGCCGACCAGCCGCGCGCAGCATAGCCGTAGAGGCCTGCGTTATGGAAGCGACCTGACGGATGCCGAGTGGTCGATCCTTGAACCGTTCCTGCCGCCCCCTTGCCGTTGTGGGCGCAGGCGAAAATGGCCTATGCGCCGGATCGTTGAGGCGATTTTCTATGTTTTGCGCGGTGGGGTCGGCTGGGAGATGCTGCCCAAGGATTTCCCGCCGCACTCAACCGTCTATCGCTGGTTTGCCAAGTTTCGCGACGATGGCATCTGGGAAACGATCAACCATCACCTTGTCATGCACGATCGTGAGAAAGCCGGACGCGAGGCGAGTCCATCGGCTGGCATACTCGACAGTCAGAGCGTCAAGACGGCGGAAGCTGGCGGTCCGCGCGGCTTTGATGCCGGCAAGAAGATCAACGGCCGTAAGCGCAACGCCCTCGTGGATACGGACGGACGAGCGCTCAGAGGCTGTGTCGAAACGAATTCAACACGATCTCCGAGGGGCTGGGCAGCCGGGTCAAATCGTGATTCGTCAAGGTTGCAACACTTTGGACGAGACCTCGATGTGGACCCCGACCACCCGCCGGCATCATAGCCGCGATGAGCTGCGTTATGGAAGCGACCTGACCGACGCGTAATGGGCAATCCTGTTCCCCTTCCTGCCGCCTGAGGTCGGTTGCGGCCGAAGGCGGGCACACCCGATGCGCGAGATCGTCAACGGCATCTGCTACGTGCTGCGCGGCGGCATTGCCTGGCGGTTGATGCCGAAAAACTTCCCGCCGTGGCGCACCGTGTATCGCTGGTTTGCCCGGTTACGCGACGACGGCACGTGGGAAACCATCAACCATCATCTTGTCATGCGGGACCGCGAACGGGCGGGACGCGAAGCGAGCCCCAGTGCCGCCGTCATCGACAGTCAAAGCGTCAAGACGACCGAGAGCGGTGGTGTACGGGGGTATGATGGCGGCAAGAAAATCAAGGGACGCAAACGGCATGCGATGGTTGATACCGATGGCCGGGCGCTCAAGCTACAGGCCCATGCAGCCAACATTCAGGATCGCGACGGCGCCGGCCCGTTGCTGCGTGCATCACGCGCAAGTTGGCCGTTCGTGCAACGCGCGTTCGCCGATGCGGGATACCAAGGGCCGCGGGTTGCATCAGCCAGCTCGATCCGCGTCGAGATCGTGCGCAAGCCGGAAGGACAGGTCGGTTTCACCGTGCATGCCAAGCGCTGGGTCGTCGAGCGATTCTTCGCCTGGATCAACCGCAACAGGCGCCTAGCAAAGGACGTCGAGGCAACCATCGCCTCGGCTGAAGCCTTCCTCTATGCAGCCTCAACCATCCTACTGCTCAGACGGCTGGCTCGTTGACAAGCCGATTCGAGACGGACTCTCAAACTTATCGTGGGACCGGCCGATCTTCAGGATCGCGACGGCGCCGTGCCGCTGCTGCAAGCGTCGCGTGCGCTCTTTCCGTTTGTCGAACACGTGTTTGCCGACAGCGCTTACGCGGGCGAGCGGGTCGCCAACGCAACCAGGATCACGATCGAGATCGTCCGCAAGATCGACGGCCAGGTCGGCTTTCAGGTCCATAAGCGACGCTGGGTGGTTGAACGATTTTTCGCCTGGCTCGGCCGAAATCGCCGCCTCTCCCGCGACGTCGAAAAACTCATATCATCCGCCGAAGCCTTCCTCTACGCCGCCTCCGCCGTCATCCTGCTGCGAAGGGTCGCACGTTGCTGACCCGATTCGAAATGGACTCTCAGGAAGAGGGCGCGCTCAGGCCGCGAGAATCTGTTTAATCAAAGTAAATGCGCTACCTGTTGCCCGGAGGCCGTCAGAAACCGCGAGCAGCCTTTGTCGTTCGAGCACATCGAGAAATTCGGGGCAGTGCTAAATGCCCGGAACCGCAGGCGGACGAATGTGCGGGGCGGCGCGTGCGCGCACTTCGTCATAAAGATGGATTTCTCCTGGCATGGAAATCGTCACGGCCAAACCGAAAGGTATGGCTTCGTCAACTGGCGCCCCTTGGTCGGGATCGCGCTGAACGACGAGGGGGATGGTCATGTTCGGGGTAACGGCCGGCGCGTTTTCGCCGCTCCAGCAGCGCGAATAGACGGTTCCCCGATTGGTCTGGTTCTCATCCGGTTGCCAACTATGGCCGGAGATAGCGAGTACGTCCAATTCGGCAGGTTTGAGGATCTTCAAGCGGCAACTGCGGTAGCTCTTGCGACCCGGCGAAACGGGCGAGAACCAGGCCACAGTGACCGAGAGACTGTGCGGCCTAGCTTGACCTCCGATTGCGAGGGGAATCGGAACGTCGATTGTTACAATACGATCCGCTCCCAACAATCCGGTAGCAAAGAAAGTTGCCCGATCCTCGGCACAAGCCACAGCGTCTTCGGCATCAACATAGCCATAGCCAATGAAGCGTCGGATATTGTCTTTCTGCTTGCCGGCCTGACCACGCCCCCAGGGACCGATTGTCGCCTTGATGAGATCCGCAGTGTCGTGCGGCCATTGAGCTGGATGCACCAACAACGCCTTCAGAAGCACCGCACGTTGCAAAGGTGAAAGTCGTAAAAACTCCTCACCATAGGTCGCTTCCAGTGCATCATGAATGCGATGACAGGTGCGAGAGGCGAGCGCTGCGGCCGCACTCGTTCCATTCGTATAGCCGTCAAGATTTTCGCGTCCTGCCCTTGGTGGGGCCGCGACCTTGAGCCCGGCACCGCGCGACGCGGTGGCTGGCACAACGTCAATATGGGCATGGTTGCGCACGAAACGCATATACTCGCGTGCTCCGGGCATCAAGATGTCTGGCTTCACGGATCGAGCAAATCCAGGCCCAAGGCTGCTCGACGGATTCGCCATTACGTGGTCCGGGAAGGGATCGATCAGCATTCGCGCGAGCGCGCGATCGACGACTGGCACAGCATCGACGTTGCAGCCCCCCACGGTGATGCCGTTCAGGGTTTCCGCTGGCGATAGCAGCCGTCGCTCGCCCATCAGGCCGTGCAGCGCCGTGATCATCGACGTCGCGCGGCTTTGTCCGTCTGCATCCTCATAGTCTCGGCCCGTCGCATAAGCGGCGATACCAAAATCGTTTACCTGATTGCCGGCGCTCACGACGAACAGCAGACCGAGACGATAGGCGAGCCGGTCAAGAAGACGCGCCCAGGGCGAAAGCTGATTGTGGAACGGCCTATAGCGATTGCCGAGCGAGAGATTGACGATCACGATTCCTGGGCGCTGTTCACGCAGGCGCGTAACCGCAAGATGGATCAGGTCCACCACCAGTCTATCGCGAGGAAACCCGTCTCCGTTGCCCATCACCGGGGTCACATGGATCTGCCTCGGCAGCCGGTCCTCATTGCGATTGAGGTCGCCGTGGATGATGAGCGATGCCATCGCCGTGCCGTGTGCACGAGACTCCACCAGAGCGCCGGGCTCAAGATCGAACGGATCGTCGAGGTCCATATGGGCAGCCAGGCGCCGATGAGCGCTTACCGGCACGCCATCAAGGAGCGCGAGGATCGGTTCACCCAATGCTCGTTCCGTGCCGTCGGCCTGTGGGGCTTCGGCAGGATCGCCGATCTCCACGGTTGTGGCTTCCGATTGAGGGCGGATGTGCATAACCGATTCCAGGCCGGCGATGCCTTCGATCCGTTGCTCGATAATTTCACGAATCGCCCAAACCGGAACGTCGGCAAGCAGCGCGTGGTAGGATATGTCCGGCAGACGCGCCCTCGATATGATCAAGCCGCGACGCGCAGTTATGGCACCTGATACTTCAGCCTCGCTTTCCCGTGCCACAGCGTCATTCGACCTGAAGACCAGTTCGATTTCGACACGGACAAGGTCTTCGTCATCGAGACCATAGACAATCGTGGCGAGAAAGGTCCGATCGGATGGATGGACTCGATCATTTGATCCCCATGGCCGCAAATCTCTGAGGTGCTCGAACACATTTGCCCAGGTCGTTTCACCCCAGACCAGTTGTCCCGCCTGCCAGCGCCGCCAAAGCGATTCAAGATTTCGCAGTGCCACCATGTCTGGCACAAGCAGATAGACGAAGGGATGCTCATCCTCTTCGTCACCCTCAAGCTCTTCCTCATCTACGAGTTCGAGGCCCGCAACCTGCTGGATGGCGGCGGCAAACGAATTGATGGACCCGCGCACCTCAAAAACGAGCAGACGCTCAGGAGCGAGGCCTGCTGGGTCCGCGCGCAATTCGAGCGCATTTTCTCCTCGCGCGAGGACTTCCGCCAAGCGCGTGAACTTCGGCCCGATTGCAACAGCTTGGCGTTCTCTTGAAAACGCTTCTGGCGGAGGAACAGGTCGGGGACGCCCTACAGGGCGGGGCTGGTCAGCTTTTGGTGTCAGCCGCAGGAGAGGCTTCGTCGGATCGCTCGGCATTTATGATCTCTGGCGTAACGCGGGAGGTCCACAAGTCAAGCTCCACGCGCAGTGCGTCATCAATCGACACCTCCCCCAAACCCAATATCTGACGCCGCCTCACGTTCTGGCAGAAATCAAGTGCCTCAGCGTAGCTGACGGCCCCGAGACGGCTGGCAATACGATTGAGGGGCATCTTCGGCGCATTTGGCCAGCCTGATACGATTCGGTCCAAAAAGACGGAAATCTCATTTTTCTTGGGAGCTGGTATCGCAAGCCGCATCTGGAAACGTCGCCAGACCGCCCGATCCAACAGTTCGCCGTGATTGGTTGCAGCCACCACGATGACATAGCTCGGGAGCTGGTCGAGCTGCATCAGCAGGAACGAAACCACGCGCTTGATCTCACCTGTCTCGTGCGTATCACCGCGTTCTTTGCCGATGGCGTCGAATTCATCGAAAAACAGCACGCTCGGCGTTGTTCTTACGTAATCGAACAGCTTGCGTAGGCGAGCGTTGGTCTCCCCAAGATAACTTCCGATCAGGGCGTCGTATCGAACCACGTAGAAGGGAAGGCCCAGACCCTCGGCGACTCCTTCGGCGAAGGAGGTCTTACCATTGCCCGGCGGACCGGACAGGAGAACGCGGTGACGAGGCTCGTAGCCACTTGCTCGCAGAACGTCCGCCCGCCGATGCTCCTCGACGAGCTGGCGGCCACTTTCTTGCGCCGGAAGAGGAAGGAGCAGGTCATCCAACTGGAGTCGGGGCGTGACTTCCAGAATGGCTTCGCGGCCATTGGTGGTAGCCAGATGCGGAGAGGTCGCGGTGAGAGATGGCGGCGTGATCGGGACGGCCGACAAGGCCCGTTGCATCCGATCGGCTACGATGAAATGCTTCTTGGCGCGTTCGTCGGCAACTATGGCCTCGGCAGTAGAGCGCAGCATTTCCCGATCGCCGCTGGCACCGGCGCGAATTAAAGACACAAGAAGATCGCTACGCGCCATAATAGTAACCTTTACTCACCCCCGACCTCGCACCACAGAGCTTGTCCATTTTCGACCAGTGTGGCGATATAGCTACCCGACCTGTCGCACTTTCGGCTGCCACAGCCCAAAATGGACCGAAGCGATTCGAGAAGCCCGAGCAGCGTAGCAGCCCTGACGGCTTTACGGAATCCCTGATTGACAACTTCCTGCTGACGTCGGATCGCCCGTTACGGGCGGGTGATTCGCCACCAATTGGCTTACGAACGCGCCAATTTCACTCGCATCGATGCCCTGTTGGGCTAGACGGTGTGAGAGCGAGAGCACCAGCGCCTCGATTTCGTCCGGAGATTGCTGAGGCGCGGTCTTCCCGGCGAGTGCGCTCGCGATCTTGGCGCTCACGCGCTCCGCGGCCTGGCGCGACGGATCTGTCTGCACATGGGCATAGATCGCCGTGGAGCGCGGATTCGCATGACCGAGGATCGCTGCGGTCAGCGCCAACGCCTCGCCCGTCGAGGTGGCGGTCGACCCCATCGTGTGCCGGAGCGTGTGGGGCGTGACGCCGGGCAGCTTCGCCTTGGCGATCGCTTTGCTCCACATCGTCTTGATGCCCTGATAATGCCCGTCGCCGCGTTCGGCCGGGAAGACGAAATCCGAGCCGGCGGTCTTATCGATGCTCTTGAGCAGGGCGACAGCGGCAGCGCCGAGCGGGCGCAGCGACTTGCCAGTCTTGCTGTCGCCAAGGAGCAGCAAGCCCTCGTCCGCATGGACCTCGGACCAGCGCAATCCGGCGATTTCGTCGCGGCGGCAGCCGGTGAGCGCCCAGAGGCGGGCGATGTTGACGGATTTGGGGTTCACGCCCTCGGCTTCGAGTTCGTCCAAGGCAGCGCCCAGGCGGGTGACTTCCTCAAGCGTCAGGTAGCGCTCGTTCCGATTGTCGGTCTTCCGCACCGCCGCTGTTTCACAGGGGTTGCGCTTCACGATTTCGCTGCGCTGCGCGAAGCTGAAAACTGCTGACAGGTCTCTCACCACCTTGCGGGCGGCTCCGGCGCCCCCGCGGACGATGATCCGCTTGCGGGGACCGACCTTCTCGTCCCTGGCAGTCTTCCCGGCTGTCACGTCGGCGACGAAGCGCTCGATGTCGCCGGGGTTGATCTCCGGCGCCCGGGTCGTCCCGAGCAGCGGGACGACGTGGTTGCGGAGCCGCGCCAGGGTGTAGGCTTTGGTCTTGGGCTTCATCGGCTCGCCCTGGCGCTTGCCGCGCTGGATGACGCACCCCTCCTTTTCGTAGAGGTCGACGAGCGCGCTCATGGTCATTTCGCGCCGCTTGGCCTGAAGCTCGCTGGCAGGATCGGCGCCGGCGGCGACGCCGCCGAGCTTGGCCTTGGCGAGCTTGCGGGCTTGGTCAGCGGTAAGCGTCCCGAACCGCCCGATGACCAGCCAGTGCTGCTTCGCCGAGCGGCCGCCGCCGTTAGCCCGGTACTTGATCATGAAGGTCCTAACCCCGGAGGGCTCGACGCGCAGGGCGAAACCCGCCAGTTCGCTGTCCCAGATATGGTAGCGCTTCGCCCGTTTTTCGGCGGCATCGACGACCTTTTTGGTCAACGCCACGCCCGTCCGCTTGGCCATTACATTTGCCTCCGCCTGCGCTTTCCGGATACCACCGAGATACCACGGAGAGCGGAAATTCTCGGATTATCGTAGCGTTGACACGGCGGTGCTGTCAAGATAACATATTGATGTTATAGGGTGTTTTCGTGGTTTCGGATACTGTGGCGTAGGATAAATGTAACCTTGCCAAGGTTGGGGTCGAGGGTTCGAATCCCTTCGCCCGCTCCAAATTTTCCATAGGAAAATCAGAGCGATAAAGACGGCCCTTCGGGGCCGTTTTTGCTTAGAGCGGTCAATTTTCGTGCCGCTCCAAGCAGAATCTATTCAACTGGAGCAAAATCGGCTGCGGCGAGCCTCTGAGTGGATGCGCAGCCGAAGTTGCAAAGCCGACGCCAAGCCTTCTGAGAGCAAGTTTGGTTCCCGCTCGGTGGCTGATTGCGTAGGCCCGTTTCCCTGGCGCTGGAAGCCTTGAATTAGCTCCGCCCGCTATTAAGATATAGAGCGGTATGCTTTAATAGCGGCCCAGGCTAATTAAAGGATCGCGCGTGCCGAACGGAGAGAACCAAAGGCTCGGGGCCTATGTCGAAACGAGCGCGGGAGGCGAGCGCGTGCGCGCCTATGTGCCTGCCCCGTTGCCGCCAAATCCGCCGCTCGAACTCGGACGGTTCATGCAGATCTACGAACGCGCCATTGCCGCAGTCGGGCGCCTCGACGGCGTGACGACGATCCTGCCCTCAACGCCTTTGTTCCTCTACATGTATGTCCGCAAGGAAGCCTTGCTGTCCTCTCAGATCGAGGGAACGCAATCCTCGCTTTCCGATCTGCTGCTGTTCGAAAACCATGAAGCGCCGACGGTTGAACTCGACGACGTAACCGAGGTCTCGAACTACGTCGCGGCGATCGAGCATGGCGTCGCCCGGATGCGCGGCGGATTTCCCCTGTCGCTCCGGTTGATCCGCGAAATGCACGCCATCCTGCTCAAGTCAGGACGGGGCGCCGCGAAGCAACCGGGCGAGTTTCGCCGCTCGCAGAACTGGATCGGCGGAACCCGGCCCGGCAACGCGCTGTTCGTGCCGCCACCGCCGAACCGGCTGGACGAATGCCTCGATGCGCTCGAGCGCTTCCTGCACATCGAGGATGCGGCGCTGCCCCCGCTCATCCGGGCGGGCCTAGCCCACGTCCAGTTCGAGACGATTCACCCTTTTCTCGACGGCAACGGGCGCCTGGGTCGGCTGCTTATCACCCTGATCCTGTGCGAGGCGGGGGTGCTGCGCGAGCCGATCCTCTATCTCAGTCTGTTCCTGAAATCCCGGCGCGACGACTATTATCGGCTCCTGCAGGAGGTCCGCCAGGCTGGGACCTGGGAGACCTGGATGGAGTTCTTCCTGACCGGCGTCGCGGAGACGGCGGAACAAGCCGCCGCGACGGCGCGCGATCTGATCGCCATGTTCGATGCTCACCGACAGCAGATTGCCGGCCTCGGCCGCGCGGCCCCATCCGCGCTCCGCGTCCACGAATTGATGCAAGCCAGCCCGATCGTCACCATCCAGACTGTCTCCGAGAAACTCGCCGTCTCTTTCCCGACCGCCAGCACGGCGCTGGAAAACCTCGCCAAGACCAACGTCGTGCGCGAGACCACGGGACGGCAACGCGGCCGGATTTACGCCTATTCGGACTATCTGGCCTTGCTCGATCGCGGCACCGACCCTCTGCCGGCCTGACGCGTAGGGGAAGATCGAAACCAAGCGCAACGTATATCGAGATGGAGGCGAACAGGGAGGGGCGGCAAAGTTTGTAGGAGGCGTCGGCGCGTATGCGGGCCGACGATGTGAACGGCGTGGACATAGAGCTTCGTGATTTGCGTTTGGCGCTCGTAACGTCACAGCACCGCAGCCTGCGACAGGCGGCGGAAGCTCTGAACATACGCCAATCGACCCTGAGCCGCCGGCTGCACGAGATCGAGCGCCAGCTCGGCGTGGTGTTGTTCGAAAGGACGAATGGCGGCACCCGCCTCACCACGGTGGGGCTGGAGTTCGTCGCGAGCGCCAAGCGGATACTCGATGACGTGGATACGGAACTCCAGCGGCTCAGGAGCAGGAGCCGTGGCGAACTTGGCCTGCTGGCGATCGGCGTTCATGCCTCTCCTTCGGCAGGGAACATGCACACGACGCTGGTCGAATACCATCGGCGCTTTCCGGATGTGGATGTGCGCACGGTCGATGGAAGCCATGAGCGGCTGCTTTGCGCCCTCGCGGGCAACGCCGTCGATGTCGCTATCATGACCGGCCAAGCGACGGCGTGGGACGGCCGCGTGCTTCCACTCTGGAGCGAGCGGGTGATCGTGGCTTTCCCCGAGCATCATGCGCTTGGCCAAAATCCAAGGATTCGCTGGGCGGATCTTGCGAATGAAAAGTTCCTCGTCCCGCAGCAAGGCCCTGGACCGGAATTGGAAGGGCTGCTCACAGCGAAGCTTCATCATGCGGTGGGCTCCCAGCACATCGTCCATCAGGACGCTTCACTGGACAGGCTGCTGAGCCTGGTCAGTGCGAATTATGGAACGCTCCTGATGTTCGAGGGCGCGACGGGGGGCCGCTACGAAGGGGTCGTCTACCGGGAAGTCTGGGACGACGACGGTCCGACCCAAGTCAAATTCATGGCCTGTTGGCGAGATGCGAACAGCAATCCCGCGCTGGGATCGTTCCTGGCGATGTTGCGCGAACACTATCCCGACTTCTCGGCCGAACCGCCTGCGACCTGAGCGGCTCGATCGCGACGCGCCTTGGCGAAGGCGCGATCGGTCGCCATGAATCGCTCGATCATGGGCACGATGAGCTTCGAAGGCTCGGGCGCCGTTTGGCCGCTCGTCCGGCCGAGCACCTGAGCATAGGCGACGAGATCGCGATGCACGGCGGCGGGCAGTTCGACGCTCATCTTGACCGGCTTGTCGTCGGCCAGCGGCCCGAGTTTGAGCTTCGTCATGGAGTCCCTCCGTGGCCGTAGGGCGCCAGCACCAGGTCGCGCGTGACGATGACACGAACCGGGAAGCCCGGTCGGATAGTGAGCGTCGGCTGGATGTTGAGCTGGCGCTGCACGATCTGCTGGCCGGTCTGGCTGATCGAGTTCGAAGCGCCCGAGCGGATCGCCTGGACGAGATTGTTCTCGTTCTGGCTCGTACCGGCTTCGGCGCCGACGCTGAGGAGGGTCGAGAGGACGGCGGCCTTGAACAGCATGCCCCAATGGTTATCGACCTCGTCTTCGAGCCCCGCATAGCCTTGCGTATCGGCCCCCGGCTGTCGTTCCAGCACGATGGAATTGCCGTCCGGCATGATGATGCGCGTCCAGACGAGAAGGATGCGGCTCTGACCGAAGGCGACCGAGCTGTCGTATTGACCGATCAGCTTCGCGCCCTGCGGGATCAACAGGTATTGCCCGGTCGGGCTGTCGTAGACGGCCTCGGTCACCTGGGCAGTGATCTGGCCCGGAAGATCGGAGCGGATGCCGGTGATGAGCGCCGCAGGGATCACGGTTCCCGCCTGCACGACATAGGGCGAAGCCTTGGCTTCGAGACGGTCGGGGCTGACCGTTCGCTTGTCCGTCGCGGCGTTGAGAAACGCAGTCTTGCGATCCTGCATGTTCTGCGCGGACCCAGCATCGACGGGTGGCGTGGGTGTCGGACCGCCCTGTGTCCCCGTCGCCGGCGGAGCAACGAGGCCGACCGGCTGCGGCTGCTGATTGGTCTGGGCGAACAGGCGGCTTACGCGCGCTGCCTCGGTCTCCTGAGCCAGCCGCTGCGCCGCGGGATCGGGCGTGGTTGCCGAAACGCCGGTATTTGGCGCGGCGCCGGCATTCAGGATGGGTTTGCCGAGATCTCCGGGCAACGGCGGCCCAAGTGGGGGCGCCTGGCGCGGAAGGCCGGTATAGTCTTTCGGCAGCCCGGCAAGCCCCTCGGCCGAGGGGCGGCTTTGGGTGCTGAGCAACTCCTGCCCCGTCTGCGACCTGTTCCGGGTCTGAAGGGCGTAGCCGAGAGCGCCCGCGATCGCGAGGGCCGACACGGCGCCGAGCGTGATCAGCACCTTGCGCGAGAGGCGCGTGACGCGCGGTCGCTCGCCCCGGAGCCGCAAATCGGGCGGCACGACAGGCGCTGGCGCCGGCGCTTGTTCTTCCGGTTCGTCCGTCATGACCGCGGCCTTCCATCGGTGCGCACGATGCGGACGCGACGCTCACTGTCTTTGTCGCCGAGACGAAGCTCGGCCGCGGCGAACAGGCGATCGACGATGTAGTAGTTGGCGCGAACGCGATAGTTCACCAGCTCGGAGCCGCCGGCCGGACCGATGACAAAGAGCGGAGGCATTTCGCCCTGGCGGATGCCGGACGGGAACTCGATGTAGACCTTCTGGCCGTCGTCGAAGGCGCGCAGCGGCCGCCAAGCGGGATTGTCGCCCTCGATCGCATAGCGGAAGTTGATCGCGGCGAGATCGACGCCGGTGGCGATCGGCGCGGCTGTTTCGGCCGCCGCATTTTGCTGGCGCAACGCGATGAGCTGGTCTTCGGGATATTGCCAGGAGACCGACGCCATATAGGTCTTCTCGGTCGAGCGCAGCTCCAGGAGATAGGTCCGCCGATCGGTGTTGATGATGAGGTTCGTCATCAGGTCCGGCCGGGTCGGCTTCACCAGGATGTGGACCTTCTTGGTCGGACCCGCGCCGCTTTCCGTGTCGCCGATGATCCAGCGGACGGTGTCGCCGGCGGCGACCGGCCCCGTGCCGACGAGCTGTTCGCCTTCCTGCAGGGCGATGTCGGTAATCTCGCCTGGCGCCGTATAGGCCTGATAGAGCGCGCCCGCCGAGTAGGGATAGACCTGCACGGCGTTGATGAAGCCATCGCGCACGGGCTGCACGCGGGCGGCAGCATTCGCGAGATTGACGCGCACCTCTGGATCGGGCGATTGCGGCGGCTCCTTCCCGCCAGCAAGGGGCTTCAACTGCCCGGGCAGCGGCAAGGGCTTCGGCAGCTCGACGATCTTGACCGGCGCCGGGGGATCGACGGAGAGCTTGGCGGGCACGGCGGTATCGTAGTTGATGTCGGGCGGAATGAACTTGTGGGCGCAGCCGCCGAGCGCCGTCACGGACAGCAGCAGAGCCGCGAAGCCGGATTTACGGAAAGGCGCAAAGCCGCCCTTCTGGCTTGGTTGAGAGACTGAAAGACGTGAAGCCGGACCGCCGGCTTCCATAGAAATCGGCGGGGTCATTGTCCCAGCTCCTTCGACCAGTTGATGGCGGTGACGTAGATGCCGAGCGGGTTCTTGCGGAGCACGTCGGCGGAGGTTGGCGGCTGGATCGCGACGGTGAGGATCGCGGTCCAGCGTGAGGTCTCGGCGAGCGCGCCGTCCTGATAGCGGTGCTCGACCCACTCGACTCGGAAGCTGGACGGCGATGCGCGGATCACGCTCGAGACGTCGATGGCGATCTGCTGGTGGCCGAGCTTGGCGAAGGGATCGTTGGCGCGGGCGTAGTCGTTGAGCGCCTGCGAACCCGAGGTGGTGGTGAAGTCGTAGGCCTGCAGCCAGTTCTGCCGCACGATGATCGGATCGGCTGGTAGCGAGCGGACCATCTCGATGAAGTGGGCGAGATACCAGGCGATCTCCGGATCACTCGGGGCGTAGTCGGCCGTGGCCGGCGCGACAGCCTGCGCTTGGCCGAGCTTGTCGACCTGCACCACCCAGGGGACGATACTGCCGTGGGTGGACTGCCAGACCAGGCCCCCGGCCAGACCCATCGAAAGCGCGAGTGAGCCGAAGGCCATCAGCCGCCAGTTCTTCGCCTGCACCCGAGCCGAACCAATTCGCTCATCCCAAGCTTGGGCGGCGCGCTGGTAGGGGGTCTCGGGTTCGGGGGTACGGCCGTAGCGGACCGTGGATCGGCGAAAGAGCGCCATTGTCTATTCTCCCGAAAGATCGACCGAATGGCCGCCGCCGTGGCTGTCACCGGACCTGAGGACGTGCGCCGCAGTGGTCGCGCCTTGGTGAATCGATTGATTGCGTCGCATCCGCTGCGCCCAAGCGGGAGGACTGGATCCGCTCGAACTCGGCGCAGGGGCGGCCGCCTCGCCGCCGCCGACCGTTCCTCTCGTCGAGGAGCCGCCCGTGGCCGCGAAACTGGACCTCGCGCCGGCAGTAAAGCTGTCGCGCATCGAGCCTGCGGCCTGAGCCGCCGCGCGCCGCATTGGCGCCGAGGCCGCGGCCGCCGCGGCTCGACCGACACCGCCAAGACCAGCGGCCATGCCCGAAGCGCCGGACCGGCCGGCGGAGGCCAGGCTGTAGGCGGAAGAGGCGCCACCGGCCATCGCCGCACCACCACGGGCGGCAGCCGCCGTGCCGGAGGCCGCCGCCATCGCTCCCCTTCCGGCCAGGCCCAGCGCGCCCGCGCCGGCCATGGCCGTTCCGGCGACCGCAAGGCCGGTGCCCACAGCGGCCCCGGCCCCGAGCTGCGGCGCGCCGGAGACGAGACCCGTGGCGATGCCGGGGCCGAAGATGCCGAGGCCCAGCATGGCCAGCGCCGCGAGCACGACGGACAGCGCCTGCTCGATGGTCGGCTGGCCGCCGGCATAGGTCTGGGTGAACTGCGAGAAGAGGCCGGTGCCGATGCCGACGATGACGGCGAGCACCATGACCTTCACGCCGGAAGCGACGATGTTGCCGAGCACCTTCTCGGCGAGGAAGGCGGTCTTGTTGAAGAGGGCGAAGGGAATGAGGATGAAGCCGGCGAGCGTCGTCAGCTTGAACTCGATCAGCGTGACGAAAAGCTGCACCGCCAGGATGAAGAAGGCGATCAGCACCAGCAGCCACGACACCATCAGCACCGCGATCTGGACGAAGTTCGCGAAGAAGCTGGTGAAGCCCATCATCTGGCTCGCGGCGTCGAGCAGCGGCTCGCCCGCGTCGAGGCCGACTTGCGCGAGATGGCCGGGCTGCAGAAATGTGGCGGTCAAGATCGTCGAGCCGCCAGCCTTCAGGCCCAGCCCGGCGAAACTGTTGAAGACGATGGCCGACAGGTTGTTGAAGTTGGTGATGATGAAGGCGAAGAAGCCGATGTAGAGGGTCTTCTTCACCAGGCGCTGGAGAATGTCCTCGTCGGCGCCCCATGCCCAGAACAGGCCCGCCAATGTGATGTCGATGACGATCAACGTCGAGGAAAGATAGGCGACCTCGCCCTTGATCAGGCCGAAGCCGGAGTCGATGTAGGTTGTGAACGTGTTGAGGAAGGTGTCGATGACGCCGACGTTGTTCATCGCGCATCTCCCGAAGTGGTGGTGGCCGGCGCGACGGCGTCCGGGGGCGATGACGGCAGCGGCCGCGCCGGCCTGCCGAAGAAGCGCCGGCGGTTCTCCTCCCAGACCGCCTCGCAACGCGCATCCACGGCATCCTTGGGACCGAGCGCGCTGCATCGGCGCAGCTCGGCCGTAAGGTCATTGGTGGCTGGAGCGGCGACGGTCGGAAGAGGCTCGACAACGGGCGCCGAGGGACGCCGGTTGATCGCGAAAAGGGTCGCGGCGAAGCACGCGATCAGAGCGACGATCGCGGCGGCGCGGAAGATGTCCGACCGGCCCAGCATTAACGCGCCTCAGTTGCCGCTGAACATGGTGACGTTGCCGGGCTGGTAGCCGCTGCGCGTCGAGAAGGTCTTGTAGTTCTGCTGGCCTTGCGCCTCGGCAGCGGCGACGCGCGCCTGCTCCAGCGCGTCGGCACGGCTTTTCGCCGACAGCACTGCGACGACGTCGGAGAGCTGCTGGGATTGCAGGGCCAAAAGCTGGTTGCCGGCTTGCGCCGCTTGGAGCGCGCCGGTCGCATTCTGGCTGGCCGACACGAGCGAGGTCATGGCGCTGGAATTGGTCGGGATATTGCCGACCACCCCCGCCTGAACCTTCAGGCTGTCCTCGAAAGCCGCGACCGAATTTTGCCAGCGCTGCTGAGCATTGGCGACCATCGTTGTGGTCGAGCCCGTGCCCGCTGCGCTGCCATAGCTGGTCGAATAAGCCTGCTCGATCCGCTGGACGTTGAAGGCGATGTTTTGCGCTTGGCCGAGCAGCGACTGGGTCTGTGCGATCGACGACTGAAGCTGGGTCAGCGTTGACATCGGCAGGTTGGCGAGATTGCGCGCCTGGTTGACCAGGCTCGTCGCCTGATTGGTCAACATCTGAATCTGGTTGTTGATCTGCTGCAGCTCACGCGCCGCCGTCAGCACGTTCTGGCTGAAGTTGGTCGGGTCGTAGACGATCCATTGCGCCGAAGCCGGCGGGGCGGCGACGGCCAGGGACAGCACGACGGCGCTTGCCGCCGCCAGATGGCGCAGCTTGATCATGATGACGTCTCCAGGTTGGTCAGCTCGGGGATGAGATCGGCGGCCCAGAGAAGCTCGCGATCGGCGAGCCAGGTGGGCGTGAATGCCTCACGGCCGCTCTCGGCGAGCACGCGCTCGATCGCGGCGTGGTCCTGCTTGGAGGATGCGGCGCAGAAGGCGAGCGCGACCGGCCCGAGCCCCAGCTCGAACAGCCGGTTGCCGCGGCGGGATTGGCAGTAGTAGTCGCGCTTCGGCGTCGCCCGCGCGAGAATCTCGATCTGGCGATCGTTGAGGCCGAAGCGCCGGTAGATCGCCGTGATCTGCGGCTCGATCGCGCGTTCGTTCGGCAGGAAGATGCGTGTCGGGCAGCTCTCGACGATGGCGGGCGCGATGTTGCTGCCGTCGATGTCCGAGAGCGATTGCGTGGCGAAGACGACGGAGGCGTTCTTCTTACGCAACGTCTTCAGCCATTCGCGAAGCTGTTGCGCGAAGGCCGGATCGTCGAGGACCAGCCAGCCCTCGTCGATGATCAGTAAGGTCGGCCGGCCGTCGAGGCGGCCTTCGATGCGATGGAACAGATAGGTCAGCACGGCAGGCGCCGCGCCGGCGCCGATCAGGCCCTCGGTCTCGAAGGCCTGAACCGAACTGGAACCAAGGTGCTCGGACTCGGCATCGAGCAGCCGCCCCGATGGTCCGCCGACGCAATAGGGTTGCAACGCCTGCTTCAGCGCGGTGGATTGCAGCAGAACCGCGAGGCCGGTGATAGTTCGCTCGCCCACCGGCGACGAGGCCAGCGATGTCAGCGCCGACCAGACATGCTCCTTCGCGGTCGGATCGATCGCCACACCTTCCTTCGCAAGGATCGCCGCCACCCATTCGGCCGCCCAGGCGCGCTCAGACGGATCGTCGATCCGGGCCAGCGGCTGCAACGACACGGAATGCTCCGACCCGGCCGACAAGCTACCGCCGAGGTCGTGCCAGTCGCCGCCCATCGCGAGCGCTGCGGTACGGATCGAGCCGCCGAAATCGAAGGCGAAGATCTGGTTGTTTCGATAGCGGCGGAACTGCATCGCCATCAGGGCCAGGAGTACGGACTTGCCCGCGCCGGTCGGCCCGACGATCAGCGTATGGCCAACGTCGCCGACATGGAGGCTCAGCCGGAACGGCGTGGACCCCTCGGTCTTGCCGAACAGCAGCGGCGGCGCCTGGAAATGCTCGTCGCGTGCCGGCCCGGCCCAGACCGCCGAGAGCGGGATCATGTGCGCAAGGTTGAGCGTCGATACCGGGGGCTGGCGGACGTTGGCGTAGGCGTGGCCGGGGATCGAACCGAGCCAGGCCTCGAGCGCGTTCACCCCTTCCGGCATGCAGGTGAAGTCGCGGCCCTGGATCACCTTTTCGATGAGGCGCAGCTTCTCCGCCGCGATGCCGGCGTCTTCATCCCAGACGGTGACAGTGGCGGTGACATAGGCTTGGCCCACATCGTCGGAGCCCAGCTCCTGAAGCGCGAGGTCCGCGTCGGCCGCCTTGTTGGCCGCATCGCTATCGACCAGCGTCGAGGCCTCGTTGGTCATCACCTCTTTGACGATGGCGGCGATCGACTTGCGCTTGGCGAACCATTGCCGCCGGATCTTGGTCAGCAGCTTCACCGCCTCGGTCTTGTCGAGCAGGATCGCGCGGGTGGACCAGCGATACGGAAAGGCCAGCCGGTTCAGTTCGTCGAGGATGCCGGGATGCGTCGCGGTCGGAAATCCGACCACGGTCAGGGTCCGCAAGTGATGGGAGCCGAGCCGCGGCTCAAGGCCGCCAGCGAGCGGTTCGTCGGCCAAAAGCGCATCAAGGTGCATCGGCGTCTCAGAGGCACGCACCCGCTGCGCCCGCGTCGAGATAGTCGAATGCAGATAAGTCAGCGTGTCGCCGTCATCGAGCCAGGCGACCTCGGGCATGAACCCTTCGACCAGTTGCAGGACGCGGTTGGTTCGATCGACGAAACCGTGCAGTAGCTCCCACGGATCGATGCCCGACTGCGACCGGCCCTCATAGAGCCAGCCTTCGATGCGCGAAGCGTCCTCGGCCGGTGGGAGCCAGACGAAGGTCAGGAAATAGCGGCTCTCGAAGTGGGCGCCTGCCTCCTCGAAGGCGTCCTGCCGTTCGAGATCGACCAGGGCCGACGCCGGATCAGAAAACGTCGAATGCGGATAGGTCTGGGCAGCGATCCGCTGCGCCTCGACGAAGATCGCCCAGCCGGAGCCGAGCCGCCGTAGCGCGTTGTTCAGCCGTGCGGTGACACCTACCAGCTCGGCCGGCGTCGCGCTGTCGAGGTCCGGTCCACGAAAACGGGCGGTGCGCTGGAACGAGCCGTCCTTGTTGAGGACGACACCCTCACTGACGAGAGCGGCCCAGGGCAGGAAGTCGGCGAGGCCTGCAGGGCGATGGCGGTATTCTGCGAGGTTCAGCATGGCGGCCTCACACCCCCAGATGTGCGGGGTAGCGAAGGTGCCGGCGCACCACGTCGACGAACTGCGGGTCGCGTTTCGCCGCCCAGACGGCGGCGGCATGGCCGACTGCCCAAATCAGCGCGCCGGGGATCCAGAGACGGAGGCCAAGCGCGATCGCCGCCGCGAGCGTGCCGTTGGCGATCGCGACGGTCCGCGGCGCACCGCCCATCAGGATCGGGTCGGTGAGCGCGCGATGGACCGGTGCGAAGAAGCCGGGCACGTCGGGATCGACGATCGCGGCCATCAGATCAGCGCTCCGCCGGAGAAGCTGAAGAACGAGAGAAAGAAGCTCGACGCGGCGAAGGCGATCGAGAGGCCGAACACAATCTGGATCAGCCGGCGGAAGCCGCCCGAGGTGTCGCCGAAGGCGAGCGTCAGTCCGGTCACGGTGATGATGATGACCGAGATAATCTTGGCGACCGGGCCCTGCACCGACTCCAGGATCGAGTTGAGCGGTGTCTCCCACGGCATCGAAGAGCCGGAGGCATAGGCGGCGGGCGCGAAAGCCAGTGTGAGCGTGGTCAGCGTGACCAGCTCGACGAGGCGGCGGCGGGAATGGCGAGCGACGGCGAGAACGCGGATCATGATGGGTCTCCGAGGGGCAAGGGGTCGCCGCCCGCCCCGGCGGACTGGAGGCGGTAGTCGCCGGTGGCGGGATCGAGGCCGGCGATGAAGGCGAGTTCGGAGAGGCGGCGTTCGCTGCCGCGGCCGCGCAGCACCGCGACGAGATCTATGGTCTCGGAGATCAGCGCCTTGGGGACGGTGACGACGGCTTCCTGGATGAGTTGCTCGAGGCGCCGGATCGCGCCGAGCGCGGTGCCGGCGTGGATGGTGCCGATCCCGCCGGGATGGCCGGTGCCCCAGGCCTTCAGGAGGTCGAGCGCCTCGGCGCCACGAACCTCGCCGATTGGGATGCGGTCGGGTCGAAGACGCAACGAGGAGCGGACCAGATCCGACAGCGAGGCGACACCGTCCTTGGTACGCATCGCGACGAGGTTCGGCGCGCGGCATTGCAGCTCGCGGGTGTCCTCGATCAGCACCACGCGGTCGCTCGTGCCGGCGATCTCGGCCAGGAGCGCATTGGTGAGTGTTGTCTTGCCCGTGCCGGTGCCGCCGGCGACCAGGATGTTCTTGCGGGATGCCACGGCGGCGCGTAGCGCCACCGCCTGGCCGGCGGTCATGGTGCCAGCGGCGACGTAGTCGTCGAGTGTGAAGACCGCGACGGCGGGCTTACGGATCGCAAAGGCCGGCGCGGTGACGACAGGCGGCAGCAGCCCCTCGAACCGCTCCCCCGTTTCGGGCAGCTCGGCCGAGACGCGCGGCCTGTCGGCGTGGACTTCCGCGCCGACATGGTGCGCGACCAGGCGCACGATCCGCTCGCCATCGGCGGCGGACAGGGTGCGGCCCGTGTCCTCCAGTCCACCTGACAGCCGGTCGATCCAGAGCCGGCCATCGGGGTTGAGCATCACCTCGACGATCGAGGGGTCTTCGAGGAAGGCGGCAATCGCGGGCCCTAGGGCGGTGCGCAGCATACGCGCACCGCGTGAGAAGGCCTCGGAATGGAGTGGAGCAACCGCCACGATCGTCCCCGTCACTGGCCAATCGCGACACGCGATTGGCGACGGGGATGATTAGAAAAGGCACTAAATGGGGTGATTCAACAAGTATTTAGCTGGCGTAGGAGCGGAGCGTAGAGCAGAGAAAAAATACTTGCTGGGTGCGGAGCGTCAACCTCACTGGAGCTTTTGAATATGAAGCGAACCCGGCAATGTCCGGTTTCGGCCCTGCAGACAGAGCGCTAGGCGTTGGTGAACTCGCTATTGAAGCCGATGTCCGCCACTCGCTGGGTGAGGGTGTGGTCGTCCAGCGCACGGTGGAAGTAGGTGCTCTCCTTCAGCGCCTTCACCAGCGAGTCCGCGTCGGAGATCATTCCGACGTCGTTCAGCATGAAGTGGCCGCTAGGGTTGACATAGCGGGTGTGGACCAAGTGGAGAAACTGCTCCAGGTCGTCCCAGAACTGCTTCCACTCCGCCTCGCTGGCCGGACCTAGCGGCTCCCCGGCCATCACGGCGTCGCGGTCGAGGTGGCCGATCAGGCGATTGCGTGCCGGAATGATCTTGGATCGGAAATGATGAATGCTATCGCGCAGCGTCTTGATCCGAGCTTGGTCCTCCGGAGCGCCTGAGAAGTCAGCTTCCCCGATGACGTAGTCGATCGTCAGATTGGTCCGTCCCATCGTGACGGGGGGATCGGTCAGCCGGCAGATTTGGAGCACCAACTGCTCAATGAGAAGCTGATTGAGATCGCCGAAGAACACCGGAGCGATCCGGTGCAGCAGCGTGCGCCTGAGCTCACCCTCCTCGAACAGGATTTCGTAGTGGCGCCAGACGGACCGCAGATGGACGCAGAACTGGGCCATCGCCTCGATTTCGTCCTTCAGGGCCATGCCGCCTTCCCCCTTTTTCAACACCGCCGCTTGTCGCGCCTGGATCGCTAGAGGCTGTAGTTGCGATCGTCTCGATAGCCGGCCCATTCGCCTGTGCCGTAGGACGGGGAGCCGTCCGGCCAGCCGGCCGTCTGCCACAGGATGTCGAGTTGTTCCCGAAGCACGTCGGCTAGCGGAGCGGTGAGGTCTTCGACCTGCGCGATGGGCAGGTAGATGTCGGGGCGCCGGATGCGTCGGCCGCCGGGGCGCGCTCGGGTCAATTCCACGTCCTCCATCCCGTCGAAGGACACGGCGATCAGCGCAGGGCCGGCAAGATCGAGGTCGGCGGCGATGCCGCCCATTCGTTCGAGGTTCCGAATGATGACCGCTTCCAGTCGCCTCCCATCGACCAGAATTTGAGGATCGTCATCGATTCGGGCGCCGATCTTGGCCTCGTACTCCAGATACCCCGGCCTCACGAGACGCATCCGCCAGTCCGTCTCCGGATTTCGGTTCGCCTCCGCGCGGCGTGGAATTCGGCAGCTCCACCACTGCCGCCCGTCGCTATCGATCGCCACTCGATCCTCGGTGTTGGGCGGAAACCGGCGCTGCAGCTCGGCGACGCGACCGGGATCTAGGCGTTTCCCATCGCCCGCAGCGAGCGGTGCCAGCCTTAGGGCCACACGGGGCCTCGTCACGATCTCGGGCAACCCGCCGCGGTGTGCGTCCATGGCGAGTTCATTCAAAGCGGTCTCCGCCGCGTCCTTACGCACCTGCTCGGCGGCGCGGTGGTCCTCCGCTGCAGCCGCATGCGCTCCTGAAGCGACCCGGATGCGTTCCCGGGCGGTTCGGTCGAAGTTGTCGATCGCTGCGCTGAGCTCGGTCGCCAATTCATCCATGGCCTTGATGGCCTTCAGCGTTCTAGGCTGGACGCCCTTTTCCAGGTCTTCGTCCGTCTTAGGCGATCCAATCTCGATGTTGCGGCGGGTAGCATAAATCCGCTCCAGCACCAGTTCACCGAACTGGCGAGCCACATGACGGACCTCGGCAAACGCGGCCTGTACCGCGGGGTCGTTGAACTCAAAGGCGGCTCCGACCCAATCCTGGTTCATCTCGTGGATCGGATCGAGCGTCGCCAGCCTGTACGGCGTCCCGAAGCTGTGTTGGTGCAGGAACTGCCGCAGGCCTTGCGGCAGCTGCCGATGAACCCGCCCCAGCAAATCCACATCGTGGGGGTGCGGCTCGGCCGGCGCGGCCCCAGCCATGGCCGAACGCGCCTCAACGTCACCGAACACGGCCTTGAGCGCAGCCTTCAGTTGGCGGACCAGGCCATCTGCCGCCGCTTTGCGCGTGGCGGCGTCGGTGCCCTCGGGTAGGTCGAACGATATCGGACGGCGCGTATGCCGGACATCGAAAGGCAGATCATGCTGGTCGGGATGGCCCATGGCCGTATTCATCACGGCGATCACTCGTCGCCAGCTGAGGGCCTTTAGGGCGTAGCCGTGTTCGATGCAGACGTTGGGGTTCGGCGTCCGAGTGCCGCCAGCACGCTCTGCCACATAGGTCAGGTCGGACAGGAACACGGCCGCACGGTCGATCTTGCCGAAAATCGTTTCCATGATCGGCGGCATGCCCGGGACATCCAGGGTGTCACGGTCAACGGCCATCTCACGGTCGGCCGGATCGACGTCGGCGTCGGCCTGAAGCTCGCCAATTGCGCGCCCAAGGCAGGCCTCGATAAAACTCCGACCCATCCGGTTCGCGGTGTCGCTCTGCCATGAGAAGAAGATGTGGTGGGGCATGGCTCAATGGCGCCTGGCGTCGTGGGTCTCGAACAGGAACACGGCCAGCGTGCTCGCGGCGCCGACCGCAAGGCGGGCGTGGCGCGGGGTAAGGCCTCGAGCGCGGCCGTCCTGGCCGTGACCGGAGCCGTAGAAGTTTCGCATCTCTCCCAGGCCGGCGACCGTCACTCCCAGGCTTCGAAGTGTCTTCTTCACCGCGTCGGCGCCCTTAGCCTCGTTAGGGACTCCGTCCGGTAGCAGCTTCAGCGCCTTGCTCGCCGCCTTCACGAGGTCGCCAAGGTCGAGCGTCGCGTGCTCTTGGCCCAGGTCAGCTAGGATGGTCTTGCAGGTGGTCTCCACCAACTCCTTGGCTGTTCCAATCGCCAAAGCCGGGTCGGACTCGATCGATGCGTGGATACGTTCGATCTGGGTGTGCAGCTGATCCGCTGTCAGGCTGCTGGCGACGGCCGCAAGTGGCTGGAGAGGCGAACGGCCGCGCGGCGGAAGCTTGAAGGAGTTCCCGGAAGTGTCGACGCCGTCGCGGTGAAGGTGGGCCAATAGGTCCTCCGCCCGCCCGGCCTCGCCGCCCCGAGCACGGGCAACGACGGTCTGATAGACCTCAAGGACGCGAGCGGCCTGGCGAGGGTCGGCGAAATCGATCCCGTGATACAGCTGCTCGACCAGCCCTCGGCGTTGCCCGCCGACCTGCGGGTCATGCGTATAATCGGGCTTGAAGCCCTCGTTGTCGAACTCGGTCGCAATCTCCGCAAGCGTCCACCCCACCAACTCTTCGCGGAACGCGTTGCGCGTTCGCTTGCTGAGAAGGTCAGCACCGGTCACGGCGGCGGGCTCCGCAGGGCGGGAGCGGCCAGCATGTTGCGCGCCACCGCCGACACCAGGGAGGTCTCAGGAAAGAATCCGAGCCGATGGAGCTCTCGCAGGATCTCCTCAAACTGCGCATAGCTCGCTCGGCCGGATTCGACTTCCACCGCCAGCGTGTCGATGGCGCCGGCCTGCTTCTTGATCGCCTGGCACCGTTGTTCGGCGTCGGAGGGCGAAAGCATCGCGGGCCCCTCACGCACGAACAGATGGCCGTGTTCGCGGGTGTATCGAGCCAGCGCCCGAAGAGCTTCGGCGGACGCCGCTGCGCGGGAGAAGGCCTGGGCGATGCAATAGGCGGCGTCCGCGATTTCGAGGCGGTCGGCGTCCGAAGGCGCGCGATCGAACCGCCTATAGGTGCTCACGTTGAAGCCGCCGTTGGCGAGGCGGTGGAAGCCGACCTCTGCATGGCTGAAGGTGGCCCGGCCACGCTCCAGGTCGACCGCCCACGGCTCGGCCGGCCCTCCTCGCGCTTCCACTTCCCTGATGACCTGGGCCAGGGCTTCGTCATGGGCGCGGATGCGGTCCAGCTGGTCCTGGTCCCGCTCCAACACCGAGATGGTGTCGGGCTTCCAAGGCAGACGCCGAGACTCAAGCTCGCGCCAGGCGCGCACCGCCGCCGCGACCGGACCGGGGACACTTTCCTCGGTCCAACGTCGGACACTGCGCTCCGATGAGCCAAGCAACACCGCCGCCTCGGCCAGCGACAGGCGAAGATAGGACAGGTGCTCGGCGAACTCTTCTTTGGACATCATGTCACATACATATACGATTCTGGACTAGATCGCAAACATTCTGTCAAAGGCCATGTCCAATGTGTCAGGGCGTCGCCGGTCTCGCTCGGGACCATCATCAGGCGCTGTCTCGCCAAGCCCTGCCCGTAACTCGCGCGCCAGCGCCAGCCACCACATCGGTCGCGACCTGCTCCAATCCCGGAACGCAATGGTGGTCGGGCACTATCTCGAATATATCGGCGCGGCACCTGTGCCGGCTTAAGCCGGCGTCGATTGGGCCGCGGCCAGCACCTGGCTGATGTAGGCCAGGGCCAACTGGCGCGCAGCCGGCTCGTCGAGGCCGGTGACGTGCTTCCACCACGGCGTCGCCTGGTCGGCGAACAACTCTTTCAGCCTTGCGAGGTGCTCGGTGGTAAGCGGTTGATCCGGCACGCCGCCGCAGTTGGCCCAGGCGAAGTTCAGGCTGTCGCGGAGTACCCGGTCACGCTCGGCGCCTTGGTGATCGCTCAAGGCCGGACCGAACACCGCACCGAACGCCTCTTGTCGCTTCTCGGCGTCGTCGAGCTCGTAGTCATAGATCGCCCGGACATCCGCGACGCCGAAGTCGAGGCGCACCGCGACATCCAAGGTCTCGCCGGTGCGGGGGTCGAAGGCGTAGATTGCCTTCAGGCGTTCGTCGGCATAGCCACGGCCAAGGCAGACCACGGCGCGGTGGATGCCGAAGTATTCGACGTAGCCTAGGATCAAGCCGGTGCTGGGGTTCGCGTCGATGGCGACGCAATGCAGTGGCGTCGCCGGCGGCCGGCCATCGACCAGGTCATCGGCATAGTGGTAGCCGAAGCAGGGCTCGGCATCGGCTTCACGCAGGTAGGCCAGGGAGTCGCCGCATCGGTCGATGGGAAGGCCGGCATCGTGCGCCAGCGCCAAGGCGCTTTTCACGAGGGACCGACCGGACACTGGACCCCCGAATTCGAGGTCAATCCGCACAACGCCCTGGGCGTAGGTACGTTGGACCTCGGCACCGGCCAAGACTGAATCCACGTCCACCTTTGGATATTTGCGCTTCATACCTTCCAGCACGTCGCGCGCCATGGCGATCGACCCGGCCTTGACCTGGATGGTCTCTCCGTTCGGGATCGGCGTGCGCTTGATCTCCGGTCGGGACATTTCCAGCTGGCCGCCGGCGTTCAGCAGAAAGTTCTCGCCTGCGGTGGTGGTGATCGCCATGCGCAGGGTCCGTCCGCTTTGGCGCTTCACGCCGAGGTGGAGGGCCAGCGGTCGTAGCTGCTTTTCGAGCGCCGCGTCCCAGGTATGGCCCGAGCGGTGATTGCAGCCGTCGTGCAGGAATCCGCGCACGGTCCGGCGCCCGCCGATCGCGCCGGGGAGAATGTGCTCCTCGGAGTCGTCGGCAGGGGCGATCCTGTGCCCGCAAATTGCGCAAATCGGTTGCATGGGTCAGCCGTGGCCCTTGTCCTGGCCAAGGTGGTGAGTTGACAGCTGGCAAGCAAGCTACCTGCCTAGCCGCCGACGTTCCGCTCGACGGAATCTTCCGGGATTTCCTGTCTCAACTTCGGCCCTTCGTTGAGCCGCCGGCCCAGCGTGGCCACGAAATTATCGTAGCGCGCACCGGCCTGTGCGCGTGCTGCCTTGGCCGCCGGTTCGGGAAGCGGCGGCGTCGTGTTGAGCCAGAAGCGGATGAACAGCGCCAGGGTTTCGACGCCGATTCCGACATCGCGCTCGAGCCGCGCCAGGCGGCGATCCTGCTGGTCGAGCCGCTTGGCGATCGCTGCCTCCTTCCGCTCGTCCGCATCGGGCGACAGGAACGACGCGATCGCCGCCTCAGCGATCAACGACATCGATTGCTCCCGGCGTGCGGCATAGGCTGACAAGGCCTGCATGACATCCGGATCGAGATAGACGGAGAGCTGAGCCTTTTTCTTCGACATGGCCAGGTGCGCCTCACATGCCGAGATCGTCGCCCGGATCGAGAGAGGCTTGCCGCGCGAGGCCTTGCATGAGGTCGTTCATGCGGCCGATGCGAGGCGCCTCCTCCTCCATGTCGTCAACTTGGTCGAGCGCAAATTCATTCTCGATCGGCGCCTGCGTCTCGACGGTTCCTTGACTGAGTTCCGGCTGCTTCCGGCGATCGGCATTCTTCGGATCCTCGTCGTCCGCGTCCTCGCCATCGGCCGCCGCTGGCGCCGGTGGCCGGGGCGGCAACGGACGCGAGCTCCAATCGTCGGGGCGTCCCTCTTTCGGCCGCGCCGGCACGGGCGGCGCCCCGATGCGCTCCTGAAACCGTCCGTCCTCATAGTAGCGCGCCTTCTTCGCCCGGATCGGATGGACACCAGACACCATGACGATCTCGTCGGTCGGCGGGAGTTGCATGACCTCGCCCGGCGTCAGCAGCGGGCGGGCGGTCTCCGAGCGCGATACCATGAGATGGCCGAGCCAGGGCGACAACCGGCTGCCGGCGTAGTTCTTCATCGCCTTCATCTCGGTGGCGGTGCCAAGCGCATCGCTGACGCGCTTCGCGGTCCGCTCGTCATTGGTGGCGAAGCTCACCCGGACGTGGCAGTTGTCGAGGATCGAGTTGTTGGGGCCGTAGGCCTTCTCGATCTGGTTCAGTGACTGGGCGATCAGAAAGCTCTTGATCCCGTAGCCCGCCATGAAGGCGAGCGCCGACTCGAAGAAGTCGAGGCGCCCCAGCGCCGGGAACTCGTCCAGCATCAAGAGCAGCCGGCGTCGCCCGGCCTTGGCCTGCAGGTCCTCGGTCAGCCGCCGCCCAACCTGATTGAGGATCAAACGGATCAATGGTTTCGTCCGGTTGATGTCGGACGGCGGCACGACGAGGTAAAGCGTCGTCGGCCGCTCGCCGGCGACGATGTCGCCGATCCGCCAGTCGCAGCGGCGCGTGACCTCGGCGACCACGGGATCGCGGTAGAGACCGAGGAACGACATCGCCGTGCTCAAGACGCCGGACCGCTCGTTGCCGGACTTGTTCAGCAGCTCACGTGCGGCCGACGCGACGACGGGGTGGACGCCGGCCTCGCCGAGATGCGGTGTGCGCATCATGGCGGCGAGCGTCGACTCGATCGGTCGTTTGGGATCCGACAGAAACGACGCAACGCCGGCGAGTGTCTTGTCCTCCTCGGCATAAAGGACGTGAAGGATCGCGCCGACCAGTAGCGCGTGGCTGGTCTTCTCCCAGTGGTTCCGCTTCTCGAGGCTGCCTTCAGGGTCGACCAGGATGTCGGCGATGTTCTGGACGTCGCGCACCTCCCACTCACCGCGCCTGACCTCGAGCAGCGGATTGTAGGCCGAAGACTTCGCGTTGGTCGGATTGAACAGCAGCACCCGACCGTGCTGGGCGCGGAAGCCGGCGGTGAGCTGCCAGTTCTCGCCCTTGATGTCGTGGACGATCGCCGAACCTGGCCAGGTCAGCAGCGACGGGATGACGAGGCCCACGCCCTTGCCGCTCCGGGTTGGCGCGAAGCACAGCACATGCTCGGGGCCGTCGTGGCGGAGATAGCTGCGCTGATAGCGGCCCAAAACGACGCCGTCGGCACCGAGCAGGCCGGCCTCCTCGATCTCCTTCGGTTGCGCCCATCGTGCGGAGCCATAGGTCTCGGCATTCTTCGCTTCGCGAGCCCGCCAAACCGACATGCCGATGGCGACGGCCGCGGCGATGATCCCGCCAGACGCCGCGATATAGGCGCCCTCGATGAAGATCGAGGGAGCGTAGGCGTCGTAGGCGTACCACCACCAGAAGAAGGCCGGTGGCAGATAGAACGGGAAATGCAGAATCTCGAACCAGGGACGGCCGAGTTCGGGCTGAAAGCCGAGCCGCCAGGCGGTCCATTCCGTCGCGGTCCAGATCGTCAAGAGTACGATCCCGAAGACGGTGATGACCTGGCCCCATAGAATCTTCGTCGCCGACATGCCGGCCGTCCTTTCCTGAGACCTGTGATGAGAGTGTTCGCTCACAGGCCGAGCCCCCGATTGCGGCCGAAGCCCCAGTCGACGCCGCCATCATCGCGGGCGACGCCGGAGACGTGGCGGCCGAGCTGTTTCTCAAGCGATGGGGTCAAGGGCACGAGCTGAAAGCCGAGGCCGTCGTCGATCATGGCGAACCGGCCGGAGGCGAGCGCGAAGCGCTGACGGTATGATCCGGCGACGTACTCGCCGGAGGCGGCCTGGTTGAAGGTCTGGCCCGTCTCGGCCGCAAGCCGCTCGCCCAAGGCTTCGACTTCCCGACGGCGGAGCGTGCCGATCAGGCCCTGGGAGAAGGTGATGCCCCGCGCCTGTCGCTCGGCCAGCCCCTGCTCGATGAGCTGGTCGGCCCGCCGCTCCATCGCATCGCGGACCTCGGCGCCGAAGCCCGTCTGGCTAAGGTCGACCGGATCACGCGAGACCGCTTGGCGGTCGAGCCAAGTCGCGCCGCTGGCCGTCACCTGATCCTCGATGGCGAGGTCCGACCGCACGGCGAGCGCGACGCGGCGACGCCCTTGCGCGTCGTCGAACTTCCTCAGCTCGACGATCGAACCGGGCGTGCTGTCGCCGGTGGCGTCGAGGTCGGGGAATTTGATGTGGTGGGTGCGGCCGTCGACGCCGTCGATGACGGCATAGGCGGTGCCTTTCAACTCGTCGTCGAGGCCTCGATCGACCAGCCGGCCGATGACGGGCACGTCGAGGCTCTCGCCGGCGAGCACATAGCTCCCGGCCGCGCGCTCGATACCGTGCTCTCGCAAGCCCCGATGAATCCGCTTGATGATGTCGCCGCGCTCGCCGAGTTCGCGGAGCGTGGTCTCGGCCGCCTCGTCCATCGTCCACTGGCCGGCTCCGATCTGATGGGCGAGACCGAGGCTCTCCAGATGCCGCAGGCGGCCGACCTTCAGTGAATGGAACGGGTCCGGCTCCTGGCCCAAAGAGGGCGCAACGTCGATGACGCCATGTCGGCCGCCGTCACGGATGAGCTGCCGGTCGAGCTGGGTCCAGCGCTCGGCCTCGACCTGACGCTCGAGCGCCTGGTGGATATCGAGGTCGCTACGCAGCCCCAGCTCCCGCGTGACCAGGTCCTGGGCACGGGCGCGCATCCCTTCCTTGATGTAGTCGCGGGAGATGACGAGGTCCTGGCCGTCCTCGGCGACGCCGCGCACGATGATGTGGACGTGCGGGTGCTGCGTGTTCCAGTGATCGACGGCGACCCAATCGAGCTTGGTGCCGAGGTCCTTCTCCATCTGGCCGACCAGCTCGCGGGCATAACCCTTGAGGTCGGCCATCTCCGGCGCGTCCTCGGGTGAGACGATGAAGCGGAAGTGATGGCGATCCTTCTCGCACCGCCCGGCGAAGGCCTGGGGGTCGGCGTCCTCGGCTTCGGGGCCGAACAGCCGCGCCTTCTCCACGTCCCGGGTGACGCCCTCGCGCCGGAGGTAGCCGAGATGAGCGCCGAGCGGCGCGGAGCGCGCGGTGTGGCGGACGACGCGCGCCTTGACCGTCACCAGGCGCGAGCGGCCGGTGAGCAGATGGTTCGCCCGGACGGCGGCGACACGGCCACGGCCGAAGGTCGAGCGGCTGGAGCTTCTGAGCAGACCTTGCCGCGTTACGCCGCCGCCGGCGCGCTGGGCGGCGGCGAGCGCCTGGGCGATGAAGGGCTTAGCCCGCTGACTGCGCGAAGAGCGGATACGGCCTGGCCGGGGCTGGAAGTCGTTCTCCTCAGCCATCGCCGGCCCCGGCAATGTGCGAAAAACAGAGGATGGGCAATGCGTTGACGGCGCCGCGCACCTTGCGCGCCGGGGCCGCACGTTGCGCGATCGACGAAAAACACAAGCAAAAACAACCGACCGACAGAGCCGCACCTTGCGGCCTTTTATCTGGCCCTCTGTCGGTCGCTTCCTGCACGCCACCCCTGTCCGCCCTTCCTCCTTCCCGGAAGGACGCTGCGCCGCGCCAGCCTGCGAAATCGCATCCGAGAGCCTCGAAGAAGCTTATCGAGACCCCGAACACCGTCGCGCCGCCAAGGAAGGCGCATGCGGGCCGAAGCAAGAGCGCGGCGTGATTGCAGGGGAGCAGCACCGTCATGGCTTCGGTCCCGCTGCTGCAACTGAGACGAACAGACCCGTGGATTGCGGCGCGATGGCGGAGAGATCGCGCACCGCGAGGACGGCCGGCGTGTCGCTCGGCGGCTGCTTGGCCGACGTGCGATCAGCGGGTTCAGCGCTTGCCGGCCGCGTTATGAACAGCGGCGCTTGCGTCCAGGACGACGGATCGGAGGCCGCCACGAGGACAGGCCCATCGATCGCGCCGTCCCCGACAAAAGGGATGAGCGCGGCGACGTAAGCGACGGTCTCGGGCGGTAGGGGCCGATGCCGATCACGATAGTCTTCGTATCGACGAGGCCCCGCATTGTATGCCGCGAGGAAGCCCGGCGATCCGTAGCGGTCGTGCATTTCGCGCAGGAAGGCAGCGCCCGCCAGGATGTTGTCGTGGGCATTGAACGGATCGCGACCAAGGCCGTACCGAGCGCGCAGCGCCGCCCAGGTGTCGGGCATGAGCTGCATCAACCCGATCGCCCCCTTGGGCGAGATTGCGCGCCGATCGCCGCGGCTCTCGACTCGCATGATCGCCCGTATCCACGCCGCCGGAATGCCGAAGCGCTGGGCTGCCTCCGCGATGAGCCCGGCATAGGTATCGCTCGGCGCGTGCAGCTCGATCCGAGCGGTCTGGGCGTGAGCGACGACAGCGGGCGTGCCGACCGCCGTCGCCCCGACGAGCATGATGAGAGCGGCCCGCATGCGCTCAATCCCGCTGGCCGCGCTTGGGCGGGCGGTTCCAGTTCAGCACCCACGCAGACTTGTCGTCGCCGGACTGAAAGAGATTGGCGCGGATCGGCTGATGCAGCGCCGGGTCATCGATGACGAGCGAGACGTATTCGCCTGCTTTCTCGCCGGTGCGTTTCCAGCCCGCGCCGATTTCCGGGCCGTCGGCATCGGCAAGGTGGACCCGAAAGTTGGGCGCATTCTCGGCATCGGAAGATTCGGCCGGAACGAGGGAGAGGTCGTGGGTGAAGAAGAGCGTCTGAATGCGTCCGGTGAAGCCGGATTTATCGCGGGTGAAGTGACCGATCTGCGCCATGGGAACCTCCTGGGTTGGCGGGTTGGGAAGCGGGTCAATCGGTGGCGGCGCGCCATACGAAGTGGCCGTCGCCGGCCTCGTCGGTCCACAACGGGACCGCGCGCGCGACGATCGAAGCGGCGGGGAGCGGGCCGAAATAGCGGCCATCCAGGCTGTCCGGGACGGTGGGGTTCATGAGGAAGACCTCGCCCGGCCGCAGCACGCGGCAGCCGCTCCAGCGCGGCAGTGGACGGCGGAGGTGATCGCGGTCATGAGCGATGCCGACCTCGACCTGATCGACGGTGACGATGTCACCGGCCCGACACACGATCTGTCCGGGTAGCGCCATGACGTGCTTGAGCAGCGGTACGCCCTTGGGCAGGAAGCCGCCCTCGGCGAGATAGCTCGCAATCGGCTCGGGTGGACGCACGACGACGAGTTCGAGCGTGTGGAGCGAACCGAGCGGATGCAGCGCATAGAGCCCGGTCGGGGTGCTCGCCGTGGCGTTCCAGATCAACCGTGGCGCCGGGTGGAAGAACGCGAGGGCGCCGATGCCGAGCATCGCGAAGTACGTCGACATGACGTAGCCGAATCGGGTCATGGCGCGACGCTCCGGCGCTTGAGCCAGGCCAAATGTTGCTCGCGCGTGTAGGCGCGCGGTTCATGCCCAGCAGCGAGGCGGTTGTGGAGGTGACGCCAATATTCCGGCGCGGCATCGGCAGGATTGATGTCGAGCGCTTCGATCGCATCGATCGCCTGCAGCACGCGCTCGACCTTCGGCCAGCCATCGACGCGCAGCAGGATTTCGCCGCCGGGGCGGACAAAGGGCAGCGTCTGGTAGCGAGCGCCGTGCTCAACCGCGCGCACGATGTCCATGCGCGAGACGATCGTGCCGAAGTCGTTCGACGCCCAACGCACGAAGGCGAAGATGCTGCCCGGCTTGAAGCTGGAGACGCTGCGGCGGCGATCGAGGATTTTCTCCTCGGCGCGCCGGCCGAAGCGCAGCCAGTGCTCGATCGTCTTCTCGATCCAGGTCAGCTCGACATGGGTCAGTGGGACGGTGCGCCGATGCGACGGCGGCACGACGCGCGGCATCGACTGCTCGTTGTCGTTCATGAGGACTCTCCGGGATCGGCGGGAAATTCGCGTGAGAGGAGTTCGCGGAGCATGTCGGCGACGGTGATCCCGCGCCGGAAGGCGGCGACCTTGATGCGGCCGCGCAGCGCCGGCGTGACGTCGATCGTCAGTCGTGCGCTGAAGGCCGAGCTGTCTTCCGACCGTCTGCCGTTCGCTGCGGGAGCCTTGATCCAACTCTCGGTGTCGCCGGGGCGGGATGCGAAGCTGCGTTTGGTGGACCGTTCGCTCATGGCGCGATCCTCGCGACCTCGGCGGCCATCGCGGCGATCTCGCGCGCTGCAGCGCCCTGATCGGCCAGCTCGAAGACCAGGCGTCCCGACTGCGCGGCGTCGGCGAAGACGACGCGCTGGCCGATCGTGCTGACGAGCACCGGCGGATCGTGATCGGCCAAGGTCTCGGCCGTCTCGCGGGCGATGACGGTGCGGGCGCCGCAACGATTCAACACGAAGCGAGCGGCGAGCTGCGGGCGGTAGATGCGCGCCTCGCGCAGCAGGCCGAGCATCTCGGCGGAGGCCCAGCCATCCAGCGGCGACGGCTGGACAGGGATCAGCACCAGATCAGCGGCGAGCAGCGCCGAACGCATCAACCCGGCGACGCGCGGCGGACCGTCGATGACGATGTGGTCGACGGTACGGGCGATCTCGGGCGCCTCGCGGTGGAGCGTGTCGCGCGCGAGGCCGACGACGCCGAATAGCCGTGAGACGTTCTCCCTCGCCCGCTGCTGCGACCAATCAAGCGCCGAGCCTTGGGGGTCAGCGTCGATCAGCGTGACGCGCTTGCCATGCAGCGCCCATTCGCCGGCGAGGTGCAGCGCGAGCGTCGTTTTGCCGACGCCGCCCTTCTGGTTGAGCAGCGCAACGATCATGGCCTCCCTCCCGGCTTGCGGCTGAAGGGCAGCGATGGCTGTCGTTGTGAGCGCTCGGAATTTGGTCCGCAGACGCGTTTGTCCGCCGATCGCGCGGGCCAACAACAAGAGTTAGATTCTGAGTTAGACTCTAAGTTAAGGCCCGGAATCGTGGTTTCAGGCCAGAGAGTTAGCTGCGGTTTGCACTCCCGAAGTCCCGATAGGCGCACGCCTGAAGTCCCGATAGCGGGAACGCCCGAAGTCCCGACCGCATTCACAGCGATATCCACAGGTCCTGTGGATAAGCCGGCCGGCAGGATGCGCAGCATCTCGCGCCGGCCATCGCGCTCGACGCGCAGCCGGTAGCCGGGGAGCGGCTGGCGGGCGGAGATCCGGCGGAGATCGAAGGCGAAGTCGGCGAGCTTGGCGAGGCTGCCGGATTTTTCATGTAGGTGCGCGAACTCGAACAGCCAGCCTCGGGGCTGGCGGCCGGCGTGTTTGCGGGCGACGCGATAGAGCCACCGCTCGATACCGCCGGTGAGGCGGAAATAGGCCG
Organism: Acidiphilium iwatense; assembly: GCF_021556475.1. Lineage (GTDB taxonomy): Bacteria > Pseudomonadota > Alphaproteobacteria > Acetobacterales > Acetobacteraceae > Acidiphilium > Acidiphilium iwatense. The sequence goes on along the minus strand of NZ_JAKGBZ010000019.1, from coordinate 7,364 downwards.
GGTCGATCGTGAGAACGAGCGAGCGGTCGACGACGCTGCGATAGAACCAGTCGGGAAGGACGAACTCCATGCCCTCGACGCGACCGTCGCGCGTCGTGCATTCCTCCCACTCGTTGATCCAGGAGAACTGGTGTCGCCGCCAGTGCTCGCCGTTGCGGATCGTCGTGCGGATGACGGTCGACTGCAGGCGCGCGAGCGCGCCCTTCAAGAGCTTGTAGTCGCGGGAGCCGGTTTGGCGGCCGATCGCGGTGAGGAGCTGATAGGGCGTGAAGCGCAGAAAGCGCGAGGTCTTGAAGCCAAGGTTTTCGGCCTCGACGATCTGGCTCGCCGCCCAGATCAGGACGTCGGCGTCCCAGATGGTGGCCATGCCGAACTCGGGCGCCGCGTAGACCTCGACGCGGATGTCGCCGGCTTCATAGAGAATGGGGGTCGTGCGCCTGGCTTTGGCCAGCGAAAAGAACGGCCGCTCCATCAGGTCGCGCTGGTCGCGCGGACTGGCGTCGCCGGTGGCGACGATGAACGGTTCGAGCTTGCTCCGTTCGCTGGTGGAGATGAGGCGGCGCGACGACATCGGCGAGCGCCTCAGCGATGCGCGTGGCCAGCGGCGCGGGCCTCGACGTAGCGGGGGTCCGAGGTCGAGCGGCAGGCGGCCTGGTCAGCCCAAGCTTCGAGATCGCCCACCGCGTACACGACGCGACCGCCGAGCTTGCGAAAGGTCGGGCCGCTGCCGTGACAGCGATACTTTTCCAGGGTGCGCGGCGAGATGCCGAGGATGCGCGCCGCCTCATGGGTTCGGACGTAGCGGGTGGCGAGCTGCGCGGACCTGTCGAGCATGGGAAGCCTCCGTCTTGCCTCGAAGCGCCGCGGCCAAGTCGCGGCATGTCGGGGTCACGGTGGCGGAGAGCTCAGGCGTTGGGGGTGGACGAAGATTTTCGGAAGGGCGCGTCCCCCTTCGCGCGACAATGAGCGGACGTTGGTCCAATTCGTCACTGCCGAGACGGAGATGGATGGAAGAGCGGTACGCTCTGAAATCAGGCTATGTGGCTGATTAGCCGCCGCGCAGAAATTTGAGATAGCCGCGTTCGACGAGCGCGATCGAGTCGTGGATCAGACGATTGGCCGCGCGTCGCGCGTGGGAGTCTTTCCACTCGACAGATGGAAGTTGGGCCTGGTCCGAACGCAGGATGATCTCCGCGACGTCGCGAGGACCGCCGCCCATGTCGTGAACGTCGAAGGCGTGAAGAAGCTGAACGAGACGGCGCTTGCGCTGCGTGGTCAGTCGCAACGCCCGTGGGAGAAGGCCGATGGTTTGGCCGCCTACCTTGCGGATGAAACGCGACGCGACATCGAGTCGGAGATCGACCGATGCAGCGCCGAGCGGCAGGAGAATCATGGGGCGCCGAACAGCCAGATCGCTGTTGAGCCGGATGTGAAGCTCGCCGGACCCATCGACGATTACGACCTCGCGACCCTCATCATCGGTCCGGTCAGCGACAATCGAGCCGAGTTGGGATGGGTCGAGGGCAACAGGCGCGAATCCGCTCGGCGCTGCATCGAGCAGCAGCGTGCCGGGCGACAGTTCCGGCAGCCAGGTAGCGGGTTCGTCGCCGACCGGAATGCTCGGGTCGTGGGCGAAACCGCAACCCCCATCGTCGGGCAAAATCCGCGCGAGCGGACTCCGCATCGACGTGATCGCGCGTGATCTGGCGCTGAATTTGGGCGTAGTCACGCCGGTATTCGGCGTTGCGGCGCAGGAATTCGACGGCGAAGCCGGGGCGTTCGAGGCGATTCAAGTGATCGATCGTCTCCGGCGAGCGCCAATACTGTGTGGGCATGGCGTTTCCTCTCGTCTTGCTCCCCTATTCGGGGAGCTTCAAACCATCCGGAAACGCAGGCTTTGCGCTAGACCCTATGATTGCATCGCGCGCGACGACAACCCGTACAACGGATGTGCGGCGGCTTACTGCGCTCGTGGCTGAAGCAGGTGCCGATAGCCGGTTTCAGTCATCCAGCGGGCGCGGGCCAAGTGGCTTTCATGGACGATTTTGGCACGGCAGGGCTCTTGCGCCGGATCGAGGCCGAAGAGCACCAGCACGACCTCTCGCCAGTCGGCTCCTTCTTCCTCGGCCATCAGCAACCGTAGGTATATCGCCAGATGTTCCTCATCATAGGTGTTCACGCGGTCGGTAAGCGGCGGCCGGTCACAGAAGGGCGCCTCGGTCATTGCGATCTTTCCCCCGTCGAGATCAAAGCAATGGAGTAGGGATTCATTTACCGCAAATTTTGACAGACTTCGCGCCTGATTAAGCCGGTGTCGTGATGCTTATGGCGCATCACGTTGCTCAAATTGACGGTGCAGAGGCAGTCGAGACCAGGGATGGATAGCATAACCCGCGGACGAATCGGAATGATCGTTCCTGGAACGATGGTTCCGGCGTCGGCTCCATCATCGCCATGGATCTCAAGGAGGTCATGGCGATCAATCTGCGTCGGTTGCGTCATGCGAAAGGGATGACGCAAGAGGAGTTGGCCGAGCGGGCCGGGTTGAGCGCCCGGTATATCGGGGCGATCGAGCGCGCCGACGTGTCGGCGAGCGTCACCGTCCTGGGTCAGGTGGCCGAAGCGCTTGATGTGGAGGCTACCGAGCTGGTGCGAGCTCCTCATCGCAATGGCGACTCGGCGACTTCGGCCGAGCCTCAAGAATAGCGCCTTCGCCCCGTGCGCCGCTGGGCTCGACCGGGGCCGATGGCGGCCCAGGAACTCTCGAAAAAGTCGATGCCCCGCCCGGACCGGCCGGACGGGGCATTGTAGGCGGGGTCAGTCGCTCCGGCGGCCGTTGGGGCGGGACCAGATCAGGCTGTAGCCCTCGCCGTCCTCGTCGTCGAACAGGTTGGCGAAGATCGGGGCGGTGAAGCTCGGATCGTCGAGCTTGAGGCCCAGATAGTCGCGGCCTTCGTTGGAGCGCTTGGCCCAGGCGGCGCCGATCTCGACCCGGCCGACATAGACGCGGTGGCTGGGGCTGTTGTCGCCGGAGCGGGTGGCTTCGGGAACGATCCGGACGTTCTTGGCCTGGACCGAGAGGGTGACGATTTCGCCGGTGAATTCGTTCGAGCCGGTCTTCTTGAAGGTGCCGATGGTCGCCATGGTAGTTCTCCTTGATCTCTGTTTCCGAGCCCGCACCATTGCGGCCTCGATGGTGATCGACGGGCCGGAGGCGATCGACGGCGCACCCCGAAGGGGCTCGACAGCAAAGGAGGAACTTTCTTGTTTCGCGAGGAATGGCGGCGTAGCCGGCAGGGGAAGAAAGTTGTGACGCCGCTGTTGCGCCATAGGCGGTCGAGGCTTTAGCCGGCCTTCGGCCAGATCAGTCCATCGAAGAGGCCGTTGGGTGCGCTCGGCCTGACAGAGCCGACATCAAGGGGAACATGGCGATTTTCGAGTCGCCGCAAGTCCGGGCGGTGAAAGCGACGGCGATCCGGGCCCTGTCCTGGCCACCGACGGATTTCCCGTTTCGAAGCCCAAGCTCCAGCTGCACGCTCCATTTCACACGACTCGTGGGCCGGGTCTCGCCGCCGTCACCATCTGGTCCAAGCGCTCAGACGACCGCCATGACTCCGGCCACTCTGCGATGGCGGGCGGAACTTCACCGCCGAAGCCGCTCTCTGGTCAGCTTCGATGACGGGGACTGCGGGCGTCCCAGATGCCTGATCTGACCCCGCCCCACCGACGCGACGGTGTCAGCCCCGCGCCAAGCCCTGTCCGGCCGGTCCGGGCGTGGCCGTTCCGGTGAAGCGAACGAACGCCGTGACGCTGACGGCGATCGCGCCGATGACGGCGAAGATCGTCTGCCACGTAGGCGAAGGCATCGCCATCTGGGCGATTCCATGCGTGGCGCTGTAACCGGCGACGGCGGCGGGCGCGACGTAAAGGAGGATGATCAGGAGCCGAAGCCACGTCCAGGGCACAAAGGCGAGCGCGATCTGGCCAAGGCCAAAGGTTATGCCGCCGGCCACGACACCTACCGCTATGCCGCCGAGCACGCCGGCTCCGGTGTGGAAGGCCCAGATGCCGATCGTCAGGCCAGCGAAGAAGGGCAGTGCGAAGACGGCGAGGTTGAACAGCAGCCAGCAGAAGAAGCCGATGCCGACAATGACGAGCAGTGGTCCGAAGATGATCATGGCGGTGCGCTCCGTGAGATAAAGGTCTGACGGTCGCGCCTTCCACCACCACCACGGCGCGACCACGAATATAGCCGCAAACAGGCGCCAGCGGGAGCAGAAATCCCGCTGGCGCTCTGAGGTTCAGCTTTCGTGGTGGTTCGCCCCTTCATGGTTGGAAGGGGTCGAATTCGTGGATGACGGCAGCGGGATCGCCGTCATATTCGGCGGCCAGCATGACGCCGTAGTTGCCAGTGTCAGCATGAAAGACGACGACGCAGACCATAAGGGTGGTGGCGAGGTTCCAGCCGTTGGCGAATGCGAGGGCTTGAGACATTGATCCGGCTCCTGTGCTGAGGCGGGGGCCATCCCCGCGCGACAGGCGCCCGATGTGTCCGGCCGAGGGCCGCAATCACCGCGAAGGCGAAGACAGAGCGGCGGCACGCTCCAGCGTAAGCCGACCCCTTGCGGGTTGATGGCGTCAGGCCCGCGGACGGACCAAGGATCAGCGCTGATAGACGCAGGGATGGCGACCGCCGGCGGGAGCCGCGTCTAAAAGCCCGCCGCCAGCGGCTGGAACCTCGTCACTCACGGTGGGCAGGCCGATCAGCTAAGGTGTGCTCTCGAGACGAAGTGGCGGTCGAGGTGCGCGGCATGGCGGAGTTCACGGGACGCGAACTGCACCTGGTGAAGAAGGCGCTCGCCATTGCGGTGTTGGCGATCGAGCGGCAGCCAGGGCCTTTTCAATCGGCGTCCGATCAGAGCGACATGAAGGCGCTCCTCGATGGCCTGATCGAGAACGATACGGAGTTGGCGCACTATGCTCGTGCGGCCCGGATCGCCGTCACGGGTGAACCGGATTGAAAGGCGGTTTTACGGAAAGCCGATAATCCGCCTCAGCGGATTCACGTCACTGTGCAGAAAGGGCAAGGCGGCGCTCACGCGCCGCCGAATTTCCAGACCGGGATGCCGAGCTTCTTCGCCTTGTCGGCGAGGTTGTCCTGGATGCCGGTGCCGGGGAAGTGCATCACACCGATCGGCAGGACCTCCAGCAAGGCGTCGTTGCGCTTGAACGGCGCGGCCTTGGCGTGTTTCGTCCAGTCAGGTTTGAAGGCGATCTGCGGGACTTTGCGGTTGTCGGCCCATTTGGCGGCGATCAGCTCGGCGCCCTTGGGCGAGCCGCCGTGCAGCAGCACCATGTCCGGGTGCTTTGCGTGGACCTGATCGAGCTTGGCCCAGACCAGCCGGTAATCGTTGAAATCGAGCCCGCCGGTCAGAGCCACCTTCGGCCCCGCGGGCAGAAGCACCTGGTTGTCGGCGCGCCTCTTCGCGGCCAGGAAGTCGCGGCTGTCGATCATCGCCGCGGTGAGGTTGCGATGGTTGACCTTCGACCCGTTGCGGGGCCGCCAGGCCGAATGGGTGTGGTGCTCGAATTGGTCGGCGGCTTGGTCGCGCATCAGCTCGAAGGCGTTGCGGCGTTCGATCAGCGTCTGCCCTTCCGCAGTCAGGCGCTCCAGCTCGACGGACTTGACCTCACTGCCATCCTGTTCCCGTTGCGAGCGCTGCTGCGCCAGCTCGTTGTCGTCGAGTTCGCGCTCGATCCGGTCGATGGCGCGGTGGAAGACGTTCACCGTCGACCAGAGCAGGTCCTCGAGGTCGGATTCGAGGCGCGTGTCGGCCAGCGCCACCACGAGGGCGTCGAAGATGTCGGAGATGCTGCCCGCGAGAATGTTCGCTTCGGGAAGCGGTCTGGGATCGGGCTCGTCGTGAAAGGGACGGTAGCCATAGAGCTGGAGTTCGTGGAGGACCTGGTCGGTCGGGGATGCGCTGTGGTGTGGCTCGAAATCGTCGCCGTTGTCGGTGGTCATCGCGGATTTCCTCGTCGGATCGGCCGCGCCCATCGCGGCCTTCATGGCGACGAAGGCGGCGGGCGGACCGGACCTGCACCCGCAGCGTGAGCTGCGGGCCGGAGCCTCGGCGGAGGACCGAAGGGGGCCGACTATTTTGTCTCGCGATGTAAAGGCGGCTCTGCCGCCGACGGAAAATAGTCGGCCCACGAGGTTGCCGGTCCGGGCCGCTTGCTGCCCGATCGCCCTCTCAGAAGGCCGTGGGCGTGGTCCTCTCTGACGCTGAGGGAAAGCATGACCGCCGACCCTGTGGCGACGACGCAGCCGCACGCATCCCCGTTCCGGCTATGCCGCCAGATCCATGAAGCGGGCGACATCCTGCGCCGCGATCTGCACCCGGCTTGCGGCCCGAAGCGCGTCGATCCCGAGCAGCCGAAGATCCTCGTTGAAGTCGCCGAGCCGTGGCGAAATCACGATCGCCTCGATCCCGGCCTCCTGCGCGCGTTCGATCAACGTCGCCAACGCGCCGTCACCGGCGGGATCGTCGTCGGGGGCGATGTAGAGCCGGCGCAATGTGTCCGGGAACAGGATAGCGGAGAGATGAGCTGCCGAGAGGGCTGCGACCATCGGCATGGCGGGCAGCACGCACCTGAGCGACAGCATCGTCTCGATGCCCTCGCCGGCCGCCATGACTTCGCCCGCCACGCCAAAGCGAACGGCGTGACCGAGGAGGTCACCCATCGCTCGCCTCGGCGTATCAATCGGCGCCTTGCCGAGCGTCACCTCGGAGAAGCCGTCGGGATCGAGCCAGGTGCGGTGCGCGCCGGTCAGATGGCCCGCGAGGTCGGTGACGGAGGCGATCATCGCCGGCCAGGTCTCGGTCGGACTATGGTCGTCAGGCCGATAGTAGCAGCGCGGGTGGAAGCGCAGGCTTCCGGTTCCGTGCAAAGCCGTAATGCCGCGATTGCGGAGATACGTTTCCACGAGGGTACGAGACATCGGCAGCGACATTGCGAACAGTCGCCGCGCCGCTTCCGGCGATCCGTTCGGAGAACTGGGCTTGTGCGCGCGCGGACGATCCGGCTCCGGTTCGGGATGCGGCAGGCTGAGAAACGAACGCGCCTCATCGGCGACGTCCTTGAAGTCGATCAGGCCGCAGCTTTCGCGGATGACGTCGAGCAGGTCGCCATGTTCGCCGGTGGCCGCGTCGGTCTTATGTTGCATTCAACATAAGACCGAACATGTTGCGGCGAAAGTTATGTTGCGGATCTGCGGTTGGGCTTTGTGCCGCAGGCGATCGACGGCTTCCACGCAACATAATGTCAGGACGTGGCGGGGGGTTTGGTGATGCCCCGAGACG
>NZ_JAKGBZ010000018.1 GCF_021556475.1 Acidiphilium iwatense | reverse complement strand
GAACAGCACCGGATCGCCGCCGCCGCCCGGCTCGAAGAACGAGGTGCCGAAATTGCGGTCCATGATCAGCATGGTGATCGCGCCCGCGAGCACCGGAATCGCCAGCAGCAGCAGGAACGCGGTAACCAGGATCGCCCACACGAACAGCGGCATCTTGTGCATCGTCATGCCGGGGGCGCGCATGTTCAGGATGGTCGCGATGAAGTTGATCGCGCCAAGCAGCGAGGAAATCCCGGCCAGATGCAGCGAGAACAGGGTGAAATCGACCGCCGGCCCAGGCTGGTAGGTGATGTCGGACAGCGGCGGATACAGCGTCCAGCCGATCCCCGAACCCGCGCCCACCATCAGGCCGAGATTGACGAAAATGAAGCCCATGAACAGGAACCAGAAGCTCATGTTGTTGAGCCGCGGGAACGCCATGTCCGGCGCGCCGATCATCATGGGCACGAACCAGTTGCCGAACCCGCCGATCAGCGCCGGCATCACCATGAAGAAGATCATCAGCAGCCCGTGCGCGGTGACGATCGCGTTCCAGGTCTGGCCCGAGGTGATCAGCGTGTTGTTCGGATGCATCAACTGCATCCGCATGATTTCCGACAGCACCCCGCCTTCGATCCCGGCGATGATCGCCCAGGTGATGTAGAGCGTGCCGATATCCTTGTGGTTCGTGCTCATCAGCCAGCGGCGGACGAACCCCGGATAATGGGCGTCATGCGCATGGGCGGCGTGGGCGTGATCGTGCGAGGCGGCGGTGGACATGGTCATATTCTCCTGGGCACGATGATTAATGGGTAACGGCCGGCGGCGCGGCAGCGCTCGCGAGCGTCACCCCCGGCAGCGCGGCGGCCTTCGCCTTTGCCGCCTGCTCCGCCAGCACTTCATATTTATGCACCTTCGGCACGTTGCCTTGCGCCGCGTCCTTCTTGGCCTCGGCGAGCCAGGCCTGGAACTGCTTCATCGGCAGCGCGACGACCTCGATCGGCATGTCGTCGTGGTTCATGCCGCAAATCTGGTTGCATTCGCCATAATAAACCCCCGGTGCGTCGATTTGAGTCCACTGGTGCCAGATCTGGCCGGGAATCGCATAGCGCTGCACGCCGAGCGAGGGGATGAAGAAACTGTGCAGCACATCTTTGCTGGTGATCTGGAACACCACTTTCTTGCCGGCCGGCAGCACCAGCGGATGGTCGGCGGAAAGCTGGCGGATCTCGCCCGGCTTCAACTGGTTCGGCGGAATCGCGTAGGAGGTGAAATCGACTCCCTTGGCGCCGAGATAGTCGTATTCCCAGAACCATTGATGGCCGATCACCCGCACCGTCATGTAGCGGTGCTTATAGTTGGATTGCTGATAGATCATGTTGAGCGAGGGCACGAAAATCACGATCAGCAGCAGCGCGGGCACCACCGTCCACAGCACCTCGATCACCGTATTGTGCGTGGTGGTGGTCGGCACCGGGTGCCGGGAGGCGTGGAACCGCACCATCACGATGCCGAGCAGCACGCCAACCAGCGCGACCACGCCGAACATGATCCACAGCACGAACTGCATCATCCAGTCGATGGCCTTCTGGATCGGGCTCGCCGCCGGCTGGAACCACCACTCCCACGGGCGCGGCGCATGGATCGGAAACCCGGCGCTGTTCTTCGGAAATTCGGCGGCGAGTGCCGGATGCGCCGCCGCGACGAGCGCCGCCGCACCAAGGCCGAAAATCAAAAACCCATGAGATCGCTTCATCAATATCGCCGCTTCCGTGTCGTTTTCCGTGTGATCGTGGTCAGGGTCCGCGCGGCCGGATCATTACACGGGGGACACGCGTATTCCAAAGCACCGATATAACAGGCTCGCCGCCCGATCAAGGCGCGAATGCGCGACTGGCCGGGCCGGTCAGTCCGCCCGGTGGTTCACCAGGGAAACCAGGCGGAACAGGCCGAGCGGGCGCATTTTCTCGACCGCCAGACCCTGCGCCTCCTCGGGCGGCAGCAGCCGGTCGATGGTGAAATCCGGGTGCCAGCCCAGCGCGCGCGACGCCGGCGCCATCGCCCGTTCGATCCAGGCCACCGGCCCGGACTCCATGGCGAAATGATTGACGAACAGAATGGTGCCGCCCGGCCGCACCACGCGCCTGAGTTCCCGCGCCAGCGCGCGCGGATGCGGCACCACCGAGGCGACGAACATCGCCACCGCGATGTCGAATCGGCCATCCTCGAACCCGGTATCCTCGGCATCGAGTTCGAGCAGTTGCTCGACATGGGACAACCCCTGCCTGCGCACCCGCGCATGGGCGCGGTCGAGCATTTCGGCGGAAAGATCGATGCCGGTAATCCGCTTCGCGCGCTGATACAGCGGCAGCGCGAGCCCGGTGCCGACGCCCACCTCCAGCACCGCATCGCCCGGCGCCGCATTGACCGCCGCCACTGCGGCACGCCGCGCGGGTGCCGAGATCGCGCCGAACGCCGCATCGTAGATGCCGGCCCAGCGGCGATAGGCCGCACGCACCGCATCGGCGTCGAGGCTGCCATGCGATGTCCGGGTTTCGGCCTGAGCCGTCTTGTAGGTCTCGCTCATGAACGCGTCGGTCCCCCGAGGCCGGCCTGCCCGATGGCCGTATCCGTTATGGCAGATATGCCCTCACGAGCGCGTGGGCACTCAGCCGTTGTGGGGGACGATGCCGCCGGACGCAAGAGGTAACCCACAAATCGCCGGCAGAACGCTGCGCACTCCCGGACAAAATCCCGGTCCCACGACCGTCATTGCTTCGGCCGCGCCCCACAATACGATCCCTTCGATCAAATCAGGGCAACCCCATCACACGAGCAATCCAGCGCTCCGGCATCACGGAACGGGAAGTACGAAATCTATTCTCGCGTCTGCACATTATCAAACCGCGGCGAGTGCAGCCGCGCGAAGGCCCCGCGCAGCGCCTCGGCCAGATCGCGCCGCTCCGCCTCGCCCAGATCGGCCCCCACGATATGCCGCGCATCCCGGTTCACGATGGTGACGATCGGGTTGCTTCCGGCATTCTCCTCGATCTGCACCCGCAGCCACGCCGGCGCCATCGTCACCACGCTGCGCCGCCCGCGCGGCGTCGTCCGGGTGATCGTCAATCCATCATTGGTCAGCAGAATCACCTCGGAGGCCCGCGCCGCCCGCATATTCATCGCGTAGAGCGTGATCGCCAGGATCAGATCGGCGCCGTTGAACCCGATCACCGGAAACGCGCCGAGCACATACATCAGGCTGGTCACCAGCAGCGATCCCGCCGCCATCAGCCCGAACACGACGAACATGCCGCGCCGGCCCATGCTCCGATACGGCGTCAGCACCGCCTGGAAAATCGGCGGCGCGGCGATGGCGTGCTCGATCGTCTCGGCCATGATCCTATTTTTGCTCCCGATCGCCGCTCCGCAAGGGAAAACATCCCTTGCCAATAGCCCCGCCGGTCCGCACAACCACGGAATGAGCGGTGCCGGAACGAAACAGCCGAAACGGATGAAACGCGCGGATATCGCGCCCTTCCTTCGCGCGATCAGCGCCGGCAACCCCACCCCGCGTACCGAACTGGTCTATTCGACCCCCTTCACCCTCCTGGTCGCGGTCGTTCTCTCCGCCCAGGCCACCGACGCCGCGGTCAACAAAGCCACACCATCGCTGTTCGCCGAAGCCTCCGACCCGGATTCGATGGCCAAACTCGGCGCCGACGGCATCGCCCGGCACATCCGCTCCATCGGCCTTTGGCAGGCCAAGGCGAAAAACCTCGCCGCCCTGTCCCATCTCCTGATCCAGCGCCACGGCGGCGACGTGCCGCCCGACCGTGACGCTCTCGAAGCCCTGCCCGGCGTCGGCCGCAAAACCGCCAATGTGGTGCTCAACGAAATCTTCGGTCATCCGACCATGGCGGTCGATACCCACATCTTCCGCCTCGGCAACCGCACCGGAATCGCCCCCGGCAAAACCGTCCGGCAGGTGGAAGACGGCTTGATCGCCCGCATCCCCAAGGACATGCTGCGTCCCGCGCATCACTGGCTGATCCTGCACGGCCGCTACCTCTGCAAAGCGCGTAAACCCGAATGCTGGCGCTGTCCGGGCGCCGAATGGTGCGTTTTTACCCCGAAAACCCAACCGCCGATCACCCAAGGGCAGGTACCATGACCGAGACCGCACAGAACTACCGGCTGGCGAAATCCCTCGGCCTCATCGCCATCGTCGCCTCCGCCGTCACCCAGGAATACGGCGCCGGAATCAATTTCGTGGTCACCCAGAGCATCGGCGTCTATCCCGCCATCGGCGATCTCGTGCCGCTCGCCATGTTCGTCACCGGCATCGTCATCTTTCTCAAGGTCGATCTCTATGCCCGCTTCTCGCGGGCCATGCCGCGCGCCGGCTCCTCCTATGTCTGGACCGTGCGCGCGCTGAACCTGCCGCTCGGCTTCATCCTGCATTTCGTCTGGTGGGCGAGCATCACCGCCGCGATGGGCTTCATCGCCTTCGCCTTCGGCACCTTCCTCGGTAACGCCCTGATCTCGGCCGGCATCCCGGCGGGCCATACCATCCTCACCAGACCGGGCCACGTCCTCATCGGCCTCGCCGCGATCTGGATCGTCTATTCCGTCCACGTCGCCGGCGTGCGCGACTACGGCCGCTTCGTCACCCTGCTTCTCATCCTCGTCGCCCTTGCCGCACTCGCCGTCTGCATCGTCGGATTTTCCACCGCCCCGGCCGATTTCATCGGCGGCGCCGTGTCCCGCACCGGCATCGCCATCGCCGCCCCCATCCACCCGATGCCGTTCAGCCCGCACGCCTTCCTCGCGGTCTGCACCCTGTTCATCTTCGCCTATGGCGGATTATCCGCCGCCCCCGCGCTCTCCGGCGAAACACGGGACGCCAGCACCACCATGCCGCGCGGCATCGTGCTCGCCTGGATCGCCTCGGTGGTTCTGTTCACCCTGGTTGCCGCCGCCCTGTTCCACGCCGTGCCCTGGTGGGCAGCAGCCGCGCTGATCCACGGCAAACATGCCGCGCTGGTCACCGCACCCGGCATCATCGGCCTCGTCGCGCCGCACGCGCTCGCCGCCGCCCTCGGCCTCGTCATCGCCCTGATCGTCGGCAAGACCCTGGCGCCGCAGATGGTCGTCACCTCCCGCATGGTGTTCGCCTGGGCGGAAGACGGGCTGATCCCCGCCATCTTCGTCAACACCTCGCGCCGCCGCGCGCCGGTCGCCGCCCTCACCCTCACCGCCATCCTCGCCTCGCTGTTTCTGCTTCAAGCCACCTATATCGGCTGGGCCTTCGGCGTGGTGGACCGCTCGATCACCATTCTCCTCGTCTGGCTCGCCGTTGCCGTTGCCGCCCTGAATTTGCGTCTCAACCCGCGCTTCGCGGCCACCTCGTGGGCGCAACCCTTCCGCACCAACCCCCTCGTCACCCCGGTCGCCATTCTCTCGATCATCGTCACCGTCACTCTGATCCGCTCGGTGATCGTCCTTCCGCACGCGCCGATCTACGTGCAGCCCCTATTCCAGGGCGCCGTCATGGCCGCCATCGGCGCCGCACTCTATCTCCGCGCCAAACTCGCCAACCCGACCCTGTCCATCGCCACCGCAACCCTCCCCCTCGAATGACCGCCCCTTTCGCATCGTACCCCGACGCCATATACGATCCACCATGCGGACCGGCCTTTCCTTCGTGAAGATGCACGGCGCGGGCAACGACTTCGTCGTGCTCGATACCCGCACCCATGCCCTCGCGCTCACCCAGGCCCAGGCCACCCGCCTGGCCGACCGCCGCATCGGCGTCGGCTGCGACCAGATCATCCTGATCGAGCCCGACGATACCGCCGACGCCTTCATGCGCATCCTGAATGCCAACGGCTCGGAATCCGGTGCCTGCGGCAACGCGACGCGCTGCGTCGCCGCCCTGCTCGCCGCCGAAACCGGCACCCGCTCGCTCACCATCCGCACCAATGCCGGACCGCTTCCCGCCGTCATCAAGGGTCCGAATGTGGTCGAGGTCGACATGGGCAAGCCGCGCCTGGACTGGGATGAAATCCCACTTTCCGAACCGATGGACACGCTTTTTCTCCGCCTCGCCATGGGGCCGGTGGAAAATCCCGCCGCCTGCTCGATGGGTAATCCCCATGCCACCTTCTTCGTCGACGATCTGAAAAACCTGCCCCTCGCAACCATCGGCCCCGCCCTGGAACTCGCGCGGATTTTCCCCGAGCGCGCCAATATCGGCTTCGCGAAAATCGAAGCGCCAGATCGTATCCGCCTGCGCGTCTGGGAACGCGGCGCCGGTCTCACCCTCGCCTGCGGTTCCGGCGCCTGCGCCGCGCTGGTCAACGCGCATCGCCGTGGCCTCGCATCCCGCCGCGCCGAGATCGAGATGGATGGCGGCATCCTCACCATCACCTGGCGCGAAACCGACGGCCACGTCCTGATGGAAGGCCCGGTCGCCACCGTATTCGAAGGTCATCTCTCGCCTGAACTGCTACCGGCATGACTCTCGACATTCTCACCTTCGGATGCCGGCTCAACGCCTTCGAGAGCGAGGTGATGCGCGGCCACGCCGAAGCCGCCGGCATCGACAACGCCGTCATCGTCAATACCTGCGCGGTCACTGCCGAGGCCGAGCGCCAGGCCCGTCAGGCGGTCCGCCGCGCCCATCGCGCCAATCCCGGCGCCGACATCATCGTCACCGGCTGCGCCGCGCAGATCGATCCCGCCCCCTGGTCCAAGATCCCCGGCGTCACCCGTGTCCTCGGCAATGTCGAAAAACTCGACCAAGCCGCCTGGACATCCGCTTCCCCCCTTCTGGTCGCCGACATCATGCAGGTCCGCCAGACCGCATCCCACCTGATCGACGGGTTCGGCACCCGCGCGCGCGCCTTTATCGAGGTGCAGCAAGGCTGCGACCACCGCTGCACCTTCTGCATCATCCCTTATGGACGCGGCCCGTCCCGCTCGATCCCGATGGGCGCCGTTGCCGATCAGGTCCGCGCCCTCGCCGCCAACGGCTTCGCGGAAGTGGTGCTCACCGGCGTCGATCTCACCTCCTACGGCGCCGACCTGCCGGGCACACCCAAACTTGGCCAATTGGTGCGCCGTCTGCTCGCCGCCGTGCCCGAACTGCCGCGCCTGCGCCTGTCCTCGATCGATCCCGCCGAAATCGACGACGATCTCTGGCGGATGATCGCCGAGGAGCCGCGCCTGATGCCGCATCTGCATCTTTCCGCGCAAGCCGGCTCGGACCTGATCCTCAAACGCATGAAGCGCCGCCATCTCCGCCATCACGTCATCGAAGCCGCCGCCCGCGCCCGCGCGCTCCGCCCCGATATCGCGCTCGGCGCCGATCTCATCGCCGGTTTTCCCACCGAAGATGACACGATGTTCGCAGACACGCTGAGCCTGATCGACGAAGCCGGCCTCGATTTCCTCCACGTCTTTCCCTACAGCGCGCGCAACAAAACCCCCGCCGCGCGCATTCCTGCCCTGCCCATGGCCGAACGGCGCGCGCGTGCGGCGCGTTTGCGCGATGCGGGTCAACGCCGCGCCACCGCACGGTTCCAGGCGGCGATCGACACCACCATCGCCATCCTCGCCGAATCCGAATCCCGTGGTCATGCCGAGGATTTTTCGCCCGTGCGCTTCACCGAACCGGTCACGCCAGGGCAAATCGTCACCTGCCGCGTCGCCCGCGCCGACGCATCCGGCCTGATCGCGGGGGCAAAAATCTGACATGGCTCTTGGATTCTTCTCGCGCCTCAAGGCCGGGCTGTCCCGCAGCACGCAGAAACTCACCACCGGCATCGCCGACACGTTCACCAAGCGCAAACTCGACGACGAAGCACTGGAAGAACTCGAAGAACTCCTGATCGCCGCCGATCTCGGCCCCGCCGTCGCCGCGCGCGTCATCAAGGCCTTCCGCCGCACCCGTTTCGGCAAGGATGTCACCGATCCTGAAATCCGCACCTCTCTCGCGGAAGAAATCGCCGAAATCCTAACACCTGTCGCCAAACCGCTCGCCATCGACCGGAGCAGGAAACCCTTCGTCATCCTGATGGTCGGCGTCAATGGTACCGGCAAGACCACCACCATCGGCAAACTCGCCCAATCGTATGTGGAAGCCGGCCTGAAACCGATGCTGGTCGCCGGCGATACGTTCCGCGCCGCCGCCGTCGAGCAACTGCAAATCTGGGGCGAACGCACGCGCGCTCCAGTCGTCACCGGCGCGCCCGCCGCCGATCCCGCCGGCCTCGCCTTCGACGCCCTTGCCCGCGCGGAACGCGACGGAACCGACATCCTCCTCATCGACACCGCCGGCCGCCTGCACAACAAAGCCGCCCTGATGGAGGAACTTCGCAAAATCATCCGCGTCATCCGCAAGCGCGACGAAACCGCGCCCCATGCAGTTCTGCTGACGCTCGACGCCACCACCGGCCAGAACGCCCTCGCCCAGGTCAAGACCTTCAAGGACATGGTCGATCTCACCGGCCTGATCGTCACCAAGCTCGACGGCTCCGCCCGCGCCGGGGTGGTCGTCGCCCTCGCCGAAGCCTTTTCGCTGCCGGTCCATGCGGTCGGCGTCGGCGAAGGGGCGGCCGATCTCCGCCCGTTCGACGCCACTGAGTTCGCCCGCGCCCTCACCGGAGCGACCACCGACTGACGCTATCCATCATGTCCGAAAATGGCGAGACCGCTTTCGCGCCGCGTGCCATGATGCCGTCATGCATCTCGATCGCGATCTCTGCTACCGCGCCCTTCTCACCCGCGACGCGCGCTTCGACGGGCGGTTCTTCATCGCGGTCCGCACCACCGGAATCTATTGCCGCCCGATCTGCCCGGCCACGCCGCCCAAGCCGGAAAATGTCATCTTCATGCCGAGCGCCGCCGCAGCACAGGCCGCCGGTTTCCGCCCGTGTCTGCGCTGCCGGCCGGAAACCTCGCCCGAACTCGGCGCCTGGCACGGCACCTGGAACACCGTCTCGCGCGCCATGGCGCTCATCGCCGGCGGCGCATTGAACCAAGGTGATGTCGAAACCCTGGCCGAGCGCCTCGGCGTCGGCGGCCGCCAGCTTCGCCGCCTGTTTCGTCAGCATCTCGGCGCCTCGCCCAAGGCGATCGCGGCGGCCCGCCGTGTCAATTTCGCGAAACGCCTGATCGGCGAAACGTCCTTGCCCATGGCCGAAATCGCCCTTGCCGCCGGTTTCGGCAGCGTGCGCCGCTTCAACGACACGTTTCTGCACCTGTTCGGCCGCGGGCCCGGCAGCTTTCGCAGAGCAAAAACAGCTTCGGCAATCGGCACCGCGATCACCCTCAACCTGCCGTTCAAACGACCCTACGATTGGCCGGCGATGATCGGCTTCCTCGCGGCCCGCGCCATCCCAGGCGTCGAATCCGTCCGCCCCGATCGCTACGCGCGCACCATCACCCTCGATGGCGCGACCGGCACCATCGCGGTCAGCCCATCCGCGCAGACCAACGCCCTGACCGCCACGATAAATTTCCCCGCCATCACCGCCCTGCCGGTCATCGTCGAGCGCATCCGCCGCATCTTCGATCTCGGCGCCGATCCTGTCCTGATCGGCGCGCATCTCTCGGAAGACGCGCTGATGGCGCCACGCGTCGCCGCCCATCCCGGCCTGCGGGTTCCCGGCGCCTGGGACGGTTTCGAACTCGCCGTGCGCGCGATTCTCGGCCAGCAGATCACCGTCACCGCCGCAACCAAACTCGCCGGTAAACTCGTCGCCGCTTTCGGCGCTCCGCTCCCGCCACCGACCGATCACCCCGACCGCGCCAATCTTCGCTTCGCCTTTCCGCCACCCGAACGCCTGGCCGGCGTGGATCTCGCGACAAGTCTCCGCATGCCGCGCGCCCGCGCCGCCGCCCTCGCGGCGCTTGCCGAAGCCGCCCTTCGAAACCCCGCGCTGTTCGAGCCGGGCCGCTCGCTCGACGACGCGATCGCCACGCTGCAAACCCTCCCCGGCATCGGCGCCTGGACCGCGCATTACATCGCGATGCGCGCGCTGCGCGAACCGGATGCGTTTCCCGAATCCGATATCGGCCTCCGCCGCGCCCTCGCGACCCGATCGGGCCGCCCGACCGCCGCCGAACTTCTCGCCCGCGCCGAGGCCTGGCGCCCCTGGCGCGCCTACGCCGCCCTCCATCTCTGGGCATCCGCCGCCGCATCCCCACCGGAAACCCGCCATGAACCTCCTGCTCGACCGCATCGCCTCCCCGCTCGGGACAATCCTGCTCGTCTCTGACGGCACCGCGCTCCGCGCCCTCGATTTCGAGGATTACCAGGACCGGATGCACCGCCTGCTGCACCGTCATTATGGCGGCTATACCTTAACATCCGGTTACTGCGGCGCTCGCGATCAACTAGAATCTTATTTCGCGGGCGACCTCGCCGCACTCGACACCATCGCGGTGCAAACCGCCGGCACGGAGTTCCAGCACCGCGTCTGGTCGGCGCTCCGTGCGATCCCGCCGGGCAGCACCGCCAGCTATGGCGACATCGCCGCCCGGATCGGCGTTCCGGCCGCGCGCCGCGCCGTTGGTCTCGCCAACGGCGCCAATCCGGTCGCCATCGTGGTGCCCTGCCATCGGGTAATCGGCGCCGATGGCCGCCTCACCGGCTATGGCGGCGGTCTCCATCGCAAGTCATGGCTGCTCCGTCACGAAGCCGCGATACTGCGATCTTCGGAACCGGGTGCCCGCACTGATCACGACCCGGCACCCGCCAGTATCGCCGCCAGCCCCTCCCGATAGCTCGGATACCGCCAGGATATCCCAAGCGCCGTCTTGGTTTTCCGGTTCAGCACCACCCGGTTCTCCCTCCAGAACGACAGCGCCATCGGCGTCATAGTCTGTTTCGCCGCCTCGAACGAAACCAGCGGGGGCGGCGCGATCCCCAGCAGCGACGCGGCGTGGGCGATCACCTCGGCACTCGGCGCCGGCACGTCATCGGCGAAATTGAGCACCCGCACGCCCGAAGTCGCGGCCGCCATCGCCGCCATGACCCCAAGCGCGATATCCGTCACGTGAATCCGGCTGAATTTGTGCCCCGGTCGGTCGATCCGGCGCGCGGCGCCGGCACGCAGATCGTCGAACGCCGATCGTCCCGGCCCATAAATTCCGGCGAGCCGGATGATATCCACCGCGCACCGATCCCCGAACGACGCCCAGTCCCGCTCCGCCGCGACCCGCCGCCGCGTCCGGTCCGATCCGGGTGCTGCCGCGCTGTCCTCATCCACCGCGCCGCCCTGCCGGTCGCCATACACGCCGGTCGTCGAGCAATAGCCGATCCAGCGCAGCCGCTCCGCCGCCCCGATGGCCGCCCGATACCGCGCCAGCACCGGATCGCCGCCCTCGCCCGGCGCCGCCGTCACCAGAATATGCGTCGCAGCCGCGATCGCCGCCTGCGCCGCATCGAACGCAACCAGTGCGACGCCCGCCGGCACCCGCCGCGTCGCCGGATCGCGCGCGGTCGCGACCACATCCATCCCGGCCTCGCGCGCGGCGACCGCGACCGCCGCGCCGGCATAGCCCAGCCCGGCAATCACCAGTCGATCGGTCATCGCATCCCGCGCCGCCGCGCCCGCGCCGCCGCGATCCGTTCGAGCCGGCCGCCATGCCGGTGCGCCAGCACCATCACGCCGACCAGCACCAGCACCACCGCCGCCGTCACGCCGATCCCAACCGGCCCCGCGACATGCTCGATCTGCTTTCCGAACACATAAGCGGCGCCGCCATAAACCACCGCCCAGATCACGCAGGCGAGACTCTGAAACGCCAGGAACCGCCGCCACTCCATCATCGTCACCCCGGCCAGGAGCGCCGCCAGCGCGCGCAGCACCGCGAAAAACCGGCCGAACACGATGATCTTGCCGCCATGATGCGCGAACAGATACCGTCCCGCGAGCAGCCGCCGCTCGGTCAGTCCAATGCGCGGCCCGTAACGCCGCACCACCGGATACCCCGCCCGCCGCCCGATCCAGTAGCCTGCCACGCCGCCCAGCGTCGCTCCCGCCGCCGCGCTCGCGATCAGCACGACGATGTCGATCCGGTGCGTCGTCCCGGCATAGATCGCCGCCGATACCAGCGCGGTCTCGCCCGGCAGCGGCAAACCCAGGCTCTCCAGCATCACCAGAAGAGCGACCAGTACGCTGCCATAGACGGCGATCCAGGCGGAAAGCTCGTGGTGCAGAAAATGAATCATCGGCGAGACATCGAACCAGTGTTTCTCCCATGTCCCGGCTTCCATCCGGGCGCAAAATCTCCGATAGTCATCGCATGTCCGAGCCCGAAACCGAAATCGACACTCTCGACCGCCTGGAGAACGCGCTGACGCGCATCGCCGCTCATGCGGCGGCGCCGTCGCGGCCGAATCTCGACCGCCAGGAACTCGCGACCGCGCTCGACCGGATCATCGCGACCCTGCGCGAAGCCCTCGCGGCCGCCGACCACCCGGAGCAGACCTGAAATGGCGCAAGTGATGATCCGCATCAACGGCTATTCCTACGCGGTGAGCTGCGAGGACGGGCAGGAAGCCCATCTCGCCGAAATGGCCTCCGAGATCGACAAGCGCATCACCAGCATCAAGGCGATCGGCGGCCAGTCGGGCGAGGCACGGCTGCTCGTGCTCGCCGGCCTCCTGCTCGCCGACGAATTGCACGACATGAAAAGCGACCTCGCCGCGGCGAGAACCGGTAAAACCACCGGCTCGCCCGAGCGCAGCGCACGGCTGCGCCGCATCGCCGCGCGCGCGGAAGAGATTGCGGCGGACCTCGCCGAACACTAAGTTGAACATGCGAAGCTGCCCGGTGCGTCAGGCAAGCGCATCCCCGGGGCCAGTAAGTATCTCCCAGGGAGCTGGCTCTGCCGGAACCGTGGTTCCGGTACTTCCGGCGCCCACCTGCACAAGCAGGCTCTGGGAGGATGACAACGCCAACGGCCAGGGCGGCTTCGCGCTTTCCATCCATGGTTGATCCGGTCCTCGCTGCCGCGAAAGCCGCCGCCCGCGCCGAAGCCATGGCGCGGCGCACCGGCTTCGATCCCGCGCTCGGAGGGCGCCTCGCCGCCATCGTCCTCGCCGAATCCCCACCGCCGCAGGGCGCCATCGTCTCCGGCTTCTGGCCGATCGGCGATGAAATCGACCTCCGCCCCCTGCTCATCGCCCTGCACGCGCGCGGTCACCGCCTCTGCCTGCCCGAAACCGTCAAGCGCGGCAATCCGCTGATTTTCCGGCGCTGGCAGCCGGGCGACCGGCTGATTCCCGGCCGCTTCGGCACCTCCCACCCGGACAGCGAGACGCTGACGCCGGATTTCCTGCTGGTCCCGCTGCTCGCTTTCGACCGCACCGGCCATCGCCTCGGCTACGGCGCCGGCTATTACGACCGCACCCTCGCGGCACTACCCCACGCCTTCCGCCTCGGCTGTGCCTATGCCGCGCAGGAAATCCCCGAGGTTCCCGCCGGCCCGAACGACGTCCGGCTCCACGCCATCGCCACCGAGCAAGCCCTCATCCGCGCCATGGCCGAATCCCCGCGATTCGGCTAAGTGCGCGGCATGGACATCACTCTCATCCCGCGCTCGAAAATCGGCGATATCGGGCGCATCGCCTTCGGCGACCCCACCATCGAAAACCTTGCCTTCGGCGAATCCGACCATCCCCCGCCTGCCGCCGCCATCGAAGCCCTGATCCGCGCGGTCCGGTCCGGCGACACCCGCTATGTCGACAGCCGCGGCCGCGCCACCCTCCGAACCGATCTCGCCGCCTACCTCTCGGCACTCCATGCCACCCCGGTTCCCGAGGACCGCATCGTCGTCACCGCCTCCGGCATGGCGGCGATTTCGGTCGCTTTCGCCGCCATCCTGCGCGCGGGCGATCGCGTGGTCATCCACGAGCCGGAATGGCCCAATCTCGCCGGCGCCGCCCTGGCGCGCGGCGCCACCGTCACCCGGATCGGCCTTGATGCGACCAGCGACGGCGGTTTCCGTCTCGACCTCGCGAAACTCGACGCGGCACTGGCCGGCGCCCGCGTCTTCTGCCTCAATTCGCCGAACAACCCGACCGGCTGGATGGCGAGCCGTGCCGAAATCGCCGCGATTCTCGATCTCTGCCGCCGTCACGGCACCTGGCTGCTCTCCGACGAGGTCTATTCCCGCCTCACTTTCGACGGCGCGGCCGCCGCGCCTTCGCTGCTCGATCACGCCACCCCGAACGACCGCGTGATCGTCGCCAATTCGGTCTCGAAAACCTGGGCGATGACCGGGTTTCGCGTCGGCTGGCTCGTCGTGCCGGAGGGGATGCGCGACGCGATCGGCGAACTCACCGAAGCCACCCATTCCACCGTCGCCCCCTATTCGCAGGAAGCCGCACGCGCCGCCCTCGCCTGCGAGGATTTCGTCGATCGGTTCCGCGATTTCTGCGCCGAAGGCCGCGCCATCGTGCAGGCCGGACTTGCCGGGCTCAACCGCGTCCAGTTTCAGCCTCCGCGCGCGAGTTTCTACGCCTTCGCCCGCATCGATGGCATCACCGACAGCCTCGGTCTCGCGCGAAAACTGGTGACGGAGCACAAAGTCGCGGTCGCCCCCGGCATCGCCTTCGGGGTAGCGGGCGAGGGCCATATCCGCCTCTGCTTCGCCCAGAGCCCCGAAAAACTCGCCCGCGCGATGGATCGCCTGCGCGCCGGCCTCGCGTCGCTCACCTGAATCTTAACGTCCCAGCACCATGATCCGGCCATGAGACATAAGCTCCTCATCGCCGCCCTCGCCTTGCCGCTGATCGCCCGCGCCCAATCGCCCTTGCCCGACCGTGATCTCACCCCAGGCGCCATCAACCCGGCGGTCACCCAATCGACCATCGGCGACACGATCTGCGTGCGCGGCTGGACCGCGCGCATCCGCCCGCCGGCCTCCTACACCGAGCCGCTGAAAAAGGCGCAAATCCGCGCCTATCGCTATACCGACCGGAAACCCTGGCACTATGAGGAAGACCACCTGATCCCGCTCGATCTCGGCGGCTCGCCCACCAACCCGCGCAATCTCTGGCCGGAACCCTATCTCGGCCCGCGCCAATGGGGCGCCTACGCCAAGGACCGGCTGGAAGCCCGCATGGTCCACCTCGTCTGCGGCCATCGCCTCTCGTTGAACCGCGCGCGGGCGATGGTGGCGCGCGACTGGATCGCCGCTTATCGCCGATTCATCGGCCCTCGGCCGAACAATCGGCGCCCGCATGGCTGGCACCGCATCTGGGACTGATCCGCCTATTCCGTCGCCTGCCGTGCCGCGAGGCGCCGGACATCATCCATCGTCGTGCTCGCAAAAATTACCCCGCCGGCGCCGATCGGCAACCCGGCTTCATGCAGCACCGCATTCGTCCAGGTGTTGCAGGTGAACAGCAGATCATAGCGCGGCGTCGCCGCATAGAAGGCGCTGCCCGGATAGAACCCACGCTCCAACCGGACTGGCCGGCCCTCCTTATGGACGAAATCCGCCCACAGCACCCGGTTCAGCCGCACTATCTCCGCGTGCGAGGCGTGCAGACCCACAACATGCCCCGCGCCCCAGGCCAGCGCCGGCGCCGCCCGCAGCCAGGTGACGATGATGATCCCGCGCGACGGCACCAGCCCCTGAAAGAACCCCTTCACATATGCGATTGCCGCATGGTTTTTGGGCATCGCATAGGCGCGCTGGGCGAAGCCGAACCCGACATAGCGCGCGCCCGATATCGCCAGCGCCCGCAATCCGCCTCCCAATGCGCTATCCGGCAGGAAAATCTGGGTATGCCAGCCCACCCCGACGACGAACAGATTAGCCCGCGCAACCTCCGGCGCCGGCGCCGGCGCCTGTGCCGCGCAGCCGCCCAGCGCCAGAACGGCGCAAAAACCTATTTGCCGTAGCGCGCGAGGCTTTCGGTGATCGCCGCTTCCGCTGCCGCGCGGTTCTCCCATCCGGTCACCTTCACCCATTTGCCCTTCTCCAGGTCCTTATAATGGGTGAAGAAATGCGCGATCGCATCGCGCGTAATCTCCGGCAGCTCCGCGACCTCGCCGATGCCGCTCCATTGCGGATGGATCTTGTCGTGCGGCACGCAGACGATTTTTTCGTCCTGCCCGGCCTCGTCCTCCATCCGCAGCAACCCGATCGGTCGTGCCCGGATCACCGCACCCGGCACCACCGAAGCCGGCGTCAGCACCAGCGCATCGGCCGGGTCGCCATCATCGGCCAGCGTGCCCGGAATGAACCCGTAGGCCGCCGGATAGGCCATAGGCGTGAACAGGAACCGGTCCACCATCACCGCCCCGCTCGCCTTGTCCACCTCGTATTTCACCGCCGAGCCCTGCGGAATCTCGATCACCACCTGAATATCGGCCGGCGGCGCCTTTCCTGCCGAAAGCTTCGAGATGTCCATGGCAAAAACCTCCTGAATTGCGTCGGATAATTTCGATCGGGCGCTATCTAGCCGCCCCTTGGCATATTGCCAATCGAGCCGCGTCTCGCCCATACAGAGCCCGTGCGCCGGTAGCTCAATTGGCCCCAGGCGCACCCTATCTAGTGCGCCGGTAGCTCAACTGGTTAGAGCGGACCGCTCATAACGGTTTGGTTGCGGGTTCAAGTCCTGCCCGGCGCACCAATCATTCAGCCCGGCCAAAAAAACTTGCATTAGTCCATATTTGGACTATATCTATCTTAGAGTCCAAATATGGAAAACCGCATGACTTCCCAGAAGCATTTGGCGCTGGCGATCGACCGCAGGAACCTGTCCGGCCCGGCGCTCCGCACATTCTTTCGCATCGCCGAACTCTGGCGCGTTTCGGCCGATCAGCAGATGACCCTTCTCGGCGTCACCAGCCGGTCGACCTTCTTCAAGTGGAAAAAGAGCACCGAGGCGGTCCTGCCGAAAGACACCCTGGAACGCATTTCCTATATTCTCGGAATCTACAAGGCGCTTCAGATTCTGCTGCCGGATGAACGATCGGCCGACGACTGGGTGAAGCGCCCGAACCTGGCCGCCCCGTTCGGTGGAAAATCCGCTCTCGACCGGATGCTGTCGGGCCAGGTCGCCGACCTCTTCGTCGTGCGGCAATATCTCGATGCGCAGCGTGGCGGATGGGCGTAACCATTCCCGTCACCCCGGTCGACTGGACGCCGGGCTGGCGGATCATCCCGAGCCGGTTCCCCCCGATCCAGCTTTTCGAACGGGTGGCCAACCCGGCCGATCTCGACGCGGTTTTCGAAATCGAATCGCTAACCAACCCACGCCTGCGCGACGAAGCCGGCGATATTCGCCTGGTTCCGCCGGAGGGTCGCATCAGCGGTCCAGGTTCGAGCATCGTCATGGCCGCCTTCACTCATCTGAACCCCGAAGGGAGCCGCTTCAGCGACGGAACATTCGGCGCGTTCTACGCCGCGAACGATCTCGATACCGCCATCGCGGAGACGAAATATCATCGCGCGCGCTTCATGCGCGCCACCGACCAGCCCCGCATGGAGCTGGACATGCGGGTCTATCTGGTCGATCTCGCGGCGCGCCTGCACGATCTGCGCGGGTTGCAGGAAGAATTTCCGCTGGTCTACCTCAGCGACGATTACGCGGCCGGCCAGCACCTTGCATCAGCCCTCCGAAACCAAGGCTCGAACGGCATCGCCTATGACAGTGTGCGCCGGCACGGCGGCGAATGCGCCGCGGCCTTCCGCCCGCGGCTGCTCTCGAACTGCCGCCAGGAACGTCATCTCCGCTATGCCTGGGACGGAAAACGGATCGGCGCTGTTTACGAGAAACGAACTCTTGACGGAGAGGCTGGCTGATCATCTTGGCCGTGTTTTTCGTTTAACACGAAATGAGGCGGAATCAGCTCGCTAACCGTGCAACCCTCCATATCCGTGAATCAGCTTATCTTGCGTCCATTTTGGGTCTGGAGCCCACGTGCCGAAACTGTCGATATCCTGAACAAACCAGTTACGGTTCAGCAGATATCGTTCAATTTGTTGATATTTGTGGTCGGTCGAAGGTAAGTGTCTGAAAGCATAACTGACAAGTTTCATTAATGTCTCTGTGTTTTTATCATTAATTAATTTACAAACATTGAATGTTGGTGACGGTAATGTATTCAAAACTGGCTGAGATGCTTGTACCGCATTATAAAACTGCTTCAAATCAAGAATTTGTGCAGAAAGGGTTTGCTTTTCAGGTTCAATTGGAATATGGAGCGCCGCCAATACTGATTTTCCTGAGTCCAGGACCATCCTCCCTGCCGATCTCGTTTTCTGCTCTTGCTTTGCAAGAGCCGAGAGCCACCCGTAAATCGTAATCATATCGTTCCACGTAAGGGGATTTCCAGCCATTTAACCCTCCTTTGCTCTGCCGTTTACGAGGATTGTCGTCAGATCAATTTGCAGGATAGTAGTTTTCATAAACATTGGCTGGGAAATCCATTTTTCCGCACACCCGCCCGCTGTGTCTTTGCGTAGTCGATAACAGCATCGCGACGAGCGACTCCGCCGCTAACGCCGCAGCAGCCGGACCTTCGGTTACAGAAAAACAACAGCCCCCCGCCCCTATGGCGAGGTGATGTAGGTCCGCAGCGAATCCACCTCGAACCGCGCCTCTTCCAGAAGCTGCGCCACCACGTCGCCGATCGTGACGATGCCTTCCAGCTTGCCATCGGTGACCACCGGGATGTGACGGGTCCGGTTCCGGGTGATCATGTCCAGAACGTCGCCGATCCTGTCTTCCATCGCGCAGGTGCTGACCAGCGTGGTCATCAGGCTGCGCACCGGCATGGTCAGCACCTTGGCGCCATGCTCGACGATTCCCCGGATCACGTCGCGCTCGGAGATCATCCCGATCACATGGTTCTCGGCATCGACGACGGGTGTTGCCCCGATCCGATGCGCATGGAGCTGACACGCGAACGCCGCGACGCTCTGGTCCGGCACGGCGGTGACGATGTTGCTGCCTTTTCGTTTCAGAATAGCGGAAACCCTGGTTTCCATGGCCTTTCTCCCGAATCTCGCACGTCGAGCGTGCCTTGAGCATGCGGCGCCATGCATCCCGGTCGGCGATAATCGTCGATCGGCCCGGATGTCGAACGGCCGCCTTCATCGATGACCCAAACCCGGAAGCGCAAACGGACGAAAAACTTCGCGTTAACCGCCAATATAACCCAGCTTAATTGTCTTCCCCTCTCCAACGAACGATTATGGTTATCTAACGTGTCGGCAAAATCTCTGCCGTATGAATGGTTTTCTGATGTGGCATCAATCCAGCCGTGGTTTCGTGCGCCAGTGCGATCACCGGCGTCGGATACACGCCGAGTCCGATCAGCAACACGACCAGAACCGCGAGCGTTAGTCCGCCAGCCCACGACACCCCGGCTTTCGGGGGAAGTGGCTCCGCATCCCGCACCGGCGAGAACAGCACGACGATGATGCGCAGGTAATAATACAGCCCGATCACGCTGCCGATAACCAAGGCCGCGAGCGGCCAGATCAGCAGCGTCCCCACGCCGGAGGTCATCACATAAACTTTCGCGATGAAGCCCATGGTCGGTGGAATCCCGGCAAGCGACAGCAGAAACGCGGTAAACGCGCTCGCCAGCCAGGGCCGGGTCCACATCAGACCGCGATAGGCGTCCAGCCGGTCGGTATCGTGCAGGCTGCCCTGTTGGGACAGCACGGCCACCACCCCGAAAGCGCCGATCGTGGTCACCGCATAGGCCGCGAGATAATAGCTCGCTGCCTCGATGCCGATCACGCCGCCGGCAAGCAGGGCGACCAGAACGTAGCCGAGATGGGCGATCGACGAATAGGCCAGAATCCGTTTGACATTGTCCTGCAGCAAGGCCAGCAGATTGCCGATCAGCATCGACAGGATGGCGACGAGGGCGATCACCCGCAGCAGCGAGGGATCGTGGTAGCCGTCCATCAGCACGAAATAGCGCAGCAGCAGCGCGAACACGCCGATCTTGGAAACCACCGCGACATAGCCGGTCACCGGCGCGGGCGCACCCTCGTAAATATCGGGCGCCCACATATGGAACGGCACCAGTGACAGCTTGAAGCCGATCCCGGTCAGCAGCATCGCGAAGCCGGTATAGGCGTAGATGTCGGTCGGGCCGTGCGCGGCGCTCCAGAGCCGGCCCAGCGCGGCAAACGACATCGTGCCGAAATCGAGATAGATCAGCGCGATACCGAACAGCAGGAACGCCGAGGATACGCCCGCGAGCAGCAGATATTTGATCCCGGCCTCGATCGCGCCCGCCCGGCCGCGCGGATAGGCGATCAACCCGATCAGCGCGATGCTGAGCGTCTCCAACGCGAGAAAGAACGAGGCGAACTGCACGCTCGCCAGCAAAGCGCCGGCCCCGAGGGTGGCGAGCAGCAACAGCAGATAATATTCGTCATACGGTCCGTCATGGGTGCCGTCGAGATAGGCGTGGGACAGCAGCACCACCGCGACCGACGCGACCAGCACGAGTGCGAGGAAGAACAGCGTGAACCCATCGACCAGGAACATCGGCGTCACCGCGACGGGTGCGGCCGGCGCCGCGGCGATGATCGCCGCGAGCGAGGCGAGCAGCCCGATCGCCGTCACCGTCGCGATCATCCGATGATCCCGCCGCACCGCGATCAGCAGCATCACCACCACGATCGCGGCGGACAGCACCAGGAACGGCAGGCTGGCGCGCAAGGCGGGGCTCATCGCGGATCTCCCTCGGCCAGCTTCAGCACGCCATGCGTCGCAGTTTGCAGATTGGCAAGGCCGCCCGAAGCCATGTCGAACACCGGCTGCGGATAGACGCCGAGATAGACGATCGCGACGGTCAGCGCCGCCATCACCGCGAGATGGCGC
This sequence comes from Acidiphilium iwatense, assembly GCF_021556475.1. Lineage (GTDB taxonomy): Bacteria > Pseudomonadota > Alphaproteobacteria > Acetobacterales > Acetobacteraceae > Acidiphilium > Acidiphilium iwatense. The sequence goes on along the minus strand of NZ_JAKGBZ010000018.1, from coordinate 55,752 downwards.
GCCCGCAGATCCGGCGCCGCCACCGCATCCCGAGGCGGTCCATGGAACGCGCGCTGCACCAGGATCAGCGCATAGGCGGCGGCGGCGATCACGCCGAGCGTGCCCACCACGGCAAACGCCGGATACACCCGGAACGTGCCGATCAGGATCAGGAATTCGCCAATGAAATTGCCGAGCCCCGGCAGGCCGAGCGAGGCGATGGCGAAAAACATCCCGATCGCGGACAGTTTCGGCATGTTCGCCCACAGCCCGCCCATAAGCCGCATGTCGCGCGTATGCAGCCGTTCCTGCAACGCGCCCACCATGATGAACAGCGCGCCGGTGCTCACCCCGTGGGCCAGCATCTGCATCACCGCTCCCTGCAAGGCGAGCGCGTTCCAGGCGAAAACGCCGAGCAGCACGAAGCCGAGATGGCTGACGCTGCTATAGGCGACCAGCCGCTTCAGGTCGTTCTGGCCGAAGGCGAGCAGCGCGCCGTAGATGATGCCGATCACCCCGAGCAGCATGGCGATCGGCGCGAACCGGATCGCGGCGAGCGGGAACAGCGGAACAACGAAGCGCAGCAGCCCGTAGGCGCCGGTTTTCAGCATGATGCCGGCCAGGATCACGCTTCCCGCCGTCGGCGCCTCGGTATGCGCGTCCGGCAGCCAGGTATGGAACGGCACTGCCGGCAGCTTGACGATGAAGGCGATGAAGAACCCGAGCATGATCCACATTTCGGTCGACGGGCTCATCCGCGTGCCGAGCAGCCGGAAATAGTCGAAGGTCAGGGTGCCGGTGGTTCGCTGATGCACGAAGACCAGCGCCAGAATCGCCAGCAGCATCAGCAATCCGCTGCCCTGGGTGAACAGAAAGAACTTGATCGCCGCATAAATCCGGTTCTCGTGCCCCCACAGCGCGATCAGGAAATACATCGGCACCAGCATGATTTCCCAGGCGAAGAAGAACAGGAACAGATCGAGCGCCAGAAATACCCCGATGGTCCCCGCGATGGTCCAGAGCAGGTTGAAATGGAACGCCCCGACCCGCTCGCCGATCTCAGTCCAGGAAATCACCACCGAAACGAATCCAAGCCCGATGGTCAGCAAAATCAGCAGCAGGCTCAGCCCGTCGAGGCCGAGCCGCAGGCTGATGCCGAGTTGCGGAATCCAGGGGGCGTCGAACATCGCGATCCAACGTCCGCCGCCGGTGATCTCGATCGGGCCGGCGTGACGCAGCCACACCAGCAGCAGAACCAGCAGGTCGAGCGCCATGGCGATGAGCGAAACCCAGCGCGCGGCGGCGGCGCGCAGCCGTGCGGCAGGCCAGGCGAGCAGGCCGCCGAGCAGCGGGATCAGGATCAGCCATACCAGCATCATCGGATCACCGCGACGGCAATGGTGAGGATCGACCCGGCGGCGAGCCAGCCGGCATACCATCGGATTCGCCCGGTCTGGGTCAGCTTGAGCAGGCGGTGCAGCCCCCGGCTCGCCTCCGCGATGCCGGTATAGACATCGTCGATCGCATCATGCCGGTTGATCCGCACCACATAGAGGAACGGCCGCACGACCAGCCGGTCATACACGACATCGAACCCCCAGCCGGACAGGAAGAACGCGCGCCACGCGACAACGGAAGGCGTTTGCGTCCATGCCGCGAAACGCGGCGCCGGACGCATGTAGAGCAGCCACGCAAGCCCGACGCCCGACAGCGACACCAGAGAGGCGAACACCAGCAGCGCGGTTTCCGTGGCACCGGCGGCAAGCGGCGCCGGCCCGAACACGCTGCCCATGAATCGTGAGAATATCGTGACGCCGCCAAGCCCGTTCGGCGTCTCGACGAAACCGCCGATCACCGCGAGCACCGAAAGCACCGCGAGCGGCAGCACGATCCGTATCCCGTAGCGCCCGACGATCGGCGTCTTGGCCTCGCCGAAGAACACGATGAACACCGCGCGAAAAATATACAGCGCGGTGACGAACGCGGTGACCAGCCCGGCGGCCCACAGAATCGGCACCGCGCCGCCATGCGCCCAGGTTTCCGACAGGATCATTTCCTTGCTGTAGAAACCGGCCGTCACCAGCGGCAGCGCGGCGAGCGAGGCACTGCCGATCAGGAAACTCCAGAACGCCACCGGCAGTTTTTTGGCCAGCCCGCCCATGCGGAAAATATCGTGCTCGTGGTGCTCCAGCCGCATGGTGATCGCTCCGGCGGCAAGGAACAGCAGCGCCTTGAAGAACGCATGCGCCATGAAATGAAAGATCGCCGCGGTCCACGCCCCGACCCCGAGGGCAAGGAACATGTAGCCGATCTGGCTGACCGTCGAATAAGCCAGGATGCGCTTGATGTCATGCTGATTGAGCGCGGCGAAGGCGGCGACGAACAGTGTGGCGGCGCCGATCGCCGCGACCGTCATCTGAATCGCGGGTGCGAGCATATACAGCCCGTGCATCCGCGCGATCAGGTAGACGCCGGCGGTCACCATGGTGGCGGCATGGATCAGCGCGCTCACCGGCGTCGGCCCGGCCATCGCGTCGGGCAGCCAGGTCTGCAGTGGGATTTGCGCGGATTTGCCGAGCGCGCCGATCAGCAGCAGCGCGGTGGCAAGCGAGGCGATCGCCGAACCATGCGGCCAGACGCTTGCGGCACGGTGCAGCAAAGGTTGGATATCCAGCGTGCCGAGATGGGTGAACAGAACGAACAGCCCGATCATCAGCCCGGTGTCGCCGATTCTGGTGACGATGAACGCCTTGCGCGCGGCAAGCCCGTTGGCCGCATCCTGATACCAGAACCCGATCAGCAGATAGCTGCACAGGCCGACTCCTTCCCAGCCGACATACAGGAACAGCAGATTGCTCGCGAGCAGCAGCACCAGCATCGCCGAGACGAACAGGTTCATATAGGCGAAGAACCGGCTATAGCCTTCGTCGCCCGCCATGAACTCGGTCGAGTAGAGCAGGATCAGAAACCCCACGATGGTGACCACCAGCATCATCACCAGCGACAGCGGATCGAGATAGAGCCCGACCGCCGGCCTGAACCCGCCGATCGCGATCCATCGCCACAATATCTCGGTGAATGCGTGCCCGCTTGGCGGCGCCGCCATGAACCCGATGCCGATGATCGCGGAGACGATCGCCGACACGGCAACCGGCACCACCCCCACCAGCGCGACCGCGCGGGACGGCAGCCGCCCCGCGCTGATCATCAGGATCGCGGCGCCAAGGAGCGGGAAAGCAGGAACCAGCCAAAGATCGTGGATCATCCTCTCACCCCTGCAACAGATCGGCCGCGTCGGAATCGAGCGTGGTCAGCCGGTGGCGGATGCGAATGATCAGCGCGAGGCCGACCGAAACCTCCGCCGCCGCCAGCGTCAGCACCAGAAGAAACATCACCTGGCCGTCGGGCTGCCCCCAGCGCGCCCCGGCGATGATGAACATCAGCCCCGCCGCATTCAGCATGATCTCGATGGACATCAGAATGAACACGAGATTCCGCCGCACCAGAACGCCGATCACGCCGAGCGCGAACAGCAGCACCGGAAGGATCAGAACGTGATCGAGCGGAATCGTCGTCATTGGCTCAGAGCCTCCCATGCTCGGTATGGGCGAGGCGATAGGCGCCGACCAGCGCCGCGAGCAGCAGCATCGACGCCAGTTCGACGCAGAGCAGATACGGCCCGTACATCGCGATGCCGACCGCCCGCGCCGGAACTATCGCATGATGCGGCTGGCTCATCGTGTTGCTGTCGAGCATATAAGCCAGTTGCGCGGTCAGCAGAATCGCCAGGATCGACGGACCGACCCAGATTTTCGGCTCCATCCACCGCGCCTCGCGCACCGCCGCCGCATCGCCGAGATTCATCATCATCACGACGAAGACGAACAGGACCATGATGGCGCCGGCATAGACGATCACCTCGAGCGCCGCCGCGAACGGCGCGCCCAGCGTGAAGAATACCAGCGCCACCGCGAGCAGCGAGACGACCAGATACAGCAGCGCATGCACGCCGTTCGCCCGCGTGATCACGAGAACCGTGGAGAGCACGGCGATGGCGGCGGAGAGATAGAATGTCGCGTTCATGGCTGATACTTTCTCACGGCAGCAGCGCGCGGGTGTCGATCGGCGGCCGCTCGCGCTCCGCCTCACCCTTGCCCTTGCCCGGTATCGCGAGGCCCGACACCCGATAGAAACTGTAATCGGGATATTTGCCGGTGCCGCTGATCAGCAGATCCTCTTTTTCGTAAATCAGGTTTTCCCGCTCATATTCGCTCATCTCGAAGTCCGGGGTGAGCTGAATGGCATAGGTCGGACACGCCTCCTCGCAAAATCCGCAGAAAATGCAGCGGGAGAAATTGATCCGAAACCATTCGGGATACCACCGCCCGTCCTCTTCGGTCTTCTGCAGGCTGATGCAGTCGACCGGGCAGGCCACGGCGCACAGATAGCAGGACACGCAACGTTCCTCGCCATCGGGGTCGCGCGACAGCACGATGCGGCCGCGGTAGCGCGGCGCGAGATACGGCATCTGTTCGGGGTACTGCACCGTTTCGCTGTGATGAAACAGATGCAGGAATGTGTACCAGAGCGTGCGTATCGAACTCAGCATCGCGGCAGCCTTTCCCGGCCGATCGGCCGAACGGTCAGTGCGTCAGCATGACGGCACCGGTAACAGCGATATTCAACAGCGACAGCGGCAGCATCAGTTTCCAGCCATAGGCCATGAGCTGGTCGTAGCGCGGACGCGGCAGCGCCGCGCGCAGCAGGATGAAGAAGCCCACGAAAGCCCCGGTCTTGATCGCGAACCACAATATCGGCGGCAGCAGCGGCCCCTGCCAGCCGCCGAAAAACAGGATCACGATCATCGCCGAGACCAGGATGATGCCGATATATTCGCCGACGAAGAACATCCCGAATTTCATGCTGGAATATTCGGTGTGAAACCCGGCACCCAGCTCGTTCTCGCCTTCCGGGAGATCGAAGGGCAGCCGATGGGTCTCGGCGATTCCGGCGATCATGAACACGATGAAGCCGAGAAACTGCGGGACCACGAACCACAGCTCCTGTTGCGCGCGCACGATATCGGCAAGGCTGAACGAGCCGGTCAGCATCACCACGCCGATCAGCGCCAGCCCCATGAAGACCTCGTAGCTCACCATCTGCGCCGCCGCGCGCATCCCGCCCAGCAGCGAATATTTGTTGTTCGAGGCCCAGCCGGCGAGAACGACGCTGTAGACCGACAGCGACGTCATCGCGAGAAAGAACAGAATGCCGATATTCAGATTACCCGCGATACCGATCGACGGCGTTACCGGCACGACCGCGAACGCCAGCAGCGCCGCGACCATCACGACCGCCGGGGCAAGAACGAACACCACCGGGTCGGCGAAAGGGGGTATCCAGTCCTGCTTGAACAGGATTTTGATCATGTCGGCGACCACCTGAAGCGACCCGAACGGCCCCACCCGGTTCGGCCCGCGCCGGTCCTGCCAGAAGCCGAGCAGCCGCCGCTCGATCCAGGTCAGCAGCGCGGCGCCGATCACCAGCATGAGCAGAATGCCGACGATGTTGAGCAGACCGAACAGGATCAGGTTCATGGCGCCGGCTCCGCGCGCCGCGGCGTGCCCCAGCCGGGCAGCGCGCACCAATCCATCCCCGGCAGCCCGACGCTCAGCATCGCGACACCGGACGGCAATTCCGGCGCCACCGTCACCGCCAGACGATACGACCCAGATTTGAAATCGATGTCGATCATGCCACCGTTTTCCACATCGAGGCTGCGCGCATCCGCTGGGTTCAGCGCGAGGCTCGGCGCCGCGATCCGTTCCGCGACCGCCGGGGCCAGCGCGCTGAGTTCCTCGCCGCCGAAAATCGGCCGGCGCGGCACGACGAACCATTGTCCCGGCCCACGGACAAACTGGCCGGGTGCCGTGGCATCGGGGCGCGGCGCCGCGGCGCCATTCGGCTCGAACAGCCGCACGCCGGGGTCGCCGCCGCGCAGCGCGCCGCCGACCTCATCCTGAAACTTGTTGAGCGACTGGATGGAATTCCAGGCCGGCGCCCAGAAGAACGGGATCAGCGACGCCGGCATCTGACCGTAATAGCCTTCCATCGTGCTGCTGAACGGCGACTCCTCCGGCACCGATGCGCGTGGCTCGTGCACGGTCCGGTCGGCATCGACGGCGGTACGGCCGCTGTAGCGATGCGGCTCGCTGCGGATACGGCTTCCGGCAATCCTGAAATCGCCCGGCGGCGTGGCCTCGCCGATCGCCACGAATTGCGTCATCGCGGATGCCAGAGACCGCACGACATCGTCGAGCCGGTGCCATTCCGAAGTTCCAGCGATATCGCGCAGCCACATCCAGCTCGCCTGCACGTCGTCCTTCGGAAACACCGCCTGGAACGAGCGCTGCGCCCGCCCCTCGCCGCTGACCAGCGTGCCGTCGCATTCCGCGAAATTCGCACTGGGCAGCACGATATCGGCTCTCGCCACGGTCGCCGTCGATACATGATCGAGAACGATCACATTCGCCGCGGCATCGAACAGCGCATCGACCCGCTTGCGTTCCGCCCGCCGGTACAGATCGTTTTCCAAAACGATCACCGTGGCCCCCTCGGTGACGGTGTCGATCGCATCCTCCACGCTGCCGCCCTGCATCAGCGCGAGCCCCATGCTGTTGCATTCCGGCACCGCGAGCACGATGCCGGGAAGCCGGTCCGCGCCGTTCAGCGCCTGGGCGATGCCGGCCGCCGCACGCAGCACCGCCTCGTCGCCCAGCCCGCAGCCCGACACGATCAGCGGGCGCTTCGCCGCCAGCAGCGCATCGGCGATCTCTCCCGCCAGCGCCTGCATCGCCTCCGGCAGATCTTCGACCGAAGGCGCATTCGCATCGATCCGATGCCGGATCGCGAAACCGAGCCGCGCGATATCGCACGGCGCGGCGCGGCAGGTCCGCGCGGCGATATCGTCGAGCCGGGTTGCCGCAACCGAGGCGACGAAAAGCGGGCTGCGCGCGCCCTGCGCCGCGTCGCGCACCGCCGCATCCTGCCAATGCGCGATCTTCAGCCGATCGGCGATCTCCATCGAGCGCCCCCGCGCTGCCTGGCGCAGCGCCAGCGCAACCCGTGGTGCCGTGTCCGCGACATCCTCGCCCAGCACCAGCACGACATCCGCCGCTTCCATCTCGCGCAGTGTCGGCGTCGGCACCGCCCCCGCCTGTAGAATTTCAATCGCCGTGGCAAGGCAACGTGCCTCCCGCGCCGAAACCCCGGCATGGAACCCATCGGCGCCAACCAGCCGCCGCAGCGCGAAATTCGCTTCGAGCGACGCGCGCGGCGAGCCGATCCCGATGATTTTGCCGCCCGTGCCAAGCGTCTTCGTCAGCGCATCCAGCGCCTCGGTCCTGGTCGCCGTTCGCATGCTACCGCCGGGGTCGCGCAGCACCGGCGTGCGCACCCGGTCCGGCCGGTTCGCGAACCCGTAGCCGAACCGGCCCCGATCGCACAGGAAATAGCCATTCACTGCGCCGTTATAGCGGTTCAGGATGCGGCGCACCTGGCCGCCCCGCTCGTTCACGCTGGTATTGCAGCCGACCCCGCAATGCACGCACACCGACGGCGCGCTGCGCATGTCCCATTTCCGGTTATAGGCGGCCGATAGCGTCTTGTCGGTGAACACGCCGGTCGGGCACACTTCGACGAGATTGCCGCTGAACTCGTTTTCCAGAACCCCGTCCTCGGCCCGCCCGAAATAGACGTTGTTGCGCGCCGCATACACGTCGAGATCGGCACCACCCGCATAATCGCGATAGAACCGCACGCAGCGATAGCAGGCGATGCAGCGGTTCATCTCGTGCTTGACGAACGGGCCCAGATACTGGTTGCGATGCGTGCGCTTGCTGAAGCGGTAGCGGCGATAGGCATGGCCGGTCATCACCGTCATGTCCTGCAAGTGACACTCGCCGCCTTCCTCGCAAACCGGGCAGTCATGCGGATGATTCGTCATCAGCCATTCGATCACGCTGGCACGAAACGACACGGCCTCCGGGTCGGCGATCGAAATCCGCGTCCCATCCGTCGCCGGCGTCATGCACGCCATCACGATCCGCCCCGTCGTATCCTCTGGATTGGCGAATTGCCGCACCGCACATTGCCGGCATGCTCCCACCGATCCGAGCGCCGGATGCCAGCAGAAATACGGCAGATCGAACCCGTTCGACAGACACGCCTGCAGCAGGTTGTCCTTCGGGTTGGCGGTGAATTCGCGGTCGTCGATATGGATGATCGCCATGGTCAGTGCGCCTCGTTCCACGGACAGCGTTTCTCATGAATATGCTGCTCGAACTCGGCGCGGAAATATTTCAGCCCGGATGCGAGCGGCGCCATCGCTCCCGGCGCATGGGCGCAGAATGTCCGGCCCGGTCCAAGAAATTTCACGTGCTGTTCGAGAATGTCGAGATCGTCCATCTCGCCCTCGCCCGCCTCGATCCCGGCGAGCAGTCGCTCGACCCAGGGCAGCCCGTCTCGGCACGGGGTACACCAGCCGCAGGATTCCTGGGCGAAAAAATGCTCAAGATTGCGCAGCATCCCGATCGGGCAAGTCCGCTGATCGAGCACGATCACCGCCCCCGTGCCGAGCCGGCTGCCGACTTTCTCGACCGAGGCGAAATCCATTTTCACTTCGATATCGTCGGCCATGATGAAGGAGGTCGACAAGCCGCCCGGCAAAACCCCGCGCAGCTCGTAGCCGTCGCGCATCCCGCCTGCATGCTCCTCGATGATTTCGCACAAAGGGGTGCTCATCGGCAGCTCCCACGAGCCGGGCCGGCGCACCCGTCCGCTCGCGCCGTAGATTTTGGTGCCGCCATCCTCGCCCCGTCCCAAGCCCATGAACCAGTCGGCGCCGTTATTGATGATATGCGGAACGTTGCAGAGCGTTTCGACGTTGTTCACCACCGTCGGCTTGCCCCACAGACCGCTGGTCTGCGGAAAGGGCGGTTTCGCGCGCGGCACCGCGCGCCTGCCTTCAAGTGCGGTGAGCAGTGCAGTCTCCTCGCCGCAGATATAGCGCCCGCCGCTGGCATGAACGTGAACCGCAAGATCGTAGCCCGATCCGAGGATGTTCGTGCCGAGATAGCCGCGCGCGTCCGCCTCCCCGACCGCCCGCCGCAGCCGGCGCTCGGCCAGAAAATACTCGCCGCGCAAAAAGATGTAGGCGGTCTCGGCCTGAATCGCATAGGCGGCGACGATCACCGCCTCGATCATCTGGTGCGGATCGCCTTCGAGCAGCAGCCGGTCTTTGAACGTACCCGGCTCCATCTCGTCGGCATTGACCACGAGATAATGCGGCCCCGACGCCGCGAGATCCTTCGGCACCAGGCTCCATTTGATGCCGGTGGGAAATCCCGCCCCGCCGCGGCCGCGCAGCTTGGACTGCGTGATTGCCTCGATCACATCCGCCGGCGCCATCCCGCCGAGAACCTTGCGCACCGCGCGATAGCCGCCCGCCTGCTCATAGCCTTCGATGTCGAGCGGCTCGCGATCGGGACGGATGTTATTGGTGAGCGGCGTTTCCATTGGGTTTTTTCGCTATGGTTGAATCCCGAGTATCGTATCGATCCGCACCGCATCGAGATCGCCGTGCAGCTCGTCATCCAGCAGCATCGCCGGCGCATGGTCGCAATGGCCGATGCACACGATCGGCAGCAGCGTATAGGCGCCATCCTTGCTGGTCTCGCCCGGCTGAATGCCGAGGCGCTTGCATAGATGCGCGTTCACCGCCTCCCGTCCCATCACCCAGCACGAGATGCTGTCGCACAGGAAAATCACGTGCTCGCCGACCGGACGGCGAAAGATCAGGTTGTAATAGGTCGCCACTCCGTCGAGATCGGCGCGCGACATATCGAGCAGTGCCGCGACCTCGGCGAGATGCCGGTCGGAAACCCATCGGTAATGACCCTGGACATAGCGCAGCGCCTCGATGCAGGCCGCGCGCTTGTCGTCGTAATGTCCCGCCATCGCCTCGATCGCGGCGCGCTGCTCGGCGGTCAGTCCCGCTTCGGTTTCAACGATCGACATCGGCCATCACGAAATCGATGCTGCCGATCAGCGCGATCAGATCGGCGACGAAAGCGCCCCGGCTGATCAGCGGAATCATCTGCAGATGCGGAAACGACGGCGTGCGGATGCGCGTGCGATACGACATGGTATCGCCGTCGCTGGTCAGATAATAGGCGTTCATCCCCTTGCTCGCTTCGATCCCGACGCAGGCTTCGCCGGGCGGGATGACCGGCCCCCAGCTCACATTGAGGAAATGGGTGATCAAGGTCTCGATGTCGTGCATCGTCCGTTCCTTGATCGGCGGCGTGGTCAGCCGGTGATCGGATTTATACGGACCGCTCGGCATGTTCTTGATGCATTGCCGGATGATCCGCACGCTCTGGCGCAATTCCTCGACATGCACCATCGTGCGATCGTAGCAATCGCCATGGGTATAGACCGGCACGTCGAATTCCAGTTGATCGTAGCCCGAATAGGGCCGCTTTTTCCGGCAATCCCAGTCGATCCCGCAGGCGCGCAAACCGGGCCCGGTCACCCCCCAGTCGATCGCCTCGTCCAGCGTATAGGCGGCGATGCCGACGGTGCGCGCCTTGAAGATCCGGTTCTGCATGACGAGCTTGACGTATTCGTCGAGCCGCTTCGGCAGATACGCGCAGAAATCGCCGATCAGCCTGTCCCAGCCTTGCGGCAGATCGGCCGCGACCCCGCCGATCCGAAACCACGCCGGATGCATCCGAAACCCGCACACCGCCTCGATGATCTCGAACACGCGCTCGCGATCGGTGAACATGTAGAACACCGGCGAAAGCTGGCCGACATCCTGCGACATGGTGCCGAAAAACACCAGATGGCTGGCAATCCGAAACAGCTCCGCCATCATGATGCGGATCATCTGCGCGCGCGGCGGCACCTCGATCCCGGCCAGCCGCTCGACCGCCATCACATAGGGAAAATTGTTCATCACGCCGCTGAGGTAGTCGATGCGGTCGGTGTAGGGGATGTAGGTGTGCCAGGATTGCCGCTCGCCCATCTTCTCGGCGCCGCGATGATGAAAGCCGATCTCCGGCACCACGTCGACGATTTGCTCACCCTCGAGCTGCAGGATCAGGCGGAACACGCCATGCACGCTCGGATGGTTCGGCCCCATGTTGAGGAACATGAAATCGGTCGATTCGCTCTGGCGCACCATGCCCCAATCCTCGGGGCGGAAGCGCAGCGCCTCCTGCTCGGCGATCTCCTTCTCCTCGGAGAGATCATAGATGCCCATATCGGTCGCGCGCGCGTAATGGTCCTTGCGCAGCGGGTGGCCGGTCCAGGTCGGCGGCGTCAGGATACGGGTCAGATGCGGATGGCCGGTGAAGGTCACGCCGAACATGTCCCACACCTCGCGCTCGTACCAGTTGGCGTTCGGCCAGAAATCGCTGATGGTCGGCAGGCTGGGCGTCTCGCCGCTCAGCGCCACCTTGATGCGCACATCCTGATTCCGGGTAAACGACATCAGGTGATACACCACGGTGAAATCGCTTTCCGGCTGATCGGCGCGATGCGTGCGCATCCGCTCGTCGAGCGCGGTCAGATCGAACAACATCCGAAAAGGGTCGGGCGCCTCGCTTTTCAGGTAGTGGAGCGTCTCGCGCAGGTGTTCGCGCTCGACCCAGATCGTCGGAATATCGTCGCAGGTCGGCTGCACCTTGACGAACCGCGATCTGAACCTGTCCGCAAGCTCGCGGGCAATCGGCGGCTCGGTATGGATCGACGCGGTTCTTTGCAGCATTGCGCATTCGCCTCGTCAGATTCGATCGGGGGGGTCGAGATCGGTCGCCTGGTTGCGCCTCTCGCGCTTGATGTCGCGAAAGCTCGGCCGCGGCGCCCGCACCACCCCCTGCGGCCCGACCACCCAGCTCAGCGGGCGGCGATCGCTCGCGATCGATTTCTGCAGAAGCATCAGCCCTTCGAACAGCGCATCCGGCCTCGGCGGGCATCCCGGCACATACACATCGACCGGCAGGAAGGTGTCGACCCCCTGCACCACGCTGTAGATGTCGTACATCCCGCCGGAATTGGCGCAGGACCCCATCGAAATCACCCAGCGCGGCTCCAGCATCTGGTCGTATAGATACTTGATCACGGGGGCCATTTTCACGAATACCGTCCCGGAAATGACGATCACGTCCGCTTCGCGCGGCGTCGCCCGCAACACTTCCGCGCCAAACCGTGCGATATCGAACTTGCTGGTAAACGAGGTGGCCATCTCGACATAGCAGCAGGACAACCCGAAATTGAACGGCCAGAGCGAATTCTTCTGCCCCCAGGCGACCAGATCCTGCAGCTTGCCCAGCACCAGATTGCGCATGACCGCGTCGGTGAACGAGCCGCCCTGGACGCCGGCGGCCGCCGGATCAGCCATTCTGTCGTCGGTACGGGTGAGGGACCATGCCATCGCCGCTCACCTTACCCCCGGCACCGGCCGGATTCGCGGCCTCGGCCCCCAGTCCAGCGCGCCGATGCGCCAGAGATAGGCGAGCGCCGCTAACAGCAGGAAGATGAACCCGAGCATCGCGATATAGCCGTTCCACCCCGCGGGCCGAATGGCGATCGCCCAGGCATAGATGAACACGCTTTCGAGATCGAAGACCACGAACAGCATGGCGACGAGGTAGAACTGGATCGGAAAGCGCATCCGCGCATCCGCGACCGGCAATATTCCGGATTCGAAGGGCTGGATGGTGGATCGCGCGGTATGCCGCTGGCCGAGGACGAAAGAGCCTCCGATCATCGCCGCGACGAGCGCGAAGACGGCGCCGAAATACACGACCAGAAACCAAAGATGTGTCGCTTTTCCCATCCGGCGCGCTCCCGATCCAAGGTTCGGAAACCGCCCGCTAAGTTCTGCTATCCCTCACCTTAGCGGCACGGAATCAACAAGCAACTTACCTATTCGAGCCTCATCGGTATGCCGGTTTCCGGGGATTGTCAAGAAACCGCGATGTCGGAAATTGCACGGTCACGATTTCGCGAAGCCCCCGGAGAACGGCACCGTTCCGTTCCGGTTTCCCCGCCGCCGGCGGGCCGCCGAACCCGGCTCCGGCCCCATCTCTCCGTCCCGTCGCCGCGCCCAGCCACTCCCTCCGGCCCACATCCTTTGCTGAAACCCCGCCGTCAGAACGAAACGGCAAGGTCATTCCGGCCTGACGGAAGGTCAGCGCCCGGCAAACCAACCGCCGATGACTAAAAAAGTTTCGTTTTACTACAGGATCAATGACCTAACACGATAACAAACTATAGATTTTATCTGTTTGAACCTGTATGATGAAAATCATGCCCGCAAAAAAACAAGTAGCCCAGGAGTCGGTCGGTCAGCGGATTCGCGCCCTCCGTCTTGCCAATAACCTCACTCAGGACGAGTTCGCGCAGCAGCTCGGGGTCTCCCGCTCGGCCATCGCCCAGTGGGAGACCGACCGGGCCGGGCAGGTGCGCGAAAATCTTGAGCGCATCTCCAAGGTTCTCGGCACCTCGCTCGCCTATCTGGTCTCGGGCGAGACCGGGTCGCTGCAAGGCGACGAGCTTGCGCTGATGCGCCTCTATCGCGCCTGCGCGCCGGAGGATCGCCAGATCCTGCTCCGAACCGCGAAGCGCCTCGCCCGAAGCTGACACGGCAACGCGCCGACCTCGCCCTCGTCGCGCGCGGCCTTGCGCCCAGCCGCGCGCGCGCAGGCGGCGATCAAGGCCGGGCAAGTGGTCTCCGGCACCCGCGCCATCACCCGCCCAAGCGATCCGATCGACGATGACGCCCCCCTCGCACTGCTTGGCTCCGGCCATGGCTGGGTGTCGCGCGGCGGCATCAAGCTCGCCCACGCGCTCGCGTATTTCGGCCTCTCGCCGGCCGGGCGCATCTGTCTCGATATCGGCGCCTCGACCGGCGGCTTCACCGAGGTTCTGTTAGCAAACGACGCAAAATACGTCTATGCGGTTGATGTTGGCCATAACCAACTATCGGTTAGATTGCGGAACGATCCGTGTGTTCGCGTCATGGAGGAGTGCAATGCCCGGCATCTCGCGCAAGACGCGATCCCCGAGCCGATCGGCGCCCTCGTTTGCGATGTCAGCTTCATCGGCCTGCGCCTCGCCCTGCCGGCCGGTCTCGCCCTCTGCGCGCCCGGCGCCTTCGCGATCGCCCTGATCAAACCCCAGTTCGAAGCCGGGCGGGGTGCGATCGGCAAAGGCGGCATCGTGCGCGATCCCGCGATCCATCGCGCGGTCTGCGACACGATCGAAACCTGGTGGAGTGCCCTGCCGTCCTGGCGCGTCATCGGCGTCACCGACAGCCCGATCGCCGGCGGCGACGGCAATCGCGAATTCCTGATCGCCGCCGAAAAATCAGCCTGAGCATTTCCGAATCAGAACGATCAGGCTTTCTTCGCCGGCAAAGCCAGCGCCAGCGACAATTCCTTCAGCCGCGCCGGCGGCACCGGCGCGGGCGCGCCCATCATCAGATCCTCGCCCTGCTGATTGAGCGGGAAGGCGATCACCTCGCGCAGATTCGGTTCGTCGGTCAGCAGCATCACCATCCGGTCGATCCCCGGCGCCGAACCGCCATGCGGCGGCGCGCCATAGCGGAACGCGTTCAGCATGCCGCCGAACCGCGCCTCGACCTCTTCCGCGCCGTACCCGGCGATCTCGAACGCCCGCAGCATGATATCCGGGCGATGATTGCGGATCGCCCCGGACGACAATTCCACCCCGTTGCACACGATGTCGTATTGAAACGCCTTGATGGTCAGCGGGTCCTGGCCGTTCAGCGCCTCAAGACCGCCCTGCGGCATCGAGAACGGGTTGTGCGAAAACCCGATCTGCCCGGTCTCCTCATCCAGTTCGAACATCGGGAAATCGACGATCCAGCAGAACCGGAATTCCGTCCCCGAAATCAATCCCAGATCATGTCCGAGCCTGGTGCGCACCGCACCGGCGAATTTCGCCGCCGCATCCCTGGCACCCGCCGCGAAAAACACCGAATCCCCCGGCTTCGCGCCACAAGCCTCGCGAATCGCCTCGCAGCGCGACGCTTCAAGATTCTTCGCGATCGGACCCTTCGCACCGCCTTCCTCGAAAACGATGTAACCCAGCCCGCCGGCACCCTCGGCGCGCGCCCATTCGTTCAATTTGTCGAAAAAGCTGCGCGGCTGGCCCGCCGTCCCCGGCGCCGGAATCGCGCGCACCACGCCGCCGCCCGCCACGATCTTCGCGAACAGCCCGAACCCCGAATCGCGAAACGCCTCGGTCACATCGGCGATTTCCAGCGGATTGCGCAAATCCGGCTTGTCCGAGCCGTATTTCAGCAGCGCCTCACCATAGGGGATGCGCGGAAACGGCCAGTCGCTGACGCGCTTGCCGCCCGAAAACGCGCGGAACAACCCGCCCAGCACCGGCTCGATCGTCGCGAACACATCCTCCTGCGTCGCGAAGCTCATTTCGAAATCCAACTGATAAAACTCGCCCGGCGCCCGATCCGCCCGGCTCGCCTCGTCGCGAAAACACGGCGCGATCTGGAAATACCGGTCAAACCCGGCCACCATCAGCAACTGCTTGAACTGCTGCGGCGCCTGCGGCAGCGCGTAGAATTTGCCCGGATGCAGCCTGGCCGGGACCAGAAAATCCCGCGCCCCTTCCGGCGAGGACGCGGTCAGGATCGGCGTGGTGAATTCGGTGAACCCGCGTGCCGTCATTTCCCGCCGCAGCCACGCGACCACCTGGGCACGCAGCATGATGTTGCGGTGCAGCTTTTCCCGTCGCAAATCGATGAACCGGTAGCGCAGCCGCAAATCCTCGGGGAATTGCGCATCCCCCGCCACCTGGATCGGCAGCACATCGGCCGCCGACTGCACAGTCAGCGTCGCCACGCGCAGTTCGATCTCCCCGGTCGGCAGCTTCGGGTTCACCGTCCCGACTTCGCGCGCCACCACATCCCCAGTCACGGTAATCACGCTTTCCACCCGCAGCGCCTCGGCCGCCTCGAACACCGAAGACCCGTTCGGCACCACGCATTGGGTCATCCCGAAATGATCGCGCAGATCGATGAACAGCAGCCCGCCATGGTCGCGCTTGGCGTGTATCCAGCCGGACAGCCGCGCCGCCGAACCGGCATCGGCCGCGCGCAGGGCGCCGCAATCATGGGTGCGATACTCGTGCATGGGGAACCGATCCTGAATGAAATCCGGGGCAAATGACCGGCCGGCCTCTTTTCTGTCAACCCGCCCCGTGCCACTGACCGGACATGAAGCCGCAAGCGACCTTCCCAGCACCCGTCCTGATCGCCGCCACCGCCGACCTCGCGGCACTCTGCGAGCGTCTTGCGGCGGAACCCTATGTCACGGTCGATACCGAATTCATGCGCGAGCGCACCTATTTCCCCCAGCTCTGCGTGGTCCAGCTCGGCGGTGCCACGGATGTCGCGGTGATCGACGCTCAGGCGCCGGGCCTCGATCTCGCCCCGCTCGGCGCCCTGCTCGCCAATCCGTCCGTCACCAAGGTGTTCCACGCCTGCCGCCAGGATGTCGAAATCTTTCTCCTGAAATTCGGCGCGGTTCCCACCCCGATTTTCGACACCCAGATCGCCGCCATGGTCGCCGGCTTCGGCGATCAGGTCGGTTACGACACGCTGGTCTCATCCCTCGCCGGCGGCGGCATCGACAAGGCCCATCGCTTTTCCGACTGGCAGGCACGCCCGCTCTCGGCGGCGCAGATCGAGTATGCCGCCGCCGACGTGACCTGGCTGCGCCGCGTCTATGAAGCGCTGCGCGACCGGCTGGAGCGCGATTCCCGGTTCGATTGGGTCGCCGAGGAAATGGCCGTCCTCGCCGAACCCGGCACCTACCGCACCGAACCCGAGGAAGCCTGGAAGCGCCTTAAACTGCGCGGCGCCAACCGCCGCCAGCTCGCCCTGATCCAGGCGATCGCCGCCTGGCGCGAGCGCGAGGCGATGCGCATCGACATTCCTCGCCAGCGCGTGGTCAAGGACGAGCAGATCCCCGAACTTGCCGCGATCGCCCCGTCCAACCCCGACGATCTCACCCGCGTACGCGGCCTGTCCAAGGGGTTCGCGGAAGGAAAATCAGGCACTTCGCTCCTCGCCGCCATTCGCGAGGCCAAATCCCTGCCGGACAGCGCCCTGCCCCTACTCCCCCGCGCCAACGAATTCCTCAAGCCATCCCCGGCCATGGTCGCATTATTGAAAGTCCTCCTCGCCGAGTGCGCCAGCGCCCATCACGTCGCCGCGCGGCTGATCGCCTCGTCGGAGGATATCGACCGTCTCGCCGGCGAGGATGCGCCCGACCTGCCCTGCCTGCACGGCTGGCGCGCCGAGATTTTCGGCACCGACGCGCTCCGCCTCAAGGCGGGCAAAATCGCCCTCGCCGCCCGCGGCAAACGGATCGAAACCATCGACCTGCCCGCCTGACCCCGAACCCTCCGAGCATCGCGAGATCGCAACTCGCCGGCGACGGCTCATCTTGGATCGGATGAACCAACACCGTCATAAGACAAGCGTGATCGACCGAAAGTCATCGCGCTCTCAGAATCATGAACTACCAGGCAAACCGGGGCGTAACCGCGCCCGGCCGGACGCCGAACCGCTCCGCCTCCGCGCTGAGCCCAGCCTCGCCGGCACCGGCCAGAATGCCGGTGCGCACCAGAAGCGTGCGGCAGCCCTGCGCCGCCGCCCCGGCGATATCGTGCTCGATACTGTCGCCCACACCGAAAATCCGCGCGTGCGGCATTCCCGGCAGGAGTAAAAACGCCGCCTGATACAGCTTCGGATGCGGCTTGCCGAACCAGCGCACAGTGCCCCCCGCCACGCGATACGCCTCGGCCAGCGCCCCGGCGCCCGGATGCAGCGCTCCATCGGCCAGCATCAGCCGATCCGGGTTGGTGCAGATCGCGGGAACTCCGCGCGCCGCCGCCGCCGCCATCCGCGCCCACAGCGCGTCGTAGCCGTAGCGGTCGGTCTCGGAACCGGCGATCATCACCAGATCGGCCCGATCGGCATCCGCCACCAGCTCGATATCGAAGCCTTCCAGAATATCGAGCGCGGGGTCGCGCGCGAACAGCAGAACCCGGCAGCGCCGGTGCAGCACCTCCGGCGGGTCCGCGCGCAGCGCGGCCCAGCCCACCTCGCCGGAACACAGCGAGGCATCGTAGCATTCCGGCCCGATCCCCATGGCGGCGAGCCGGCGATCATTGTTCGCCGCGCGCCGTCCCGAGTTCGACAGCAGAATGACCACCTTCCCGGCAGCGCGCAGCCGCCTCAGCGTCTCCGCCGCCCCCGGATAGGGTTTTGCTCCGTCATGGATCGTGCCGAACTGGTCGATCAGGAACGCATCCGCCTCGTCCATCAGCGCCGACAGACCCGGAATCATCCGCATGACGCGAGCCCCAGCAGCGCGAGCCGTGCCGTGCCATAGGCCGCCTCGGTCTGCCGTGCCGCCACCACCTCGACCCCCAGAATCCGCGCGCGCAAAGCAGTCCATACCGGGTTCACCGCGCCGCCGCCCACCGTCAGCACCCGGCGCACCGGCGGCGCGCCCAGCTCGGCGAGCCGCCGGTAGCCCAGCGCCTCGATCCGCGCCAACCCCTCCAGCAGCCCGTGCAGAAACCGCGCATCGTCATCCGGGCGCGGCTCCAACCTTGGCCGCAAGCCGGGATCGTTGACCGGAAACCGCTCGCCCGGCGCGGGCAGCGGATAGTAATCGAGCCCGGAATCCCGCGCCGGATCGATCCGCGCCGAAAGTTCCGCGATCCGCTCGGGCGCGAAAAACTGCGCGAGCACCGCCGCTCCGGCATTCGCGGCACCACCGGGCAGGAACTGCCCGAGCAGCCGATGGCTGTAGATACCATGATTGGGCGCGAACACCGGCCGGTCCGACAGCAGCTTCAGTGTCAGGGTCGAGCCCAGCGCCGTCACCCCGTCGCCCGCCCGCGCGGCGCCGGTCGCGAGGAACGAGGCACAGCCATCGGTGGTCCCGGCGACGATCCGCGCATCCGCGCGGAACCCGAAGCGCGCCGCGGCGTCCCGCCCGACCGCGCCGATCACCACCCCCGGCTCGACCACGCGCGGCAGCAGCGAAACATCGAGCCCGAGCCGCCCGATCCAGCCCGGCCACCCGCCCGCGACCGGATCATAGCCCGATTTCAGCGTGTTATTGGCATCCGACACGCCGAGCGGCGCGCCCAGACGATGCGCCACCCAATCCGCCTCATGCAAAACATGGGCAAGCCCAGGCCGATCAAGGAGCGAAACCATCCGCCCAAGCGGCGAGGTCTCGCCATGCGCGGCACTGTCCCGCGGGGCAACCCCGGCGATGCGCGCGACCGCATCCGGCGCCGCCCGGTCATTATAGAGCGAGGCCGGGCCGAGCGGCGCACCCTTCGCATCCGTCGCGAGGATCGTGCCCGACGTGCCATCGACCGCGATGGCATCCACCGCGCCCGGATCGGTCGAAGCGCACAGCACCTCCAGCGCCGCCCCGACCGCCCGCCAGATCGATCCGGGATCGCGCCGGTTCTCCGCCGCGATCCGTGCGGACCCCTGGCCGAGCACCGCCCCGCCCGCATCGATCGCGACCGCCCGAACCCCGGAGGTGCCGAGATCGATCCCGAGCCCGACCCTCACCGCCTCAGCCCCTGCCGATAGGTCTCCGCCTCCCAGCCGAGCAGCGCCGCCTCGTCCGCCTGGCTCAGCGCCACAAGCGGCGCTCCGGGCGGAATCCGTGCCGCGACATCGGCGAGACAGCGCGCCATCGCCAGCGCGGAGGTCGAAGCGTCGCGCCGCAGCAGCGCCCCCGCGCCTGGCACCAAAGCCAATGGCGCGGTCGCTTTCGGCCATTCCGCCGCGCCGGGGCCAAGAAAAATCACATGATCGGGATAGAGCGACCCCGCCCGCGCGACCGCAAGACACACCGGATCGGTCGCCAGCGCGTGCAGCGCAGCGTCGGTCGCGGGCACATAATCGGTGCCGTCCGCCAGGGCGGCCAGACGCCCGATATCGGCTTCCGGCGCCGGGCGCGGCGCCACCGCGAGCCGTTCCGCCACGGTATCGAGCAGCGCCATCGCCGCCGCGACCGTTTCGGCGCACACGGTCAGGCCGTGATTGCCGAGCACGTAAATGTCGAAGCCCGGCTGCGCCGCCACCGCCTCGGCCAATGGCTGGCCGGGCCGCACATAGGGAACGAACGTCCAGAGCAGGCCATCAAGCGCGCGCGCCAGAATTTCCGGCGCATCTTCGCGCACCGCGACGGCGATGGTCGCGACGCAATGCACATGCAGCACCACGCGCCCCGGCAGCAGCGCGTGCATCGCGGTCTCGATCGAGGGGCGCAGCGCGGTGTCGTCGCGCACGAATCGCTGGACACTCTCGACATCCTCGCCGCACGCGAACGCGTGGCACAGCGCGCTGAGCGCTACCGGCACCATGATGTCGCGCGCCTCTGCATCCGCCAGCCACTGGCCGGACGCCTTGATCCAAAGCGTATCGTCGAGCTTGACCGAAGTATTGCCGCCCGCCGCCTGCACGCGCAGCCGGTCCGCCCCGAGCCGCGCCGACGCCGCCGCCAGCTCGGCAAGCGCCGTCACGATGCCGCCATCCACTTGGTGAACTCCACCTGCTCCGCTTGCGTCAGATGCAGCCCGTGCTTGGTGCGCCGGAGCAGAATATCCTCGGCGGTCAGCGCCCACTCGGTGCGGCGCAGAAACTCCGCCTCGATTTCATGGAGCAGCCCGCCGAAATGCCGGCCAAGCGAGCCCATGCCGCGCGCATCTCCCAGCATCTCGCGCGCCCGCGTGCCGTAAAGCCGCGCGTAGTGATGCGCCAAAGTCATCGGCAGAAACGGATATTCGCGGGACAGCGCCGCGAGAAATTCATCGAAATCGGCGTTCTGCATCTCGCCGCCGGGCAGCGAAGCCGTCGCGGTCCACGCGCCGGACGCGCCGTTCAGGAACGGCCTGAGCTTGTCCAGCGCGTGCTCGGCGAGCTTGCGATAGGTGGTGATCTTGCCGCCGAACACCGACAGCAGCGGCGCCTCGCCGGGAAGGTGGTCGATATCGAACACATAATCCCGCGTCACCGCCGAGGGGTTCGCCGCAAGGTCGTCATAGAGCGGCCGCACGCCGGAAAATTCGCTGACGATATCGGCCTCGGTCAAGTGCACCTTCATGTAGCGATTGACGACACGCAAGAGATACCGGCGCTCCGCGTCCTCGACCGCGACATCCTCGGCCGCGCCCTCATAGGGAATGTCGGTGGTGCCGATCAGGCAGAGATCGTCCTCGTAAGGGTTGACGAAAATCACCCGCTTGTCGTCGTTCTGCAACAGGTAGGCCTGCGGCCCCTTCCAGAATTTTTTCACGACGATATGGCTGCCCTTGACCAGCCGCACCTTCGCCGGCGTATTCAGTCCGGCCACGCCCCGCATCACCTCGGCGACCCACGGCCCGGCGGCATTGACCAGGATGCGTGACGTCACGGTTTCTGTCGCGCCGTTATGATCGTCCAGCGTCACCTGCCAGACCCCATCCGCGCGCCGTGCCGAAGCCGCCGCCGTGCGCGGACGAACCTCGGCACCGCGCCGCGCCGCGTCCAGCACGTTCAGCACCACCAGCCGCGCGTCATCGACCCAGCAATCGGAATACTCGAAGCCGCGCGGGAATCCGTCCTTCACCGCATCGCCTTCGGGCGCGCGCCGCAGATCGAGCGCCCGGCTGGCGGGAAGCCTCTCGCGCCCGCCGAGATGATCGTAGAGAAACAGCCCGATCCGCACCATCCAGGCCGGCCGCTGCTCCGGGCTGTGCGGCAGCACGAAGCGCATCGGCCAGACGATATGGGGTGCGGCGCGCAGCAGCACCTCGCGCTCGATCAGCGCCTCGCGCACCAGGCGGAACTCGTAATACTCCAGATAACGCAGCCCGCCATGCACCAACTTGCCCGAGCGCGACGAGGTGCCTTCGGCGAAATCGCCTTTCTCGCACAGCAGGGTTTTCAACCCCCGTCCCGCCGCGTCGCGCGCGATCCCCGCCCCGTTGATGCCGCCGCCGATGACGACGAGATCGTAGTCAGAATTCATGCGGCGCTCGCCGTCTCGTCCTGAATGCCGTAGCCGGAAAACTGCGCCAGGGTCGCGTCGATATCCGCCCTGGTCAGGATATGCGGATTGCCCAGAACCAGCACGTGGTAGTATTGCCGAGCGATCGTCTCCAGCTCGACCGCGCGCCACATCGCCTTGTCCAGATTTTCACCCAGCGCGATCATGCCGTGATTGGCGAGCAAACAGCCCATCCGATCGCGCAGCGCTTCCACCGCATGAACCGACAATGCCTTGGTGCCGAACGTCGCATAGGGCGCGCAGCGGATATCGGTGCCCCCGAACGCCGCGATCATGTAGTGGCACGCTTCGATATTCTTGCGCGCGATCGCCAGCACCGTCGCGAAGGTCGGGTGCGAATGCACGATCGCATTCACCTCGGGCCTTGCCCGCATGATGTCGAGATGAAACCGCCATTCGGTCGAGGGTTTTTTCGGCCCGGTCCAGGTGCCGTATTCGCCCTCGATCGGCATCGCCGCGACCATCTCCGGCTCGATCAGGTGATAGGGCGTGGCCGAAGGCGAAATCAGCATCATGCCGTCATGGCGCACGCTGATATTGCCGGACGTGCCCTGGTTGATGCCGAGCGCGTTCATCTGCTGGCAGGCGTGGATCAGGGCTTTGCGGATCGAAAGTTCGGTCATGGTGGAACGGCTCCTGTTAGACGGATCAGCACGGGTTGAGCGCGGGTTCGCCGGCGATGAACCGGCGCAGCTCCTCGGCCGCCGCTTCGGCCGCGACGGTCACGGTCTTCACCGAGGCGCCGGCGATATGCGGCGTCAGCGTCACGTTCGGCAGATCGAGCAGCGTCCAGTCCGCCGGCACCGGCTCGATCCCGAACGTATCCAGCGCCGCACCGCCCAGTTGGCCGGATCGCAGTGCCGCGGTCAACGCATCGTAATCCACCAGCGGGCCGCGCGCGGTATTGATCAGATAGGCGCCGCGCTTCATCGCGCCGAGCCGCGCGGCGCTCATCATCCCCCTAGTCTCTTCGGTCACGCGCGGATGCAGCGTCACCACATCCGCCTCCGCTAACAGAGCGTCAAGTGCTGCCGCTTCCACCCCATCCGCGCGATCCGCATCCGAAAGACCAACATAAGGGTCATACACCAGAATCCGGCAACCGAACGGTTTCAACAACCGCACTACCCGCGCGCCGATATGGCCGTAGCCGATCACGCCGACGGTCAGTTCCGACAATTCCCGCCCGGTCAGATCGGCGCGATACAGATCGCCCCGCCAGTCATGCGCGCGCAGCGAGTCATGCCCGATGCCGATCAGCCGCGTCTGCGCCAGAATCGCGCCGATGGTGAATTCGGCGACCGCGCTCGCGTTGCGCCCCGGCGTATTGACCACGCGGATCTGGCGCGATTTCACCGCCCGCATGTCGATATTCACCGGTCCGCCGCGCGACACCGCGATCAGCCGCAGCCGGGTCATCCGCTCCAGCATCCGCGCCGAAACCGGAGCCAGATGCGTCACCAGGATCTCGGCAGTGCCGACGAACGCCGCGATCATGTCGGGATCGCCCTGATATTCCTTCAGCCCGTCCATCCCGGCTTTCGCATAGCCGTGCTCCATCGGCTCGTCGGGCCAGGGCAGCGTCATGCTGCGCAGCGACACCGCATCGCCGCAGCGCGCGCGGATCGCGGTCTCGAATTTCTCCGGGCGCATGAAATTATCGCCGATCACCGCGCAATCGCGCGTTTCAGTGTCCATGCCGTGCCTCCTGGAATCGTCCGAATTCGTGCCAAAATCCGGGCATAGCCCCGCGCGCGTCCTGATACACCGGCACTAACGGCGCGTACGTCGCGGCGAGCACCGGATCGGGCGTCTCCGTCTCGCCGAGCAGCGGCACCACCCAGCTTTTCGCGCAATGCGCCATGTCCGGCATGATCCCGAGCGACACCGCGGCGATCATCGCCGCCCCCAGCGCGCCGCTGCCATGTTCCTTGATGATCCGCACCTTCCGGTTCACCACCGCCGCGAAAATCCGCCGCATCGTGTCCGAGCGCGACGCCCCGCCGGTGATGCTGATCACCGAAGGCGCGCCGCCCATCGCCGCATAACAATCCGCCGCGCCCAGCGCGAGGCCTTCGTAAATTGCCCGCATCATCCCCGGCAGATCGAGGCTGCGGTCGAACCCGGCAAGGCTCGCGCGCGCCCGCGCATCGGTGAACGGCCCGCGCTCGCCCGCCGCCGAAATATAGGGATGATACATCGCCTGCGCCGGCGTCGCCGCAAGCACCGCCGCGTCCAGTACCCGCAGCATCGAAGCATGATCCGAGGAGTGCCCCGCCATCCGCACCGCCTGGTCGGCAATACCCACCAGCCAGTCGATGTTCAGTGTCGCCGCCAGGGACGATTGCAACAAGGCGGTCTTGCCCGGCACCGGAAACACCATCCGGTAGCCGCTCAGCGGCGCGTCCTGCGGGCGGTCGAAATCGTCATCGGCGAGCCGGATATTCATCCCGGTGCTGCCGATGATCGAGGTGCCGCAATCCTCCCCGGTGCCGTAAATCCCGGCCCCCAGCGCGCTGCACACCACATCGACATAGCCGAGCACCACCGGCAACCCCGGCGTTAGTCCAAGCCGCCGCGCCGCCGCCCTGCTCAACGCATGATGCACGCGCGTGCCGTCGGTTACCGGCGGCAGCATATGCCGGTATTTCGCCAGCCCCAGCGCATCGATCGTGACATCCGAATAACCGCGCTTGCGCCAGGAGCCGAAAGTGAAACTTCCCTCCGACGGATCGGTCGCGCGCTCGCCGGTCAGGTTGAAATAAAGCCAGTCCTTGCAATGCATCGCGGTCGCGGCGCGGGCGATCTGCTCGGGCCGGTTTTCCGCGAGCCAGAGCAACTGGCCGGATTGCTGGCAGGCGGCGGGCCCGGTTCCCGATTCGCGGAAAATCACCCGTCCCGCGTCACTTTCCCTGATCCGCTCGATGATCGGCCCCGCCCTGCCGTCCAGCCACAGCAAAGCCGGTCCCACCGGTTCGCCAGCTTCATCGATCAGCCAGGTGCCGTCGCCCTGGCCGGTCACCGCGAGCCCGACAACCTCCGCGTCATCGAGTTTTTCCACCACGGCGGCGATAGTCGCGGCGGCTTCGTCCCAGGTCCGCGCCATGTCCTGCTCGGCGACACCGCCCGGCGCCTCGCGATACTGGTTGCGCCGGCTCTCGATCGCTACCGGATCGCCCGCGATATCGAGCGCCACCGCCTTCATCATCGAGGTTCCGGCATCCAGCGCGATGATGAGCTGCCGCGCGCTCACGAAGCCGCCCCATGCGCCAGCGCCGCCCCGCTCTCGGCATCGAACAGGTGCAGATCGTCGGGGTCGAAACCGAACCCGATCGTCTC
The DNA here is from genome assembly GCF_021556475.1 of Acidiphilium iwatense. GTDB lineage: Bacteria > Pseudomonadota > Alphaproteobacteria > Acetobacterales > Acetobacteraceae > Acidiphilium > Acidiphilium iwatense. The sequence continues at coordinate 30,226 of NZ_JAKGBZ010000018.1, read as the reverse complement.
GCCGAGCCGCGCCGCAATGCGTGTCGGGTGAATCGCGATCAGCATCCGCCCCGTCGCCTCGATCGCGACATGCGCCTGATCGCCGAGCCACTGGTTGGAGACCATGACGCCGCGATAGTCGTCACGCCCGAGATGCAGCCGGTGCGGCCGTAATCCCAGCACCACCCGGCGTCCATGGGCGAGTCCGCGCGGCGCCGCCACCGGAATCCGCAGCGCGACAGCCCCCGCCGCATCGAGCGCGTCATAGCCCGCTTCGGTGACGATGCCGGGCAGCGTGTTCATCGGCGGCTCGCCGAAAAACGTCGCGACGAACAAATTCGCCGGCCGGTCGCGCAACTCGGCCGGCGTGCCGTATTGCTGCAACACCCCCGCCTCCATCACCGCGATCCGGTCCGCCATCGCGTTCGCCTCGCCCTGGTCGTGGGTCACCAGAACCGCGGTATAGCCGCGCTCCTGGATCCGCGCCTTCACCCGCCCGCGCAGCACCGCGCGCAATTGCGGTTCGAGCTGCCCCATCGGCTCGTCGAGCAGATGCAGCTCGGCGTTGCGGATCAGCGCCCGCGCGAGCGAGGCGCGCTGCTGCTGCCCGCCTGACAATCCGTTAGGTCGCCGGTTCAGAATCGGGCCGATTTCCAGAAGCTCCGCCACTTCCTTCACCTGCGCGGATGCCGTCGCCGCCTGCGTTCTGTCGCCGCGCAATGCAAACCCGATATTCTCGGCAATGGTGAGCGGCGGATACAGCGCGTAACCCTCGAACGCCATCGCCACCCGGCGCTGCGCCGGCGCCAGATGGTCGATCCGCCGCCCGGCGAGATTGATCGTGCCGCTGCTCACCGTCTCGAATCCGGCAATCATCCGCAGGGTCGAGGTCTTGCCGCAGCCCGACGACCCGAGCAGCGCGATGATCTCGCCGTCCTTGACCTCAAGGTCCATGGTGCGCACCGCATGAACCGGATGGCGCGATCCCTCGCCATAAATCTTGCTGACTGATTCGAGGTTCAGGCTCATGCCGCGATCTCCTCGGAAGACGGCGCCGCCGCCACGCACAGCCCGGTCGCGGCGTCGAACAGCGCGCCCAACCCAGGCTCCGCACCGATCCAGATATGCGAGCCGTGCGGCGGCGGCGTGTCGTGACTCGCCACCAGTTCGGTGCCGTCCTCGGTGCGCAGCAGCACCAGATACCGCTCGTTCATCGGCGTCACCGCGACGATCTGCGCCGCGACCCGCCCCGTCTCCGGCTCGGAAAACAGCATGACCGCTTCAGGACGAATCCCGAACACCGGCTCGCGCGGCGGTGCCGCATCGAAGCCGAACACCAGCCCCGCCGCGCGTACGAGCGTACCCGAACCACGCGCCTGGCCATGCGCCGCGATCAGGTTCATCGGCGGATCGCCGAACAGCCGCGCGATCGCGATGGTTGCCGGCCGGTCATACACCTCGTCGGCCAGGGCGAACTGCGCGATCTCGCCATCGATCAGCACCGCGACCCGGTCGCCGATCGCCATCGCCTCACGAAAATCCTGCGTCACATAAATCGCCGCCGTCTCGCGCTTAGCCAGCAAACGCGGCAGTTCGATGCGCATCTCGTAGCGCAGTTTCGCATCCACGTTGCGCAGCGGATCGTCGAACAGAATCAGCTTCGGCTCGCCCACCAGAGCGCGCGCCAGCGCGGTGCGCTGCTTCTGTCCGTTCGAAAGCTGGCGCGGAAAATGATCGAGTACGTGATCGATCCGCAGCAATTCGGCGACCGATTTCACCTTCGCCGCGATCGGCGCGGTGTCGAGCTTCCGCGCGCGCAGCGGACTCGCGATATTCTCTCGCGCCGGCATGTGCGGATACAGCGCGAAATTCTGGAACGCCATGCCGAGATGCCGCGCCTCCGGCGGATCGCGCGACACATCCCGCCCCGCCAGAACCACCTGCCCGACCGCCCCCGGCTCCAGCCCGGCGATCGCGCGCAGCATCACCGTCTTGCCCACGCCGGACGGTCCGAACAGAACCACCCGCTCATTCTGCCGCACGTCGAGATCGACATCGCGCAGCACGTGGTGGGTGCCGTAACGAACCGACAGTGACGTAACAATGAGCGCGCTCATCCTTTTACCGCTCCCAGGCTCAACCCTTCGACCAGCCAGCGCTGCGCGTAGAGCGCGATCGCCAGGGTCGGAATGATCGACAAAACCACCGCCGCCGCGATGCCCGGCCGCGCCAGCGGAATCGCGATTTTCAGAAATCCCTTGAGCCAGGAATGGCCATCGACGCGATAGGCATATTCGATGTCCGGGCTCGCATCCTCGAAATAGCCGCGCACGATCCACAGAATCAGTGGCAGGGTGATGAGCTGATAAATCCAGATCAGTCCGATATAGGTATTGTCGAGCCCGACCCGCTGGAATTCGAGCGACAGCGGCAGCAGCACCAGCAGGGGTGGCGCGAATTTCAGGGATAGCAGGGTAAACGCCATATCCTCGCCGAGTCGGAACTTGTAGCGCGCGAACGCATAGGCCGCCGGCACGCCAAGCACCAAGGCAACGATCACCGACAATGCCGACAGCAGGAACGAGTTCCACAGATTATGCATGAACGCGATGTTCAGCGTGCCCACCGAGGTTTTCAGATGCCCGGTGATCAACGCCGTGTAATTCATCAGCGTCGGCGGAAAAATCAGCTTCGGCGGCAGCGACAATATTTCCGCATTGGTCTGCAACGACATCACCACGATCCAGAAGATCGGGAACATGAAGAACAGCACGACCAGCAACAGTGCCACACCCCGCAGGGATTTCAGGATCATGTCACGCACCGGCCTTGCTCCGTTCGCGCATCGCGTGCCATTGATTGACGAATAGCTTCGACAACCCGAAGGTAATCGCCCACAGTACCATCAGGATCGCGGAGGACCGGCCGACATTGGTGTTCTGGTAGAAATCGATATAGGATCGGATCTGAAACACCATCAGCGAATCCCCCGGCCCACCCTGGGTCATTCCATACACGATGCTGAACTCCTGAATCGCGGACAGCAGACGAAACAGCGTCGCGGTGATGATGTAAGGCATCAGCATCGGCAGCGTGATCCGAAAGAACACGAACCGCGCCGGCACGCCGTCGAGTTTCGCCGCCTCGAAGGGCTGGGTCGGCAGGCTGCGCAGCCCGGCCAGCAGCAGGATCATGATGAACGGCGTATTCACCCACATGTCGATCAGAATGACGGTGAACATCGCGGTATCCGGGCTCGACGCCCAGCCAAAATTGGTGAACCCCAATCCGTTGACGATCCAGGCATAGACTCCGAAATTCGGGTTGGTCATCAGCTTCCAAATCAGCGAGGCGATCACCGGTGCGACCATCAGCGGCATCAGCAGCGCGACCGAGATGATATTGTTCAGCTTGCTGCGCTCGCGTAGCAGAAGGGCTATGCCAAGGCCGAGCAGCAATTCGAAAATCACGCTGGCACCCATGTAAACCATCGAGACCACGATGGTGTGCCAGAACGTGCCGCTGGAAAACAGATCGATATAGTTGCCGATTCCGACGAAATGCCGGCCGGTCGGAAACGCCATGTTATAGGATTCGAGACTGTACCAGACCGCGGTGAAAAACGGAATCAGAATGCCGATGCACACGATCAGCGCTGGCAGGCTGAGCAGATAGGGCAGCGGATTCGCCCGCCGCCGCGCTGGCTTGGCGGTAATCAACTCGGGATGCGTCGCGATATCGTTCATCGGCTGCTTTCCTGGGAATAGTCGCGGTTGGCGCGGCACGAGGGGAGCGATCTCGCGCCGCCGCCACGACCTCAGATTCCCGCGCTCTTCACTTCACGGTCGATATGGGCTGCGAGCTTGTCGAGCCCGGCATCGATGGTGACCTGCCCGGCGACCATGCGTTGCAGCATCGCCGCCCACTCGGTCGTGACATTGAAGAACAGCGGCTGAGGCGTGAAATAAATCTTCGCATCCGGCAGGGTCTTTTCGAACGCCTCGTAAAAGCCCGGATAATTCTTGTCCAGCCGGGCCTTGAACGCGGCATCGTGCCAGGTCGTGTTGCGCACCGGATCGACCAGCTTCTTCTTCACCCCGCCATAAATGCCGAAATTCTTGCCGCTCGCCCATTGGATGAAATACCAGGCCGCGTCCTTCTCTTTCGAAAAACTACTCATCGCGAGCGACCAGATCCAGACATTCGAGGTTGCATGCGTCATTTTCGGGTTCGGCACGAACGCCGCATAGCCGATATGGCCGGATTCCTTGGTCCCCGGACTGTTCTCGAAAAACCCAATGATGTTGGCGTCGTAGATCATGCCGCAACGGCCCGCGCCGAGATCCTGCGCACATTCGTACCAGGTATAGGTCGCCCAGTTTTTCGGCCCCGCCTTCTGGATCATCTCGACCCAGAGCTTGTTCATCGCCTTCGATTCCGCCGAATTCACCGCAGAAGTCAGCTTGGTGCCTTTCACCTCGAAATCCCTGGCGCCGTAGTTGGTATAGGCCGACAGATAACCAGGATGAATCGTCGCCCAGGACCGGCTGCCGCGCACCGCGACGCCATAGGCACCGCCGGCATCCTTGGTAATCTTGGTGCCGATCTCGATCATGTCCGGCAGGTTCTTCGGCGGCTCGATCTTCAGCTTGTCGAAAATCCGCTTGTTGTAACTCACATTATACAGCTCGAAACCGAGCGGCACCGCCCATTGCTTGGCGTTCGCACTTCCCAGCGCCTCGCCCGGCACGCCGGACCACGCATCCGAATCGCGCAGATTGGCGATGATGCCGTTGAAATCGTAATTCGGCGCGGTCTTCGCCGGATTCTTCAAGTATGGCTTCATATCGACCAGCCATTGCGCCGGGCCGTACTGCCAGGTCTGATACGCGCCGGTCATCAGAACGTCGTAGCGGTTGGAATGCGACGACAGCGCCGCCGTCACCTTGTCGAAATACACATCCTCGGGAAAGATGTCGTATTGCACATCGATTCCGGTCAGCGCCTTGAAATGCGCGAGATCGGAAATCATCGCATCGGCATAGGGGTGCTTGTTGAGCAACAGTCGCAGCGTCTTGCCTTTATGCGCCTGCCAGTTGAAATCCGCCGCCAGCGCCTCGGTCGCCACGCCACCCAGCGCGAAATTCGCCGCCGCGGCACCGATACCGAGGCTGGCCATCCGCTTGCCAAAGCCGCGCCGGTCGATCTCCCCCGCAAGCAACGCCTTCGCCGCATCCTTGGTTTTGTCGCTCATGTAAACTCCCGTCATGTTTTATGGTTGAAAATATTGCCGCTTCAGTCGGCAGCCTCGCGCGTCTTCGGCTGCGCGATGAGAAGCCGCGCCGTCATCTCATCGGTGATCAGCGCGGTCGGCAGGCTGGTTTTCAGCATCGCTCGTATCGCCGCAGCTTTCTCCGCCCCGCCCGCCACCGCGAGCACATCGCGTCCGCGCATCGCCTCGGGTGCCACCGCGATCACCCGGTGATGCAGATCGGTCGCGACCGGCTTGCCGTCACGGTCGTAGAATGTGCCGAACGCTTCGGCGATCGCGCCGTCCCGCTGCGCGCGCGCGATTTCCTCAGGCAGGATCATGCCGCTTTCGCAGAGATACGCGGCTTCCCTCACCTCGCCGACGCCGAGCACGAACAGGCTCGCCTCCTCGGCGATGCGCAATGTCTCGCTAACGCCGCGCTGGCGCAGCAGAACCGCGCGGTCGCCCTCGTCATTGGCGTAGAATGGCACCGGCAGGAAATAGGCGGCAGCGCCGGTCTTCTCGGCCAGGGCGTGAACCACGTCGAACGGGTTGGCGCCGACCCGGCGCGGCACCCCGCCCAGCACGGAAACCACGGTCAGGTCAGGACAATCGATGCGCGGCAGATGCTCCACCGCCGCCGCGAGCGTGCGGCCATGACCGATGCCCACGATGCGGTGCTGCCGCTTCTCGAACACGCCGTGCAGATAGGAGGCCGCCGCCCGGCCGAGGCCGGAAAACAAATTGGCTCCCGGCAGCGCCGGCACCACCCGGCAGAAATCGAGCCCGTGGCGCGCTATCAGCTCGCGTTCGAGCGTGATGCACCCGGCCATATCGCCTTCGATCAGAATCCGCACCAGCCCGTCGCGCAGCGCCCTGGCAATCAGGCGCTGCACCTTGGCCGGCGGCACCCGCAACTCGGTGCTGATCTCCGCCTGGGTTAGCGAGGCTTCGTAATAGAGCCACGCGGCGCGAGTCGCCAGTTCGGCATCGTCATGGGCGGGTTTCGATGATGGCTGCGTCATCGCGCGCGGGCTTTCACTGGCGGTTTCCTCGGTCGCTTGCCATGGATGGCAAATGATTATTTCTGTATTGAGTGATGAAATAATCAGGCCAAGCTCGCTCTGTCAACCCAATTCGATGCCGCGGCGCACAAAACCGCGCGTTCAGCCCGCGACCGGCTCATAGCCGAACGCCCAGCCGTCATCGCCGAACCAGCAGCGTTCGGGCGGTGCCGCGCATTTCCAGCGAAAACTCCCGATCCGCTCGGCCGTGCCATTGTTGAACGCCGCCCTGAGCCGCTTGCGATAGGCGTCCGGCTCCTCGGGTGCCGACTCATCGCCGACGAAATAGGCCGGCCCGAGATAGGAAGCGGCAAAAGCATCGCCGCGCCGTTCGATGCGAAACCCGCCCCCCGTGATACCCGGAGAGGGGTCGTACCGCAGATAGCCCAGCGGAAACACCAGCCGCCCGCCCGCCGCCAGGCGGTCGATCCAGCGCGCCACCGGCCGCTCGACCCCGAAATTGACATAGATGCAGTCCGTCGCCGCTTCGGGAAATTCGGCGGCGTTCCCGTCGATGACGGTCACGTTGCCGAATCCCGCCAGATTGTCCCGCGCGCGCGCGGCGAGGCGGCGATCGATCTCGACCGCCTGAACATGGCCGCCCGGCCCGACCAGTTTCGCGAGAATCGCGGTGTAATAGCCGGTGCCCGCGCCAAGATGCGCGACCGCCTCGCCTGGCTTCGGCGCCAGCGCATCAAGCCAGAGCGCGTGCAGCACCGGGCTGCCGTTATTGACGCCGCGCTCCGGGTCCAGCGGGATGACGACATCCTGATAGACATTCGTCAGATCGCCCGCCGCCAACGCGCGCCATGGAAACGGGCCTAGGAAATCCTCACGCGGCACGGCGCCGAACGCGTCCTCCAGCCGCGAATTGCCGGCAACGCCGGCCAGCGCCAGCATCCGCTTTGCGTAGTCGCGCCTTACGGCATCGAGCTCCGCGCGATCATGGGAGCCAGACATGACATCACCGCCCCGTCCACTTCGCTTCGATCACCCGCGCATGATCGCGTCGAAGCGGTCGCGCGGGCGTGTTTCGGATGCGGCACGCGAATTTCACCGCCCCGTCCACTTCGCTTCGATCACCCGCGCATAATCGCGTCGAAGCGGTCGCGCGGGCGCGTTTCGGATGCGGCACGCGAATTTCATCGTCCCGTCCACTTCGCTTCGATCACCCGCGCTCCGGGCGGAATCACCGTCTCCCGCGTCTGCCTGTCCTCGTGCTTGCGAATCGCGTGCAGCAGCACGAACAGCACGGCGGTATTGAGCATCCCCGGCGGAATCCACTGGATGATCCCGCCGAGCAACTGGTCGTGGATCGGCGAAATGCCGGGATAGAGCCGGCCGCACAGCTCGTAGAAATCGTAGAAACTGGTCCGCGACAGCGCGATCGTGCCGGCCACCGCGATTTGCGGAAACATCGTCAGGAACCCAGCCGCCATCCGCGCGAAAAACGAATAGGGGCAGGCCGGGCGCGGCCTCGGGTCGAGCACCACCAGCCAGAACAGCAGCCCGGTCGCGATCATCGACAGGTTCATGACCGCATACAGGGTGGGGTCGAGCATCGAGACGAAATCGACCGACGGAATCACCCAGATATCGGTCACCGCGATCGCCAGCACCGCGGCGACCAGCGGATGGCGCAGCACCGCGAGCGGCGCGCGAACCGGCTTCGACGCCGCGATGCCAATCAGCTCGGACGGCACGCCGCGCGCCAGCACATCGCGCGGCCAGGCGAAAGCGATCAGGAACGGCCCGAACACGCCGAGCGTCATCTGCTGCAGCCGGTTGAGGAAGAACATATGCTGGGCGGCATATTCGAACCGCGTCTGCACCACGGCATAGATCGCGACGATTCCGGCGAAATAGCACAGGCTCCGCCACAAGGCCGGGCGCGCGCCCGCCGCCGTGCGGGCAAGCCCGCGCCCGTACCAGAAGGCGAACAGCCAGCACAAGGCAAAGACCGGGATGTTGAACACGAACGGCGCGGCATAGGGCAGATCGGCGGGCACGAACCGGCACGCGAGGTCGAGCGCCGCTCCCGCGATCAGGATCGCCCCGATCGCGTAACAATCAATCCGGTCGAAGCCGTGGCGCGCGTCATCCATGGCGCCAAATATAAGGCTAAATCGGCACCCCGGCCAGGATGCGGTTGGTGCGGATGGTCTGCAGCGTCTGCACGCGCGAAACGTTGGGGGCCGAAATCAGTTGCTCGGTCAGCCTATTCTCGTGCGCAGCGTCGCGCGCGACGAATTTCATCAGGAAATCGCCGCCGCCTCTGATCATGTGGCACTCGCGCAGCTCCTCCCAGGAGGAAATCATCGTCTCGAACGCCTCCAGCACGCTCTGGCGCTGGCTGTCGAGCCCGACAATGGCGAAAAACTGGATCTGCCAGCCGAGTTTCTGCGGATCGGTCTCGGCGTGATAGCCCTTGATCAGCCCGGCCTCCTCCAGCCGGCGCACCCGGCGCAGGCAGGGCGGCGGCGAAATGCCGGCGCGGCTGGCCAGCTCCACATTGGTCATCCGCCCGTTTTCCTGCAACTCGGTCAGAATTCGCCGGTCGATATCGTCGAGCTGGGGCAGGTCGGCGGGGCGTGAAGCCGCGTTGGAGTTCGTGGTCGGGTTCGGCTGGGCCGGGGCAGGCGGCATGGATATCACCAGGGACAGGGTTATTGACGCAATATAATTGCATATCGCGCCGCTGTGAATGCACGCAAGATCATTGCCGTCGGAATGGCGGAAAGCGGTGCCGCGCAATGTCCTTGTGCGACGCGATACAACCTCGATATGATAAAATCGAGACAGTTCGGGTTGGTGGCGAAAGACATGGCCGAGACACATAAAACGATCGAGACGCAGGTTCTGATCATCGGCGCGGGGCCGGCCGGCTACACGGCGGCGATCTATGCGGCGCGGGCCAATCTCAAGCCGGTTCTGGTGGCCGGGCTGCAGCCGGGCGGCCAGCTCATGATCACCACCGATGTCGAGAATTATCCCGGCTTCGCCGATGTCATCCAGGGCCCATGGCTGATGGAACAAATGGCGGCGCAGGCCGCCCATGTCGGCACCACCATCGAGCACGACATCATCACCTCGGTCGATTTTTCCGCCCCCCCCCTGCGCGCGACCGGCGATTCCGGCACACTCTATCTGGCCGACGCCGTGGTCATCGCCACCGGGGCGCAGGCGCGCTGGCTCGGCCTGCCCGCCGAGCGGCGTTTCCAGGGCGCCGGGGTTTCCGCCTGCGCGACCTGCGACGGATTTTTCTATCGCGGCAAGGCGGTGGCCGTGGTCGGTGGCGGCAATACCGCGGTCGAGGAAGCGCTCTATCTGACCCACCATGCCAGAAGCGTCACCCTGATCCATCGGCGCGACGCGCTGCGCGCCGAAAAAATCCTGCAGGACCGGCTGTTCGCCAACCCGAAGATCGAGGTCGTCTGGGACCACACGGTCGAGGACATTACCGGCGCAGGTACCCCTCCGGTGGTCACCGGCGCGCGGCTGCGCAATGTCAGGTCGGGTGCCGCGCGCGAGATCGCGGTGGACGGCGTGTTCGTCGCGATCGGCCATGATCCGGCGACCGCCTTGTTCCGCGGCCAGCTCGACATGGACGAGGATGGCTATATCGCCACCGTGCCGGGCAGCACGAAAACCTCGGTCCCAGGCGTGTTCGCCGCCGGCGACGTGCAGGACCGGATTTTCCGCCAGGCGGTGACGGCCGCCGGCTCGGGCTGCATCGCCGCCCTTGAAGCCGAAAAATTCATCGCCGCGCACGCCGCACTGGAACGGCGCGCGGCGTGAGAGTAATGAAACTATCAAGAATGCAACGGCCCCGAATCGGGCCGCGGAAGGGAAGCTGATCGTGACGGGCAATCATATGGACTGGGACAAGCTGCGCGTGTTCCACGCGGTCGCCGAAGCCGGCAGCTTCACCCATGCGGGCGACACGCTGAACCTGTCGCAATCGGCGGTATCGCGGCAGATCTCGGCGCTGGAGGAGGCGCTGTCGGTGCCGCTGTTCCACCGCCACGCGCGCGGGCTGATCCTGACCGAACAGGGCGAGCAGCTCAATCGCACGGTGCGCGAGGTGTTCGCCAAGCTCGCGATGACCGAGGCACTGCTCGCCGAGAGCAAGGAACGCCCGGCCGGCCGGCTGAAAGTCACCACCACCCATAGCTTCGGCGTCGCCTGGCTCGCGCCGAGGCTGAAAACCTTCCTCAACCAGTATCCCGATGTGAGCATGACGCTCCTGCTCGACGATACCGATCTCGACCTTGCGATGCGCGAGGCGGATGTCGCGATCAGGATGCACGCGCCGCGTCAGCCCGATCTGGTACAGCGCTCGCTCGGCGAAATCCGCTGGCAGATCTGGGCGGCGGAGGATTATCTCGCCGGCGCGGGCGGAACGCCGCAACGGCCCGAGGATCTCGACCGGCACCGACTGATCCTGTTCGGCGACCGCAAGCCGCCGGTGCAGGATGTCAACTGGCTCGCCGCTCTCGGCCGGCCCGAGGGTGCGGCACCGCGCTCCGGCGCGCTGGAGGTGAACTCGCTGCAAGCCATGCTGATCGCGATCAAGAGCGGGCTCGGCATCGGCGCGGTGCCGGAATACCTCGCCGAGGACATGACCGGCATGGTGCGCATCCTGCCCGACACGAATACGCCGAAAATCGACATGTATTTCGTCTACCCGGAGGAATTGCGGAACTCGAAGCGAGTCGGCGTGTTCCGCGACTTCCTGGTGAGCGAAATCGGCCGGCGCTAGCTTTTCCGCTGGCATGCGAGCCGAAACCGAGGCAATCCGGGGGCACCGCTCACCTTGCCGCGATCATGCGACAATTTCATGGCGGATTCGCGCAATCCGCCCTTCCATAATTGCTGCGGCGCCATATGTGTTGAGCAGGCCAAGCGTTCGGCCACGGAATTCGGCGTTCGCGCCGTCCGCTATCCGGCCCTGACCGGCCGGATGGGGATCTTCGGATCCCAACGTCTCCCAGACGTGAAGCCTCCCTGTTGACTTACCCCGCCGGTTTCCCCGGCGGGGCTTTTTTATGTCTGTTCTATGACATGACGGGTCTAGCCAAGAGAAGCAGACCGGGCAACGTCATGCGATGGAACCCCCCGCAATTCGCCGGTCTGTGTTGCATTCAAGACACGCTTTGACGATCAGGATTCCGGCCTCGCGCAGGCTCGGCAGATCGAGCGACGGCGCGCCGCCCAGCGCATCCGGCATGTCCGGCAGGCACGGCACATGGACGAACCCGGCGCGGATCGCCGTCGCCTCGGCGCGGTGGCGGGCGAGGTAGAACGCGGCGTTGCAGGCGAAGGTGCCGGCGGTCTGGGACACAGTGGCGGGAATCCCCGCCTCGCCCAGCAGCGCACAGGCCGCCTTGATCGGCAGGGTGGAAAAATACGCCGCCGGGCCGCCGGGGATCACCGGCTCGTCGATCGGCTGCGCCCCAAGATTGTCCGGGATTCGCGCATCGATCACATTGATCGCCACTCGTTCGAGCGAAACCCCGCTCCGCCCGCTCGCCAGCCCGAATCCCAGCACGACATCCGGCCGATAGGCCGCGATCGCCGCATTCAGCGTTGCCCCCAGCGGCGCGAAGGCGCAGGGCAGGATGGCATAAACGATCGCCGCCCCTGAAACCGGCGTCGCCGCCAGGGTTTCCGCCAGGATCGCCGAGGGATTGACGGCATCGCCGCCGAACGGCTCGAAGCCGGTGACCAGAATGCGCATCGCTCAGCTATAGAAGATGCGCCCCGATCATGCGATGAATCGGCGATGCGCTGGTATTTCGCGATCGACGAGGGCGGCAGCGACGGCGATGCCGGCCTGCATGCCCGGCTTGCGGTGCGCTCCGCAGCCCTCGCCGGCACGCTCGAACCCCGCCTGCTCTATCACGGCGCGCGCAACGAGTTCACCCGCTGGATGGAGCGGCACGGCGTCACGGTCATCGACGCCGAGCCGCCCTGCCTCGATGCGATGCGCGTGGCCGAGGCGCGCGGCGCGTTCCGCGCCCATTCGCTCGGCCACTGGCTGCGCCTCGCCATCCCGCTGATCGACCGGGACGCCGATTTCGCCCTCTATACCGATTGCGACATCGCCTTCCTCCGCCCGGTCGACTGGGGCGCGATCCGCCCGCGCGTCTTCGCCGCCGCCCCCGAATTCGCGCCCGATGTCTGGAACTACTTCAATTCCGGCGTGATGGTGCTGAACCTGGCGGCGCTGCGGTCGAGCCAGCCCGCCTTCGAGACGGTACTGCGCGCCCGCTTCGCGGAGGCCGATGCGCGAACCTACGACGACCAGGTGGCGCTCAACCAGGCCTTCCGCGGCCACTGGGACCGGCTCGATCCCGGCCTGAACGCAAAACCCTACTGGCCGCACGACCCGCGCGCCGGCGTACTGCATTTCCACGGCCCCAAGCTCGGCGGCATCGAAGCCATCGCCGACAGGCACTGGAACTGGTCCGACCCAACCTCCCGCGCCATCGGCGCGCTGTGCGACGCCCATGTCCCCCGCTACGTCGCCTGGCTGACCGATCTCGGGGAACGGATGCAAATGGTCGATATCGGCCTCGCGCTCCGGCTGCACCGCGTGGCGGGCAGACTCGCCGCCTACCAGCGCACCAACGCGCCCCGCACCCACGACCTGACCTTCATGCGCGCACACCTTTTCGCCGACTGAGTTCGCACCCCGAATGTCGGCCCCGTCATTGCGAGGCGCGAAAGCGCCGATGCAATCCACCACACTGGTCAAGGCGAAATCGGACGACGGTGTCAGCTTTTTAGGTGACACCGACCGAAAGATGAGGCGGAATGCGCCGATGCAACCGCCCCGAACCATGGACGATCCCGTGCCCAAAAGAACCGGCGATGCCGCCCGCCCGCAGCGCAATTTCATTCCGCTTCTGCCAAAACAGACGGACGAAACGATCATCCTCGATCTGGTCAATCGGCTGCGCGACGCTCCGGGGAATGAGGAGTGATGTCCGCGATGCCGGAACCAGCCTGGATTTGCGCCACCTGCGGCGTGCAGACGAACGCCTCGGCCCAGCCGCCGGACCTCTGCGCGATCTGCGCCGATCCACGCCAATACGTGCCCACCGGCGGCCAGCGCTGGACCACGATGGACGCGCTGGCAAACGGCCACCGCAATTGCTTTCAAAACCATGAACCGAACCTCACCGGCATCGGCACCGAGCCGCATTTCGCGATCGGCCAGCGCGCCCTGCTGGTCCGCACCCCGAACGGCAACATCCTGTGGGATTGCATCAGCCTGCTCGACGCCGCTACGCGCGACATCGTCACGGCCCTCGGCGGCATCGCGGCGATCGCCATTTCCCACCCGCATTTCCACGCGACCATGGTGGACTGGAGCCGCGCCTTCGGCGACGCGCCGATCCATGTCCATGCCGCCGACCGCGCTTCGGTCGCCCGTCCCGACCCCGCGATCCGCTTCTGGTCCGGCGAGACGAGCGAAATTCTCGACGGCGTCACCCTGATCAACACCGGCGGCCATTTCGAGGGCGCGACCGTGCTGCACTGGCGCGACGGCACGGATGGGCGCGGCGTCCTGCTCACCGCCGATATCGCGAGTGTGGCCGCCGACACGCGCTATGTCAGCTTCCTGCGCAGCTATCCGAATTATATTCCGCTCGGCCGCGCTTCGGTCGAACGCATCGCCGCCACGCTGGAACCTTACGATTTCGAGCGGATCTACGGCGGCTGGTGGCATTCCGTCATCGCCCAGGACGCCAAGACCGCGCTCCGCCGCTCCGCCACACGCTACCTCGCCGCGATCGACGGCCACTATCCCTGACCCTGCGCGTCGCTCCGCTCCGCGACACTCTCATACACCAGCATCGGCACCGCATCGCGCACGAACTCCTCGCACTCGACCATGCCGATCGCGCCCAGAACCGTGCGCGAGGCGAAATTGTCAGCCCGCGCGACGGCCACGATCCGCCCAAGCCCCGCCTGCCCATGGCCATAGCGCAACGCGGCACCCGCCGCCTCGCGCGCCAGCCCGGCCCCCCGAACCTCCGGCCATAACGCGAACCGCAGCGCAATCCCGCGCTGATCCGGCCGCTCCGCCAGACCCGTCATCCCCAGGAAATTGCCGGTGTGCAGCCCCCGCACCGCCCAAATCCCGAACCCCAGCGCACCCCACGCCGCAACATCCTCGGCCAACTCCTCGACCACGCGCTCGCGCGTCCGCACCCCGCCCAGCATCATCGCGAACGCCCGCGGATCGGTCTTCAACGCCACCAGATCCGCCAAATCCCCCCACCCCACCGGCTCCAACCGCAGCCTGGCCGTGGCGACACACCATGCCGGGTTGCTCATGGGTCGCGCGGGGTTTCACCCTGATCCCCATCAGGGGGCTTTGCCCCCTGAACCCCCACCAAAGGCCGAGCCTTTGGAATCCAGAACTGCGGCTCAGGGCAGGCGGGGCTAACGCTCACGACGAGCACGTTCTGGCCCCGCCTGTCCTGAGCCGCAAATCCCGGTTCTAAGGGCCTAGCCCTTAGCGGAGTCCAGAGGCGGAGCCTCTGGCGGGGTATGGGGCGGAAGGCGCCAAGGTTCCATTGGCGAAAGCCAATGGAAAGCGCCTGAAGGGGGAGCCCCATGCGCCCATGCACACCCCGCATCGGCGTGTCACCGTGTCAGGGGGCGATATTTGATGCGGTGGGGTTCGGTGGCGTCGGCCCCGAGGCGGCGGCGTTTATCCTCTTCGTAGGCCTCGAAGTTGCCTTCGAACCATTCGACGTGGCTGTCGCCTTCAAAGGCGAGGATATGGGTGGCGAGACGGTCGAGGAACCAGCGGTCGTGCGAGATGATGACGGCGCAGCCGGGGAATTCCATCAGCGCCTCTTCGAGCGCGCGCAGGGTATCGACATCCAGATCGTTGGTCGGCTCGTCCAGCAGAATGACGTTGTGTTCGCCCTTGAGCATTTTCGCGAGATGCACGCGGTTGCGCTCGCCGCCGGAGAGGATGCCGACTTTCTTCTGCTGATCGGCGCCCTTGAAGTTGAACGCGCCGACATAGGCGCGCGACGGCACCGCGCGCTTGCCGAGATGGATCACGTCGGTGCCGCCCGAGATTTCCTCCCAGACCGATTTGTCGGCGTTCAGGCTGTCGCGCGACTGATCGACATAGCCGAGCCGGACGGTATCGCCGACCTTGAACGTGCCGGAATCCGGGTGTTCGGCGCCGGTAATCATCTTGAACAGCGTGGTCTTGCCCGCGCCGTTCGGGCCGATCACGCCGACGATGCCGCCCGGCGGCAGCTTGAACGACACGCCGTCGATCAGCAGGTTGTTGCCGAAGCCCTTGCGCAGGGCTTCCGCCTCGATGACGGTGCCGCCCAGGCGCGGGCCGGGCGGGATGACGATATCGGCGACGCCCGACACCTGCTCCTGCGATTTCGCCAGCATGTCCTCGTAGCGGGTGATGCGCGCGCGGCTTTTCGCCTGCCGAGCCTTGGGCGACGCGCCGATCCATTCGCGCTCTTCCTTGAGCGCGCGCTGGCGGGCGGATTCCTCTTTCTCTTCCTGCGCCAGCCGCTTCTGCTTCTGCTCCAGCCAGGAGGTGTAATTGCCCTCGAACGGATAGCCGCGGCCGCGTTCGAGTTCGAGAATCCAGTTGGTGACGTTTTCGAGAAAATACCGGTCATGGGTCACCACGATCACGGTGCCGGCATAGTTGCGCATGGTTTTTTCCAGCCAGGCGACCGATTCGGCGTCGAGATGGTTGGTCGGTTCGTCGAGTAGCAGCAGATCGGGCTTTTCCAGCAGCAGCCGGCACAAGGCCACCCGCCTGCGCTCGCCGCCCGAAAGATTGGTGACCGCGCTTTCGGCCGACGGGCAGCGCAGCGCGTCGAGCGCGATATCGATCCGCCGGTCGAGTTCCCAGCCGTCCTTGGCGTCGATTTTCTCCTGCAATTCCGCCTGCTCGGCGAGCAAGGCGTTCATCCTGGCGTCGTCCATCGGCTCGGCGAATTCTTCCGAGATCGCGTTGAACCGGGCGATCGCCGCGCGTAGTTCGGCGAAGGCGAGCGCGACGTTTTCTCCCACCGTCAAGCCGGCGTCGAGATGCGGTTCCTGCGACAGATAGCCGATGGTGGCCCCCTCGGCGGCCCAGGCTTCGCCGCCGAACTCCTTTTCGATCCCGGCCATGATTTTGAGCAGGGTGGATTTGCCCGCGCCATTGACGCCGAGCACGCCGATTTTCACGCCGGGCAGGAAGGACAGGGTGATTCCCTTGAACACCTCGCGCCCGCCGGGGAAGGCTTTGGTGAGGTCTTTCATCACGTAGACGTATTGATAGCTGGGCATGATGTTGATTTCCTTAAATAATTTTAGCGTTTTTCGGCCTGTGTAGAATCTGTGCAGGTCGAAATCGCAATGATCTCAGGTATTGGGCTGTTTCATGTGCCGCCACTCGGGCTCTGGGCGCTCCGGTTACAGGCCAGCCAACGGGCGAATTTGGGGTTTGGGTCCACATGGCGCCGGTATTCGCATAATTCTGGCACCAGTTACAGGGCTTGATCTTTCTCCTTGCTGCCGGGGCAGATCGGGCCATCGCGGGGTGAGGATAGGTAACGCTTACCCCAAATCAGTGTGCGAAAAGTCCTTCCCTTTGTAGAGGAGCGGGATGTTTTGCGCCTTGGCGCAAGCATAAGAGAGACAGTCTGCCAAGTTGAGCTGGGCGGGATGGCCCCTGCCTTTTCCATAATCGGCAAAAGCTTTCACCGCCAAGCTGGCTGTTCTCGCATCCATCGGTGCGAGCCTGATTCTGGCCTCGTCCAAGAGAGCCTGAATCCGCTGTTCCACCTCAACCGGATCAATCCCCAGTTTTGTTGAAAGCCTCATGGCAGCTTCCAGAATAACCAAAGCCGACGTGCAGCACTCCGCCGCCTCGATCTTGTTCGCAAATTCGGTTGCATCGGGCTCCTTGGAAAGGATCGCGACGATGACCGACGTGTCGATGAACATCAGGGATGACCCCACATCGCGTCGATCTCGTCCTTCGTCATATCCCGCCCGCCTGGCTTGGCCAAAGCGGCAAGTTCGTCCGCGATAGCACCTAAACGCTCTGCGAGAGATTGCCGAGCGGCCACGCGCCGGTATTCCGCTTCCAGGGCCTCAACAACAGCCTCGGTCATGGAGATGTGGCGGCGCTGCGCAATTCGTCTGGCAAGCTCGCGCGCACGAGGGTCTCGTATTTGTAGATTCATAGCGGCGGTCCCAATTCAAACGTAATTATTCTATTTGTACCATATAATGGCACATTTGTCATGGCAGCAACAGCCGTTCTTTGTTCGGACCGGCAAACCCCCGTTCCTTGTCCCGTCCCTGGGAACAATAACCCGCAATGCGCGCAGGCCGTCAAAGGATGGACGCGCAGCGGCCACCGCCGCGGACGGCGCGCAGACGCGCGCAGCCCGACGGGCGAGCACGGCGAGCGGCCTTGCACAGCCGAGCACATGCAGGGAGAATCAAGATCAGAAGGGAGGTGAATGACGCGGTGGCGCGATCGGCGGCGTCATTGCAATATCGCAGCATGCGCTTGCATTCCTTGGTCTGTTGTAGAAACATAACCCAATACCACACCTAACGGCCGGTATTACCCAGTTACTTAGGTAGTTATATTGGCAGTTTCATATGCAGTAATATAGGTAGTTATAGCGTGAGTTATATAGGCAGTTATCCGAGTAGATAGATGGGTAGTTTCAGGTTTTGCACCTTCTCCATATCCAACCATTTGAAAGCTGTTTTACGAGGATTTCGAGGGCTCATTCGGCGAAGCCGGCATGTCACTCGCGGCAGGCCAACGGGGCTTTGACGATTTGAGTGGCTTCTTGGCCCGATGATAGGTCGCCGTCAGAACCTCCACCGTCCAGGGTTTGCCCGTGCCGTAAATCACCCCCGCACGCGTCAGAATCGCGGCGATTTCCGCCCATTTCCAATGTGCGTCCAGCAACCCATTTATCCGAGGCGCTTGCAGCCGGAACCACGCCGTCAGGATTGTCACCCCCGGCTCGTACGAGGCCGCGAACTCATCCACCAGAGCTTGAATCTCAGCCTCCGTATGCGGCGGTGGCCGGTTCAACATGCGTCAAAACCTCCAAGGTTAGCGCGAGGGGCAAACAGTAACTGGCCCTGTAACTGGTCATTAGCGCCATATTGTCCCGGAAGCTACCATTGCGGTCATTATTGCGCAGCGCCAAGGTAAAAGTGCAACCAGGGGCTTGCCCCCCGTAAAATATCGTAGGGATGGCAAAACTCAAACCGCCGCAGCGCCGCCGTCGCTCAAAAGCTTCCGCCACCAATGGTTGAATGGTAGGCTTTTGGCGTGTTCCGCTTTGCCCACTCCGTACCGAGAACAACCGATGAAACCTGCTGGGAACCGCTGGGAGATCACTTGCGGGAAGTCGCCAAAATGACACACGATTTCGGCGAGCCGCTCAAATTGGCAAACTGGGGGGAAGCTTCTGGGTTGTTACACGACATCGGCAAGGCGTCGGACGCCTACCAGTCCTATATCCGTGGCAGGGGCGTCAGCCCCGACCATAGCACTGCGGGCGCTGTGGAAGCGGTACAGCAATTTGGGCCGTTAGGGCGCTTTCTGGCCTTTGCCGTGGCGGGGCACCATGCCGGTCTTGCGGACGGCAAATCCCTGAACGAGCGGCTGCGAAAGAAGCTGGAGAAATACACGGGGTGGGAAGCCTATACTGGCTCGCTCCCCTCGCTGGCGCTGCCTGACTGGGGTAAGGATGCAAACCGGCGAAACCCGGAGAAGTATTTCACGCAGTCCTTCTTTGTGCGGATGCTGTTTTCTTGCCTGGTGGACGCGGATTTTCTCGCCACGGAGGCCTTCTATGATCCCGCCGCCGCCAAAACGCGGGATGGTTTCGCCGCCACTCCTGATCTGCACGCCCGCCTTGCGGACTTCATGGCGAAATTTGCCCAGGCGAAAGCCACAGAGAAGGCCAGAGAGTTGAACAGGCTTCGCAACCAAATTCTGTCCCGTGCCCGTGAGAGCGCCGCCTTAGCCCCTGGTCTTTTTACCATGACGGTCCCCACCGGCGGCGGCAAAACCCTGGCGTCTCTCTCTTTTGCGCTGGAGCACGCGGCGAAGCACGGGTTGCGGCGGGTTATCTACGTTGCCCCCTACACCTCGATCATCGAACAGACGGCACAGGTCTTCAAGAACGCCCTGGGCGATGCGGACGTGCTGGAGCACCATAGCGGTTTTGACGGAAACAAGGCGAAAGAGGAGGCCGACCCGGATGGGGTTAAGAAACTCCGTAATGCGACGGAGAATTGGGCGGAGCCGGTCATCGTGACCACGGCGGTGCAGTTCTTCGAGAGCCTGTTTGCCGCACGGCCTTCCGCCTGCCGCAAACTGCACAACATCGCGCGCAGCGTGATCGTGCTGGACGAAGCCCAGACATTGCCTTTACCCGTGCTGCGGCCCTGTCTCGCGGCATTGGAGGAGTTGACGCTGAATTACGGCGCCAGCGTGGTGTTGTGTACGGCCACGCAGCCCGCTTGGCGGCGCCAGGATAATGCCTTGCCACGCATGAAAGACAAGCGGCAACTCGGGTTTGACATCGGCCCGGAGCGTGAGTTGGCCCCTGACCCCGAAGCCTTGTTTGCAGCCCTGAAGCGCGTTCGGGTTGAGGTTTTGCCGGCGCCGGTAACGGATGCTGAAATTGCCGCCCGGTTCGTGAAACAGGACCGGATGCTGTGCATCGTGAATACCCGCGCCCATGCCAAGGCGCTGTTTGGGTTGATTGCCGCTCTGCCAAGCGCGCGGCATTTGACGACGCTGATGTGTGCCGCCCATCGGCGCGAAGTGCTGGTGCAAATTCGTGACGACCTGGCGAATTCGCGCCCGGTGCGTCTGGTGGCGACCAGCCTGATTGAGGCCGGAGTGGACGTTGACTTCGCCGAGGTCTGGCGCGCGAAAGCGGGGCTGGACTCAATCGCGCAAGCGGCGGGGCGGTGCAATAGGGAAGGGAAGTTGCCGGAGAAGGGCCGGGTGGTGGTGTTTGAGCCGGCTGACCACAAGACGCCCCGCGCCTTCCGTGCATTTTCTCAGGCCGCCGAGGGGCCGCTGAAGATGCCGGACCCACTGGGGCTGGAAGCGGTACAAGGCTATTTCCAGGAGCTTTACTTCAATAAGGGGCCAGACCAGCTGGATGCACTCACGGTAGGAGAGTTCCCAGGCGTGCTGCGCGCCGTGGCTGAGAGCGGTGCGGACTTTCCCTTCGCCAGCATTGCCGAAGCGTTCCGGTTGATTGATGACAGGATGCGCAACGTGATCGTGAATTGGCGCGGCGGCGCCGGAGAGGCGCTGGAAGCATTGCGTCATGCCCCGGTGCCGCCGCGCGGCACGCTGCAGAAGCTTCAGCAATATACCGTGCCGGTGCCCGAGGACGTGTGGCAGGGGCTGCGCAAGAGCGGGGGCATCCAGCCAGTGCGGCCAGATGCTTATGACGAGCGGTTTATGGTGGTGGAAAGTGCAGGTCTTTATGACGAGGTAAGTGGGCTGAGTCTGGATGATCCATGGGAGCGAGGAGCGGAGGAGAATGTTCTTTAACATCCGTCCAATATAATCTTCGTGTTAATTTCCTTTGCAAGAACATTGACCCGGTTCCGCGCATGTGGCAAACAGGCTTCCTGGCCAAAAGGAGGCTGGGCAAATGCGTCGACGTCAAAAGCTGACAATCAGGTTAAGTATTGGCGCGTTTCATCTCGAAGTCGAAATTGAGCCCATAATAGTCGGGCGGCGTGAGACCGCCTGTGGATCGAAACGTGTTAATCTCGTTTGCAACTGACGCGCAAAAGCCCCTGACAGAAATGTCGGGGGCAATTTTCTCTTCGCTCAACGGGCACTGCCAACAAAGAATTTACCAGGACCAAAGCGTCGGGATTGAAGTTTGGTAAAATTCCGTCAACAATTCCCTTACAAGTAGAGCGATTCGGAGCGTCCAATCATGAGTTATGGCGTCCGTTTGCATGTCTGGGGCGATTATGCCTGCTTCACGCGCCCAGAGATGAAGGTTGAGCGCGTCTCCTATGACGTGATGACGCCCTCCGCCGCGCGGGGGATTCTGGAGGCGATTCACTGGAAGCCCGCCATCCTTTGGCAGGTGGACCGGATTCATGTGCTGAAGCCGATCCGCTTTCAGACCATCCGCCGCAACGAAGTGAACAACAAAATCTCCGAATCGACGGCGCGCAGCGCAATGAAGCGCGGCGACCTCAAGGGGTTGTCCCTTTCTGCTGGAGCGCCACACGGCACGCAGCGCTCCACCACGCTGCTGCGCCATGTGGCCTACGTTATTGAAGCGCATTTCACCCTCACAGATAAGGCCGGCCCGGAAGACACCGAGGCCAAGCACATCTCCATGTTCAACCGGCGCGCGGAGACGGGGCAATGTTTTCATCGCCCTTGCCTGGGCACGCGGGAATTCGCCGCAAATTTCGCTTTGGTCCCGGAAGGTGCATTGCTACCAGTCAATGAGCTACCGGAGGCGGACCGTAACCGCGACCTGGGCTGGATGTTGCACGACATCGACTTTGCCAAGGACAACACCTCCCGTTTTTTCCGTGGCCGGCTTGAGGATGGCGTGCTGAACGTTGCTAAACTGGTGGCTGAGGGGCTGACGGCATGACCGTTCTACAGGCGCTTAACCATTACTATGTTCGCATGGCGGAGCGGGGGGATGCCGAGCCGCCGGGGTATTCGCGCAAGTCCATCGAGGTTTGCGTGTGGTTGAACCCGGATGGAAGCATTGCAAAGGTCGATGACTTGAACGACTACAGCGGCAAGAAGCCACAACCGCGCAGGCTTTCCGTGCCGCAGGAGGTCATTCGGACCTCTGGTATTTCCAGCAATTTCTTGTGGGACAAAACCGCTTACACGCTGGGCGTCGGGCGCGACAAGGATAAGAAAGCGATCCGTTTCTTTGAAAAGGAGCACGCTGAATTCGTTCGCTTGCACCGCGAGCGCCTGGTGGGTTCGGACGATGCGGGCCTTTGTGCGTTGCTGGCATTTCTCAACACGTGGAAGCCGGAAGATTTTGAGGGAGACGCGCGCTTTTTGCCCGATATGCTCGACAGGAATGTCGTGTTTGGGTTGACTGGCGGAAAGCTTGAATATCTGCATGAGCGCCCGGCGGCGCAGCGGCTGATCGAAGAGCCGGGAGAGGTTTGGAAAACCGGCATCTGCTTGGTGACGGGTGAGGAAAGACCAATCGAACGGCTACACCCGGCGATCCAAGGGGTGGACGGTGCGCAGAGTTCCGGAGCGCGGCTCGTTTCGTACAACGCAGATGCTTTCACTTCCTACAGCGCGGATAGTGGCGCCAACGCGCCAACCTCGGTGCAGGCGGCGTTCCGTTACGGTACGGCGCTGAACCGGCTACTGGACCGTGGCAGTAGCAACCGGCTTAAGATCGGCGACACCACCATCGCCTTCTGGGCGGATGCTCAGGGATTTGGCGAGGAAGCCGCCGCCGCTGCCGAAATGGCGATGGCAATGGGCATGGAGCCACCGGACGATCCATCCGAGGCGACTAAACTGCGCGATGCCTTGGTGGACATTCGCGCGGGGCGCCCGCCGAGTGCATTTCCGGGTCTACAATCGGGCACGCGCTTTTACATCCTGGGCCTTGCCCCCAACGCGGCGCGGCTCGCCGTGCGCTTCTGGCTGGTGGATACGTTCGGCAACTTCTTTGCGCGTCTGGCTAAACATTTTGAGGCACTAAATATCGAACCGGCGCCGTGGAACCGTCCGCCGTCCATCCGTTACTTGCTTGTCCGTACAACGGCCTTGCAGGAAAAACCCGAGAACGTGCCGCCGCTGCTGGCCGGGGAGACGGCCAGGGCCGTTCTGGCCGGGCACCCCTATCCACGCACGCTGCTTACCGCCGTCATCATGCGCTTGCGTGCGGGCGATTCGCTCTCCGGTTGGCACGCCGCCGTCATCAAAGCCTGTATTAACCAAAGTGTTTCGGAAAAGGAGAAGCTGCCCGTGGCCCTCAACCCGGAGTCCCGCGATCAAGCGTATCAATTAGGGCGGCTATTCGCCGTGTTGGTTGGCGCGCAAAAAGAGGCGTTAGGTAAGGTGAATGCCTCCATTGCTGACAGATATTACGGCGCGGCTTCAGCCACACCGGCGCGTGTGTTTGGTCCGCTATTGCGTAACGCC
This sequence comes from Acidiphilium iwatense, assembly GCF_021556475.1. Lineage (GTDB taxonomy): Bacteria > Pseudomonadota > Alphaproteobacteria > Acetobacterales > Acetobacteraceae > Acidiphilium > Acidiphilium iwatense. The sequence continues at coordinate 6,702 of NZ_JAKGBZ010000018.1, read as the reverse complement.
CGCAATCACATTTCAGATGCGCAAAAGCGCAACAAAGGTTGGTGGATCGAGCGGCGTCTGGAAGAAATTTTTTCGCATCTTGATCCGGCTCTCCCGAAAACGCTGACTTTGGAAGCGCAAGGACGTTTCGCTGTCGGCTATTACCATGAGCGGGCGCCACGTAGTCAGAGCGAAGCCGCGCAACAGGAAGAGGGAGACAATAAATGAGCACGCCCCTGACACAGCGGCACGACTTCGTGCTGTTTTTCGACGTGACCAATGGCAACCCGAATGGTGATCCGGACGCTGGCAACATGCCGCGTCTGGATCCAGAGACCAGCAGGGGCTTGGTTACGGATGTGTGCCTGAAGCGCAAAATCCGTAACTGGGTGGAGCTGAGCCGGGAGAACCAGCCGCGCTACCGCATTTATGTTACGGAGGGTGCGGTGCTGAACGAGAAGCACCGCGAGGCCTATATTGCGGAATGCCCTGATTACAAGGAGGTGAAAACGGCAACGAAGCTTTCGCCGAAGAACGATGATGATGCGCTGAAGCTGCGCAAATTCATGTGCGGAAATTTCTTCGACATTCGCGCCTTCGGCGGCGTGCTCTCCACCGGCATTAATTGCGGCCAGGTGCGCGGTCCCGTACAGTTGAGCTTCGCGGAGTCCGTGGAACCAGTGTTGCCGCTGGAAATCTCCATCACCCGTATGGCGGCGACCAGCGAGAAGGAAAAGAAAGAGTTCACCGAAGGCGATGACGAGAAGCGCGGTGACAAGCGCACCATGGGCCGCAAGCACATCATCCCTTACGGGTTGTATCGGGTGCATGGCTATGTCTCCGCGCCTCTCGCCTCACACGACACCAAGGGCACGGGTTTTACGCAAGAAGACCTGGACGTGTTGTTCGAGGCGCTGGACCAGAACATGTTCGAGCATGACCGCTCCGCCGCGCGTGGCGAGATGGTAAAGCGCAAGCTGTTCATCTTCCGGCATCAATCCGCTCTGGGCAATGCCCCTTCGCACGAACTGTTCGGGCGGGTCACCACGCTGCGCCGCTACAAAGGGGCCACCCACGCGATTGGCGACGATGCCACAGACAACTGGCCGCCGGCCCGCAGCTTCGATGACTATGAAATTCGTGTGGACCGCGACAACCTGCCCGCTGGCGTGGAGTTGATCGACCGGTGAGCCTGAAGCCGGGAACGGAGGCGCAGGAAGAGGCGCTGATACCGCTCTCGGCTTTGCAGCATTTTCTGTTTTGCCCGAGGCAATGCGCGCTCATCCACGTGGAGCGGCTTTGGGCCGAGGATTCGGCGACGGCGGAAGGGCGCGCTCTGCACCAGCGCGCCGATACGGGGCCGCCGGAGCGGCGCCAGGGCGTTAAAATCCTGCGTTCACTCACGTTGCGCTCCTTTTCGCTGGGCGTGGCGGGCAAAGCGGACGTGGTGGAGATGCACGGCGGCCAGCCTTATCCGGTGGAGTACAAGCGTGGCCGGCCGAAGGCGCACCGGGCTGACGAGGTGCAGCTTTGCGCGCAGGCGATCTGCCTGGAGGAGATGTTTGACTGCGCCGTGCCACAAGGGGCCTTGTTCTACGGCGCCACGCGGCGGCGTATTGAAGTTGCCTTCGATAACACGCTTCGCGCTCTGACGCAGGAAATCGCCCGGCAAACCCGTGCCCTGTTGGCGTCCGGTCAGACGCCGCCGCCTGTGTACAAGCCAAGCTGTGCGAACTGCTCGCTGCATGATTTGTGCGCGCCGGAGGCCTTGCAAACGCCACCCCGCATCACGGCTTGGCTTGTACGGCAAATAGGGCGGTAGTCATGCGGCGGCATCTCAACACCATCTATGTGACCACGGAGAACGCCTGGGTCCGCAAGGACGGCGAAAATCTGGTGGTGGAGGCGAAGGGACAGGAACTGGGCCGCGCGCCGCTGCACATGCTCTCGGGGTTGATTTGCTTCGGGCGGGCTGGTGCATCTCCGGCGGCGCTGGCGGCTTGTGCCGAAGCGGGCATCTGCGTGTCGTTGCTCGATCCGAATGGCCGCTTCCTGGCCCGTTTGGAAGGGGTGCGCAGCGGCAATGTTCTGCTTCGCCGGGGCCAATATCGCTTGGCGGACGACCCGGCGCGCGGGGTTTCCATTGTACAGGGAATCGTCGCGGCCAAGACGGCCAACCAGCGCGCCGTTGTTCGCCGGGCGCTGCGAGATCATGGTGAAACGCTTGCGTCTGAAGCCTGCGAGGCGCTGACGGGCGCCGAGGCGCGGCTTTCGGATGTTGCCCGGCGAGCACTGCAAAATGACGGCGTCGCTCTGTTGCGCGGATTGGAGGGCGAGGCCGCGCAGGTGTACTTCAGTGTCTTCAATCACCTCATCCGCAGCAGCGATTTTTCATTCTCGGTGCGCACCCGCCGCCCGCCATTGGACGCCGTGAATGCGCTGCTCTCGTTTCTGTACGCGATGTTGGGGCATGATTGCCGATCGGCGCTGGAGGGCGTGGGGCTGGACCCGCAGGTGGGGTTTCTTCACGCTGATCGCCCTGGCCGGGCAAGCCTCGCCCTGGATTTGATGGAGGAATTCCGCCCTGTCCTGGCGGACCGCTTGGTGCTCAGCCTCATCAATCGCCGTCAGCTTACGCCGAAGGATTTTGTCTTTGAAGATGGTGGCGCCGTGCGGTTGACGGATGAGGCCCGCAAAACCGTGCTGGTAGCCTACCAAGAACGCAAGAAGGATGAACTCGTCCACCCATTTTTAAACGAGAAGGTTACGCTGGGCCTGGTTCCTCACATCCAGGCCCAGCTGCTGGCACGGCATCTGCGCGGCGATATGGATGGCTACCCGGCGTTCATCTGGAAATAGCGGCGATGTTGATGCTCATTACATATGATGTTGGCACGACGACCGTAGCGGACCGGCGGCGCCTGCGCCGGGTGGCGCGTGCCTGTCTTGACTACGGCCAGCGCGTGCAGAACTCGGTGTTTGAGTGCGAGGTGGACCCGGCGCAATGGGTGGCGTTGCGCACCCGGCTGATTGCCGAAATCCTGCCGGCGGAGGATAGCTTGCGCTTTTACCGGCTTGGCGCCGAGGGGCGGCGGCGCGTGGAGCATGTGGGTGCGAAACCTGACTTGGACCTGGAAGGCCCGCTGCTGTTTTAGCCGCGCGAACCTGTAGCGAGCGGCATTTTCCGGGCGGGTTCGCGGAGTAAAATTCTTTGACAAATGAATAGGATATTTTAGCGGCGCCGGTTACGGGCGCCGTGCGCCGGTTGTATTGGCCAGGTTCGCGCAAATGGTAATGATGACGAAGCGCAGTTCTGCGGATACAACAAGGCCGTCGCCCCCCGCGCGGGGGCGTGGATCGAAACATAGTAAGCGAAGCCAGGCGGATCAGAATCGCGCGTCGCCCCCCGCGCGGGGGCGTGGATCGAAACGTCGGCTTGGTGGATCAACGACAAGTTGATCGACGTCGCCCCCCGCGCGGGGGCGTGGATCGAAACATGATCTGCCGATACAAGACAACCTCATGCGGTGTCGCCCCCCGCGCGGGGGCGTGGATCGAAACGCATGGGGTCTCCATTCGATTTCGGCGATGCGGGGTCGCCCCCCGCGCGGGGGCGTGGATCGAAACTTCCGAACACTCACACCATAGGCGCCGAGCGCGTGTCGCCCCCCGCGCGGGGGCGTGGATCGAAACATGCGCCGCACGATACAAAGCATAGAGCGTCTGGTCGCCCCCCGCGCGGGGGCGTGGATCGAAACCTCGGGGTGCAATTCGAGGCGGCCGAAGCGCGAAGTCGCCCCCCGCGCGGGGGCGTGGATCGAAACGCGATATTCGAGAGCGACGTCAGGAGGCTGTCATGTCGCCCCCCGCGCGGGGGCGTGGATCGAAACATGGATGTCCGTCTCTGTTCGTGCACCGGCTGGGGTCGCCCCCCGCGCGGGGGCGTGGATCGAAACATGGATGTCCGTCTCTGTTCGTGCACCGGCTGGGGTCGCCCCCCGCGCGGGGGCGTGGATCGAAACTGGAACGGAAGCGCGAGCACGTTATTGGCGACACGTCGCCCCCCGCGCGGGGGCGTGGATCGAAACACCGATCCGTAGAGATTGTCGGTGTCCAGTGCGCGGTCGCCCCCCGCGCGGGGGCGTGGATCGAAACTTTGTAGATGACGGTCTTGTAGAAAGCATGGGGAGTCGCCCCCCGCGCGGGGGCGTGGATCGAAACGCAGTGACGGCGCCGTTGGTGATGCGAGAAATGACCGTCGCCCCCCGCGCGGGGGCGTGGATCGAAACTGCTCGGAGTATGTCGAGGCATGCTTCGATGCGGGTCGCCCCCCGCGCGGGGGCGTGGATCGAAACTGGTATGCGGTCGATTGGTTCCAGATCAACACAAGTCGCCCCCCGCGCGGGGGCGTGGATCGAAACACGGATGTCCGTCTCTGTTCGTGCACCGGCTGGGGTCGCCCCCCGCGCGGGGGCGTGGATCGAAACAGGCTGAGTTTCCCGACGGCGCGGCCGATTATCAGGTCGCCCCCCGCGCGGGGGCGTGGATCGAAACTAATCCACAATCGAGCGCTAAACGCATCGCCTCTGTCGCCCCCCGCGCGGGGGCGTGGATCGAAACATACAGATTTTCGATATTCCCAACCCCGATGATCGTCGCCCCCCGCGCGGGGGCGTGGATCGAAACGCGGCAATCTGCTCCGCCTGCACCTGAGCGCCGTGTCGCCCCCCGCGCGGGGGCGTGGATCGAAACAAAAGTTTCCATTCAGAGATCACGACGGCCGGCCAGTCGCCCCCCGCGCGGGGGCGTGGATCGAAACAGCGACTCGCCGATCAGCACGGCAGCCGAGGGCAAGTCGCCCCCCGCGCGGGGGCGTGGATCGAAACGGGTGACGTGGCCATATGGCTCGCCCTCGTGCGGTCGCCCCCCGCGCGGGGGCGTGGATCGAAACGCGGCGCTGGCTGGCCGGATCGGCATGGGGATCGTGTCGCCCCCCGCGCGGGGGCGTGGATCGAAACTACGCTGCGCGCCTTGGCACTGGCCCTCGCATAAGTCGCCCCCCGCGCGGGGGCGTGGATCGAAACTATCATCTCGCGCACTGCCAGCGAGTCGCGGTGGTCGCCCCCCGCGCGGGGGCGTGGATCGAAACTGGTTGCCGATCAGCCAAACGAACAGGACGGTTGTCGCCCCCCGCGCGGGGGCGTGGATCGAAACGCCACGGAGGCGGCTGCAGAGGTCTGCTGCGATTGTCGCCCCCCGCGCGGGGGCGTGGATCGAAACGCGGTCTGTGCCGTCTGCCCTGATACCGTGGCGAGGAGTCGCCCCCCGCGCGGGGGCGTGGATCGAAACCCATAGAGCGTGCCGTAGGTCTCATCGTGGTCGAGGTCGCCCCCCGCGCGGGGGCGTGGATCGAAACGGCTGGGTGATGCCAAGGGTGCCAAAAGCGGCCGGTCGCCCCCCGCGCGGGGGCGTGGATCGAAACACCAGTGAGAGACAGAACGGCGCCGTTGTCTTGTGGTCGCCCCCCGCGCGGGGGCGTGGATCGAAACAATCTATCTACACTATAATTACACGCGTTTCCTGTCGCCCCCCGCGCGGGGGCGTGGATCGAAACACAAAAAGGAGCAAAGCCATGACTGATAAGGAAGTCGCCCCCCGCGCGGGGGCGTGGATCGAAACTGCGGCATACATCGAGCGCGCGGATCATGCAAGGTCGCCCCCCGCGCGGGGGCGTGGATCGAAACAGCGCAGCCGCCAATCCCGCGTTAAACGCGGGCGTCGCCCCCCGCGCGGGGGCGTGGATCGAAACCCGTCAGATCGCCGCTGTCATCGGTGTGCCCGAAGTCGCCCCCCGCGCGGGGGCGTGGATCGAAACAAGGCTGGGCTGCGAGACGATCAGCGCCCACAGGTCGCCCCCCGCGCGGGGGCGTGGATCGAAACGACTGCATTGCGGTGGCGTGATGGACGTTTCTGAGTCGCCCCCCGCGCGGGGGCGTGGATCGAAACCAGATCGGGCTCAGGCCGAAGGACGATGAGACGAGTCGCCCCCCGCGCGGGGGCGTGGATCGAAACTCGACGCCGCCGTCGCATGAGGAATCCGCCAAGGTCGCCCCCCGCGCGGGGGCGTGGATCGAAACCTGCTTGGCGCGATAAATGGATCGAGATCGGGCGGTCGCCCCCCGCGCGGGGGCGTGGATCGAAACAGAACGACCCACTCCGGGACGACCACACCATGCACGTCGCCCCCCGCGCGGGGGCGTGGATCGAAACTCGGCTATTGCCTGGACCGCGCTGACATCGCACGTCGCCCCCCGCGCGGGGGCGTGGATCGAAACACCGAACCGGGCCTGATCAAGACGTTCTCGCAGGTCGCCCCCCGCGCGGGGGCGTGGATCGAAACATCTACAACCTCGGGTGCGGCGCGTTCTGCTCGAGTCGCCCCCCGCGCGGGGGCGTGGATCGAAACCCAATCGGCTTTGGCCTCGGCGGGAAGCGCGATGGTCGCCCCCCGCGCGGGGGCGTGGATCGAAACCTCGGCGGCGTCAACACCACGGAATACCACCGTGGTCGCCCCCCGCGCGGGGGCGTGGATCGAAACTACGACTATCCGATCGTCTATTCGACCGCCGGCCGTCGCCCCCCGCGCGGGGGCGTGGATCGAAACACTTTGTGGCTTTCAAAGCATCCCATGATCGCCAAGTCGCCCCCCCGCGCGGGGGCGTG